>NZ_JABFCQ010000001.1:0-1056137 GCF_013087625.1 Rhizobium changzhiense
AGAAGTTCGGGTCGACATATTTGATGATCGTCGCCAGATTGTCGAAGGACTTCTTCATCGTGTCGGACTTCAGCGATTCCTCGTCGAGGTCGTTGAAGGCCTTCTTGTAGAACTCCGGACCGCCGGTCGACAGTACGATGGAATCGAACATCGTCGCTTCCTGCCAGTTCTGGCCGCCGAGTGCCAGCGGGATCACGCCGGCGGCCTTCGCCTTGTCGAGCAGCGCGATCAGATCGTCGAAGGTCTTCGGCTGCGTGCCGCCGATCTTGTCCATCACCGCCTTGTTGATCCACAGCCAGTTGACCGAATGCACGTTGACCGGGGCAGCCACCCACTTGCCGTCATAGACCGAGAACTTCTGCAGCGCTGCCGGAACCGACTTGTCCCAGCCTTCCTTCTTCGCCGTCTCCGTCAGGTCGCCCATGACGCCGGCCTCGGCATAATCGAGCACGGTATAACCCAGCATCTGCGAGGCTGTCGGATAGGTGCCGGCCGCCACCATCGCCTTCAGCGCCGTCATCGCCGCGTCACCGCCACCGCCGGCAACAGGAACGTCCTTCCAGGCAAAACCTTCCTTCGACAGATCCTGCTTCAAGACGTTCAACGCCGCTGCCTCGCCGCCTGACGTCCACCAGTGCAGCATCTGCACTTCCTTCACGTCGGCAGCTCGTGCGGACACGTGAGCGCCGGCCAGAGCCAATGCGATCATTGCGGTCGTGGTCAAAAACCTTTTCATCGAAGAACCTCCCAGTTCCAGTTTGGAAGATGCGGGACCCATTCCCGCACCAATCACCCGCCCTCATCGAGCGTAGTTCGGCCGCCGGCTAAGCCGGCTTTTCCGTCTGCGGCATCCACCAGCTGGTGCGTTTGCCGATATGCATGTTGAGCGTCTTGGTCTCCGTGTAGTCTTCGACCGCATGGCGGCCGAGCTCACGGCCGAGGCCGCTCTGTTTGTAGCCGCCAAAGGGAAGTTCCGAGGCGCCATCCATGAAGGTGTTCATCCAGACCGTGCCGGCCCGCACCGAGCGGCCGATCGTCAGGCAGGTGTCGAAATCGCGGCTCCAGATACCCGCCGACAGGCCGTAGTCGATGGAATTGGCAATCCTGATCGCTTCGGCTGACGTCTCGAATGTCAGCACCGAAAGCACCGGCCCAAAGACTTCCTCGCGCGCCACGGCCATATCAGGGGTGACCGCTTCAAGGATCGTCGGCGACATGAACTGCCCCATGCCGAGATCGAGCGTCTCGCCGCCATGCGCGACCCGGGCACCGCTGCTCCTGGCGCCGGCGACGTATCCTGATATCTTCTCCAGATGCTGCGGCGTGATGATGGCGCCGACCTGCGTCGAAGGATCGAGCGGGTCGCCGACCTTCACCGCCTTCGACAGCTCGGCAATCCGCTTGACGACATCGGAAGCGATTGATTTGTGAAGGATTAACCGCGAGCCGGCATTGCAGCACTCGCCGGCATTGAAGTATGCGCCGAAGACTGCGGCATCGATGAAAGCATCGAGATCGGCATCCGGGAAGACGATCTGCGGGTTCTTCCCACCAAGTTCCAGCGAGACCTTCTTCAGGGTCTGAGCAGCATTCGACATGGTCAGCTTTCCGACACCGGTCGAGCCGGTGAAGGACACCATGTCGACGTCGGGATGCGACGTCATGACCGCGCCGGCCTCTGGGCCCGTACCGGTGACAATGTTGACGACGCCATCCGGAATGCCTGCCTCTTGCAGGATTTCTCCCAGCACCAGCGTCGATCCCGAGGTCAATTCCGAGGGCTTGACGACGGTCGTGCAGCCGGCGGCCAGAGCGAACGGCAGCTTCTGGCCGACGATCAGGAACGGAAAGTTCCAGGGCGTGATGATCGACACCACGCCGATCGCTTCGCGCAAGACGACGCCGAGCGTGCCGTCGCCGAGCGTGTTGTAGCTTTCACCGTGGAGGTCCCGGGCAAGCGCCGCCGCGTAGCGCCATATGTCAACGGAGCCGGCAATTTCTCCCCGCACCTGCGTGATCGGCTTCCCTGCCTCGATCGCATCGAGAAATGCCAGTTCGTCCGCACGCGCCGCGATCAGATCGGCAGCCTTGAGCAGGATGGCGGAACGTTCGGAAGCAGTCATTCGCGGCCACGGCCCGAGATCGAACGCCTTGCGTGCCGCGGAAATCGCACGCTCGGCGTCCCTCTTGCTGCCGGTCGGAAACCTGCTGACTACGACACCATGGCTTGGCGCTACACGCTCGATCGGATCGGAGGAACCAGCCTCCCACTTGCCATCGATGAGCATCTTGAAATCACGCGCTTTGTGGTCGCTGAGCGCGGTGGGGTTGACGAGAACCGTCATTACCATTCTCCCTTGAACGTTGCCGGGCGCTTTTCGCTGAATGATGCGACGCCCTCCTTCAGATCGCCGGTCTTCGCAGCGAGGATCGAGCCCAGGGCTTCGACCGCAGTTCCGTTGTCTTCGCCGTTCGCCGATGCGATCATCAACTTGGCGATCTCGACGGCAGCCGGGCCCCTTGCGGCAATCCGCTCAGCGTATTCCCTGGCGGCAGCAAGCGAGCTTCCCGAGGGAACCACCGCGTCGACGATCCCGAGCAGACGCGCCTCCTCGGCGGTGAATATCTCGCCGCCCAAGGCCATGCGCCGGACGGCCTGCGCGCCGAACCGGCGCACCAGACGCTGTGTCCCCGACCAGCCCGGCACCATTCCCAAGCCGGTCTCCGGCAGGCCGATCTTGATGTGCTGCTCGGCGAGGCGAATGTCGGCAACCCCCGCAAGCTCAAGCCCCCCTCCGAGGGCGTGGCCGTTCAGAGCCGCGACCAGCGGCACCCTGAGCGTCGCCAGTCTCTCGAAGATACGGTGGCCGTGGCGAACCCAGAGATGACCGAACTCCTGAGGCGACATTCCGCCCCAGGCCTTGATATCGCCGCCGGCGGAAAAGCCCTTTCCTTCGCCCGTGAGAACGGCAGCGCGCACATTGGCGTTCGCCTCCACCGCGTCGGCCGCGTCTGCCAGCGCTTTCAGCATGTCGAGGTCGAGCGCGTTCAGCTTCTCCGGACGAGAAATCGTCAGCGTCGCAACATGTCCATCGACGTCAATTCTGACGGTTCCGCTAGCCATGGAAGCTGCCCTCCAGCGTCCGTGCCTTTTTTCCCGGAAGCGACAGACCGATCGCAGACTCCGCGAAGAGCGCGGCGTTCATGACCTTCAAATCAGGCGCAACGATCAATGGAAACTCCGACTGATCGAGGATGTGGGATTGGAGATCGATACCGGGGGCAATCTCGGTGAGGACGATGCCGTCGGGCGTCAGCTTCATCACGCACCGCTCGGTGACATAGGTGATATCCTGCCCCTGCTCGATCGCGCGCCTGCCGCTGAAGGTCACGTGTTCGACCTCGTTCACCAGCTTCTTCAGCCTGCCTTCCCTCTCGATCAGAAGGGCGCCATTGGCGATCGAAAGCTTCGCTCCGGCGTTGAACATGCCGGAGAAGACGATCTTCTTCGCCCGCGCGGTGATGTCGACGAAACCTCCGGCGCCGGCCGTCACATGCGGCCGGAAGGAGAGCTTGGAGACATTGACCGAACCGTCTTTGCCGATCTCGAGGAAGGACAGCAGCGATGCATCGAAGCCTGCCCCCTGGAAATAGGTGAACTGATAGGGGGACGGCATATAGGCGTCCGCATTGGAGGCGCAGCCAAAGGCGAAGTCGAGCAGCGGCACCCCACCGACCGCGCCTTGCTCGATGACCCAGGTGACCGCGCCATGCAGCCCCTCCTCCAGCAGAATGCGCGGCACGTTGGCCGATATGCCGAATCCGAGATTGACGCAGCTTCCCGCCTGAAGTTCCTGCGCGACACGGCGCGCGATGACTTTCTGAACATTGAACTCCGGAACGCTGAATGTATCGAGCGGGCGGAAAATCTCCCCCGAAATCGCCGGATCGTACTGCGTCTGCGTCGTCTGCTTCTGCTCCGGATCGACGACCACATAATCGACCAGCATTCCCGGCACCCGGACGTCATGCGGTTTCAGCGAGCCTTCCTTGGTGATCCGTTTGACCTGCGCAATGACGATGCCGCCGTTGTTGCGGGCGGCTAGCGCCTGATCGAGGCCACCGAGATAGGCGCCTTCATGTTCATATGTCAGGTTGCCGCGCTCGTCGGCGGTGGTGGCGCGGATGATGGCGACCTCGGGGACGATTGCGGGAAAGAACAGCCAGTCATCGCCCTCAAAGCTCACGCGCTTGACCACCGGATGTTCGGACGCCAGGCCGTTCATCGCGCAACCCTGCCGCTCCGGATCGACGAATGTATCGATGCCGATCTTGGTCAGGACGCCCGGCCGCTTGGCGGCGGCTTCGCGATGGATGTCGAAGAGGATACCCGAGGGAATGTTGTAGGCCGGGATTTCGTTGTTGGTGATCATTTGCCAGATCAGCGGCGGCTCAGACGATGACGGGCCGGACGGATAGGAGCCACCGATGATGCGCTTGAGCAGGCCCTTCTTGGCAATGTAGTCGACGCCCTTGATGCCGCTCATGTCGCCGGCGGCGATGGGATGAAGGGTCGTGATATCCCGGGGATGGCCGGTCGCATCGAAACGTTCGCCAATCGCCTTCAGCATGAGGTCCGGGCAACCGAGACCGCTCGAGGAAGACACCGTTACAACAGCGCCATCCGGGATTAGCGCGGCGGCTTCGGCTGGGGTGAGATGCTTCTGCATGTGCATTACTCAGCGTCCTGTTTCGATTTTTACGCTCTTGCCGGTCCTCGCCGGCGCGGTCTTGCCGGCGCCGCAGCTTTCGCGAACGACCAGCCGAACGGCTGTCGTCACCGTCTCCGCCTCGGCCTTGCCCGCATTGATCTGCTTGAGCAGCATCTGTGCGCCCCGTCGCCCGATGCCCTGCGGATCGACCGAGACCGTCGTCAGCGCGGGAACCGCTGCCTGAGCCTCGATGACGTCGTCGAAACCCACGACCGCGAAGTCGCCACCAGGCTCCAGACGGCGCGCACGCAATCCGTCGCAAACACCGAAGGCGACGGCATCGTTGAAGCAGACGGCTGCGGTCGGCCGACGGGCAAGAGCAATCGCTTTGCCGATCGCCTCCACCCCGCCGGCCCGCGAAGGTGCCGACGCGATGACGAGTTCTTCGTGATAGTCGAGCCCTGCAGTCTCCACACCGCTTCGGTAGCCGGCAAGCCTGTCGTCGAAGACAGCGGTGTCGGGAAAGCCGCCGAGAAAAGCGATGCGCGTGTGGCCGAGCCCCACCAAATGCTTGACCGCCGACATCATGCCGGCCCGGTTGTCGGAGACGATCGACGAGACTTTGGCGCCGGGCAGGTTTCGGACGACAACCACCACCGGTATGCCTGCCGCGACGAGCGGCTTGAAGTCTGCGGCATCGGTAGCGCGCGCTGGCGACACGATCAGCCCCGAAATGCCATGTTCCCGCATCGACGCGACGACCTCGCGCTGCCGGTCAATGCTCTCACTGGTGTTCGACAGGAACTGCACGAAGCCGGCCGACTGGACAACCATATCGACGCCAACCGCCAGCTCGGCAAAGAAGCTGTTCGTCAGGTCGTTGACGACGACGCCGATGATCTTCGATTTGGCGCCGGCTTGGCGAAGATTGGCGGCGCCGCGATTATAGACATAGCCCAACTCGCGCATCACGGCGTTGACCTTGGCGCGCGTTGCCTCATTGACCAGGGAGGACCCCTGAAGCACTAGCGAAACCGTCGACTTGGAGACGCCGGCGGCTTTCGCAATGTCGATGACGGTTACCCGCGCCTTTGTCATTTGCCCTCCCGACGCCAACGTCGACTGATCGTTAAATATTTGGAACGTTCCAATTATGTCAAGAGGAATTTGCACGAATACCAGCAAATGCTGGGTACGAGCGAATTCCGTGCGCATTTTTTTGGCGGTGAAAGCGCCAAAATAATTGGAACGATCTAAATTAAGACCGCAGAAGAGAGGCATTTGCCGATATTCTCGGGCACGAGAAAGCTAGAGTTTCTGTGAAGCACACGGCCAAATCTCAGGCTGGCATTTTTCACGACATCGACTACAAGTCGAAACGAGGCGCCTGTCGAGAGCTGAATATATTCGTCAAACCTATTGAGATTTTTATGCAAATTTTTAGAGCTTTTCGCGCTCGCCACCCCATTTGTGCAGCCACGCTGGGATTTCTATTCGGTCCAGATGTCGTTATGGCCTATCTCGGGCGCGGCTGGAAAGCGACTGCTTACTTTACCGTTGGCATCGTCATCTCGATCGCGCAACTCTGGTTGTTTGGCGTTCCGTCAGCCGCTGTTTTTGGTTATTTCCTGTTCTTGGCCTGGCGTCTGATCGGCCTACTGCATGGCTATCGTGCAGCAAAGATGATGCCAACAGACACCGTGTTTCCGTGGTATTCGCGGTGGTATAGTCTTGCCCTGATCTTTCTGATTGCACCGTTCGCCTTAGCGATGCTGGTTCGAAGTTTCGCCTTTCAACCATTCACGATACCGTCGAGCTCGATGCTGCCCAATTTGCGGAGCGGCGACTACATGTTCGCGCAAAAATACGCCTACGGGTACAGCCGCTATTCGCTCCCGTACGGGCTTGGACCGGAGCGTCGTATATTTGGACATGGACCGGAGCGAGGAGACGTCGTCATGTTCCGGACGCCAATGGACTCGAAGGTCGATTACGTGAAACGCGTCGTCGGCCTGCCAGGTGACCGCATTCAGATGAGATCGGGTGTTCTCTACTTGAATGGTACCGCAGTTGTGCGCGAGCCGGCAGGTGATTTGACCTATCAATCAGTAACAGTGCAGGCGTTTAAGGAGACGCTGCCATCTGGCCGCAGCTATGCGATCGTTGAGCAAGTGGACAACGCCCGTGGCGACAATACAAGGGAATTCGTTGTCCCCGACGGGCATTACTTCGTGCTGGGCGACAATCGTGACAACAGTCTGGATAGCCGCTTCGATATGGGATTTATCCCAGATGACAACATATATGCGAAGGCAGCCATCGTGCTTTTCAATTCCGAGGATGGATCGCGGCAGATGTCGTGGATTCAATAACCTCGATAGGCAGAAAATTTTGCGACCAGGCCCGTAAAGAGCGTGAACAGATGAAACTACGCGCTGAACTGATCGCTCTGCCGCCACGCCAGCAAGCACGGCGCTTGGCAGCCGTCGCCGCGTCTCTGGTCATCCAAATCAAGCATACCGAACCCCACGCGCCCGAAGCCGAGGCCGCCTTGGCGGCAATCCGCACCTGGGGTGATGGCGGAGGACTGACCGGCCGATACGTCTCCGATCTTGTCTATAGCGACGAGGAGCGCGGGACGCTTCGCCGACTCTCCGAGGCGGCCGGAAAGCCCAGCGAAGGCGCCTGGAATGCGCTCACGACGGCAGTCATGTACGTTGCCTGGCTTGTTTATCAGGAGACCGGCGAACCCATGCCGAGTGACGTCAACGAGGTGGGCGAGGACAGCCTTGATTTTCTGGACGAGCAACTGGCCCAACTCGGCTAAGTGACGCAGAATCGCGGCGCAGTTTGGCTGGAATTGTTCTCAAGGAACGCCCGCCCGGAGACATTAGCGAAACTTTATCGTTTCTAACGAATGCTACGGATACGTGCAACCCGCCAGATCTGAAGCAGGACCGGATGATGCCACACTCGTTTGAATCTATCCTTGAGAGCCTGCCTCAGGGCATTGTTCTGCTTGATCCTGCCGGTACGGTGACGGCTTTCAATTCACGCACGCTTGATATTCTCGGCCTTCCGCAAGGCGCTATCCGCAAGGGCATGAACATCGACGGATTGCCGGGCACCGCAGACTGCCGTGCAGTGGCATCCCGACAGTCGACGGTCGGTGGACGGCCGACGTCTCAGTTTGCCCTTTCCGACGGAGGGATGGTCTCACTGACCTGCGCCCCGTCGCGGGATGGGGGCTGGATCCTCAGTTACGAAGACATCTCGACCCTTATCCGTGTCGAAGACAGTCTCACCGAACAACATCACCGGTTCGACGCGGCCCTCAGCAACATGCCGCATGGGCTTTGCATGTTCGATTCGAAAAAGAACTTGATCCTGTGCAACGCCTCCTACGCACGGATGTACAATCTGCCGGACCTGCTGACGCAACCGGGAACGCCACTTGTGGATATCCTGGCCTATCGCAGCCGGGAGGGAAATGGCCCGGCCGATACCACGACCTATTTCGACGTGGTCTTTGAAGCGACAGCCCGCGGTGCGCCGGCCAGCCAGAACATCGTCCTCGCCGATGGGCGCGTTATCAAGATCACCCACAATCCGATGCAAAGCGGCGGATACGTGGCCACCCATGAGGACGTCACCAAGACCGTTCGACTTGCCGAAG
This sequence comes from Rhizobium changzhiense, assembly GCF_013087625.1. Taxonomy (NCBI): domain Bacteria; kingdom Pseudomonadati; phylum Pseudomonadota; class Alphaproteobacteria; order Hyphomicrobiales; family Rhizobiaceae; genus Rhizobium; species Rhizobium changzhiense. The sequence goes on from NZ_JABFCQ010000001.1 coordinate 8,389, forward strand.
AGCTGCGCCGGCATCACGATCAGCTCGAAGCGACGGTGAAGAGCCGCACGGCGGAAGTCGAGCGGCAGGCGCGGGAACTCGAGCGAATGCTGGCGCAGGAGCGGAACATCAACGAATTGCAGCGGCAATTCGTGGCGATGGCATCCCATGAATTCAGGACCCCGCTTGCTATCATCGACGCTGCCGCCCAGCGACTGCTGCGAAAAAAGGGGGCGGTCGAGCCCGAATTTCTCAGTGACAAGGTCGATCAAATCCGCGCATCGGTGAACCGGATTGTCGATCTTATGGAGAGCATCCTGTCAGCCGGACGGCTTGATACCGGCAAGATCGACATCAACTACGACGCCTGCGCATTGAGATCATTGATAAAAACCTGTTGTGAGCGGCAGTCGACGATCGCAAAATCGCACAGCTTTGTGTTGGATATCGATAGGCTGCCGGAGTTCATCGATGCCGACCCCCGCACATTGGCGCAGGTCTTTACTAACCTGCTCTCCAATGCCGTCAAGTACGCGCCTGGAACTTCCGAAATTCGCGTCACGGCATGGGCAGAGACGGGAAACGTCAAAGTTTCGATCAGCGATGATGGAGTGGGGATCGACGCCGAAGACGTGCCCCGGCTGTTCCAGCGCTATTTTCGGGCCCGGACGTCGACCGGGATTGCCGGAACCGGTATCGGCCTCAACCTGGTGAAGCAGATCATCGAACTGCACAACGGCTCGATAGAGGTTCGAAGTGCAAGAGGATGCGGATCGACGTTTACCGTAACTCTTCCAATCAAGAGAAATGGCAACGCTTCCGCGACCAATAACGCTGCCTGACGTTTCAGGATTGCTGTCCTGCTTATCTACCCTATCCTTCTCACAATAGAGGAGGATCATGCCATGGCTTTCATTCACACCCCCAATGCATCCGCCAGCGAGAAGACGACGTCGATGTATGCGTCGGCCGAGGCGAATTATGGTTATCTGCCGAACATGTATCGGGCCTTCGGCCATCGGCCGGAGGTGATGGAGAGCTGGGCGGCGCTGCTTTCGAGCATTCGCGGCCATATGAGCTTGCGGCGCTACGAACTGGTGACGCTGGCGGCGGCCAAGGAGCTCAAATCCTCGTATTGCATGCTGGCGCACGGCTCGGTGCTGCTGCGCGAGGGTTTCACCAGCGACGGGCTGACGGCTGTTGTCAACGAGACGGAGAAGGCGCCGATCGATGCCGGCGAACGCGCGATCATGGCCTTTGCCGCCAAGGTGGCTCGCGATGCGACGTCGGTGACGCAGCAGGACATCGACGGGCTGAAGAAACACGGGCTGAGCGACGCCGATGTCTTCGACGTCACGGCTGCGGCAGCGGCCCGGTGTTTCTTCTCGAAAATGCTGGATGCGCTGGGTGCTGCACCGGACCATGCCTATATCGAGCGGCTGGAGCCGAATGTGCGAAAGGCGCTCAGCGTCGGCCGAGAGGTCGAGCGGCCTCTGGCGCCGTCACCGTCTCGCGCGCAATGATGCGATGACGGAGAGCGTGAGTATCTGCTCTCGCGGCCCCTACTCCGGCGGTTTGTCCGCAAAATGCCGGATCGCGAACTCGGCGATATTCTGGATCGACCGATCGGCATCGTCGAGCAGCGAGGGAAACAGCTGCCACTGATGGGGCATGCCCGGCCAGACCTCGGTGGTGACGTCCACTCCAGCCTGGCGCGCCTTGTCGGCGAGCCGCAGCGCGTCGTCCAGTAGGACTTCGCCGGAGCCGACCTGCAGCAACAGCGGCGGAAAGCCGGTCATGTCAGCATAAAGCGGCGATGCCTGGGGATCGGTCGGAGACCGGCTGCGGAGATAGGTCTTGCGCAAGGTCTCGATCCAGTCCTTGTCGACCAGCGGATCGCTTCCGGCGTTTGATGTCATAGATCCGCCTGTCGCGGCAAGATCGGTGATGGGGCTGAGCGCAATCACAGCCGCCGGCAACGGCTTTGCCGCCTGCATCTGCCTCAGCACCGTCTCGATCGCCATATTGCCGCCGGCGCCGTCTCCGGCCACGATGACATTCTCGCTCCGATAGCCGTTGTCGAGAAGCCAGCGATAGGCGGTCAGCGCGTCGTTGATCTGCGCGGGATAGGCATATTCGGGCATCAGCCGATAATCAATGAGAAGAATGTCGCTGGATGCCGCCTTGGCGAGCGAGCCGGCAAGCAGGCTATGTGTGCGAATGGAGCCGCTGGAAAAGCCGCCGCCATGGATATAGAGGATCACCCTTTGGCCGATCGGGTGATGAAGACGGGCAGGCCACATCAGCTCGGCGTCGACGCCGTCGGCATCGACCTGCCGCACCTGGATGCGCGTCGGCCCCGGCGTCGTCTCCATCAGCGTCCTGAAGGCCGTTCGCCGCTGCTGCAGGCTATCGGCGCCGGCAAAGTGATCCTTCCAGAGGCCGATGAGTTTTTCGACCTGTTCGCCCGAGGCCGGGCTTTGCGGCCCAATGTCCCGCCCGACCGCCGCCGAGGCGAGCAGCATCAGCGCAGCCAAAGCGGGGAACAGACATTTGAGCCGCTTTGGGGCTCTTCGAATACCAGTTGGCAAAATCCGACCGTTCATCAACCTCTCCCGACGATGCAGGCCATGGCGGCATCTTTGGCCGGTTCGTCCACCGGAGTCAAAAGGGTGACAGGCGCGAACCCCAAGCTTTTCACTCCGCCTGCATCGCCTCGCCGCCTGAAGCCCGCCGGTCTCAGGCGGCGACCCGATGATGGAGATAGGGCGGCTCCTCCGGACGCGCCTCTGCTTGTGTCGGGAATGAAGTCGGCCGTTGCCCGTCCACTGCCGGCGCATCGGGCGCTACTAAAAAAATTGGACAATGCCTGCCGGTACGGCTTGCCATTTGCCGCGCTTCCGTCGGAAATGGACCACGTGCCTGGCTGCTCCCACCCTGGCGCCTCGTCTCGCGTGTGAGTGAAGGATACCGATGACCACCATTTACCTTGCCGGCCCGGAAGTCTTTCTTCCGGATGCCATGCCCATCATGGCCGAAAAACGCCGATTGGCGCGCCAGTTCGGCTTCGAGCCGACCGGTCCCGGCAGCGACGAAAACCAGACGCCAGTAAAGCGGACGGCCGCAGAGATCTACGCACGCAACGACGATGCCATGCGTCGAGCCGAGATCTGCCTTGCCAATGTCACTCCCTTTCGAGGTGTCAGCGCCGATCCGGGTACGGTCTACGAGATCGGCTTCATGATTGCGCTGGGAAAAGCGGTCTTTGCCTATACCAATCACCCCGACGACTATGGTCTGCGTGTTCGCTCGATCTGGTATGCGGGACTCGATATCGATGAGACGAGCGGGCGCCCACGCGGACCGGATGGTATTGCGATCGAAAATCACGGCATGGCCGACAACCTGATGATCGACGGAGGGGTTGAGGCGACGGGAGGCAAGGTGTTTCGTGCGGCCGCACTCCCGGCGGATCCTGCCCGCGACCTTACGGTTTACTTCGAGGCGCTTCAGACGATCGCCGGCATCCCGGCCTCTTTTACTCCGCCTTCATCGCGTCGATGACCGCCCTGAAGCCCGCCGACATATGGCGGCGGCTAGGATAGTAGAGATAGAGCGGTTCCTCCGGCTGGCACCAGTCGTCCAGGACCTGGATCAGTTCACCGCCGGCAACGGCCTTTTCCACGCGCGGCTCCCAGATGTAGGCAAGGCCGACGCCGCCGAGCGCTGCCTGCATCATCAGTTCGTGATCGTCGAGCGACAGCGGTCCGGTCGGCTGAAAGCTCACCGTCTGGCCGTCCTTCTCGAACTCCCAGGCATAACGCGCGCCTGACGGAAACATGTTCTGAATACAGAGATGGCGCTTGAGCTCGTGCGGTGTCGCCGGCTTCGGCCGGGTCTCGAAATAGGCGGGCGAGCCGACGACGACCAATCGGATGCGCGGTTTTATGCGGAGCGCGATCATGCCCTCGGTGACGCGCTCGCCGAAGCGGATGCCGGCATCGAAGCCCTCCTCGACGATATCGACCAGCCTGTCGGTTGCGTTGATCTCCAGCTGCAAGTTGGGGTTCCTTTTCAGCAGCGGACCGATAATGCGACCGATGACAAAGGGGCCGATCGAATTCGGCACGTTGATCCTCACCTTGCCGAACGGCGTGTCGCGATAGCGGTTCAGCGCATCGAGCGCTGCCACCATCTCGCCGAAGGCCGGGTCGAGATGCGAGATCAGCAGTTCGCCGGCCTCCGTAAGCGAGACGCTGCGCGTCGTGCGGTTGAGCAGGCGGATGCCGATCCGGTCTTCGAGATTGAGCACGGCATGGCTCACCGCAGAGGCGGTGACACCTCGCTCCTCGCCCGCCTTGCGAAAGCTCTTATGCCGGGCGACGGCGGCAAAGGCCGCGAGTTCGGACAGTTCGGTAGCACGCATTGCTGAATTGAACTCATCATAGTTTCAAGAATAACAAACCTTATACAGCAATGGATTTTCGGTCAAATTCACCTCGTCGGCACAGAGATGCCGCAACCGAACCGTTCGAAAGGAATTCGTCATGAAAGTCTGGTTCATTACTGGTGCATCCCGCGGCTTCGGCGCGCTGATGACCATGGAAGCCCTTGCGTCAGGCGATGCCGTCATCGCCACCGCCCGCAACCCGAAGACCGTGACCGAGCAGTTCGGCGATCACCCGAACCTGCTTGCCGTCGCCCTCGACGTGACCAACGAGGCACAGGCCAAGGAAGCCGCGGCTGCCGGCATCGCCCGCTTCGGCCGGATCGACGTCCTTGCCAACAATGCCGGCTACGGCCTGCTCGGCGCTGTCGAGGAAGCCACGGCCGAAGAGATCGAAAGGCTCTATGCCACGAACGTCTTCGGCCTGCTGAAGGTGACGCGCGCCGTGCTGCCCTATATGCGCCGCCAGCGCTCCGGCCACATCCTGAACTTCTCGTCGATCGGCGGTTACTTCGGCTATCCCGGCTGGGGCGTCTACGGCTCGACGAAGTTCGCCGTCGAAGGCCTGTCCGAATCGATGGCCGCCGAACTCGAACCTTTCGGCATCAAGGTGACGATCGTCGAGCCGGGCTTCTTCCGCACCGACTTCCTTGCCGACACTTCGCTGGCGATCAGCCCGGCCTCCATCGCGGACTACGAGGGTACGCCGGCCGGCAACATGCGCAGTTTCGCTGCCGACGCAAACCATGCCCAGCCCGGCAATCCCGCCAAGCTTGCCGCCGGCATCATGGCGCTCGCCAATTCGCCCAATCCGCCGCTGCGCATGCCGTTCGGCAGCGATACGGTAGCCGTGATCGAGGAGCAGCATGCCAGCGTCGAAAAGGAACTTGCCGCTTGGCGCGAGCTCGCGCTGTCCACGGATTTTCCAAGCGATGCAACGGCCTTGGCCTGAAGGGCACTGCCCGCCGCATCCTAGATCTCGGGATGCGGCGACAGCGCCGCTGTGACCGCAGGAAAACGCATGATGCGGCAAATTAGCATTCGCCTCACGCCTGGAATGACCTAGATCTAGGTTCGATCATCACCATGAAGAGGCGAGCATGTCCATCAAGTCCATCTGCATCTATGGCGCCGGGGCGCTCGGCGGCGCTATCGCCGCCAAGCTTGCAAGCCAAGCCGCAAACGACGCCACCATCTCCGTCATCGCGCGTGGGGCGCACCTCGACGCCATCCGCGACAACGGTCTCAGCCTGCGCGAAGCCGATGCGGAAAGGCCGCTCAATGTCCGCCTCACTGCGACCGACGATCCCAGGACATTGCCGCCGCAGGATCTCATCATCACCGGCCTCAAGGGGCATCAATTGGCACCTGCTGCCGAAGGCATTGCAGGCCTCCTTAAGGAGGGCACCCGCGTCGTCATGATCCTCAACGGCATTCCGTGGTGGTATTTTCACCGCGATACCCAGAGCCGGCATGCCGAGCTGCAGTTCGACGAGCTCGATCCCGGCGGCAGGCTGTGGCGGCTGATCGGGCCGGAACGCGTCATCGGCTGCGTCGCTTATCAGGGTGCCGAGGTGATCAACCCCGGCGAGATCCAGCTTTCCCACAACGGCCGCTTCGTGCTCGGCGAGCCCTCCGGCGACATCTCGCCCGATCTCGAGGCGATCGCCGCGGTGCTGACCGGCGCCGGTCTCAGCATTACGACGACAGCTGATATCCGCGGCGAGATCTGGAGCAAGTTGATGGGCAACGCCGCTTTCAACCCGATCAGCGCGCTGACCAAGGCGCTGATGACCGACATCATGGCGGATCCCGCCCTTTCGGCTACGGTCGGCAAGGTGATGAGTGAGGTCCGCGTCGTCGGCGAGGCCTTGGGTGCGCGGTTCAGCATGACCGTCGAGCAGCGGCTGGAACAGTCGCGCCATATCGGCGGCGTGCGGACGTCGATGCTGCAGGATCTGATCGGCGGCAAGGCGCTCGAAATCACGCCGTTGGTCGGCATGGTGGTGGCGCTCGGACGCCTGAGCGCCGTGCCGACGCCGGTTTCGGAAACGATCCTGGCGCTGGTGACCCAGTTGGATCGGGAAAACCAGCGCGGCAGCTGATCGCGGAGGAAAGGGCGGCCGGGAAAACCCGGCCGTCTTCGCGCTTACTTTCCGACCTGCTCGGCCCAGTTCGGCGCCTTGCCGCCGCCATCGAGAAAGGTCATAGCCATATTCGCCATGAGGGGCGAGGCGAAGGTCTCGTAGTGGGTGAGATCGGGCAGGATCGCCAGCCGGTTCTTCGACATGTTTTCCCGCATCCAACCCGCATCGCGCAGACCGCCGCCGAGCTTGTGGTAGAATTCGATCATATGCTCGGGCCGGATCATGTCGGCATCGCCATAGATCAGCATAACCGGCATGGTGAGCTTGGCAACGGCATCGCTATAGTCGATGGGTTCGCGCATCAGCGCGCCCATGGCGTCGAGCAGCTTCGGAAATTCGGAAACGTCAGGCGCGACCGCCTTGTAGGAGAGGAACATCGGCGTGTCCTTCATCATGTCGGCCATACCGGCGCCGACGGCCGCCTGCTGCGGCAGCATCTCCGGGAAGAAGCCGTTCTGCGCATAGGGTGCCGAGAGTATCACCAGCCGACGCACCTGGTCGGGCGCGTTCGCCGCCATGTTCAACGCCACCCCGCCGCCGAAGGAATAGCCGAAGACGTCGAGCTTATCGTAACCGAGCTGCTTCATCAGGATCGCAAGATCGGCACCGATGGCCGGAAGCTCGATCGGCCGCTTGCCTAGGGGCGTGCGGCCATGCCCCTGCAGATCGACGGCGATCACCTGCCGGTGGTCGGTGAAAACAGGCATGACCGGCGCGAACATCTCGATCTGCCCGAGGCCGCCGTGAAGCATCAGCAGCGGTTCACCCTCGCCGCGGATCTCGTAATAATAATGGATGCCGTTGACCGGCAGACTCCCCTTCCGGACGATCGGCGCTATCGCCTTTTTGTTCTCGATACCAGGTGCATTGCCGCCCGCACCCGCCATATCCGGCACGGCCAGGAATGCGGCAGCCGTTGCGATCATCGAAATTAGCGTCATCTTCGACATGTCCGTGCTCCATGTTTGCTTGGATATCGCAAGGACGGCGGCGATCATGCGTTTCCGACAGCGCGCTTCAAAATTTCTCGCATCGGTCTTTATGTCATTCCTATATTTTCGCCTTTCACTCCGAATGGATTTCCTATCGCAAACGGCAGTAGGCTTTTGCCATCGTTGCAAAGGTCAAACGCCATGCGAAATATCATGTCCTCCGCCTTCCACCCTCTTCGCCCGCACAGAATCACGCGCGGTAACCGGCAGATGCGCGAGAAGCGCACCGCCTGGGCGCTGATCGTCTTCGGCATCGTGCTCGCCTGCATAGAGCTTTACATCATTTATTCCGCGCTCTGAGGTCCGTCCGTGGAAACGGCTGGAATGCCGCGCCTTGGCGGCGCGATCACCGCCCTCGTTACGCCGTTTCGTCATGACGGTCTCGACAGGCCGGCGCTTCGGGCGCTTGTGGAATGGCAGATCCTCAACGGCGTCGACGGACTAGTCGTCTGCTCGACAACAGGGGAAGGCCCGACGCTTTCGCCGCAGGAGCGCGCCGAGGAGATCGACCTCAGCATTCGGTCTGCGGCCGGCCGCGCGCTCGTCATCGCCGCCACCGGCACCAATTCCACCGAAAGCACGATCGCGCTCACCCGTGAGGCGGAAGCGCTGGGCGCCGCTGCAGCACTCGTCACCGTGCCCTATTATTCCAAGCCCGGGCAGACAGGCATCGTCCACCACTTCGAGCAGGTGGCGGCAGCAGGCGGACTGCCTGTCATTATCGACCATGCGCCGGCGCAGACGGCGAGCGATCTTTCGACGGAAACACTTGGCAGACTGGCCGCCATCCCGGGAATCTTTGGCATCCGCGACGCCACGGGCGACATCGCTCGCTTCGTCGGCCTTTCGGCTATCCTGCGGCAGCGCTTCCGCTTCTTTTCCGGGCATGATCCTTCCGCGCTCGCCTTCACCATCGCCGGCGACGACGGCATGATCTCGTCGGGCGCCAATGTAGTGCCGCGGCTCTTCACCTCGATGCAGCAGGCGGCCCGGGCCGGGAACCTTTCGGCCGCGCATTCGCTGCAGGATCGGTTGTTGCCGCTGGTATCCGCGCTCGGGCCGGAGGGCGATCCGGCGCGGATCAAACACGCGCTGCGGCTGATGCGTGGGCTGGAGGTCGAGCTTCGGCTGCCGCTTGTCGCCGCCGAGCCGGATCTGTGTTCGGCCATCGGCGAAGCGCTTGCGCCCTTCCTTGACGAAAGCAGCGCGAGGAAGGCGCTATCCCTATGAGATTTTTATATTTTTGTCTCGGGCGCCAAATGGAAACCCTATCCGCCACGGCCTATTTGTTGAAGCGTGACACCGCCGCATCGTCAAGCGGCGATTGAGTGAGATTTCGAAAGGACAAACGATGTCACGCCTGACTGAACCGAGTGCCGCGAGCGACCCGCTGCAACGCAGTCCCATCAGAGCACTCGCTGCCGATCCCTCCCATCCGATGCTCTCCGGCTTTGCCGCCATTGCGCCCCGCCTTGCGGCAGCGATGGCCTTTGCCGGGCTGGTGCAGATGACCTTCAACCTCATCTCCCGCTGAACCATCAGGACCCAAGGATCATCACAATGGCAAACACACAGCAACGCCGCAGCCTTCCCGCTGCAGCACCCTCGCCTTCCCGCTTCACCGTCGGCCGCGACAGAAGCGGCCGCTGGATCGTCCACGACCGCGATGGCCTCGTCGGCGGACTCTTCATCAATGAGGCGGCCGCCCTCCACTTCGCCGCGGGGGAATGCAACTGCCCCTCGGCCGATATCCATAGGGCGGCCGCAAGCATGGTGCTTGAATTCGCGCCCTTTGCGCGCGGCACCGCGAAAATCCACTAAAACTTGCCGTACTCCCGCTGTTTTCATGCAGCGGGAGTACGAAGACATAAGCTGAAGGGCCGGTTTCCAACTTTTCCTTAACCCACATTCTGGTAAAATCCGGGCGCAGAGACTTCAGACGCCACGAGACCGATGCCGAAACCGAATTTCCGCTTCACCCATTACGATCTCAAGGAACAACGCGCCGGAACGATCATCGAGGTGTCGTTGAATGCGGTGAACAATGTCCGCCTGATGACGGCCCCGAATTTCCAGCGGTTCACCGAGGTTCTCGACTTCAAATATATAGGCGGCGTGGCACGCAAATCGCCGATCAAGATCGCCGTTCCGGAAAGCGGTCACTGGCATGTCATCGTCGATATGGAAGGCCATCACGGGCTTGCGGAATCTTCCGTCAAGGTGATTGCCGCGCCGGCAAATCAGAAGACACCGCGCGCCTCCTGAGGTTCGCCGGGTTTCAACGCGGATTGCGCTCCTTGCGAAGCTTTGCCCACCATTCCAGCCGCTTGCGGATATCGCGCTCGAAGCCGCGTTCCGGCGGATCATAGAAGATCTGGCGGCCCATCTTTTCCGGGAAATAATCCTGGCCGGAAAAGGCATCCGGCTCGTCGTGGTCGTAACGATAGCCCTCACCGTAACCTTCGCCCTTCATCAGCTTGGTCGGCGCATTGAGGATATGCTTCGGCGGCAGCAACGAGCCGTTCTGCTTTGCCGCCTGGCTTGCCGCCTTGAAGGCGGTGTAGACCGCATTCGACTTCGGGGCGGTGGCGAGATAGACGCAGGCTTGGGCCAGCGCCAGTTCGCCTTCCGGCGAGCCGAGATAGTCATAGGCATCCTTGGCGGCGTTGCAGATCACCAGCGCCTGCGGATCGGCAAGACCGATATCCTCCACCGCCATGCGCACCAGCCGCCGGCCGAGATAGAGCGGGTCCTCGCCTGCATCGAACATGCGGGCGAGATAATAGAGCGCGGCATCGGGATCCGAGCCGCGCACGGATTTATGCAGTGCCGAGATCAGATTGTAGTGGCCATCCTGCGCCTTGTCGTAGACGGGGGCACGGCGCTGGACGATGCGCGTCAGGCCTTCGGAATCGAAGCTCTCGCCTTCGCGCGCCGCGCGCCAGACTTCTTCGGCAAGCGTCAGCACCGCGCGGCCGTCGCCGTCGGCCATGCGGATCATGCTGGCCCGGGCATCCTCCGTCAGCGGCAGCGGCTTCTGCTCGATCGCCTCGGCACGCGTCAGCAGTTCCTCGAGGCTCTCCTCGTCATGCGACTTGAAGGTGAGCACACGGGCACGCGACAGCAGAGCGGCGTTGAGTTCGAAGGATGGGTTCTCGGTGGTGGCGCCGACGAGGATGACGGTGCCATCCTCCATGACGGGCAGGAAACTATCCTGCTGGGCGCGGTTGAAACGATGGATCTCATCGACGAAGAGCAGCGTCTGACGGCCGTCCATACGCCGCAGGCGGGCTGTCTCGAACACCTTCTTCAGATCGGCGATGCCGGAGAAGATTGCCGATATCTGCTCGAAAGCCAGGCCCGCCTCGCCCGAGAGCAGCCGTGCCACTGTCGTCTTGCCGGTGCCGGGCGGACCCCAGAAGATCATCGAGCCGAGCGAGCCGCTTTCGATCATTCTTTTCAGCACGCCATCCTCGCCGGTCAGGTGTTCCTGACCGGTGACATCGGCAAGCGTCTTCGGCCGCAACCGGTCGGCAAGCGGCCGCCTGGCAGCGACCTCCTCCGGAACACGCGGCGCGAAGAGATCGTTGCTCATCGGAAGAACTGCCGGATGCGCTGGCCGTCGCGCTCGATCTCGACCCGCCAGAGGCCGGGGTCGCTATCGGCGATTTCGGACAGTTCGCTGGTCGTCTTCACGTCGGTGCCGTTGATCGAGACGATGATATCCTTCGGTTCGAAACCGAGACGGGCGGCAGGCGAATCCTCTTTCACCTCGGATACGACGACACCCGCTGATTCCGGCGGCATGCGCAGTTCGTCGGCGACCCGCGGCGACAGGTTCTCGACGACGGCACCGGTAAACGGCGTGTGTCCGCCGATAGTACGCTGGTCGCGCGGCGAGGTTTCCGGGGCACGGGCGAGCGTCAGCGGCAGTTGCTCCTCGCGGCCGTTCTCGATGACGGTGAGCTTGACCGAATTGCCGAGACCGGCCGTCGTCAGCCGGTAGAGCAACGCATCCGGATGCTCGACGGAAATTCCGTCGACGGCGGTGACGATTTCGCCGGCCTTCAGCCCGGCCTTGGCGGCCGGCCCACCTTCCGAAACCTTGACGACGAGCGCGCCGCGGGCCTTGTTAAGCCCCAGCGCCTCAGCCACTTCCGAGGTCACTGCATCGAAGCTTGCGCCGACATAGGGCCGCTCGAAAGATTTAACGCCCGCATCGGCAGACGTGAGGAAGACCTTGACCAGATTGGCGGGGATGGCGAAACCAATGCCGTTCGATCCGCCGCCGCGCGAGAAGATCGCCGTGTTGATACCGATCAGCTCGCCCTTCATATTCATCAAGGCGCCGCCGGAATTGCCGGGGTTGATCGAGGCATCGGTCTGGATGAAGAAGCCGAATTCGTTCTTGATCACCTGGTTGCGGGCAAGCGCCGAGACGATCCCGCTCGTTACCGTCTGGCCGACACCGAAGGGATTGCCGATCGCCAGCACGAGATCACCGACCTCGACCGTATCGGAATTGCCAATCGGCAATGTCGGAAAGCTTTCCTTGGCGTCGATCTTCAGCACGGCAAGATCGACACGGTCGTCGCGCAGCACCACCTTGCAGGGGAACTCGCGGCCGTCCGAGAGCGCCACCTTTATATCGTCGGCGCCCTCGATGACGTGATTGTTGGTCACGACAGTGCCGTTCGCCTCGACGATGACGCCGGAGCCGAGCGAAGACTGCTTCTCCGAACGGTTCGGCATCTGCTGGCCGAAAAATTGCTCGAAGAAAGGGTCGCCGGCAAAGGGCGACTGCCGCTGGACGGTCTTTTCCGCATAAACGTTGACGACGGCGCCTGACGTCTGTTTGACGAGCGGCGCGAAGGAGAGCTGCATCTGCATCTGGCTCTCGGGTACGGTCTTTGCCGTCTGCGCATGGGCAGCAAGCGGCAGAACGAGTATGAGAGCGAATAGCGAGACGGAGGCGCGCTTGAACAGGCCTTGCATGGGTATCCCTTTTGAATCCTCTTGAGGAACGTTTTAGAGCATGATGCCGAAAAGTGTGAGCGGTTTTCGGACGACATCATGCTCTAACTATTTAATTGCGAACAGAATTCAGATTTTAGGCCGAACCGCCTAAAATCATCCTGTTCTGCGGCCCGACGCTAGAAAGGAAAGAGGGCGGAAGCATGGAAGAATAAGCCAAGAGGGCGTCTTGGAAACCGGTTGAAGTCATTGTGAATTTGATTCAGGAAGATTGGCCATGCAACTGATATCAAAAGCCAAAAACTGGGCGAAGTCACTGAAGCGTGACATCGTGGCCCTATGGCTTGCCGGCCGCGATCCCCGCGTACCGTGGCATGCCAAAGCGGTGGCCGGCGCCGTTGCCGCCTACGCGCTGTCCCCCATCGATCTCATCCCCGATTTCATCCCCATCCTCGGCTATCTCGACGATCTTCTCATCGTGCCGCTCGGTATCATGCTGGCGATCCGGCTCGTTCCCACAGAGGTGATGAACGAGCTTCGTACGGAGGCGACAAGGCGCATCGAGCGTCCCTCCAGCCGGGTCGGACTGATCTTCATCCTTGCCGTCTGGCTCATCTGCATCATCTTCCTGGCTCTGGCACTGCGGAAGCTAGCCTGACCGGCAGCAATAGGAACATATGAATGATCACGACAAGAACGACGACAGCGGCCCTCGGCTTTGCGATCCTGCTCATTGCATCGAACCTGGCACAGGCAGCAAGCTTCGATTGCGATGCGAAAGAATTGAAGGCGGATGAAAAAGCGATCTGCGACAACCGCGCACTCAACGACGCCGACGTGAGGATGGTGACGACTTTCGAACTGCTCTCGGGCCTGCTGGCGATGGGCTCGCGCGGAACGTTGCAGGACGAACAGACGGCCTGGCTGAAAAAACGGCAGGAATGCGGAGCGGATGGGGCCTGTATCAAGGCTGCCTATGACGAGCGGCTGAAGCAGTTCGGCGAGACCTATAAAAACATCAACCGGCCGCTTTGAAAGCGACCGGTCGGTGGAGCCGCCGACTCTTCATCGGTGGGTCGTAGGCTGAAGCTGATCAGCGGGCGTTCAGATCGCGCACGGCACCGCGATCGGCGCTCGTTGCGAAGGCTGCATAGGCCTTGAGTGCGGTCGTGACGTTGCGCTTGCGGACTTCCGTGGGATACCAGCCCTTGGCGTCCTGTTCGGCGCGGCGGGCGGCGAGTTCAGTCTCGCTGACACGCAGGCTGATGGTGCGGTTGGGGATGTCGATGTCGATCATGTCACCTTCGCGCACCAGGCCGATCGTGCCGCCATTCGCCGCTTCCGGCGAGGCATGGCCGATCGAGAGGCCGGAGGTGCCGCCGGAGAAGCGGCCGTCGGTGATGAGCGCGCAGGCCTTGCCGAGGCCCTTCGACTTCAGATAGCTGGTCGGATAGAGCATTTCCTGCATGCCCGGGCCGCCCTTCGGGCCTTCGTAGCGGATGACGACAACGTCGCCGGCCTTCACCTCGTTGGCAAGGATCGCCTTGACCGACGAATCCTGGCTTTCGAAGACGCGGGCGGGGCCGGAGAACTTCAGGATCGATTCATCGACGCCGGCGGTCTTGACGATGCAGCCGTCAATCGCAAGGTTGCCCTTGAGCACGGCAAGGCCGCCATCCTTGGAGAAGGGATGCTCGACCGAGCGGATGACGCCGTTCTCGCGATCGGTGTCGAGATCGTCCCAACGGGCTTCTTGGCTGAAGGCGACCTGGGTCGGGATGCCGCCGGGTGCGGCACGATAGAAGTTGCGCACGGTTTCGCTGTTGGTGCGGGTGATATCCCAGCGATCGATCGCATCGCCCAGCGTCTCGGCATGGACGGTCGGGCAATCGCGGTTCAGCAGGCCACCCTTGTCGAGTTCGCCGAGGATCGACATGATGCCGCCGGCGCGATGGACGTCTTCCATATGAACATCGCTCTTGGCGGGTGCGACCTTCGACAGGCACGGCACGCGGCGCGACAGCGCGTCGATATCGGCCATAGTGAAATCGATCTCGCCTTCATGGGCGGCAGCAAGAATGTGCAGGACCGTATTGGTGGAACCGCCCATGGCGATGTCGAGCGTCATGGCATTCTCGAAGGCCTGCTTGGAGGCAATGGTGCGCGGCAGCGCCTTGACGTCATCCTGCTCGTAATAACGGCGGGCGAGATCGACGATCAGATGACCGGCCTCGACGAAGAGGCGCTTGCGGTCGAGATGGGTGGCAAGCGTCGAGCCGTTGCCGGGCAGCGACAGGCCGAGGGCTTCCGTCAGGCAGTTCATCGAATTGGCAGTGAACATGCCGGAGCAGGAACCACAGGTCGGACAGGCCGAGCGTTCGATGGTCTGGACGTCCTCGTCGCTGATCTTGTCATCGGCTGCGGCAACCATGGCATCGACGAGGTCGAGTGCATGCGTCTTGCCGTGCATTACGACCTTGCCGGCTTCCATCGGACCGCCCGAGACGAAGACCGTCGGGATATTGAGGCGCAGCGACGCCATCAGCATTCCGGGAGTGATCTTGTCGCAGTTGGAGATGCAGACCATGGCGTCGGCGCAATGGGCGTTGACCATGTATTCGACGCTGTCGGCGATGAGCTCACGCGAGGGCAGCGAATAAAGCATGCCGTCATGACCCATGGCGATACCGTCATCGACGGCGATCGTGTTGAATTCCTTGGCAACACCGCCGGCCGCCTCGATCTCGCGGGCAACGAGCTGGCCAAGGTCCTTCAGGTGCACATGGCCGGGCACGAACTGGGTGAAGGAATTCACCACCGCGATGATCGGCTTGCCGAAATCCGAATCCTTCATGCCTGTGGCGCGCCAAAGGCCGCGGGCGCCTGCCATGTTGCGGCCATGGGTCGTGGTTCTGGAACGGTAAACTGGCATCGGTGTCTTCCTCAACGTGTCGGAATTATCAGGCGAAGCCGGGCGGCATGGAGCCTGCGGGCCGGGCAAACGCTGCTTTTTGGAATTGTCCTAATCCAATCGACGGGGGCTGTCACTACCGGGAAGCCCAAATCCGGTACGCCGGGGAGAAGCGCCATGAGACCCATCGATCATATACGGTTCGACGCGACGTTTTGTTACAGCCTATTCCATCACGGCCGAACACAAAAAATTGGCTTCCCGTCAGCAATATTCAAGGCTTAGACACTAATCTAGACATGCCGGCGGTTCGTTTAAGGGCTATATTTCAGGATATCCGCCGAGGAGGTTTCGACATGCCAAGCTATCGCCCGCCGAAGATCGCGTCATCGGAGATTACGCCGCGCCAGATCTATGTGCGCCGCCGTGAATTCCTCGGCGCGGCAGCGCTTGGCGCCATGGGGCTCTACAGCGCCGGCAAGGCGAGTGCTGCGGCCCTATCCGCCGTTGAGAGCAAATACAAGGTCGACGAGAAACCGACGCCGATCAAGGACGTCACGACCTACAATAATTTCTATGAGTTCGGCCTCGACAAGGGCGATCCCGCAGCACTTTCCGGCGATTTCAAGCCGCTGCCCTGGACGATCAAGGTCGACGGCATGGTCAACAAGCCAGGCACCTTCGACCTCGAGGCGCTGATCAAGGAATTCCCGATCGAGGAGCGCACCTACCGAATGCGTTGCGTCGAGGCCTGGTCGATGGTCATCCCCTGGGACGGCTTTCCGCTGGCATCGCTGCTCGACAAGGTGGAGCCGCTCGGCAGCGCCAAATACGTCGCCTTCGAAACCGTGGTGCGGCCAGAGGAGATGCCTGGGCAGAAGGGTTTCTTCCAATCGCTCGACTGGCCCTATGTCGAGGGCCTGCGCCTCGACGAGGCGCGCCATCCGCTGACGCTGCTGGCCGTCGGGCTCTATGGCGAAACGCTGCCGAACCAGAACGGGGCGCCGATCCGACTCGTCGTACCGTGGAAATACGGCTTCAAGGGCATCAAGTCGATCGTCAGGATCACACTCACCGACCAGCAGCCGAAGAATACCTGGCAGGTCACCAATCCGCAGGAATATGGCTTCTACGCCAACGTCAATCCAGCGGTCGACCATCCTCGCTGGAGCCAGGCGACCGAACGGCGCATCGGCGAAAGCGGCTTCTTCGGCGCGAGCCGCCACCCCACCCTGCCCTTCAATGGTTATGCCGACGAGGTGGCAAGCCTTTATGCCGGCATGGACCTGAAGGCGAATTTCTGATGGCGGAACTGTCGCTCGCCATCCCGAAGCGCTGGCAACCCGCCTCCGTCTGGCTGCTTTATGTCGTCGGGCTCGTGCCTGCGGCCTGGACTTTCTATCTCGGCGCGACCGATCAGCTCGGCGCCGATCCGGTCAAAACCTTCGAGCTCTTCCTCGGCATATGGACGATCCGTTTTCTGATCGCAACACTTGCCGTTTCCCCTGCCCGTGATCTCTTCGGCTGGAACTATCTGCGCTATCGCCGCGTGCTTGGCCTGCTGACCTTCTATTACGCGCTGATGCATTTCACCGTTTACATGGTGCTCGACCAGGCGATGGATATTCCCGCCGTCATCAACGACGTGCTGAAGCGCCCCTTCATCATGTTCGGCATGGCAGCCCTTGCGATGCTCATTCCGCTGGCGCTGACATCCAACAATTTCTCGATCCGCCGCCTCGGCAAGAACTGGATCTGGCTGCACCGCCTTGTCTATATCATCGCCGCCTGCGGGGCGCTGCACTTCGCGCTCTCGACCAAGATCCTCGATCTCGAGCAATATATCTATGTCGGGCTGATCATCGCGCTGATCCTCTATCGCTCCTACCGACCGATCGCACGCAACAAGCAGAAGGGCAAAGGGCGGACGCGCAATCGCGCAGTGGCGTCGGCCTCGTGAGACGGCAGGTTTAGCGCATAACCCCGAAAATCGGAATCGATTTTCGGAAAGGATTATGCGCAGATTCAAAGTGATAGAGCGTCCTTAGCGCGTCTGAAAAGACGCGCGGCGCTGTCGTGTACAAGCAAAAACAGCCGGGCTTCGCAGCCCGGCTGTTTTGTTTCCGCCGGAGCGGAAGATTAAGCGGCGACAGCCTGCTCTTCGGCAGCGACGCGGGCCTTGTCGGCAGCGCCCTTGGCATAGGCATCGCGGTCAACGAATTCGATCACAGCCATGGCGGCATTGTCGCCCTGGCGGAAGCCGGCCTTCATGATGCGCAGGTAGCCGCCGTTGCGGGTGGCGTAGCGCGTTGCGATCGTGTCGAACAGCTTCGAGACGACAGCGGCATCGCGGATCTGCGAGATCGCCTGACGGCGAGCGTGCAGGTCGCCGCGCTTGCCGAGCGTGACGAGCTTCTCGACGATCGGGCGGATTTCCTTGGCCTTCGGCAGGGTCGTGACGATCTGCTCGTGGGTAATCAGCGAAGCCGCCATGTTGGCGAACATCGCCTTGCGGTGGCTTGCAGTTCTATTGAGCTTGCGGCCGGCTTTACCATGGCGCATTGCTATTCTCCTTTAATGCAGGTGCCCTTACGCTAAGTGGGCCTGCCGTTTCCTGGCACATGCAGGCGATCGGCCTGCTGTTTGACGGGGAAAGGCAGCCGAAAGAGCCTGCCTTTTGTTATGTTCTTGCGATCGGCGTGCGGGCGGAAAACCGCCTTACACTTTTCCTCACGCCGCTCAGTACTGGTCTTCGTAACGCTTGGCGAGATCTTCGATGTTCTCGGGCGGCCATGCCGGCACTTCCATGCCGAGGTGCAGGCCCATGGAAGCGAGAACTTCCTTGATTTCGTTCAGCGACTTGCGACCAAAATTCGGTGTGCGGAGCATTTCTGCTTCGGTCTTCTGGATGAGGTCGCCGATGTAGACGATGTTGTCGTTCTTCAGGCAGTTTGCCGAACGGACCGACAGTTCGAGTTCGTCCACCTTCTTCAGGAGAGCCGGGTTGAAAGCGAGTTCGGTGACTGCTTCCTCTTCGGTTTCCTTCTGCGGCTCGTCGAAGTTGACGAAGACGCCAAGCTGATCCTGGAGAATGCGCGCCGCGAAAGCGACGGCGTCTTCGCCGGTGATCGAGCCATCGGTTTCGATGGTCATGTTCAGCTTGTCGTAGTCGAGAACCTGTCCTTCGCGGGTATTTTCAACCTTGTAGGACACCTTCTTGACCGGCGAATAGAGGCTGTCGACCGGGATGAGACCGATCGGAGCATCTTCCGCACGATTGCGCTCGGCCGGAACGTAGCCCTTGCCGTTGTTGACGGTGAATTCCATGCGGATCTCGGCGCCCTCGTCGAGCGTGCAGATGACATGCTCGGGGTTGAGGATTTCGATATCGCCGACCGTCTGAATGTCGCCAGCCGTGACAACACCCGGGCCCTGCTTACGCACGACCATGCGCTTTGCGTCGTCGCCATCCATCTTGATGGCGATTTCCTTGATGTTGAGCACGATGTCCGTGACGTCTTCGCGGACGCCCGGAATCGAGGAGAATTCATGCAGCACGCCATCGATCTGCACCGCCGTGACGGCAGCACCGCGCAGCGAGGAGAGCAGAACGCGGCGAAGCGCGTTGCCGAGGGTGAGGCCGAAGCCGCGCTCCAGCGGTTCGGCAACAAGCGTCGCCCTGGTGCGCGAGCTCGAAGAGAACTCCACCTTGTTCGGCTTGATCAGTTCCTGCCAGTTCTTCTGAATCATGAGTTTGCCTTCCGTTCGTTGCCACCATCCAATCGTGGCAACCGAGCTTGAAAACCACCGGGAGCGCTGAGGCGCTCACCGGTGACGAGAGCGATGATCAGACGCGGCGCTTCTTGCGCGGACGGCAGCCATTGTGCGGGATCGGGGTCACGTCGCGGATGGACGTGATCATGAAACCTGCAGCCTGGAGCGCGCGCAGAGCCGATTCACGACCCGAACCCGGACCGCAGACTTCGACTTCCAGCGACTTCATGCCGTGCTCCTGGGCCTTCTTGGCGCAGTCTTCGGCAGCGATCTGGGCAGCGAACGGGGTCGACTTGCGCGAGCCCTTGAAGCCCTTGGCGCCAGCCGACGACCAAGCGATCGCATTGCCCTGCGCATCGGTGATGGTGATCATCGTGTTGTTGAAGGTCGAGTTGACGTGAGCGACACCCGACGAGATATTCTTGCGCTCGCGACGGCGAACGCGGACGGCTTCCTTAGCCATGGTATTCCTTTCGTTGATCTCTTCACCGCCGTAATGCCAGCGGCTACACCGGAACGGCGCCTATATGGTCCCGCTCCAAACTCAAAAGAGGCCGGCGCAGACCGCCAGCCTCCCCACCCCGGTTTCCCGGAAATTACTTCTTCTTGCCAGCGATTGCCTTTGCCGGACCCTTGCGGGTGCGGGCATTGGTATGCGTGCGCTGACCGCGGACCGGAAGGCCGCGGCGATGACGCAGGCCGCGGTAGCAGCCGAGGTCCATCAGGCGCTTGATGTTCATCGCGGTATCGCGACGAAGATCGCCTTCGACCTGATAGTCGCGGTCGATGGCTTCGCGGATCTGAAGGACTTCTGCGTCCGTCAGCTGATGCACACGACGTTCGGCCGGGATACCGACCTTTTCGACGATTTCCTGTGCGAATTTCGGACCGATCCCGTGAATGTAGGTCAGCGCAATAACAACGCGCTTCGCAGTCGGGATGTTGACGCCAGCGATACGTGCCACGCCTGTTCTCCTTGCATTCCAGTTGCCATCCGGCAAGTGGGCTTCGTTATGCGGCTCTTGAGAACCGCCCGTTCAGATTTACGTCCGTAACATGTCAAAACGACCGCACCCGGACTTCCCTGGGAAATCCGCGCCGATCGCATGGAATGTCGCGAGTTGGCGCGGTGTTTAGCGGAATCACTGCTGAAAAGCAACCGTTCCGCCAAGTTTATTTTCAAAGCCTTAAAGCTTGGAAAGAATGCTTTCGACCTCGGCGGTCACCTGATCGATCTCTGCCATCCCGTCCACGGACTTGAGTTTGCCCTTGGCATGGTAATAGCCGATCAGCGGTGAGGTTTCCTTGTAGTAAACCTGTAGCCGAGCCGTCATGGTCTCCGGAGTGTCATCAGGACGGCGCTTGAAGTGGGTGGAACCGCACTTGTCGCACACACCCTCGGCAGCCGGAACCTTATCGGTATCATGATAGACGCTGCCGCACTGTGCACAGGAGTAGCGACCGGCAACGCGACGAACCAGCTCGTCGTCATTGACACGGAATTCGATGACGACCGAAAGATCGAGACCCTTCGCCCTCAGCATCGCCTCGGTGGCGTCCGCCTGGACGAGCGTCCTGGGGAAGCCGTCGAGGATGAAGCCGTTGGCGCAATCGGGTTGATCGATACGCTCGGAAACGATGGCGATAACGATCTCATCCGAGACGAGCTTGCCGGCGTCCATGACCGCCTTCGCGCGCTTGCCGACATCGGTGCCGGCGTTAACCGCTGCACGCAGCATGTCCCCCGTGGAAAGCTGCGGAATGCCGTGCTTTTCCACGATCCGCTGGGCCTGGGTTCCCTTACCCGCGCCCGGCGGCCCCAAAAGGATAAGTCTCATCGCCCCCTCTTTCCTCCACGCAACTTCGATTTCTTGATCAGGCCTTCGTATTGCTGCGCGATCAGGTGACCCTGGATCTGTGCAACCGTATCAAGAGTTACGCTAACCACGATCAAAAGCGAAGTCCCACCAAGGGCTAATGGAATGCCGGTTTGCGACACCAATATCTCCGGGAGGATGCAGACGAAGACCAGATAGAGTGCACCGATCACCGTGATTCGGGTCAGCACGTAGTCGATATATTCGGCGGTGCGCTCGCCCGGACGGATGCCGGGAATGAAGCCGCCATGCTTCTTCAGATTATCAGCCGTGTCCTTCGGATTGAAGACGATGGCCGTATAGAAGAAGGCGAAGAAGGCGATCAGCGCCGCATAGAGCACCATATAGAGTGGCTGGCCATGACCGAGGGCAGCGACGATCGATGTCGCCCAAGCGGGCATTGCCGTGGTGCTGGCAAAGCCCGCAATCGTTGCCGGCAGAAGCAGCAGTGACGATGCGAAGATTGCCGGAATGACACCTGATGTGTTGAGTTTCAACGGCAGATGGGACGTATCGCCCTGGAACATCCGGTTGCCGACCTGGCGCTTCGGATACTGGATCAGCAGCCGGCGCTGGGCGCGCTCGACAAAGACGATGATGGCGATGACGGCGATCGCGACGATGATCACGAGCAGGATCAGCGGGGTCGACAGTGCACCGGTGCGGCCGAGTTCAAGCGTTCCGGCAAGGGCTGTGGGAAGGCCGGCGGCGATGCCGGCGAAGATGATCAGCGAGATGCCGTTGCCGATGCCGCGCGAGGTGATCTGCTCGCCGAGCCACATCAGGAACATCGTGCCGCCGAGCAGTGTCAGAACGGTGGAGACGCGGAAGAACCAGCCCGGATCGACGACCAAGCCCTGGCCGCTCTCAAGGCCGGCGGCAATGCCATAGGCCTGCAGCGCGCCGAGGATAACAGTACCGTAGCGGGTATACTGGTTGATGATCTTACGGCCCTGCTCGCCTTCCTTCTTGAGGTTTTCGAGCGCCGGCACGACCGAGGTCATCAGCTGAACGATGATCGAGGCAGAAATATAGGGCATGATGCCGAGCGCGAAGATTGCCATGCGCTCAACGGCGCCGCCCGAAAACATGTTGAAAAGGCCGAGAATGCCGCCTGCCTGGCCGCGGAAAGCCTGGGCATAGGCTTCGGGATTGAGACCCGGAAGCGGAATATGCGTGCCGAGCCGGTAGACGAGGAGAGCTGCCAGTGTGAACCACAAGCGCTTCTTCAAATCCTCGGCTTTGGCGAAGGTCGAAAAATTGAGGTTGGATGCCAATTGTTCCGCTGCAGAAGCCATGCGTTTCTCCGCGCTACCAATTCCGGCGTCTCTGGGGGACAGGCCGGACCCGGAATCAGTATGAAATTATTCAAAACCGGGCTCAGGACGGATTGCAACGCAACCCCATGCCTCACCCTTGTTTTCGAGTCTTACCGGCATGACGCGGGCGCGCCAGCCAAGTTTTTGTGAGGCCCACATATGGGAGCAAAATCGCCCGGTGTGAAGCACCCCGGGCGATATATCATCAGATTATTATTCGGCTGCAGCCGGAGCCGAAAGCAGCGTCACGGTGCCGCCGGCCTTTTCGATCTTCTCGACGGCAGGCTTGGAGGCGCCCGCAACGACGATGGTGATCTTAGCCTTGATCTCGCCGTCGGCGAGAACGCGAACGCCGTCCTTGACGCGGCGGATGACACCAGCAGCCTTGAGGGCGGCTGCGTCAACTGTCGTCTTGGCATCGAGCTTGCCGGCGTCGATCGCCGTCTGGATACGGGCCAGCGACACGACAACAAAATCGGAAGCGAAAATGTTGTTGAAGCCGCGCTTCGGCAGGCGACGATAGATCGGCATCTGGCCGCCTTCGAAGCCGTTGATGGCGACGCCCGAACGGGACTTCTGACCCTTCACGCCGCGACCACCTGTTTTGCCCGAGCCCGAGCCAATACCGCGGCCGAGGCGCTTGCGGCTGTGGGTCGAGCCTTCGTTGTCCTTGATTTCATTGAGTTTCATGAGCGTTTCCTCCGTCTCACTTCTCGTCGACGACGCGAACGAGATGCTGGACAGCACGGATCATGCCACGAACCGAAGGAGTATCCTCCAGCGTGCGGCGACGGTGCATCTTGTTCAGTCCGAGACCGATCAGCGTGCGCTGCTGGACATCCGGACGGCGAATCGGGCTGCCGATCTGTTCGATCGTGACAGTCTTCGCTTCAGCCTTCTTAGTAGCCTTGGCCATCTGTCAAACTCCTCTTATTCTTCAGAGGCGTTGCCGGAGGCGCCACGACGAGCCTGCAGCGTTGCATACTTGATGCCGCGCTGAGCTGCGATGTCCTTCGGGTGAACCTGGTGCTTCAGAGCGTCGAAGGTGGCGCGAACCATGTTGTAGGGGTTCGACGAACCGGTCGACTTGGCGACGACGTCGTGCATGCCGAGCGTCTCGAATACGGCGCGCATCGGGCCGCCGGCGATGATGCCGGTACCGACCTTGGCCGAGCGCAGCAGAACCTTGCCGGCGCCGTGGCGGCCATGGACGTCGTGATGCAGCGTACGGCCGTCACGCAGCGGTACGAAGATCAGTTCGCGCTTGGCGGCTTCGGTTGCCTTGCGGATGGCTTCCGGCACTTCACGTGCCTTGCCATGGCCGAAGCCGACGCGGCCCTTCTGGTCGCCGACGACGACGAGTGCTGCGAAACCGAAACGACGGCCGCCCTTGACGACCTTGGCGACGCGGTTGATCGCGACAAGCTTGTCGACGAATTCGCTATCGCGCTCTTCACGGCTCTGGCGGTCGTCCCGCTGCGGCCTTCTTTCCTGTGCCATTGTCCTCTTCCTTTTTCTTTTCCGGGTGCAATCGGCAAACAAATGTGGACCGCATCAGCCTCCCCTTTCGGAGAGTGACTGCGGTCCGGCGAAAATCCGGCCGGCGCTTGAGGCGTCCGGCCGGAAACTGATCAGAAGGTGAGACCGCCTTCGCGGGCCGCTTCGGCGAGAGCCTTGATGCGGCCGTGATAGATGAAGGCGCCACGGTCGAACACGACTTCCGTAACACCGGCCTTGGAGGCGCGCTCTGCGAGGAGCTTGCCCACAACGGCAGCGGCGGCGGTATCGGCACCGGTCTTCAGAGAACCGCGCAGATCCTTCTCGAGGGTGGAGGCAGACGCAAGCGTCTTGCCGGCCACGTCATCGATGACCTGGGCGTAGATGTTCTTCGAGGAGCGATGAACCGACAGGCGCGGACGGCCATTGGCCACCGACTTGAGATGACGGCGCACGCGGTTGGCACGACGTGCAAGTGCTTCTTTCCTGCTAGCCATTTCGCGTGATCCTTACTTCTTCTTGCCTTCTTTGCGGACGATCCGCTCGTCAGCGTACTTGACGCCCTTGCCCTTGTAGGGCTCGGGACCGCGATATTCGCGGATTTCGGCGGCAACCTGACCGACCTGCTGCTTGTTGATGCCGCTGACGACGATTTCCGTCGGCTTCGGAACAACGATCGAGATACCGACCGGCGGCTCGTAGATCACGTCGTGGCTGAAACCGAGGGCCAGTTGCAGGTTCTTGCCCTGCATGGCGGCGCGGTAACCGACGCCGTTGATTTCAAGCTTGCGCTCGAAACCGTCCTTGACGCCCTTGAAGATGCCTTCGATCATCGTGCGGGACATGCCCCACTTTGCGCGCGCATCCTTGCTCTGGTTCACCGGCGTCACGACGACGGCGTTATTTTCAAGCTTGAGGCTGATTTCGTCGTTAGCAACGAAAAACAGCTCGCCCTTCGGGCCCTTTGCAGTCACCTTCTGGCCATCGACCGTAGCCGTGATCCCAGCAGGCACCTGAACGGGCTTTTTACCGATACGAGACATGTTTCAATCCTGTCTGTTCGCTATGGAGATCCCTGCCCGATCTTAGAAGACCGAGCAAAGAACCTCGCCACCAACGTTCTGTTCGCGAGCCTGGTGATCGGCCATCACACCCTTCGGAGTCGAAAGGATGGTGATGCCGAGACCGTTCGCGACCTGCGGAATGGACTTGACCGAGACATAAACCCGGCGGCCCGGCTTGGACACACGGCCGATCTCACGGATCACCGATGCGCCTTCATAATATTTCAGCTCGATGCTGAGTTCCGACTTGCCATTGCCGAAATCGACAACGGAGTAGCCACGGATGTAGCCTTCGGACTGCAGAACATCGAGAACACGTGCACGGAGCTTCGAAGCAGGCGTCGAGACCGACGACTTGCGGCGGGAAGCGCCGTTACGGATGCGAGTGAGCATATCGCCCAACGGATCAGTCATTGTCATGTAACCTGCTCCTTACCAGCTCGACTTGACGATACCCGGCACCTTGCCGAGATTGCCGAGTTCACGCAGCGCAATACGCGACATGCGCAGTTTGCGGTAATATGCGCGCGGACGCCCCGAAACTTCGCAACGGTTGCGAATACGGGTCTTCGATCCATCACGCGGCAGGGATGCCAGCTTGATCGAGGCCTTGAACCGCTCTTCGATTGGAAGAGCCTGGTTCATGATGATCGCCTTCAACCCAGCCCGCTTAGCGGCCTGGTTAGCGACCGTAGTACGGCGGCGCTTGTTCTTTTCAACTGCGCTTGTCTTCGCCATGTCAGGTTCCTTTTCTACGCTCGTCGTTACGGTTATTGACGGAACGGGAAGCTGAACTCTTTCAGAAGAGCCCGTGCTTCGTCGTCGGTCGTCGCCGTCGTGCAAACGATGATGTCCATGCCCCACATCTGATCAACCTTGTCGTAGTTGATCTCAGGGAACACAATGTGCTCCTTGATGCCCATGGCGAAGTTGCCACGGCCGTCAAAGCTTTTCGGGTTCAGGCCGCGGAAGTCGCGAACGCGCGGGAGCGCGATGTTCACGAGACGGTCCAGGAACTCGTACATGCGGGCGCCGCGCAGGGTGACCTTCGCGCCGATCGGCATCTGTTCGCGGACCTTGAAGCCTGCGATAGAGTTACGTGCGCGGGTGATGACCGGCTTCTGACCGGCGATCGCTGCGAGGTCGGCGGCAGCTACCGTCGGCTTCTTCGAGTCAGCGGTCGCTTCGCCGACACCCATGTTGATCACGATCTTGTCGAGCTTCGGGATCATCATCTCGTTGGCGTAGGAGAACTGCTCCTGCATCGCCTTGCGGATGCGCTCGACATATTCCTTCTTGAGCCGCGGCTCATATTTTGCCTCAGCCATCGATCACTTCTCCAGAACGCTTGGCCACACGGACCTTCTTGCCGTCAACAACCTTGAAACCGACGCGGGTCGGCTTGCCGTCCTTGTCGATGATTGCAACGTTGGACAGGTGAACCGGGGCTTCCTTGTTGATGATGCCGGCTTCCTGGGTCTGCGTCTGGCGCTGGTGGCGCTTGACGACGTTGACGCCACGAACAACGGCACGATCTTCCTTCGGCATGACCTGGACAACTTCGCCGGTACGGCCCTTGTCCTTGCCAGCGAGCATGACGACCTTGTCGCCCTTACGAATCTTCTGCATCGCTTCGCTCCTTACAGTACTTCGGGAGCCAGCGAGATGATCTTCATGTGGTTCTTGGCGCGAAGTTCGCGCGGAACCGGTCCGAAGATACGGGTGCCGATCGGCTCTTTCTTGTTGTCGATGAGGACTGCTGCGTTGGTGTCGAAGCGGATGACGGAGCCATCCGGACGACGGATGTCCTTGGCGGTGCGAACGACAACCGCCTTCATCACGTCACCCTTCTTCACACGGCCGCGCGGGATCGCTTCCTTGATCGAAACGACGATGACGTCGCCGATCGAGGCATACTTGCGCTTCGAGCCGCCCAGCACCTTGATGCACATGACACGACGTGCGCCGGAATTATCCGCGACGTCGAGGTTTGTTTGCATCTGAATCATATCAGGTCGCCTTCTTGGTTTACCGGAATGGTTGGGCTAGCCCCCTACTCCGGCTTATGAAAATTTTCGCCGGCCGAGCTGCCATAACGGCAGCACAGACGCGGCAATAGCTGAATAGCGCGGGATCGATCGTGCCAGGGTGGTTTCCCAAACGGGACCTTCCGTGCGCTCAAAGCAAAAGAACGCCCGGCTTTCGAGCGTTCTGACGCTGCTTCATACAGATATTTCGGCGAGACGCAAGGCCTCGCACAAAATTCTGTTACTGGCCCTGGGCGGAAATGACCGTCCAGCGCTTGTCCTTGGAGATCGGCGCGCATTCCTCGATGGATACGGTATCGCCAATCTTGTACTGATTGTTCTCGTCGTGGGCCTTGTACTTCTTGGAACGACGAACGGTCTTCTGGAGCAGCGGGTGAGCGAAACGACGCTCGACACGAACCACTACCGTCTTCTCGTTCTTGTCGCCAACGACGACGCCCTGCAGGATGCGCTTCGGCATATTTTTCTTCCTTTAGGCCTTAACTTCTGCCGCCTTCTGGCGGGCAATGGTTTTCACGCGGGCGATGTCCTTGCGGACTTCGTTGATGCGCGAGGACTTTTCGAGCTGGCCGGTCGCCTTCTGGAAGCGCAGGTTGAACTGCTCCTTCTTCAGCTTGGCAAGCTCGTCCTTAAGTTGGTCGGCGGTGAACCCGCGAACATCTGAGGCTTTCATGAGCTCAATCCCTTACTCTGCAATGCGCTGAACGAAGCGCGTCTTGACCGAGAGCTTGGCAGAGCCGAGGCGAAGCGCCTCACGGGCGATTTCTTCGCTGACACCGTCGATCTCGAACATCATACGGCCGGGCTTGACCTTGCATGCCCAGTATTCAACGGAGCCCTTACCCTTACCCATGCGGACTTCGGTCGGCTTTGCGGTTACCGGAACGTCCGGGAACACGCGGATCCATACACGGCCGGCGCGCTTCATATAACGCGTGATCGCGCGGCGGGCCGCTTCGATCTCGCGCGCGTTGACGCGGTTGGGTTCCTGTGCCTTCAGGCCGAATTCGCCGAATGCCAGGTCAGAACCGCCCTTGGCGACGCCCTTGATGCGGCCCTTGAACTGCTTGCGGTACTTGGTACGCTTTGGCTGCAACATTTTCTTATTCTCCGAACTTCTCTGCCACGCGCGCTATCAAGCGTTGTCGCGGCGACGGTCTCTGTCGCGGTCACGATCACGGCTTGCCGGACCCTGGGCGTCACCTTCCATCGCACGGCGCTCGGAAGCCATCGGATCGTGCTCAAGGATTTCGCCCTTGAAGATCCAGACCTTGATGCCGCAGATGCCGAACGCGGTTTCTGCTTCAGCCGTGCCGTAGTCGATGTCGGCGCGCAGCGTGTGCAACGGCACACGACCTTCGCGGTACCATTCCGTACGGGCGATTTCAGCGCCGCCGAGACGGCCAGCGCAGGTGATCTTGATGCCTTCGGCGCCAAGACGCATCGCGGACTGAACGGCGCGCTTCATGGCGCGGCGGAAAGCCACGCGACGCTCGAGCTGCTGGGCGATCGACTGAGCGACCAGCGTCGCATCGACTTCGGGCTTGCGCACTTCGACGATGTTGAGGTGCGTTTCCGAATTCGTCATCTCCGACAGCTTCTTGCGGAGCTTGTCGATGTCAGCGCCCTTGCGGCCGATGATCAGGCCCGGACGTGCCGAGTGGATCGTGACGCGGCACTTCTTGTGCGGACGCTCGATGACCACCTTGGAGATCCCGGCCTGCTTCAGTTCGCTCATGACGAACTTGCGCATCTTCAGGTCTTCGTGCAGCAACTGGCCGTACTCGGCATTGTCCGCAAACCAGCGGCTATCCCAGGTACGGTTGATTCCGAGACGGAAACCGATTGGATTGATTTTCTGACCCATTATGCGGCCTCCTCTGCTGCCTGCACTTCACGAACGACGATCGTCAGGTGCGCGAAGGGCTTTTCGATGCGCGACGCGCGACCGCGGCCACGAGCGTGGAAACGCTTCATGACGATCGACTTGCCGACATAGGCCTCGGCGACAACCAGCGAGTCGACGTCGAGATCGTGGTTGTTCTCGGCGTTGGCGATCGCAGATTCGAGCGTCTTCTTGACGGCGCCTGCGATGCGCTTGCGGGAGAACTCCAGCTCAGCGAGTGCACGCTCGACCTTCTTGCCGCGGATAGCCGCAGCAACCAGGTTGAGCTTCTGGGGGCTGACGCGGAGCGTGCGGGCGACTGCTTGCGCCTCGTTGTCCTTCAGCCGGCGTTCGGCTTTTGCCTTGCCCATTGTTACTTCCTCTTCGCCTTCTTGTCCGCGCCGTGACCGTAGTAGGTGCGGGTCGGAGAGAATTCACCGAATTTGTGGCCGACCATGTCTTCATTGACGCTGACCGGGATATGCTTGCTGCCGTTGTAGACGCCGAAGGTGAGACCGACGAACTGCGGCAGGATCGTGGAGCGACGGCTCCAGATCTTGATCACTTCACTACGACCGCCTTCACGAACCTTCTCAGCCTTCTTGAGAAGATAGCCGTCAACGAACGGACCTTTCCATACTGAACGAGCCATTGGAGACTTCCTCTCTTACTTCTTACGCTGATGACGCGAGCGCATGATCATCTTGTCGGTCGACTTGTTCGACCGGGTGCGCTTGCCCTTGGTCGGCTTGCCCCACGGTGTCACCGGATGGCGACCACCGGAGGTGCGGCCTTCACCACCGCCGTGCGGATGGTCGACCGGGTTCATGACGACACCGCGGTTATGCGGACGCTTGCCACGCCAAACGGTACGACCGGCCTTGCCGTCGTTGATGTTGGCGTGATCAGGGTTGGAGACCGCGCCGATCGAAGCAAGGCAGGAGCCATGAACGAGACGCTGTTCACCGGAGTTCAGGCGAAGGATCGCCATGCCCTGGTCGCGGCCGACGAGCTGTGCGTAGCCACCGGCGGAGCGAGCGATCTGACCACCCTTGCCCGGCTTCATTTCCACATTGTGGATAATGGAGCCGACCGGGATGAACTGCAGCGGCATGGTGTTGCCGGGCTTGACGTCGACAGCCTTCTCGGAAGCGATGACCTTGTCACCGGCAGCAAGGCGCTGAGGAGCGAGGATATAAGCCTTCTCGCCGTCAGCATAGTTCACCAGCGCGATGAAAGCCGTGCGGTTCGGATCGTATTCGATACGCTCGACCGTGCCTTCGACGTCGAACTTGCGACGCTTGAAGTCGATCAGACGATAGGTGCGCTTGTGACCGCCGCCGATGAAGCGGGCGGTGATGCGACCGAGGTTGTTACGACCGCCGCTCTTGGTCAGACCTTCCGTCAGCGCCTTGACCGGCTTACCCTTGTAGAGGGCCGAACGGTCGACGATGACCAGCTGGCGCTGGCTCGGGGTGATCGGATTGAATGTTTTCAATGCCATTTTCTTATACCTCAGAGACCGGTGGAGACGTCGATCGTCTGGCCTTCAGCCAGCGTCACAACAGCCTTCTTCACGTCCTTCTGCTTGCCGACGAAACCGCGGAACCGCTTGGTCTTGCCCTTGCGCAGCAGAGTGTTGACAGCCGTGACCTTGACGCCGAACAGCGCCTCGACCGCAGCCTTGATTTCCGGCTTCGTCGCCTGCTTGGCGACATTGAAAACAACCTGGTTGTTTTCGGATACCAGCGTGGACTTTTCGGTGATCGCCGGAGAGACGATCACATCGTAGTGGCGAAGATCGGTCACTTGAATCGCTCCTCTAGCGCTTCAACCGCAGCCTTGGAAAGCACGAGCTTGCCGCGGCGCACGATGTCGTAAACGTTGATGCCCTGGATCGGCAGAACATCGATGTTCGGGATGTTCTGAGCTGCGAGCTTGAAGTTGCCGTCAAGCTCTGCGCCGCCGATGAAGAGGGCGTTGGTCAGGCCGAGCGTCTCGAAAACAGACGCGAGAGCCTTGGTCTTGGCTTCGGTGGCAACCAAGTTGTCGATGACGATGACGTCATCGGCCTTGATCTTGGCCGAAAGGGCGTGGCGAAGGCCAAGTGCACGAACCTTCTTCGGAAGATCGTGCTCGTGGCTGCGCACGACCGGGCCATGAGCCTTGCCGCCGCCGCGGAACTGCGGAGCGCGAGCCGAATGGTGGCGGGCGCGGCCCGTACCCTTCTGCTTGTACATTTTGGCGCCGGTGCGCGAAACTTCCGCGCGGCCCTTAGCCTTGTGGGTGCCCTGCTGCTTCTTGGCAAGCTGCCAGCGGATGACGCGGGCGAGAATGTCTTCACGGGGCTCGAGGCCGAAAATCGCGTCCGAAAGGGAAACCTTCCCGGCGTCTTTTCCCTCGAGGGTCTTGACGTTGAATTCCATTGATCTGGCTCCCTTACTTCGCGGCCGACTTGACGGCGTCGCGCACGATGATCCAAGCACCCTTGGAACCAGGAACAGCACCCTTGATCAGGATCAGACCACGATCTTCGTCGGTCGAAACCACTTCCAGGTTCTGCGTCGTGACGCGCGTCTGGCCCATGTGACCAGCCATCTTCTTGTTCTTGAACACCTTGCCCGGATCCTGGCGCGAGCCGGTCGAACCGTGTGAACGGTGCGACACCGACACACCGTGCGTGGCACGCAGACCGCCGAAACCGTGGCGCTTCATGGCGCCGGCAAAACCCTTACCGATCGTCGTGCCCGTCACGTCGACGAGCTGACCGGCTGCAAAGTGACCCGCCTTGATCTCAGTGCCGATCTCGAGCAGTTGATCTTCCGACACGCGGAATTCAGTGAGCTTGGCCTTCGGCTCGACGTTGGCAATGGCAAAGTTGCCGCGCATCGCCTTCGACGTGTTCTTCACCTTCGCCTGGCCGGCACCGAGCTGAACTGCGGTATAGCCATTCTTTTCGACAGTGCGCGTGGCCACGACCTGGCAGCCTTCCATACGCAGTACCGTTACCGGGACATGCTCGCCGGCGTCGTTATAGACGCGGGTCATTCCCACCTTCTGTGCAATCACACCTGAACGCATCGGTTCAATCCTTCTCACTCAGCCCGAAGACCCGAGGTCTCAGAGCTTGATCTCAACATCGACACCGGCGGCGAGATCGAGCTTCATCAGCGCGTCTACCGTCTGCGGGGTCGGGTCAACGATATCGAGAAGGCGCTTATGCGTGCGCATCTCGAACTGTTCACGGCTCTTCTTGTCGATGTGCGGGGACCGGTTGACCGTAAACTTCTCGATGCGGGTCGGAAGCGGAACGGGGCCCCGGACGCTTGCACCGGTGCGCTTAGCCGTCGATACGATCTCGCGCGTGGAGGCATCGAGAATCCGGTGATCGAACGCCTTCAGGCGGATGCGGATATTCTGGCCGTTCATTCGACTTTATCCTTGTGTCTGTTATCCGCGTGTCACCACTTAGGGACACGGCTTACCTTCAGTTACGTTAGCGGGCCACCGGTTTCAAAGATCGAGAAGGACACCGAGATCGGCGTCCCTATCCTTTCCTTGGGCCAGGTGGCCCAGCCGCTAATTACTCGACGATCGACGCGACGATGCCGGCGCCGACGGTGCGGCCGCCTTCGCGGATGGCGAAGCGCAGCTTTTCTTCCATCGCGATCGGAACGATCAGCTCGACGGCAACCGTGACGTTGTCCCCCGGCATAACCATCTCCGTGCCTTCCGGCAGCGTCACAATGCCCGTCACGTCGGTCGTGCGGAAGTAGAACTGCGGACGGTAGTTGGTGAAGAACGGCGTATGACGGCCACCCTCTTCCTTCGTCAGGATGTAGGCTTCTGCCATGAACTTCTTGTGCGGCTTCACAGAGCCGGGCTTCGCCAGGATCTGGCCACGCTCGACGCCGTCACGGTTCACACCGCGGATCAGCGCACCGATGTTGTCGCCAGCCTGGCCCTGATCGAGCAGCTTGCGGAACATTTCAACGCCGGTCACCGTCGTCTTCGAGGTCGGACGGATGCCGACGATCTCGACTTCTTCGCCAACCTTGACAATGCCACGCTCGACGCGGCCGGTCACAACCGTGCCGCGGCCAGAGATCGAGAACACGTCTTCGATCGGCATCAGGAACGGCTGGTCGATCGGACGCTCAGGCGTCGGGATGTAGGCATCGACAGCGGCCATCAGTTCGCGGATCGCGTCTTCGCCGATCTTCTTGTCCGAATCTTCAAGAGCAGCAAGTGCCGAACCCTTGACGACCGGGATATCGTCGCCCGGGAAGTCGTAGGACGACAGCAGTTCGCGTACTTCGAGCTCGACCAGTTCGAGAAGCTCGGCGTCGTCAACCTGGTCGACCTTGTTCAGGAACACAACGATTGCCGGAACGCCGACCTGGCGAGCCAGCAGGATGTGTTCGCGCGTCTGCGGCATCGGGCCGTCAGCAGCCGAGCACACCAGGATCGCGCCGTCCATCTGGGCAGCACCGGTGATCATGTTCTTGACGTAGTCGGCGTGGCCGGGGCAGTCGACGTGGGCGTAGTGGCGGGCCGGCGTCTCATATTCAACGTGAGCCGTCGAAATCGTGATGCCACGCGCCTTTTCTTCCGGAGCCGCGTCGATCTGGTCGTACGCCTTGTACTCACCGAAGTACTTCGTGATCGCTGCCGTCAGAGACGTCTTGCCGTGGTCAACGTGGCCAATCGTGCCAATGTTGACGTGCGGCTTGTTGCGCTCAAACTTACTCTTTCCCATTTTCGGGTCTCCGTTTTGCTAGTCCCCGAGGGGATCTAATTCTTGTTATCGGTCAATTGGTATTCCGGTCACTTCTGACCGGAATACTTTGCCTGGATTTCAGTTGCGACGTTCGACGGGACCGGCGAATAGTGATCGAAGGTCATCGTGTACTGGGCGCGGCCCTGGGACATGGAGCGCAGGTTGTCGACGTATTTGAACATGTTCGCGAGCGGGACGTTCGCGTTGATGACGACGGCGATACCGCGGCTTTCCTGGCCCTGGATCTGACCGCGACGGGAGTTCAGGTCGCCGATAACGTCGCCGACATAATCTTCCGGGGTGACGACTTCAACCTTCATCATCGGCTCGAGCAGCTGAGCGCCGGCCTTCTTGGCTGCTTCACGGAAGCAGGCACGCGATGCGATTTCGAAGGCGAGAACCGAGGAGTCGACGTCGTGGAATGCGCCGTCTATGAGGGTCGCCTTGACGCCCAGCATCGGGAAGCCGGCGAGCGGACCCGAAGACAGAACGCTTTCGATGCCCTTCTGGACGCCGGGGATGTATTCCTTCGGAACGGCACCGCCGACGATCTTCGATTCGAACTTGAATTCGTCGCCGTCCGGGTTCGGTTCGAAGACGATCTTGACGCGCGCGAACTGGCCGGTACCACCGGACTGCTTCTTGTGCGTATAGTCTTCTTCATGCGTCCGGGTGATGGTTTCGCGATAGGCAACCTGCGGCGCGCCGACAGTTGCTTCAACCTTGAATTCACGACGCATGCGGTCGACGATGATGTCGAGATGCAGTTCGCCCATGCCGGCGATGATGGTCTGGCCGGATTCCTGGTCGGTCTTGACGCGGAAGGACGGATCTTCAGCAGCCAGGCGGTTGAGCGCGAGGCCCATCTTTTCCTGGTCGCCCTTGGTCTTCGGCTCGATGGCGATCTGAATGACCGGCTCCGGGAATTCCATGCGCTCGAGGATAACCGGCTTCAGCGGATCGCAGAGCGTGTCGCCCGTCGTGGTTTCCTTGAGGCCGGCGAGAGCGACGATGTCACCTGCGAAGGCTTCTTCGATGTCTTCACGCGAGTTGGAGTGCATCTGCAGCATACGGCCGACGCGCTCGCGCTTGTCCTTGACCGTGTTGATGACCGACGCGCCTTTTTCGAGCTTGCCGGAGTAGATGCGGGCGAAGGTCAGCGAACCGACGAAGGGGTCGTTCATGATCTTGAAGGCGAGCATGGAAAGTGGCTCGCTATCATCGGCATGACGCTCGATTTCGGCTTCCGTCTTGAAGTCGATGCCCTTGATCGCCGGGATGTCCATTGGCGACGGCAGGTAGTCGACAACGGCGTCGAGCAGCGGCTGCACGCCCTTGTTCTTGAAGGCGGTGCCACAGAACATCGGGTGGAACTTGACGTCGATCGTGCCGCGGCGAACCAGCGCACGGATCTGATCGTTGTCCGGCAGAATGCCTTCGAGGTAAGCTTCCGTGGCGGCTTCGTCGATGTCGACGACCGTCTCGATCAGCTTTTCGCGATATTCTTCAGCCTTGGCCTTCATGTCCTCGGGGATCTCGACGACGTCCCACTGGGCGCCGAGCGACTCGTCGCGCCAGATGAGTGCGTTCATCTCGACCAGGTCGATGACGCCCTTGAATTCGGTTTCCGCACCGATCGGCAGCTGCATGACGACAGCCGTTGCACCGAGACGGGTCTTGATCATCTCGACGGAGCGGTAGAAGTCCGCGCCGGTCTTGTCCATCTTGTTGCAGAAGATCATCCGCGGGACATTGTACTTCTCAGCCTGGCGCCAGACGGTTTCCGTCTGCGGCTCAACACCGGCGTTGGCGTCGAGCAGCGCGATGGCGCCGTCGAGAACGCGCAGCGAACGCTCGACTTCAATGGTGAAGTCGACGTGGCCGGGAGTGTCGATGATGTTGAAGCGGCGCATTTTGCCGTCACGACCCTTCCAGAAGGTCGTGGTGGCAGCAGAGGTGATCGTGATGCCACGCTCCTGCTCCTGCTCCATCCAGTCCATCGTGGCTGCGCCGTCGTGAACTTCGCCGATCTTGTGCGACTTGCCGGTGTAATAAAGAATACGCTCGGTGGTCGTGGTCTTGCCGGCATCGATATGCGCCATGATACCGAAATTGCGGTAGTCTTCGATCTTATATTCGCGAGCCATTGTGGACTGCCTTTCGATACCGTTCGGAATTACCAGCGATAGTGCGAGAACGCGCGGTTGGCATCAGCCATCTTGTGCGTGTCTTCGCGCTTCTTGACGGCGGAGCCGCGGTTGTTGGACGCATCGAGCAGTTCGCCGGAAAGGCGGTCAACCATTGTCGTTTCATTGCGCTTGCGGGCAGCAGCGATCAGCCAGCGAATAGCAAGAGCCTGGCGGCGCTCCGGACGAACGTCGACGGGGACCTGATAGGTCGCACCACCGACACGACGCGAGCGGACTTCAACGTGCGGGGCAATGTTCTCGAGCGCAGAATGGAAAACCGTGAGCGGCTCCTGCTTGGACTTGCCGTGGACCACGTCGAACGCACCGTAGACGATGTTTTCAGCAACGGACTTCTTGCCGTCGAGCATGATGGCATTCATGAACTTGGTGACGACGAGATCGCCGAACTTCGGGTCCGGATTGATCTCGCGCTTTTCTGCTTTATGACGTCTGGACATACTTTTGTCTCTTCAACCGTTAAGGCGCTTCATGACGCGGAGGACCTCGCGCAGCGCCGGATTATTCAAAACCGAATTACTTCGGACGCTTCGCGCCGTACTTGGAGCGGCGCTGCTTGCGGTTCTTGACACCCTGGGTATCGAGAACGCCGCGGATGATGTGATAACGGACACCCGGAAGGTCCTTGACGCGGCCGCCACGGATCATGACGACAGAGTGTTCCTGAAGGTTGTGACCTTCGCCGGGGATATAACCAATGACTTCGAAGCCGTTGGTCAGGCGGATCTTTGCGACCTTACGCAGAGCCGAGTTCGGCTTCTTCGGCGTCGTCGTGTAGACGCGCGTGCAAACGCCGCGCTTCTGCGGGTTCTCCTGGAGTGCGGGAACCTTGTTACGCTTTACGTTCGCCTGGCGAGGCTTGCGGATCAGCTGGTTTACGGTAGGCATTCAACCATCCCTTACGTTTTATCTCAGTACCCTTGCGGGCTTGAACTCGCGCCGTCTCCGGCAGTGACGTACGCTTTCCGCCAATGCGCAAAATATGGCCCGATCCGCTTCCGCAGATGGACCACAAGGAGCAGAGGACGCATAGAATATGCGTCGTGCGTGCAGCATCATGACTTCAACGTGCGTTTAGAACCTTGTTTGAGGTGAACTTCAGGGCGAGTCGCCCCGAACAGCCAAGCCTCACATGGGATCTGATGGCCGGGGTACTACTGGTTTCCACCCGTCTCGTCAAGGCCGGTTAAGAAATAAACTCGCCGTATCGCCTTGATATGCCGGACGAACGCCCTGTTTCATTCTTCTAGACGCATTCACGGCTGTGCACCAAGATAAAAACTTGGGCATTGCAGCAAAAGCAGTTAAGGAATCAGCAATTGCGGCGTTCGGCCCTCACAGCAGGATTCGAGCGACCGAATCGTCAAAGAGCCGAAGGACAGGCGATGATCACGACACCTGATAACGACAATAATTTCGACGGCCCGATGATCTTCATCATCATCGGCAAGGGCTACGAGTCGGACGCCAGCGAAGGCATCGACCTGCACATCATGCTGAAGGCGCCTGACGACGACACTGCCGTACGCGAGGCCCTGAACGCCCTTGCCGAGGAAGGCTTCATCGAGGCCGATCTCGACCAGATCGGCATGCTGACCGAGATCCCTGCCGAAGAGCCGCACGCATCTGCCTACCAGGGCGCAGTCGAAGGCGAGGTCGCGATTATCCGGTTCAACTGAAGGGAGCCGCCGCTCGCGCTGTCAAAGTCAGCATAAGCGGAAGCAGTCTCCCCTCGCCGCCCGCCCAATCAGAGCAGACTAAAAACGAAAACCGCCCGGATCGCTCCGGGCGGTTTTTCAATTCGTCGACTTCAGCCGCGGATTATTCCGCAGCCGGAGCCTTTTCGGCCATGTCCTGCAGCATCGGCGTGGCAACGGCAGCACCGGTGCCCTTGCGGCGCTCTTCGAGGATCATCTCGTCGCGCGACGTAGCGATGCGGCGGATCTGGGTCATGGTGCCGCCGGTACCGGCCGGGATGAGGCGGCCGACGATGACGTTTTCCTTCAGACCCTGCAGGCCGTCGGTCTTGCCGGCGATCGCAGCTTCCGTCAGCACCTTGGTCGTTTCCTGGAAGGACGCGGCCGAGATGAAGGACGGGGTCTGCAGCGACGCCTTGGTGATGCCGAGAAGAACCGGATCGCCGTAGGCTGGCTTCTTGCCCTGCTCGATCAGGTGATCGTTGACATCTTCGAGCTCGATCCGGTCGACATTGTCGCCGACGATATAGGTCGAGTCGCCCGCATCGGTGATTTCCACCTTCTGCAGCATCTGACGGACAATCACCTCGATGTGCTTGTCGTTGATGACGACGCCCTGCAGGCGGTAGACTTCCTGGATCTCGTTGACGAGGTAGGAGGCCAGAGCCTCCACGCCCTTGATCGCCAGGATGTCGTGCGGAGCCGGGTTACCGTCGAGGATATAGTCACCCTTTTCGATATAGTCGCCTTCCTGAAGGTGGAAGGGCTTGCCCTTCGGGATCAGGTACTCGACAGGCTCGACACCGTCTTCCGCCGGCTCGATGATGACGCGACGCTTGTTCTTGTAGTCGCGGCCGAGGCGGATCGTACCATCGATCTCTGCGATGATGGCGTGGTCCTTCGGACGGCGGGCTTCGAACAATTCGGCAACACGCGGCAGACCGCCGGTGATGTCCTTGGTCTTGGCGCTTTCGAGCGGCGAACGCGCGAGAACGTCACCCTGGGAGACCTTCGTGCCCGGCTCGACCGACAGAATCGCATCGACCGAGAGCAGGAAGCGGGCGTCACCGCCACGGGACAGCTTTGCGATATTGCCGCTGGCGTCCTTGACGACGATCGCCGGCTTGAGGTCCGAGCCACGCGGGGTCGAACGCCAATCGATGACCTGACGCTTGGTGATGCCGGTCGATTCGTCGGTCGCTTCCAGAACGGAGAGACCGTCGACCAGATCTTCAAACTGAACGGTACCGGCCACTTCCGTCATCATCGGACGGGTGTAGGGGTCCCACTCTGCCAGACGCTGGCCGCGCTTGACCTTGTCGCCTTCGTCGACATGCAGCTTCGAACCGTATGCCACACGCTGCGACGACCGCTCTACACCACGTTCGTCCAGGATCTGGACGGTCATGTTGCGGCCCATGGCAACGAGGTTGCCATCGGAGTTGCGCAGGATGTTGCGGTTCTTGATCTGCACCGTACCTTCGTACGAGGCTTCGAGGAACGACTGGTCGACCACGGTTGCCGTACCGCCAAGGTGGAAGGTACGCATGGTGAGCTGGGTGCCCGGCTCGCCGATCGACTGAGCGGCGATGACGCCGACGGCTTCGCCCATATTGACCGGCGTACCGCGCGCGAGGTCGCGGCCGTAGCAGACCGAGCAGACGCCCGTCTGGATTTCGCAGGTCAGCGCCGAGCGGATGCGGATCGACTGGATGCCGGCCTTCTCGATTTCGACGACGTCGGGCTCGAGGATCATCTTGCCGGCATCGACGATGCGCTCACCGGTGACCGGATGATCAATGTCGTCGAGCGCCGTGCGGCCGAGGATACGGGCGCCGATCGAAGCAACCACCTGGCCGGCATCGACGATGGCGGTCATGGTGAGGCCCGTCTGCGTTCCGCAATCGACGTGCGTGACGATGCAATCCTGCGCGACGTCGACGAGACGGCGGGTCAGGTAGCCGGAGTTGGCGGTTTTCAGGGCGGTGTCTGCGAGACCCTTACGGGCGCCGTGCGTCGAGTTGAAGTACTCGTTGACGGTCAGGCCTTCCTTGAAGTTCGAGATGATCGGGGTCTCGATGATTTCGCCCGACGGCTTGGCCATGAGGCCACGCATGCCGCCCAGCTGGCGCATCTGGTTCGGAGAACCGCGGGCACCGGAGTGGCTCATCATGTAGATCGAGTTCATCGGCTTCTGGCGACCGGTCTTCTCGTCGAATTCGACCGCCTTGATGCGGGCCATCATCTCTTCGGCGACCTTTTCGGTCGCCTTGCCCCAGGCGTCGACAACCTTGTTGTACTTCTCGCCCTGGGTAATGAGGCCGTCATTGTACTGCTGCTCGTATTCCTTCACCAGGTTTTCGGTGTCGGCAACGATCTTGGCCTTGGCATCCGGAATGACCATGTCGTCCTTGCCAAACGAAATGCCGGCGCGGCAGGCATGCGAGAAGCCGAGCTGCATGATGCGGTCGCAGAAAATGACCGTGTCCTTCTGGCCGCAATGGCGATAGACCGTGTCGATCATCTTCGAGATGTTCTTCTTGGT
Source organism: Rhizobium changzhiense (assembly GCF_013087625.1). Taxonomy (NCBI): domain Bacteria; kingdom Pseudomonadati; phylum Pseudomonadota; class Alphaproteobacteria; order Hyphomicrobiales; family Rhizobiaceae; genus Rhizobium; species Rhizobium changzhiense. The sequence goes on from NZ_JABFCQ010000001.1 coordinate 48,532, forward strand.
CATTTCCTGGTTGCAGATATCGAAAGGCACCTTGCCGTTCTTCGGCAACAGTTCGCCGATGAGCAGACGGCCAGGCGTCGTCTCATAGATCTTCGAGTAAGGCTTGCCATCCTCGTCGACCGACTTGAAGCGGCCGCGGATCTTGGTGTGCAGCGTCACGACCTTGCTTTCGAGGGCGTGATGCAGCTCGCCGAGATCGGAGAAGGCCATGCCTTCGCCCGGCTCGTTCTGATTGAGGATCGACAGATAGTAGAGACCGAGAACCATGTCCTGCGAGGGAACGATGATCGGCGCGCCGTTGGCCGGATGCAGGATGTTGTTGGTCGACATCATCAGCACGCGGGCTTCGAGCTGGGCTTCGAGCGACAGCGGCACGTGAACGGCCATCTGGTCACCATCGAAGTCGGCGTTGAACGCCGTGCAGACGAGCGGATGCAGCTGGATCGCCTTGCCTTCGACCAGGGTAGGTTCGAAGGCCTGGATGCCCAGGCGGTGCAGCGTCGGTGCGCGGTTCAAGAGAACCGGATGCTCGCGGATAACCTCGTCGAGGATATCCCAGACTTCCGGCTTTTCCTTTTCGACCAGCTTCTTGGCCTGCTTGACGGTCGAGGAGTAACCCTTGGCGTCGAGGCGGGCATAGATGAACGGCTTGAAGAGCTCGAGCGCCATCTTCTTCGGCAGGCCGCACTGGTGCAGCTTCAGTTCCGGACCGGTGACGATGACCGAACGGCCGGAATAGTCGACGCGCTTGCCGAGCAGGTTCTGGCGGAAGCGGCCCTGCTTGCCCTTCAGCATGTCCGAGAGCGACTTCAGCGGACGCTTGTTGGCGCCGGTGATGACGCGGCCGCGACGGCCGTTGTCGAACAGCGCGTCAACGGATTCCTGCAGCATGCGCTTTTCGTTGCGGATGATGATGCCGGGCGCACGAAGCTCGATCAGGCGCTTCAGACGGTTGTTACGGTTGATGACGCGGCGGTACAGATCGTTCAGATCCGACGTCGCGAAACGGCCGCCGTCGAGCGGAACCAACGGACGCAGGTCCGGCGGAATGACCGGAACGACCTTCATGATCATCCATTCCGGACGGTTGCCCGACTCCATGAAGTTCTCGACGATCTTCAGGCGCTTCATCAGCTTCTTCTGCTTGAGATCCGACGTGGTATCGGCAAGCTCGGCGCGCAGGTCCCCAGCGATCTTTTCGAGGTTCATCGAGGCCAGCATCTCGTAGATCGCCTCGGCGCCGATCATCGCGGTGAACTGGTCTTCGCCGTATTCGTCGACGGCGAGCATGTACTCTTCTTCCGAGAGGAGCTGGTGCTCCTTCAGGGCGGTCAGGCCCGGCTCGGTGACGATGTAGTTTTCGAAGTAGAGGACGCGCTCGACATCCTTCAGCGTCATGTCGAGCAGCGTCGAAATGCGTGATGGCAGCGACTTCAAGAACCAGATATGGGCAACGGGAGCGGCGAGCTCGATATGGCCCATGCGCTCACGGCGAACGCGCGACAGCGTAACTTCGACGCCGCACTTTTCGCAGATGATGCCCTTGTACTTCATACGCTTGTACTTGCCGCACAGGCATTCGTAGTCCTTGATCGGCCCGAAGATGCGCGCGCAGAACAGACCGTCACGTTCCGGCTTGAACGTGCGGTAGTTGATGGTTTCCGGCTTCTTGATCTCACCGTAAGACCAGGAGAGGATCTTCTCCGGAGACGCGATCGAAATCCGAATGGAATCGAAATTCTGTGCAGGCACCTGCGGATTGAAAAGATTCATGACCTCTTGGTTCATGCCTGTCTCCTTCATGGGCTAAAGCGCCCTCAAAATGCGATGGTCGGCGGCAAATTCCCGGGAGCCGCCTCCCTCGCTTAAACGAGAATAACCGCTGGATGCGGCGAAACTTCCCTTCCGGGCCGACACGGATACGGCGCCCGGCGGGACCGGCGTGCGCCGCATTGGCAGCGCACGCCCTATCAAGTGCTTACTCGGCCGCGTCGGGCAGCTGCGCTGCCTGCGCCTCGTCAAGCTTGGTGTTCTCGAGCTCGACGCTGAGGCCCAGCGAGCGCATTTCCTTGACGAGAACGTTGAAGCTTTCCGGAATACCGGCTTCGAACGTGTCGTCTCCGCGGACGATGGCTTCGTAGACCTTGGTGCGGCCGGCGACGTCGTCCGACTTCACCGTCAGCATTTCCTGCAGCGTGTAGGCCGCGCCGTATGCTTCGAGCGCCCAGACTTCCATTTCGCCGAAGCGCTGGCCGCCGAACTGCGCCTTGCCGCCCAGCGGCTGCTGGGTCACGAGCGAGTAAGGTCCGATCGAACGGGCATGGATCTTGTCGTCGACCAGGTGGTTGAGCTTCAGCATGTAGATGTAGCCCACGGTCACCTGGCGGTCGAACTGCTCGCCGGTACGACCGTCATAGAGCGTCGACTGACCGGTATCCTTGAGACCTGCCAGACGCAGCATGTCGTTGACGTCGGCTTCGTTCGCACCGTCGAAAACAGGCGTCGCAATCGAAACGCCACGCTTCCACTGGTCGGCGAGACGCAGAACCGAGTCGTCGTCGAACTCATGCACCTGCTCGGCCTTAGGGCCGGCACCGACGACATCGCCGATGGTCTTGCGCAGCGGCTCAATGTTGCCATTGGCCTTGTATGCGTCGATCAGTTCGCCGATCTGGCGTCCCATGCCGGCGCAAGCCCAACCCAGATGGGTTTCCAGAATCTGGCCGACGTTCATGCGCGAAGGCACGCCGAGCGGGTTCAGAACGACGTCGACATGCGTGCCGTCTTCGAGGAACGGCATGTCCTCAACCGGCACAATGCGCGAAACGACGCCCTTGTTCCCGTGACGGCCGGCCATCTTGTCGCCCGGCTGGATCTTGCGCTTTACGGCGACGAAGACCTTGACCATCTTCATGACGCCAGGAGGCATTTCATCGCCGCGCTGGACCTTTTCGACCTTGTCCATGAAGCGCTGTTCCAGGCGCGACTTGGATTCGTCGTACTGACCGCGGAGCGCTTCGAGCTCGCTCTGGACCTTTTCGTCTTCGACCGCGAACATCCACCACTGCGAGCGGGGATATTCGGAGACGACAGCGTTCGAAAGCTCAGCTCCCTTCTTGAAGCCCTTCGGGCCGGCAATGGAGGCCTGGCCGCGCAGCATCTCGATCAGACGGCCGTAGACGTTGCGGTCGAGGATCGCCTGTTCGTCGTCGCGGTCCTTTGCCAGACGCTCGATCTCTTCGCGCTCGATCGCCATCGCGCGCTCGTCCTTTTCAACGCCGTGGCGGTTGAAGACGCGGACTTCGACAATGGTGCCGTAGGTGCCAGGCGGCATGCGCATGGAGGTGTCGCGCACGTCGGAGGCCTTTTCGCCGAAGATGGCGCGCAGAAGCTTTTCTTCCGGCGTCATCGGGCTTTCGCCCTTCGGCGTGATCTTGCCGACGAGGATATCGCCCGGCTGAACTTCGGCGCCGATATAGACGATGCCGGCTTCGTCGAGGTTCTTCAGCGCTTCTTCCGAAACGTTCGGAATATCGCGGGTGATTTCCTCAGGACCAAGCTTGGTGTCGCGCGCCATCACTTCGAATTCTTCGATGTGGATGGAGGTGAACACGTCGTCGGCAACGATACGCTCGGAGAGCAGGATCGAGTCTTCGTAGTTGTAGCCGTTCCAGGGCATGAACGCGACGAGCGCGTTGCGGCCGAGCGCCAGGTCGCCGAGATCGGTCGATGGGCCGTCGGCGAGGATGTCGCCGCGGTTGACCTCGTCACCGACGGTGACCAGCGGACGCTGGTTGACGCAGGTGTTCTGGTTCGAACGCTGGAACTTCTGCAGGCGGTAGATATCGACGCCGGACTTGCCGGCTTCGAGGTCTTCCGTGGCGCGGATAACGATACGCGTCGCGTCGACCTGGTCGACCACGCCACCGCGGCGCGCGCCGATGGCGGCGCCGGAGTCACGGGCAACGACCGGCTCCATGCCGGTCCCGACGAACGGCGCTTCGGCACGCAGCAGCGGCACTGCCTGACGCTGCATGTTCGAGCCCATGAGCGCGCGGTTGGCGTCGTCGTTTTCCAGGAACGGGATGAGCGCGGCTGCGACCGAAACGACCTGTTTCGGCGAGACGTCCATCAGGTTCATGCTGTCGCGCGGGGCGAGCATGACTTCGCCGGCATGACGGCAAACGACGAATTCGTCGACGAAGGAACCGTCAGCGTTCATCTCGGCATTGGCCTGGGCGACGTAGTACTTCGCCTCTTCCATGGCGGAGAGGTAGAGCACGTCGCTCGTCACCTTGCCGTCGACGATGCGGCGGTACGGGCTTTCGATGAAGCCGTACTTGTTGACGCGGGCAAAGGTCGCAAGCGAGTTGATGAGACCGATGTTCGGGCCTTCCGGCGTTTCGATCGGGCAGATGCGGCCATAGTGGGTCGGATGCACGTCGCGGACTTCGAAGCCGGCGCGCTCACGGGTCAGACCGCCCGGGCCAAGAGCCGAAAGACGGCGCTTGTGGGTGATTTCCGAGAGCGGGTTGACCTGGTCCATGAACTGCGAGAGCTGCGAGGAACCGAAGAATTCGCGCACGGCAGCAGCTGCCGGCTTGGCATTGATCAGATCCTGCGGCATGACCGTGTCGATCTCGATCGAGGACATGCGTTCCTTGATCGCGCGCTCCATGCGCAGCAGGCCGAGACGGTACTGGTTTTCCATCAGCTCGCCGACCGAACGGACGCGACGGTTGCCGAGGTTGTCGATGTCGTCGATCTCGCCCTTGCCGTCGCGCAGTTCGACCAGCATCCTGACCACGGCCAGAATGTCGTCCTTGCGCAGGATGCGGACAGTGTCTTCGACGGTCAGGTCGAGGCGCATGTTCATCTTGACGCGGCCGACGGCGGAAAGGTCGTAACGCTCCGCATCGAAGAACAGCGAGTTGAACATGGCTTCGGCCGATTCCATGGTCGGCGGCTCACCCGGACGCATGACGCGGTAGATGTCGAACAGAGCGTCCTGACGGTTCTCGTTCTTGTCGGCTGTCAGCGTGTTGCGGATATAGGCGCCGACATTGATATGGTCGATGCCGAGAACCGGGATCTCGTCGAAGCCGTTCGCCAGGATGATGCCAAGCGTCTTCTCGTCGATTTCGTCGCCGGCCTCGAGGTAGATCTCACCCGTCGAGTAGTTGACGATGTCGCCGGCAAGATAGTTGCCGTAAAGATCGTCGTCGGCGGCCTTGAGTGCCTTCAGGCCCTTGTCGGAAAGCTGGCGCAGCAGGCGCGGGGTCAGCTTCTTGCCGGCTTCCACGACGACTTCGCCAGTATCGGCGTCGACCATCTCGGTGATCGCCTTGGCACCTTTCAGCGTTTCCGGCTTGAAGGGAATGCGCCAGCCTTCGCCGTCGCGCTTGTAGAGCGACTTCGTGTAGAAGGTGTCGAGGATTTCCTCGCCGTCCATGCCGAGCGCCATCAGCAGCGACGTCACAGGGATCTTGCGGCGGCGGTCGATGCGGGCGTAGACGATGTCCTTGGCGTCGAATTCGATATCGAGCCAGGAACCGCGATAGGGGATGACACGCGCAGCAAAGAGCAGCTTGCCGGAAGAATGGCTCTTGCCCTTGTCATGGTCGAAGAAGACGCCCGGCGAACGGTGCATCTGGGAAACGATGACGCGCTCGGTGCCGTTGACAATGAACGTGCCGTTATTGGTCATGAGCGGCATGTCGCCCATGTAAACGGACTGTTCCTTGATGTCCTTGATCGACTTCGCGCCGGTATCCTCGTCGATATCGAACACGATGAGGCGCAGCGTCACCTTCAGGGGCGCGGCATAGGTCAGGTCGCGCTGACGGCATTCGTCAACGTCGAACTTCGGCGGTTCGAACTCATAGGACACGAATTCCAGCATGGATGCGCCGGAGAAATCGGTGATCGGGAAAACCGACTTGAAAACGGCCTGAAGACCCTCGTCGGGTCGGCCGCCCTTCGGCTCTTCAACCATTAGAAACTGGTCGTAGGACGCCTTCTGAACCTCGATGAGGTTCGGCATTTCTGCGACTTCGGGGATCTTACCAAAAAACTTGCGTACGCGCCTGCGACCGTTGAACGAAAGGGTCTGAGCCATCGTCGCTCCTTCAAAATCTTGCACCCGGGCCTGCAACGGACGGGAACCGATGGCCAGTCGATCCCGTCAATCAATGAGTAGTTCAATCTCGTCCGACCCCAGAAAACGCTCAGCTCGGATTGCTGTGCTGCCCTCGGTGCGAGACCATCCTTTTGAAGAACCCATTACCCAAAAGCCGTTTCGACGCGGCTTTTGGGTAATTCGTTCAGAAAAACGGCAAATGGGAGGCAGTAGAGATACTGCCTCCCAAAAGCAGTTCAAGATTACTTGACGTCGGCCTTGGCGCCAGCGTCTTCAAGCTTCTTCTTGATGTCAGCGGCTTCAGCCTTGTTGACGCCTTCCTTGACAGCCTTCGGAGCGGCTTCAACGAGATCCTTGGCTTCCTTGAGGCCGAGACCAGTGATGGCGCGGACTTCCTTGATGACGTTGATCTTGTTGGCACCAGCTTCGACGAGGATGACGTCGAATTCAGTCTTTTCTTCTTCAACGACAGCAGCAGCAGCACCGCCGGCAGCGGCAGCAACAGCTACCGGAGCAGCAGCGGAAACGCCCCACTTTTCTTCGAGAAGCTTCGACAGTTCTGCAGCTTCCAGAACGGTCAGCGAGGAGAGGTCGTCAACGATCTTTGCGAGATCAGCCATTTTACTAGTTCCTTTTGTTCGGTTCGAACCGGTTGATTATAAACAGCGAAAAACCGCCTTACGCGGCTTCGTCCTTCTTGGCGTAGGCCGCAAACACGCGGGCAAGCTGGCTTGCCGGTGCTGCAACAACCCCAGCGATGCGGGTAGCCGGTGTCTGGATCATGCCCAGCAGCTTCGCACGCAGCTCATCGAGCGAAGGCAGGGTCGCAAGCGACTTGACTGCATCGGCGTTGAGCGTGGTTGTTCCCATGGCGCCGCCCAGAACAATGATCTTGTCATTGGTCTTGGCGAAATCCATGACGACCTTCGGAGCGGTGATCGGATCGGTGCTGTATGCAATCAGCGTCTGACCCTTGAAGAGATTGGACATCCCTTCCGCTTCCGTACCCTGAAGGGCAATCTTGGCCAGGCGGTTCTTCGCGACTTTGACGGTGCCGCCAGCTGCGCGCATCTTCGAACGAAAATCGTTCATCTGCGCGACTGTGGCACCAGCATAGTGGGCCACGACAACTGAGCCCGAAGCCTTGAAGACTTCGTTCAGTTCCGTGACGAATTCGCGTTTTTCCGCTCTTTCCACTGCCTATCTCCAGTTGGCGGGACCGAAAATGGGCCCGCCGGTTGCCTTTTGCCTCCTGGGATCATGCGAGATCCCAAGCGACGCTTGAGGATCCTGTCCCCCCGCGCTCTCGCGCCAATCAAGGCTAAAGAGGCACAAGGCATCCAAGGCTCGAACCGAGTTCCTAGAAGCGAACTTCTTGCAATTCGGGTCTTACCCGTCTCATGCAGGCTAAGTGATTAAGGGAAAACCACCTGCAATCTCGGACAGGATTCCGGATTTCTCCGGAATATTCCGGCCCCTTGCGAGGCCGGAAATTCAGTCGCCGGACTTAAAGCCCGGCCATAAACTTACGCAGCCGGAGCACCGGTGACCGAGCCGGGCTCGATCTTGACGCCCGGGCCCATGGTCGAGGAAATCGCCACGCGCTTGACGTAGTTGCCCTTGGCGCCAGCCGGCTTCGCCTTGATGACGGCGTCAGCAAAGGCGCGGATGTTTTCTTCCAGAGCCTTGGCGTCGAACGAGGCCTTGCCGATACCGGCATGGACGATGCCAGCCTTCTCGACGCGGAACTCGACAGCGCCGCCCTTTGAAGCCTTGACGGCTCCGGCGACATCCATCGTGACGGTGCCGACCTTCGGGTTCGGCATCATGCCGCGCGGACCGAGAACCTTACCGAGACGGCCGACGAGCGGCATCATGTCGGGGGTGGCAATGCAGCGATCGAATTCGATCTTGCCGCCCTGGACGATTTCGACGAGGTCTTCGGCGCCGACGATATCGGCACCGGCTGCCTTGGCTTCGTCAGCCTTGGCGCCACGAGCGAAGACGGCGACGCGAACCGTGCGGCCCGTGCCGTTCGGCAGGTTGACGACGCCGCGAACCATCTGGTCCGCATGGCGCGGGTCGACGCCGAGGTTCATCGAGACTTCGATGGTTTCGTCGAACTTGGCGACAGCCCGTTCCTTGACCATGCCGATGGCCAGGGTCAGAGCGTAGAGCTTGGTGGGATCAACACCTTCGTTGATCTTCTGCGTGCGCTTACCAGCCATGATCTTAACCCACCACTTCCAGGCCCATGGCGCGGGCAGAGCCCTCGATCATCGCCATTGCACCTTCGATATCCGCTGCGTTCAGATCCTTCATCTTGGCTTCTGCGATCGACTTGATCTGAGCCTTGGTGAGGGAGCCGGCCTTGGCGCCCTTGCCGGGCGTCTTGGAACCGGACGTGATCTTCGCTTCCTTCTTCAGCCAGTAGCTGACCGGCGGCTGCTTCATCGCGAAGGTGAAGGACTTGTCCTGGTAATAGGTGATGACGACCGGGATCGGCATGCCCTTTTCCATTTCCTGCGTGGCGGCATTGAACGCCTTGCAGAATTCCATGATATTAATGCCACGCTGACCAAGCGCCGGACCAATCGGCGGGGACGGGTTTGCCGATCCTGCCTTGACCTGAAGCTTGAGCTGGCCTGCAACTTTCTTAGCCATATCTCTCTGCCTTTCATGAACGGCCGGTCGCCCGGCCCGTGATGCCGGATCTCTCCGGCGGCTGCGGTTGCGTGGTGCGGATCCTTAGGGTCCGGCTAAGACCCCTCACCTCCCACGCGGGTGCGGACAAAGTCCGCAGGAAACAGGCCGCAAGGGCCAGCTTCCAGTTTCTGCAATCAGACCTTCTCGACCTGAGCGTATTCCAGCTCGACCGGCGTTGCGCGGCCGAAGATCGACACTTCCACCTTCAGGCGCGAACGTTCTTCGTCCACATCCTGAACCGTGCCGTTGAACGACGCGAACGGGCCATCGGAAACGCGGACCTGTTCACCAATCTCGAAAGTTATAGAGGCCTTCGGCCGCTCGACACCTTCCTGAACCTGACCGAGAATGCGCTCGGCTTCATAATCCGGAATCGGAACGGGCTTATTGTCGGAGCCGAGGAAACCCGTGACCTTCGGCGTATTCTTGATCAGGTGGTAGGCTTCGTCCGTCAGATTGGCACGAACCATGACATAGCCCGGGAAAAACTTGCGCTCGGAATCGACCTTGCGGCCGCGACGCACTTCCACCACCTTTTCAGTCGGCACGAGGATCTTCTCGAACAGGTGCTCAAGCCCCTTCTGGCGAGCCTTGTTCTCGATGTCTTCAGCTACCTTCTTTTCAAAATTTGAATATGCGTGGACGATGTACCAACGTGCCGCCATTTTCATCTCCACCCGTATCAGTTGCCGGTATTCAGCACGAAGCTCAGAGCCCAGCCGATCAGCTGGTCAGCGGCAAAGAAAAACAGCGCGGCGAAAACCACCATCACCAGCACCATGACCGTCGAGATCATGGTCTCGCGGCGCGACGGCCATGTAACTTTAGACGTCTCGGAGCGAACCTGCTGCAGAAACGCAAACGGATTGGATTTGGATGCCATCGACTGCCCACGCAATTACGGCGCGTAAAGCTGAAACTATCAGCCCCACGCACCGCGTGTCTGTTGAACCCTAAATAAACACCGATTTCCGAATACACAAGAGGGAAACCGAAGTTTAACGAAATTACTTACCACCAATCAATCCCCGGCCGGAAATGCCGCGAGCATGTCCGCGCTGTCCCGCATCAAGGAAAATGGCAGGGGCAGTAGGGCTCGAACCTACGACCTGCGGTTTTGGAGACCGCCGCTCTACCAACTGAGCTATACCCCTTCATACCGATCATTCAGCGCCTAGGCCAAGGCCCGCAAATCGCTGCTGAAAAGCATGGCGCTCCCTTTAAGACGACGACACGGGATTGGCAAGCACGATTTTCGATTTTCAAAGCCATTCTCCCGATATGCGAGCGATCGGCCTTTCAATCGCGGACCACGGTCCGTTCAGACCTTCACATATTTCCGCCAATCGTGTTCTTCCTTAAAACCCAGCACCTCGCGGATCTTGCGGTTGGAGAGCAGTCCCTCATATTCGCCGATCTCGCGGGTGAAGGGCACGTTCGGGAAGAATCGCTTCGCGAGCTCCTTCGATGGCGTATTCGCCGAGACGGTGTCGTTGGCGGCGTTGAAGACCTGATAGCCGAGACCGTCCTTCTCGATGCAGAGATGGCAGATCTGCCCGAGGTCGCGGGCGTCGATATAGCTCCAGGCGATACGCTTGCGCATCTCGGGATTGGCGAAATAGGTCGGAAACTTCTCGTACTCGTCAGGCTCGATGACGTTGCCGATGCGCAGCGCATAGATGTCGAAGCCCGAACGTTCGGCAAAGGCGCGCGCCGTCTTTTCGTTGACCACCTTGGAAAGGCCGTAGGAATCCATCGGATTGACGTCGTAGTCCTCCTCTAGCGGGAACTGGTGGAAATCGCGATGTCCTTCGGCGAAGCAGACGCCGTAGGTCGTCTCGCTCGATGCGACGATGATCTTCCGGATGCCGAGCTTCACCGCCGTCTCGATGACATTATAGGTGCCCATCGTGTTGATCCGGAAGGTTTCGTTGTCGGGCTTGATCAGAATGCGCGGGATGGCGGCGAAATGCACGACGGCGTCGAAGGGCTGCACGCCCCTGCCCGCATCGAGATCGGGAAAATCGCGATGCATCGAAAGCGCGTTGAAGACCTGGCCGCTATCGGTGATGTCGGCGATGAGATTGGTGACGCCGGGGCTATCCAGCGGCACGAGATCGAGGTTGTGAACCTCGTAACCGGCATTGACGAGCCACGGCACAGCATGGCGACCTGCCTTGCCCGAACCGCCGGTGAATAGAATACGTCTCTTCATGGAATATCCTCCGCGTCATGAAATCGGAGGCATAGATAGACGCTTCCGCGCGAAGAGCAAGCGAGCGTCATGCAAGGGTTCACCCCCGCGTCGCCAGGAGCATCCTATCCGGGAGCACCTGGCCGATCATTTCCGATCATCGCAAAACCCTGCGATGCCCGGCAAAGGTCGTCACTTGACGACACTTACCTCGCCAATCTGCACTCCGGCAGACTGAACAACTTCTTGCGGAATTGCGGCGATGAAAAACATCGTGAAAACATACATCGCGAATATCGTCGCAGCGAATGTGGCCTTTGGAATCATCCGGGCTCTCCTCTTGCAAGAAGGAGTCTGGACTAAAATGGCCCAATCACAAACCGGTTTCTGAACGTGAGATGAACAAAATACTGTGACAGGCCAATTTAACGATATTTTTACAACACCTGTTAAACCTACCGGAAGCCATCAAAATGAAAAACCCCGCCGTTTCCAGCGGGGTCTTCATAATTGCGGATAACTTAAAAGTTACTCGACGATCGACGCGACGATGCCGGCGCCGACGGTGCGGCCGCCTTCGCGGATGGCGAAGCGCAGCTTTTCTTCCATCGCGATCGGAACGATCAGCTCGACGGCAACCGTGACGTTGTCCCCCGGCATAACCATCTCCGTGCCTTCCGGCAGCGTCACAATGCCCGTCACGTCGGTCGTGCGGAAGTAGAACTGCGGACGGTAGTTGGTGAAGAACGGCGTATGACGGCCACCCTCTTCCTTCGTCAGGATGTAGGCTTCTGCCATGAACTTCTTGTGCGGCTTCACAGAGCCGGGCTTCGCCAGGATCTGGCCACGCTCGACGCCGTCACGGTTCACACCGCGGATCAGCGCACCGATGTTGTCGCCAGCCTGGCCCTGATCGAGCAGCTTGCGGAACATTTCAACGCCGGTCACCGTCGTCTTCGAGGTCGGACGGATGCCGACGATCTCGACTTCTTCGCCAACCTTGACAATGCCACGCTCGACGCGGCCGGTCACAACCGTGCCGCGGCCAGAGATCGAGAACACGTCTTCGATCGGCATCAGGAACGGCTGGTCGATCGGACGCTCAGGCGTCGGGATGTAGGCATCGACAGCGGCCATCAGTTCGCGGATCGCGTCTTCGCCGATCTTCTTGTCCGAATCTTCAAGAGCAGCAAGTGCCGAACCCTTGACGACCGGGATATCGTCGCCCGGGAAGTCGTAGGACGACAGCAGTTCGCGTACTTCGAGCTCGACCAGTTCGAGAAGCTCGGCGTCGTCAACCTGGTCGACCTTGTTCAGGAACACAACGATTGCCGGAACGCCGACCTGGCGAGCCAGCAGGATGTGTTCGCGCGTCTGCGGCATCGGGCCGTCAGCAGCCGAGCACACCAGGATCGCGCCGTCCATCTGGGCAGCACCGGTGATCATGTTCTTGACGTAGTCGGCGTGGCCGGGGCAGTCGACGTGGGCGTAGTGGCGGGCCGGCGTCTCATATTCAACGTGAGCCGTCGAAATCGTGATGCCACGCGCCTTTTCTTCCGGAGCCGCGTCGATCTGGTCGTACGCCTTGTACTCACCGAAGTACTTCGTGATCGCTGCCGTCAGAGACGTCTTGCCGTGGTCAACGTGGCCAATCGTGCCAATGTTGACGTGCGGCTTGTTGCGCTCAAACTTACTCTTTCCCATTTGAATGCTTCCTGTGAACGAAAATGGTGGCACCGGCGAACCGGTTTAGTGCCGCCGTTTAAGGCTTTCGGCGACATTGCGCAAGACTTAATTGCAGACGCCATTCTTGGCCTGACAGCGCATATGGGAGACAATTCGCCGCCTGCAAGGCGATTCGCCAAAGCACCCTCGAAAATCACTGAAATCTCAGAGAAAATCGCATGGACCGCCAGAAATGCGCCATAGACGTTCGGCGTCAAGCGCCCTTCCCTTGGCCGCCGATAGCTTCTTCGGCAGCGCCAGAGACATCTCGGGACACCCGCGACGGCGGTCGTATGAAGTGGCTTAAGGGAAACTGGAGCGGGTAGCGGGAATCGAACCCGCGTATTCAGCTTGGAAGGCTGCTGCTCTACCATTGAGCTATACCCGCGGGGTGGTCCGATCCGATGACGAATGGTGGAGAGAGTTGGATTTGAACCAACGTAGGCTGAGCCAACGGATTTACAGTCCGTCCCCTTTAACCACTCGGGCATCTCTCCAGTTTTCGTCCGGATCGCTAGACCAAGTTCGTCAGACTTCGAAGCGTTGCCGCCCGTCGTCTGCGCCGCGTATATGACCGGAGCATTTCAGTCTGTCAACACGATGACAACGGAAAAAACACGAAAAATTTCATTCGCCGCCGAAAGCCGGCATATGAAAGAAAGCCTATGCGGCAGCGAGCGCCATGGCTATAAAGCTGCATGAGCAAAGACAACAAATCCGGCGGCAAGGCCGCCGCAGACCCATCCGCCAAGGATACGCATTACGCCACTCTGCGGCGCGCCCACCGTGACGCCAAGCGCGAGCGCGGCGAGATTCCGACACCTCAGCCGCAGAAGCGAAAGCGCGGGGCTGAGGACTGGAAGCCGCCGGCGCTTGCGCCCGACCAGGTGCATCTCTATGGCCTGCATACGGTGCGTGCAGCGCTCGACAATCCCGAGCGCAAGAAGATCAAGCTGTTCGTGACTCAGAACGCGCTGGCGCGCCTCGAAGTCGATGTCGAGGCGCTCGGCATTCCCTTCGAGATCGTCTCGCCGCAGGAGATCGACAAGGTGCTCGGCCCCGAGGCGATCCATCAGGGCGTCATGCTGGAAACACGGCCGCTTCCGGTACGCCGGCTCGAAGCGCTGGAGGAAAGCCCTCTCCTGCTCGTCCTCGATCAAGTGACCGACCCGCACAATGTCGGCGCGATCATGCGCTCGGCCGTCGCCTTCAATGCCGGCGCTGTGATCACCACGCAGCGACACAGCCCGACCGAATCGGGCGTGCTCGCCAAGTCCGCCTCCGGCGCGCTGGAACTGATACCTTATATACAGGTCACCAATCTCGCCGATGCGCTCGGTGAGTTGCACAAGCTCGGCTTTTCCACCATCGGTCTCGATTCGGAAGGGCCGGCGCCACTCGAAGGCACCTTCTCGGGCGAGAAGGTGGCGCTCGTGCTCGGCTCCGAGGGCAAGGGACTTCGGCAGAAGACGCGGGAAACCGTCAACGCACTTGCCCGTCTCGACATGCCGGGCGCTATAAAATCGCTCAACGTCTCGAATGCGGCGGCGATCGCACTCTACGCGGCGCGGCTTCACCTGAAGGCATAGGCCGGCCCAAGCAAGGGCAGCCGGTCGATCCGTCCATCAGCCTGCGCGCCGTATCGCCTGCATAGACCACTTCGACAGGATAGACGATCATCCGTGACATGCGGCGCCGCGCGTCTTTTCAGACGCGCAATCGATTCGGATTTAAGGAATTAAGCAGGAGTTCGATCCGGCGCGACAAACGGAAACCGACACGCACAACGTTCGTGCAGCGCCCGACCGATGCCACAAAAATCCACTTTTGCCTTGGAATGACGCCCCGGAGCACTATGATCGGGCAATGATCGGTCGTAGCGACCGGCTCAGAAATAAGAAGGAACGATCCCTATCATGGCCATTCGACCGCTGATTTTCGGTATCCTTTTCATCGCGGTCTTCGTCGTGATTATCCTCAGCATCATTTGGGTGGACACGTCGCACCCCGTCCACCAGCCCGATCCCCTGTCGCCGACGGCGCCCGGCCCCGCGACGCCGGGCCAGGTGCAATAATACTTGCAGGAACGCCGACGGAGATCATGCGTTAATCCCGCGGATCGAACGAGGATTGAACGCTCATGCGCATAATGATCGCCGTCGTCGCCTTCATGGTCGCCTCCGTGCTTAGCATCGCAATGATGTCGCCCTCCGGCGCCGGACAGACCGGCAATGGCGACAGGATCGAGGCGAGCGTCAACGAACCCGTCACTCATTAAAGTAACGGCCCGGATGATCCGGGCCGTTATCGTCAGCTGCGGTAGAGCCAGAACGGCATGCCGCGATCGCGATCACGCCACTCGCGGCGCTCCTGCCAACGCTCGGCACGCCACCGCCGCCAATGACGGCGATCATCGCGCCAATCGGACCGGCGCCAATCGCGCCCATCGCGCCAGCCACGGTCGTCACGGTCGCGATCACGTCGCCAGCCATCGCGAATTTGAACGATATCGCCCTGCGCCGTCACCGCCGGCCGCTCGGCCGGCATGGCGGCCGCCGGTGCGACGGACGCGAAAGCCGCACCGAAGGAAATGGTTGCGGCGAGAAGAAGATGTGCGAGCTTCATGGCTGTTTCCTCATTGATGATGAGGCGAAGATAAGCGGGCGCGGCTGAATTGGCGGTGAAGCAGCCCTTCACGCGCGGTTCATCGAGCGATGTGAGCCTGCGAGATTGAGCGAAGCAGCATCGAACCTAGACTATGAGTCGGCAGACGGTATCGCGCGGAAAGATGGAGCCGGAGCATCTCGAACCAGTCCGCCTTCGTTCCTGACGGGACTACGGCGCGACAGCCTCCGCTTAGCTGTCTCTTCGGCTCGCCGAGCCGAAGCTCACAGAGCGTAGGCTGGTGCCCCCGCCAGGGTTCGAACCCGGGACCCCCTGATTACAAATCAGGTGCTCTACCAACTGAGCTACAAGGGCGTTAGTTGCCCAACTAGCAGATTCTGTGATTCTGTAAAGGGAAAATCCGTGTCTGCGCGGACAGGTCGGCTGCAACTCAAAACGCTTCGCGATAGAAAACGTCCTTGTCGCGTAAGGCCTTTATCCTTTAGCTAGGGCAGCATCATAAAGGGCATTGCATGGGCCGTTCATTTCAGACGCTTTCCTTTCTCGCCTCACCAACGACGGAGGCGCTTGCCGCGCGCGAGGAGTTGATTGGCATCTATGGTGACGTACCGGCTGACGAAGCCGACGTCATCGTCGCGCTCGGCGGCGACGGTTTCATGCTGCAGACGCTGCACAACACCATGAACTCCGGCAAGCTGGTTTACGGCATGAATCGCGGCTCGGTCGGCTTCCTGATGAACGATTATCGCACCGATCGGCTTCAGGAGCGCATCTGCGTCGCCGTCGAAAACGTCTTCCGGCCATTGCAGATGACGACGGCCAACGCCGACGGCACCAACTCGACGGCGCTCGCCATCAACGAGGTCTATCTTTTTCGCCAGTCCTATCAAGCCGCGAATCTGAGGGTCATGGTGGACGGGCGCGTGCGTCTGGAGGAACTGATCTGCGACGGGCTGATGGTCGCAACACCCGCCGGATCGACGGCTTATAATCTTTCCGCCCACGGCCCGATCCTGCCGCTCGAGGCGCCACTGCTTGCCATGACGCCGGTCAGCGCTTTCCGGCCGCGGCGCTGGAGAGGCGCTCTGCTGCCGAACAAGGTGACCGTCGATATCGACATTCTCGAGCCGGAGAAGCGGCCGGTGAACGCGGTGGCCGACAATACCGAGGTCAAGTCGGTGCTGCATATCCGCATCGCCCAGTCGGAGCATGTGACGGCGCGCATTCTTTCTGATCCCGACCGCTCCTGGTCCGACCGTATTCTCGCCGAGCAGTTCAAGGATTGAGACGATGGCAATGCGACGGATATTGATGACCAGCCTCCTGCTTGCGGGATGGAGCACCACAGCGGAGGCCGCGCCGGCGCAGGATGCCCTCCTGCCGGAATCGGTGATTTTCGCGACCAGCACCGGCTATTGGGAGGACGACGGCAACGCACCGGCAGTCGAGCGGGCGCCGAAGGGCGCCGAGAGCGTTGCCAACTCCGAAGAAGAAGGGACGCAGCGCCACGGCTACTACAAGCTCTTTGCCGTGCGGCAGCCGGACAGAACCTCGAAGGTCTATCTGCAGCAGATTGCCCAGACCGAGACCGGCCCGGCGATCGCCTCGACCATCGAGCTGCAGGAGTTCAGCGACCTGAAGCCTTACGTGACCGATATACGCCCCGAGAATTCGAACGGGATCATCAAGCAGCCGGGGCTCTTCGCCACGGTCTATCTGAAGACCGACCCTGCGGCGGAGCCGGATGGCTGGACCGTGCTGATCGACGAATTCGGCGACATCACCGTCGAGAAGGCGACGAATTGAACGGCTGGGACGTGTTCAGAGGGGCATTCAAGAGATGAAACTGGGCTTTCGCGACGGCGTCCTCTACGACGAGAAAAGGTCGAACTGGGATGCCGCCGGCCCCAGACCCATCAGTTGGTCCCTCTGGTACCCCGCCCCCGATGACGCGCAAAGCGACGTGCCGGAACGAAGCTGGTTCCAGAAGGCGGCCGTCGCCCGCAATGCACCCATCCGGCCGGAGGCCGGGCCCTATCCCCTCGTGCTGTTATCGCATGGCACCGGCGGATCCGCGGCCGGACTGGAGTGGCTGGCGCGACGCCTGGTCGATCGCGGATTTGCGGCGCTCGGCGTCAGCCATCACGGCAATACCGGCGACGAGCCCTATCGCGCTGAAGGCTTTGCCTGCCTTTGGGAGCGGGCGCCGGATCTCAGCTACATGCTCGACCATTGCGACGAGTGGCTCAGCGATCTCTCTGGCCGTATCGATACGAACAGTGTCTACGCAGCGGGGTTTTCGGCCGGAGCTTATAGCGTGATGCTGCTTCTTGGGGCTGTCGCCCAGTTCTCGCAGTTCGAACCGTCCAGGATGAAGCCGGGGGGCGCGCGCGGACCAAGGGAATTTCCCGACCTTGCCGATCATATCCCGGCATTGCTCAGCACCAGCGAGGTGTTTCGCGATTCGTGGGCCCGGATGTCGAAGTCCTACCGAGATGATAGAATCAAGGCCGCGCTCCTGTGCGCACCGGGCCGGTCCGTTCTCAGCTTCAGCGAGGAAAGCCTGAAAGCTGTCGATGCGCCTGCCCTTATCCTGGTCGGTGATGCCGACAGGGCGGCACCCGCCGAAGAATGTTCATCATGGCTGCATGCGCGGCTCCGGCGCAGCGCTCTTAAGATCTTCGGCGGCGGCCTTGGACATTATGTCTTCGTGCCAGAGGGCACGGCGCTCGGCCTTGCCTTTGCGGCAGAACTTTTTACCGATCCCCCGGGCATCGAGCGCGCAGCCGTTCATGACGAGATTGCCGATCTGTCGGCAGCGCTGTTTCAAGACAGCGACATCAGCGCAATGGCTTGAAGAAAAGGCAAAGCCCCATCTCCGGGGCTTTGCCAACTCAATCCATCATCAATCCGATCAGTCGACATCCTCGACGACCGCGTCGGCGGCGCCGCTGATGCGGTGGGCAAGGGCCGCTTCCATGAACTCGTTCAGGTCGCCGTCGAGAACGTCGTCCGGCGCGCTGCTGGCGACACCGGTGCGCAGGTCCTTGACCAGCTGGTAGGGCTGCAGCACGTAGGAGCGGATCTGGTGGCCCCAGCCGATATCGGTCTTGGAGGCGGCTTCGGCGTTGGCGGCGTCCTCGCGCTTCTTCAATTCCGCTTCGTACATGCGGGCGCGCAGCATGTCCCAGGCCTTGGCACGGTTCTTGTGCTGCGAACGCTCCTGCTGGCACTGCACGACGATACCGGTCGGGATATGCGTGATGCGCACGGCCGAGTCGGTAGTGTTGACGTGCTGGCCGCCGGCGCCCGACGAACGATAGGTATCGATGCGGCAGTCGCTTTCGTTGATCTCGATCTGGATCGAGTCGTCGACAACCGGATAGACCCAGATCGACGAGAAGGAGGTGTGGCGACGCGCATTGCTGTCGTAGGGCGAGATGCGCACCAGGCGGTGCACGCCCGATTCCGTCTTCAGCCAGCCATAGGCATTGTGGCCCTTGACAAGCAGGGTCGCGGACTTGATGCCCGCCTCTTCGCCGTCATGGACTTCGAGAAGCTCGACCTTGAAGCGCTGGCGTTCGGCCCAGCGGGTGTACATGCGCAAAAGCATGTTCGCCCAGTCCTGGCTTTCGGTGCCGCCGGCGCCGGAATGGACTTCGAGATAGGTGTCGTTGCCGTCGGCTTCACCGGAGAGCATGGCTTCCACCTGGCGGCGCGCGGCCTCGGCCTTCAAGGCCTTCAGCGTATCTTCGGCTTCCTTGACGACGCTCTGGTCGCCCTCTTCCTCGCCAAGCTCGATCAGCTCGATATTGTCGTTCAGCTGCTGCTCGAGCTGCTTGACGCCGTTGATACCGTCATCGAGCTGCTGGCGCTCGCGCATCAACTTCTGCGCTTCGGAAGCGTCGTTCCAGAGGTTCGGATCCTCTGCCTTGTTGTTCAACCAGTCCAGCCGTCTTATCGCCTGGTCCCAGTCAAAGATGCCTCCTCAGCAGGGTGATAGCCTGCTTGGTTTCATCGACCACGTTTTCGATTTCCGCTCGCATTTTCCTGCTTCTCTGTCTCGGTCTTCTTCAGGTGCTGGTGACATAGAGACGCCCGCCGCGGATGTAAAGGGCCGCGGCGGGCGTGCAAAATTCAGGCCTCAGTCAGAACAGGCCGGGCGTGCCGGTCTGGACGGCCTGGTTTGCCTGCGGCGAGGTCTTCAGGATCTCTTCCGGCGCCATGGTGCTGTCCATGCCGATCACGGAGAAGCTGTCGGCCGGGCCGGTGCCAGGCTTGAAAGCCTCGACAATGGTGTTCGGATCGCCGTCCCCGGCCGCCATGCCGGTCTTGCGGTCGATCGGGATCAGGTTCATGCCGGGCGGGATGACGAATTTCGATTCCGGCGTATCCTTGACGGCAGCCTGCATGAATTCGTTGAAGATCGGGGCGGAGAGACCGCCGCCGGTGCCGCCGCGGCCGAGCGGGCCCGGCGTATCGAAGCCCATATAGAGGCCTGCGACCAAATCCGGCGTGAAGCCGACGAACCAGGCATCCTTCTCGTCGTTGGTGGTGCCGGTCTTTCCGGCGACGTCGCGACCGCCGAGATCGATCTTGCCGGCGGCGGTGCCGCGCTGGATGACGCCCTGCATCATCGAGGTGATCTGGTAGGCGGTCATCGGATCGAGAACGGTTTCGCGATTGTCGACGACATTCGGCTCTTCCTGGTTCTGCCAGTCGCCCGCATTGCAGCCCTCGCAGAGACGCTCCTCATGCTTGAAGATCGTCTTGCCGTAGCGATCCTGGATGCGGTCGATCAATGTCGGCTTGATCTGCTTGCCGCCATTGGCGATGACCGAATAGGCCGAGACCATGCGCAGCACTGTCGTGTCGCCGGCGCCGAGCGACATGGAAAGAACTGGCAGCATGTGATCGTAGATGCCGAAGCGCTCGGCATATTCGGCGACGATGTTCATGCCGAGATCGTTGGCGAGGCGCACCGTCATCAGGTTGCGCGAATGCTCGATGCCCGAACGCAGCGTCGAGGGCCCGCCGGATTCGCCGCCGTAGTTTTCCGGCCTCCAGACCTGGCCGCCCGAGACGATTTCGATCGGCGCGTCCATGATGACCGAAGCCGGCGTATAACCATTGTCCATCGCCGCCGCGTACACGAAAGGCTTGAACGAGGAGCCCGGCTGGCGCATCGCCTGGGTGGCGCGGTTGAATTCGGACTGGGCATAGGAGAAACCGCCGACCATGGCGAGCACGCGGCCGGTCTTCGGATCCATGGCGACCAGGCCTCCTTGCACCTTCGGCGGCTGCTGCAGGCGATAGGAGGTCGACGCGTCGTCACCGAGCTTTGAGACATAGACGACGTCACCGGGGGATACGGCGCCGACCGGCGATTTCGTGGTCTTGCGGGCGCCGTCGGCCGAACGGAAGGCCCACTGCATGTTCTTGGCGTCGATGGTGCCGCGCTGGCGATCGGCCGCAACCTTGCCGCTGCCATCCTTGGTCGGCTGCAGGCCGATGTCGACGGTCGAGTCGGACACGGCGAGTACGACGGCAAGCCGCCATTCCGGCACATCGGACAGGGTGGGGATATCGGCTAGCGCCTTGCCCCAATCACCGCTTGCATCGATCTGCTTGATCGGGCCGTGGAAACCGCGGCGCTCGTCGTAAGTGACCAGACCGTCCTGCAGCGCCTTGCGGGCAGCGAGCTGCATCTGCGGATCGAGCGACGTGCGCACCGAAAGGCCGCCCTCATAGAGGACCTTTTCGCCGTACTGGTCGATTAGCTGGCGGCGCACAGCTTCGGCGAAATAATCCGAAGCAAAGAGCGAGGGGCCGGTGGTGCGGGCGGTGACGCCGAGCGGCTGCTTCTTGGCTTCCTCGCCGTCAGGCTGGCTGACATAACCGTTCTCGACCATGCGGTCGATCACCCAGTTGCGGCGCTCGAGCGCAGCTTCCGGATGGCGGAAAGGATGATAATTGGCAGGCCCCTTCGGCAGCGAGGCGAGATAGGCGGCCTCGGCGACGGTCAGTTCGGTGACGGATTTGTTGAAATAGGTGAGTGCGGCGCCGGCGATGCCGTAGGAATTCATGCCGAAGAAGATCTCGTTCAGATAGAGCTCGAGGATCTTGTCCTTGCTGTAGGCCTGCTCGATACGGAAGGACAGGATCGCTTCCTTGATCTTGCGGTCGATCGTCTGGTCCGAGCTCAAAAGGAAGTTCTTGGCCACCTGCTGGGTGATGGTCGAGGCGCCGACCGGGCGGCGGCCGGAACCGAAATTCTGCAGGTTGACGAGGATTGCGCGGCCGAGGCCTGTGAGATCGACGCCCGGATGATTGTAGAAGTTCTTATCTTCGGCCGACAGGAAAGCCGCCTTCACGCGGTCGGGAACCGCCTGTATCGGTAGGAAGAGACGCTTTTCCTTGGCATACTCGGCCATCAATGCGCCGTTGCCGGCATGGACGCGGGTTGTCACCGGCGGCGCGTAGCTGTTCAGAACGGCATAGTCCGGGAGATCCTTCGCGACATTGGCGAGATAGATGGCAACACCCGCCGCCGCGACCAGAAACAGGACGCAGGCCATTCCGAAGAAATATCCAAAAAGTCTAACCATATTTTCAGCTACCGGTCTCTTTGATCTTCAATCGGCGCAGACGCAACGATTGCATTGATCAAGGCAATTTGCACGTTGCGCGGCTTACTCCATGAGCGCTACCGCCACAAGCCGATTCCGCGATCAAGGCTTACGAAACATAAGCCGGAGTAACGGCGCGATTGTGAGGAAAATAGGGCTCTCCCCGCCGCATTCACCGCTGCAGACGCGTTTCATTAGGACTGTCACATCCAAGCAACGCCCGTCCCCGCCGCCAAGCTGAGGCATCTCGCTCAGAATTCGATTCATGCAACGCGACTTAAGTCTTTGTTTTTATGGATACCACTGTCCCGCAGCCGCGACACATTTGCGTTAGCCGCCATTCGCCATGACGGCGGCGCGGTATCGCTTGACTGCGTCGGTCAAGAGACCGGCGATCTTGCCGCGCCAGGCCTCGTCGAGCAGCAGTTTCTCGTCTTCGGCATTCGAGAGGAACCCGATCTCGAGAAGGATCGACGGCACGTCAGGGGCCTGCAGCACGCGGAAGCCGGCATGACGGTGCGGATTGTTGATAGTGCCGACCTGATCCTTGAAAGAATTCAGCACACTCTCGGCGAGCGAGATCGAGAAGGCCTGCGTTTCGCGCCGCGTCAGATCGAGCAGGATGTCGGCAACCTCTGGCGGCTCGGCAACCGTCTCCTTGCCGGCGATCTGGTCGGAAAGGTTTTCGCGTTCGGCAAGGTCGGCGGCGAGCTTGTCGGATGCCTTGTCGGAGATCGTGTAGACGGTCGCGCCGCGGATATCCTTCTGCTTCAGCGTATCGGCATGCAGCGAAATGAAGAGGCCGGCGTGGTTCTGGCGGGCGATCAGCACACGCTGCGAAAGCGACAGGAACTCGTCGTCCTCGCGCGTCAGGAAAGCCTTGATGCCCGGTTCCTTGTTCAACCGATCGGTCAAGGCCTTGGCGAAGGCAAGCGTCACCTGCTTTTCCTCGGTCTTGGTGTCGACGCCGATCGCGCCGGTGTCGATGCCGCCATGGCCGGCGTCGACGGCGATGACGAAATCGCCGGGAGCAGCCTTTTGCGGTGCCGGAATGGCGCTCGTGGTCTTAGCCGCCTCAGTCCGATCGCTCCAGGATTGCGTCTT
Organism: Rhizobium changzhiense; assembly: GCF_013087625.1. Taxonomy (NCBI): domain Bacteria; kingdom Pseudomonadati; phylum Pseudomonadota; class Alphaproteobacteria; order Hyphomicrobiales; family Rhizobiaceae; genus Rhizobium; species Rhizobium changzhiense. The sequence goes on from NZ_JABFCQ010000001.1 coordinate 71,654, forward strand.
CACCAGTTCGGCAAAGGCCTTCTTGTCGATCATCTCCGCATCGAGCACCAGCCGATGGCCGTTGCCCGCCTCATCGGCCTGCACCTTGGCAAGCGCCAGCTTCACCGGCCCTGCTGTCGTCAGCACGATGCGGGCGCTCTCTTCGTCCATCTTGCCGTAGCGGATATCCTTGAACAGGCCGCGGGCGGCAAGATCCTTCGCCGGAAAACCGAAGGCGGTCGCCGGCAAGTCGACGACGATGCGTTCCGGATTGGCGATATAGTGAACGGAGAAACGCGGCTCGCGATCGAAATCGATGACGATGCGGGTCCTTGCATCATCGCCGACGATGCGCGCGCCATAGGCAAGCAGCGGATCCCTGGCCTCGACAGAGCTGGCAGCGGCCGGCAGCAGACTAGCGGCCAAAAGCGCCGCCAGAACCCGCCTTGCGAATGTCGATCGCCGCGCTGCGGATTTCGCCGCGATCCGAGCCCTCTTAAACAATAAACCGCCACACCCTATCTGAATTGCGATGGACCCGATGCGGCTGCGGCCAACGTCCTGTGACGAAACACCCGCTGCAGCCTGCCGAATCGCGATCACTTTATCCCCAGCTTCTATGCGTTGCGAAATCCATCAATATTATGGCACATTTGGCTTTTCCCTTGCTATTGTGACACAGAAAACATACAACGAATTTCAGGGTAAAGTGTTGACGGGATAGAGTCGCCGCAAAGGCTGCCAGCCAGATCAGGACCTGGCGCCACACCGGTCATCGTCCGCCGTCTCATGCGCTTCATCCCTAGAACTGGATCCTGATTTTCCGGCTTATTGTCGGAATTCATTGGTGGATCAGCCACCACGCTCTCAGGGAGCAAACTCATCGGACCCGAACGGGTCTTCGTATTTGTCGATCACGCTTGGTTGTTGATGGTTTCGCAGCAGGTTTTATCTGAAGTGTACAGGCCCCGGACCGAAATGGTTCCGGCTGCGGTCTGGCTGCTGCCCTCCCCCTCGCATCAGGCGCGACTTTCATTATCCGGCGCGGCCACTGCGGACCGCATTCTTTCTGTTTCAACAGCAGTCGGGAATGCGCTCTTGCGGCCACGCCGAGGAGCACAGCTTACATGGCAGACAAAATGCTTATCGATGCGTCTCACGAGGAAGAGACGCGCGTCGTTGTCGTTCGCGGGAACCGCATAGAAGAATTTGACTTCGAGTCCCAGCACAAGAAGCAGATCCGCGGCAACATCTATCTTGCAAAGGTAACGAGGGTCGAACCCTCGCTGCAGGCCGCCTTCGTCGATTACGGCGGCAACCGGCATGGCTTCCTGGCCTTCGCCGAAATCCATCCCGACTATTATCAGATACCGCTTGCCGACCGTCAGGCACTGCTTCGGGCCGAAGCCGAGGAGCATCGCCGCGACGAAGACGTCGAGCATGTCGAAACCGCGCCGATGGTCGATCTTTCCAAGCAGGATCAGCCGGATGTCGGCATCGTTTCGACAGAGGCGCCGGAAACGGCTGCCGTTACGGAAGAGACAGCGACGGTAGAGGCCGCGGCATCGCCCGAGGCCGCCGAAGAAGCGCCGGCCAAGAAGGCAAGGCCGCGCCGCAGCCGCAAGAAGGTCGTAGAACCGGTTGCTGAGACGACAGCGACCGAGGATGCCGTTCCGACCGACGTCGAGGCCGAAGGCGCTTCGACTATCGACAACGAGGATGACGGTTCGACCGGCGGCGCGATGGCCGCCATGGTGGAAACCGACTCGATCTCCGAGGACGTCGATACCAGCAAGCGTCGCCACGATGACGACGATGATGATGACGATCACGGCGAAGAGGAAGTCATCGAATCCGTCGGCGCCGAAGACGCAATGGAAGAAGTGCCGGACCGCGTGCAGCGCAAGCCGCGCAAGCAGTACCGCATCCAGGAAGTCATCAAGCGCCGCCAGATCCTGCTCGTGCAGGTCGCCAAGGAGGAGCGCGGCAACAAAGGTGCAGCCCTTACCACCTATCTCTCGCTCGCCGGCCGCTACTCGGTGCTGATGCCGAACACGGCGCGCGGCGGCGGCATTTCCCGCAAGATCACCAATCCTGCCGACCGCAAGCGCCTGAAGGAAATTGCGCGCCTGCTCGAGGTGCCGCAGGGCATGGGCGTCATCCTTCGCACCGCCGGTGCCAACCGCACCAAGGTCGAGGTCAAGCGCGACTTCGAATATCTGATGCGCCTCTGGGAGAATGTGCGCACGCTGACGCTGGCGTCCACGGCACCCTGCCTCGTCTATGAGGAAGGCTCGCTGATCAAGCGTTCGATCCGCGACCTCTACAACAAGGATATCAGCGAAGTCATCGTTTCCGGCGAAGAAGGCTATCGTGAAGCGAAAGACTTCATGAAGATGCTGATGCCGAGCCATGCCAAAGTGGTTCAGCCCTACCGCGACATCCATCCGATCTTTTCGCGTTCCGGCATCGAGGCTCAGCTCGACCGCATGCTGCAGCCACAGGTGACGCTGAAGTCCGGCGGCTACCTGATCATGAACCAGACCGAAGCGCTGGTCTCGATCGACGTCAACTCCGGCCGCTCGACCCGCGAACATTCGATCGAGGACACCGCGCTGCAGACGAACCTCGAGGCTGCAGACGAAGTCGCCCGCCAGCTTCGCCTTCGCGACCTTGCCGGCCTGATCGTCATCGACTTCATCGACATGGAAGAGAAGCGCAACAACCGCGCCGTCGAGAAGAAGCTGAAGGAATGCCTGAAGAACGACCGTGCCCGCATCCAGGTCGGCCGGATCTCGCATTTCGGCCTGCTCGAAATGTCGCGCCAGCGCATCCGCGCTTCGGTTCTCGAATCGACCACGCAGGTCTGCTCGCATTGCGGCGGCAGCGGCCATGTGCGTTCGCAGTCCTCCGTCGCCCTGCATGTCCTGCGCGGCATCGAGGAATATCTGCTCAAGAACACCACGCACAACATCACCGTGCGCACCACGCCTGACATCGCGCTCTACCTGCTCAACCACAAGCGCCAGACGATTGTCGATTATGAGAGCCGCTTCGGCGTTGCGATCATCATCGATGCGGACGGCTCGGTCGGCGCGCAACATTTCGCCATCGATCGCGGCGAGCCGGTGGAAAACCCGGTCAAGATCGAAACCCTCTTCAACTTCGCAGCCATTCCCGAGGATGACGACGACGATATCGTCATCGAAGTGGATGAGGAAGAAGACGAGGAACTCGAGGAAAAGCCGGTCGTTGCCGAGCGGTCCGTCGCGGCACGCGCGGAAGGCGAAGCTGACGGCAACCGCAAGCGCAAGCGCCGCAGGCGCCGCCGCGGCCGCAACGGCAATGCCGAACAGCCTGTATCGGCCAGCGAAGCCGGCGACGAGGATGAGGACGGCGACGACGAGGGCGGCGAAGGTGATGAAAACACCGAAGCTACGCCCGACACACGCGCCGAAAGCGAGGAATCGCAGCGCCGCAAGCGCCGCCGTCGCGGCAAGCGTGGCGGCCGTCGCAATCGTGCCGAGGATGGTTCCGAACTGACGGCTGGCGAAGCCGTTGAAGACAATGGCGGCGACGAGGACGAAGGTGACGACGTTTCGAACGACGGTGCTCCGAGCGAAGCCGTAGCGGTTGAGGCGATTGCCGAACAGGCCGACGAAGGCCAGGCGGCGATGGCAGCCGTCGAGAGCGCGCCTGTCATAACCGAAGAGGTGAAGCCCGCCCGTGCCCGCGGCCGCCGCAAACCGGCCGCAGCGCCGGTCGAGGAACCGGTTGCAGAGACGGCCCCTGCGGTCGAGGCCGAACCGGAATTGGTGGAAGCCTCTGCCGATCTCGAAACATCAGTTCAGGAAGAAGCAAAGCCGGTTCGCGCCAACCGCGAATCCAACATCTCCTCCTCCGAGCCAACGGTGAAATCCACCCGCGTCGAGAATGGCGAAGGCGATGACGGCAAGCCGAAGAAAGCCGGCTGGTGGCAGCGCCGTGGCTTCTTTTGAACGCTAATTTTCGGACGTAAACATTGATATCCGGCCGCGGCGACGCGGCCGGATTTTCGTTTATGGCAAGGGATCGTAGCCGAGGTCAGGGAAATCCTGAGACCGCCCCTCATCCGGCTGCCGCCACCTTCTCCCCGTAAACGGGGCGAAGGGACAATGCCGCAACCTCTCCGTCCCCACCAACCTTTCGCAAGGCACGTCCCCTCTCCCCGTTTTTACGGGGAGAGGGTCAGGGTGAGGGGCAGCCATCAGCGCAAAACGCTTCGATATCGCTTCCTAGCTGCGCTCAGGCCGCAGGCGGATAGAGCAGGTCGACGATGTAGCTGGCGTCGAAGCGGGAATCGAGCATGCCGTAGGTGGAGCGCCAGCCGCCGGCAAGACGCGTTTCGATGAAGGCATCGGCAATGCGCCCTGCCCCCAGCCGATAGAGCTCGGCGGCACCGGCGGCGAGTGCCAGTTGTTCGACGAGCAGGCGCGCGGCGCCCTCATCCTGTTCGCACAGTGCGATTGCGGCGCGCAGCACGTCAATGGTCTTCTTGCCGGCAGGGCCGAGATCGCGGGCAAGGCCGGCGAAGACCGTTTCGAACAGATCCTTGCCACGGTTGAGCACGCGCAGCACGTCGAGCGCCATGACGTTGCCGGAGCCTTCCCAGATGGCGTTGACCGGAGCTTCGCGGTAATGGCGCGCGATCGGGCGCTCTTCGATGTAGCCATTGCCGCCAATGCATTCCATCGCCTCGTAGATCAGCGCCGGCGCGATCTTGCAGCACCAGTATTTGGCGACCGGCGTCATGACGCGGGCATAGGCCGCCTCCTCGGCATTGCCGCGCGCCTTGTCGAAGGCGTCGGCAAGACGGAAGGACAGTGCGGTCGCGGCGGCGACATCGAGCGCCATGTCGGCGAGCACGCGCGTCATGATCGGCTGGTTGACGAGCATCTTGCCGAAGACGCTGCGGCCGCGGGTGTGGTGCACAGCTTCGGCGAGCGAGGCGCGCATCATGCCTGACGAGGCCAGCGCGCAGTCGAGCCGGGTCAGCGTCACCATGTCGAGGATAGTGCGGACGCCGGCATCCGGACCACCGAGCAGGAAACCGAACGTGTCTGTAAACTCGACCTCGGAAGAGGCGTTGGAGCGGTTGCCGACCTTGTCCTTCAGCCGCTGGAATTGCAGCCCGTTGGCGGAACCATCCTCCAGAAGGCGCGGCACGAGAAAGCAGCCCATGCCCTCCTTCGTCTGCGCCAGCATGATGAAGGCATCGCTCATCGGCGCCGACATGAACCACTTGTGCCCGGACAGCCGGTAGATGCCCTCGCTGACTTTTTCGGCAGTGCTCCTGTTGGCGCGCACATCCGTGCCGCCCTGCTTTTCCGTCATGCCCATGCCGATGGTCACGGCGGATTTCTGCATGGCGGGCTTGTTCGACGAATCATATTTGCGCGAGAGAATTTTTGGCGCCCAGTCCTTCTGCACCGCAGGCGAAGCCGAGAGTGCCGCAACGGAGGCGCTCGTCATCGTCAGCGGGCAGAGATGGCCGGATTCCAGCTGTGACGTCAGATAAAACCGCGCAGCGCGAACCTTATGGGCCTCGTCCTTGGCCTCGGTATCGGCCTGGGGATCCCAGACGGAGGAATGTAGGCCGACAGACATGGAACGGCGCATCAGCGCATGCCAGGCGGGGTGAAACTCGACGACGTCGAGGCGCTCGCCACGCGGACCGTGGGTTCGCAGCTGCGGCGCGCCCTGGTTTGCCATGCGTGCCATCTCCTGCGCCTCCGGCGACGTGACGTAGCGGCCAATGTTTTCCAGGTCTTCGCGGATGCCGCGCGGCAGGGCGGCCGTCAGATCGACGATCAGCGGATCGGATCGATAGGCGTTGATGCCGGACCACAGGCTCGGCTGGTTGAGTTCTGCGAGTTTGTCGTCAGTCCGGTTGGCGGAGGTCATAATTCGCTTCTAGTGTAAGAACCCGGCAAAGGGAAACCGGAAGTTATGATTCGGTTCATTCTGCTCTATCGGAATTCGGGCGAAAATGCATGGGGACATAAGCCTTTGCCCACAGCACATGCTTGCCCCGGCGGGCAGCACTCTTTATAGACCCGCCAGAGACAGCAAGAGGCAGGGTCATGGTCTTTTTTCCCCACCGCCACCTCATCGGCATCAAGGGCCTCACCGAGCAGGATATCACCTATCTTCTCGACAAGGCCGATGAGGCCGTCAAAATCAGCCGCCAGAGAGAAAAGAAAACGTCGACGCTACGCGGGCTGACGCAGATCAACCTCTTCTTCGAGGCATCGACCCGCACGCAGGCCTCCTTCGAGCTTGCCGGCAAGCGGCTCGGCGCCGACGTCATGAACATGTCGGTCGGCAATTCCTCGGTCAAGAAAGGCGAAACGCTGATCGACACGGCGATGACGCTGAATGCGATGCGCCCCGACGTTCTGGTGATCCGCCATTCGAGCGCCGGTGCGGCCGCCCTTCTCGCCCAGAAGGTTTCCTGTTCGGTCGTCAATGCCGGTGACGGCCAGCATGAACATCCGACCCAGGCACTGCTCGACGCGCTGACGATCCGCCGTGCCAAAGGCAAGCTTTCGCGCATCATCGTGGCGATCTGCGGCGACGTGCTGCATTCGCGGGTGGCGCGCTCCAATATCCTGCTGCTCAACGCGATGGGCGCCCGCGTCCGTGTCGTTGCGCCAGCGACCCTCCTGCCTGCCGGCATCGCCGAGATGGGTGTCGAGGTCTTTCATTCGATGAAGGAAGGGCTGAAGGACGCCGACGTGGTGATGATGCTGCGGCTGCAGCGGGAGCGCATGTCCGGCGCCTTCGTGCCTTCGGTGCGCGAATATTATCACTTCTACGGGCTCGACGCCGAAACGCTGAAGGCAGCCAAGGATGATGCGCTGGTCATGCATCCCGGCCCGATGAACCGCGGCGTCGAGATCGCCTCGGAAGTGGCGGACGGGCCGCAGAGCGTGATCGCCGAACAGGTGGAAATGGGGGTCGCGGTGCGCATGGCCGTCATGGAGACGCTGCTCGTCTCGCAGAACCAGGGTCCCCGAAGCGATGGAATGATGGCATGAGCAACCCGATCGTCCTCAAGAACGTCCGTATCATCGATCCATCGCGCAATCTCGACGAGATCGGGACGATCATTGCCGAAAACGGCGTGATTCTCGCCGCCGGCCACAAGGTGCAGAACCAGGGCGAACCGGAAGGCGCCGTCATCCGCGACTGCACGGGCCTTGTCGCGACGCCCGGCCTTGTCGATGCGCGCGTCCATGTCGGCGAACCCGGCGGCGAACACCGTGAGACGATCGCCTCGGCGAGCCGGGCGGCGGCGGCCGGCGGCGTCACCTCGATCATCATGATGCCGGACACCGATCCGATCATCGACGACATTGCGCTCGTCGAATTCGTCAAGAAGACGGCGCGGGATACGGCCGCGGTCAACGTCTATCCCGCCGCCGCCATCACCAAGGGCCTTGCCGGCGAAGAGATGACGGAGATCGGCCTGTTGATGCAGGCGGGCGCCGTCGCCTTCACCGATGCTCATTCCAGCGTCCACGACACGCAGGTGCTGCGCAGGATCATGACCTATGCGCGCGAATTCGGCGCCGTCGTCTCCTGCGAAACGCGCGACAAATATCTCGGCGCCAACGGCGTCATGCATGAAGGGCTTTTCGCCAGCTGGCTCGGGCTTTCCGGCATTCCAAAGGAAGCCGAGCTCATCCCGCTCGAACGCGATCTGAGGATCGCGCAGCTGACGCGCGGCCGCTATCACGCCGCGATGATCTCGGTGCCGGAATCGGTCGAGGCGATCGAGCGCGCCCGCAGCCGCGGCGCCAAGGTGACCTGCGGCATCTCGATCAACAATCTGGCGCTCAACGAAAACGACATCGGCGAATATCGCACCTTCTTCAAGCTCTATCCGCCGCTGCGCCCGGAAGACGACCGGGTGGCGATGGCCGAGGCCGTTGCGAGCGGCGCGATCGATATCATCGTCTCCTCGCACGACCCGCAAGATGTCGATACGAAGCGCCTGCCCTTCGGCGAGGCCGAGGATGGCGCGATCGGCCTCGAAACCATGCTGGCGGCAGCCCTCAGGCTTCACCATGGTGGCCAAGTGAGCCTGATGCGCCTGATCGACGCCATGTCCACCCGCCCCGCTGAGATTTTCGGCCTGAATGCCGGCACGCTGAAGCCAGGCGCTCCGGCCGATATCGCGCTGATCGATCTCGATGAGCCTTGGCTTGTCGCCAAAGACATGCTTCTCTCCCGCTCGAAGAATACGCCGTTCGAGGATGCGCGTTTCAGCGGGCGGGCGGTCGCGACATACGTCTCGGGAAAGCTTGTCCACGCAATTTAGAACCGACACGATCGCCGTCCATCCCCCAGCGGGAGAAGGCTGACTCAAGGATAGGCCACGGAGAGGCTGAGGGGGCATATGTTATCCAATCTCATGTCATGGCAGATCACGCTGCCGATCGCGCTTGCCGCCACCGTTATCGGTTATCTCTTCGGCTCGATCCCGTTCGGCCTGATCCTTACGCGCGCCGCCGGCCTCGGCGACGTGCGCAGCATCGGCTCCGGCAATATCGGCGCGACCAATGTGCTGAGAACAGGAAACCGGACGCTCGCCGCGGCGACACTGCTCCTCGATGCGCTGAAGGCATCGGCCGCAGCCTGGGTCGTCGGTTATTTCCTCGGTGAGGAGGCCGCGATCATCGCCGGCTTTTTCGCCTTCATCGGCCATCTCTTCCCGGTCTGGATTGGCTTCAAGGGCGGCAAGGGTGTCGCCACCTATATCGGCACCCTGCTCGGAGTCGCGCCGATCATGGTCGTGCTCTTCGCCGCCGTCTGGCTGGCGGTCGCCTTCACCACCCGCTACTCCTCGCTGTCGGCGCTGGTTGCCATGCTTGTCATTCCGGTTGCGCTGTGGATATTGGGCAACGAAAAGGTTGCGGCAGTGATGGCGATCATGACGCTTATCTCCTACTGGAAGCACAAGGCGAATATTTCGCGCCTGATGGGCGGGACGGAAAGCAAGATCGGGGCAAAGGGATAATGGATGCGCTGAGCGCCGGATCAAAAGGCGTCGTGCTGACCGAGCGGCAAAGAATTGCCTGGCTGCGTCTCATCCGTTCCGACAATATCGGCCCTGCCACCTTTCGCGACCTCATCAATCATTTCGGCTCGGCCGAGGCAGCACTTGCCGCACTGCCGGAGCTTTCGGCGCGTGGCGGTGCCACACGGGCAATCCGCATCGCCAGCGAGGCCGAGGCGCATCGGGAACTGGAGGCGGCACGTCGCTTCGGCGCCCGCTTCGTCGGCATCGGTGAGCCGGACTATCCGCAGGCGTTGAAGCAGATCGACGGCGCGCCGCCGCTTCTGGCCGTCAAGGGCGCGCTTGCCGCCGCCAAACGACCGGCCGTCGGCATCGTCGGCTCGCGCAACGCCTCGATCGCGGGCGCGAAATTCGCGGCGATGGTGGCGCGCGACTGCGGCCGGGCGGGTTATACCGTGGTCTCCGGCCTGGCGCGCGGCATCGACACCGCTGCCCACCGGGCAAGCCTCGACACAGGCACGATCGCAGCGCTCGCCGGCGGCCTCGACCAGCCCTACCCACCGGAGAATATCGGCCTGCTCGAAGAGATAACCAGTGGCAATGGCCTGGCGGTGAGCGAGATGCCGTTCGGCTGGGAACCCCGCGCCCGCGACTTCCCACGCCGAAACCGGCTGATCGCCGGCATCGGACTCGGCCTCGTCGTCATCGAAGCGGCGACGCGTTCGGGCTCGCTGATCACGGCGCGGCTTGCCGGCGAGTTCGGCCGTCTGGTGTTTGCCGTGCCCGGCTCACCGCTCGATCCGCGCTGCCATGGCACCAACGGCCTGCTGAAGGACGGCGCTTCGATTGTCACCGCACCCGCCGATGTCGTCGAGGCCCTGGCGCCGCTTGCACAATTCGACCTGTTCCCATCATCGATGGCGGAGGAACCGGCGCCTGACGGCAAGGCAATGTCGGTGCCGCCCGGCGATTCCGATCGAAACCGCATCATCGATGCGCTCGGGCCGACGCCGGTCGAGATCGACGACGTCATCCGCCATACCGGCCTGTCGGCATCCGCGGTCTATCTCATCCTTCTGGAACTCGATATTGCCGGCAGGCTGCACCGGCATCAGGGTGGCCTCGTCTCGCTTTCCGATTGAACCTGGGGACGACATCAGGCGGTGGCTTTGCGAATTGCCGAACCCTGGGTCGAAGGCCTTCGACAGCCTATTTTTAATTGTATTTTCTAGATACTCTCGCTTTGGATGCGACAGACGCAAGAGGTAAAATTGTATCAAACCCCTTGACCGCGGCGATTTCCCTGTCCATGTCGGAGGGCCGATATCCATGTTGCGGTGTGTGTCGCGCTGGCTTCAACGCTGGCGTCGTTTCCTTTTTAGAGAATCATCATGAATGTTGTAGTGGTGGAATCGCCTGCCAAGGCCAAGACGATCAATAAGTATCTGGGTCCGGGATACAAAGTGCTCGCTTCCTTCGGCCATGTGCGCGATCTGCCTGCCAAGGATGGCTCAGTCCTCCCCGATCAGGATTTCGAAATGCTTTGGGAGGTCGACGGTGCCTCCGCCAAGCGGATGAAGGACATTGCCGACGCGGTGAAGTCTGCCGATGGCCTGTTTCTCGCGACCGACCCGGATCGCGAAGGCGAAGCGATTTCCTGGCACGTTCTCGACATGCTGAACAAGAAGCGCGTGCTGAACGGCAAACCGGTCAAGCGCGTCGTCTTCAATGCGATCACCAAGAAGGCGGTGCTCGACGCGATGGCCGATCCGCGCGACATCGACGTGCCGCTGGTCGACGCCTATCTGGCGCGCCGCGCGCTCGACTATCTCGTCGGCTTCAATCTTTCGCCGGTGCTCTGGCGCAAGCTGCCCGGCGCACGCTCGGCCGGCCGCGTTCAATCGGTGGCGCTTCGCCTCGTCTGCGACCGTGAATCCGAGATCGAGCGCTTCATTTCAGAAGAGTACTGGAACATCTCGGCGCTTCTGAAGACGCCGCGCGGCGACGAGTTCGAGGCAAGACTGGTTTCGGCGAACGGCAAACGGTTGCAGCCGCGCGCAATCGGCAACGGTGAGGATGCCGGCCGGCTCAAGGCCTTGCTCGAAGGTGCGAGCTATGTCGTCGATACGGTCGAGGCGAAGCCGGTCAAGCGCAACCCGGGACCGCCGTTTACGACCTCGACGCTGCAGCAGGCGGCCTCCTCCAATCTCGGCTTCTCCGCCTCGCGCACCATGCAGATCGCGCAGAGGCTCTATGAGGGTGTCGATATCGGCGGCGAGACGGTCGGTCTCATCACCTATATGCGAACCGACGGCGTGCAGATGGCGCCCGAGGCGATCGACGCGGCGCGCAGCGCCATCGTCGACCAGTTCGGCGAGCGCTACATGCCGGAGAAGCCGCGCTTCTACTCGACCAAAGCGAAGAACGCCCAGGAGGCGCACGAGGCGATCCGCCCGACCGATTTCTATCGTTCGCCCGATCGTGTGCGCAAATTCCTCGATGCCGACCAGATCCGGCTCTACGAGTTGATCTGGAAGCGTGGCATTGCCAGCCAGATGGCGTCGGCCGAGATCGAGCGCACGACGGCTGAAATCACCGCCGACAACAAGGGCGAGAAGGCTGGGCTTCGCGCCGTCGGTTCCGTGATCCGCTTCGACGGCTTCATCGCCGCCTATACCGACCAGAAGGAGGACGGCGAGCAGAGCGACGACGGCGACGAGGATGGCCGCCTGCCGGAGATCAATGCACGCGAGGCGCTCGCCAAGCAAAAGATCAATTCGACGCAGCATTTCACCGAACCGCCGCCGCGCTATTCGGAAGCCTCGCTGATCAAGAAGATGGAAGAGCTCGGCATCGGCCGCCCCTCCACCTATGCCGCGACGCTTGCGACGTTGCGCGACCGCGACTATGTGACGATCGACAAACGCAAGCTGATCCCGCAGGCCAAGGGCCGGCTGGTGACGGCTTTCCTCGAAAGCTTCTTCACCAAATATGTCGAATACGACTTCACCGCCGATCTCGAGGAAAAGCTCGACCGGATTTCCGCCGGCGAGCTGAACTGGAAGCAGGTGCTGCGCGATTTCTGGAAGGATTTCTTCGCCCAGATCGAGGACACCAAGGAACTGCGCGTCACCAACGTGCTCGATTCGCTGAACGAGGCGCTAGCACCCCTCGTCTTCCCGAAACGGGAGGACGGCAGCGATCCGCGCATCTGTCAGGTCTGCGGCACCGGCAACCTGTCGCTGAAGCTCGGCAAATACGGCGCCTTCGTCGGCTGCTCGAACTATCCGGACTGCAACTACACCCGCCAGCTCTCCTCCGAAAACGGCGGGGAAGCGGACGGTGCTGCGCTCAACGAGCCGAAGAACCTCGGCACCGATCCGACGACCGGCGAGGAGCTGACGCTGCGTTCCGGCCGCTTCGGCCCCTATATCCAGCGCGGCGACGGCAAGGAAGCCAAACGCGCTTCGCTGCCGAAGGGCTGGAAGCCCGAGGAAATCGACTATGAAAAGGCGATGGCGCTGATCTCGCTGCCGCGCGATATCGGCAAACACCCCGAATCGGGGAAGATGATTTCTTCCGGCATCGGTCGCTACGGACCGTTCCTCCTGCATGACGGCTCCTACGCCAATCTGGAAACCATCGAGGACGTGTTCTCGGTCGGCCTCAACCGTGCCGTGACGGTTATCGCCGAAAAGGCGAACCAGGGGCCCGGCCGGGGCGCGCGCGGTACGCCGGCGGCGCTGAAGACGCTCGGCGATCATCCTGATGGCGGCCCCATCACCGTTCGCGACGGCAAGTACGGCCCTTATGTCAATTGGGGCAAGGTCAACGCCACGCTGCCGAAGGGCAAGGATCCCCAGGCGATCACCGTCGAGGAGGCGCTTGCGCTGATCGCCGAGAAGGCCGGCAAGACCCCTGCGGGCAAGGCGGCCAAGGCGAAAGCCAAGCCGAAGGCCGCAGCCGCCGAAGCCAAGAGCACCAAGACGGCCGCCAAACCGAAGGCAACGAAGGCGAAAGCGCCCGCGAAATCGAAAAAGGGCTGACGTGAGCAGAATACCGCGCGAGAGAACGAACCCTGCGGGCAAGCGCCCGGGCAAGACCGGCCGCACCGGCAAGGACGCTCCCGCCGTCGAGCCGCTGAACATCGTCCACGGCGCGCTGCCTTCGCGCGAGGTGGTCCTACGCTTCATTGCTGATCATCCGCAAAAAGCGTCCAAGCGTGAACTCGCCAAGGCTTTCGGCCTGAAAGGCGATAGCCGCGTCGAGCTCAAGCAGATGCTGCAGGAGCTCGAGCAGGAAGGCATGCTGCAGAAGAACCGCAAGTCGCTGATCCGGCCCGGTGCGCTGCCGCCTGTCACCGTTCTCGATATCACCACACGCGACAAGGATGGCGATCTGATCGGCCGGCCGGCGGAATGGCCGGAGGACCAGGGCGTCGCACCCGCCGTCGCCATCCGCCAGCAGTCGCCCGCAGGCCGCCAGGGCAAGGGCAAGGCGCCCGTTGCTGGCCTCGGCGACCGCATCCTGGCGAAGATCTTCCCGGCTGTCGATCGCGGCGGGCCGGCCTATACGGCGCGGATCATCAAGGTGATCGACAGGCGCCGCGGCACCTCGATGGGTGTTTTCCGCACGGCGCCGGGCGGCGGCGGCCGGCTGCTGCCGATCGAACGGCGCGGCGAGGAGATGGTGATCGATCCCGACTTCACCGGCGGCGCCACGGACGGCGATCTGGTCGAAGTCGAAATCGCCCGTCTCGGCCGTTTCGGCCTGCCGCGCGCCAAGGTGCTTTCCGTCGTTGGTTCCGTCGGTTCGGAAAAGGCGATCTCGATGATCGCGATCCATGCGCACGGCATCCCGCATGTCTTCCCGCCGGCCGTCATCGCCGAGGCGGAGGCCGCAAGGCCCGCCAGCATGTCGCATCGCGAGGATTGGCGCGACGTGCCGCTGATCACCATCGACCCCGCCGATGCCAAGGACCATGACGACGCCGTCTATGCCGAGCCCGATCCCTCGCCCGACAATCCCGGCGGCGTCCTCGTCACCGTCGCGATCGCCGACGTCTCCTGGTATGTCCGCCCCAATTCACCGCTCGACCGCGAGGCGCTGAAGCGCGGCAACTCGGTCTATTTCCCTGATCGTGTCGTGCCGATGCTGCCGGAGCGCATCTCAAACGATCTCTGCTCGCTGAAAGAAGGTGTCGACCGCCCGGCGCTTGCGGTGCGCATGAGCTTTTCCGGCGAAGGCCGCAAGATCGGCCATACTTTCCATCGCATCATGATGAAGAGCGCCGCCAAGCTCTCCTACCAGCAGGCGCAGGCAGCCATCGACGGGAAACCGGACGATCAGACCGGACCGATGCTCGAGCCGATCCTGAAACCGCTCTGGCACGCCTATGAAGTGATGAAGCGCGGACGCGATCGGCGCCAGCCGCTGGAACTCGATATGCCGGAGCGCAAGATCCTGCTGAAGCCCGACGGCACGGTCGATCGGGTCGTCGTGCCGCCGCGGCTCGATGCGCATAAGCTGATCGAAGAGATGATGATCCAGGCGAACGTCTGCGCCGCCGAGACGCTGGAAAAGAAGCGCCAGCCGCTGATCTACCGCATCCATGACGGCCCGACGCTCGCTAAGCAGGAGATCCTGCGCGAGTTCCTGGCCACGCTCGGCATCTCGCTTGCCAAGGGCGGCAACATGCGCGCCAACAACTTCAACGGCATTCTTGCGAAGGCGGACGGCACGCCGCACCAGACCATGGTGAGCGAGATGGTGCTGCGTTCGCAGAGCCAGGCGATCTACGGCCCGGAGAATATCGGCCATTTCGGCCTCAACCTGATGAAATACGCCCACTTCACCTCGCCGATCCGCCGTTATGCCGATCTCATCGTGCATCGCGCCCTCGTCGGCTCGCTCGGTTTCGGCGAAGGTGGTATCACACCCGACGAAGAGGCGGCGCTCGACGATATCGCCGCCGAAATCTCGACCTTCGAGCGCCGGGCCATGGCAGCCGAGCGCGAGACCGTCGACCGGCTGATCGCGCATCACCTCAGCGGCCGAGTCGGCGAGGAATTTGCCGGGCGGGTCTCGGGCGTGACGAAATCGGGGCTTTTTGTCACCCTGCCGGACTATGGCGCCGACGGTTTCGTCCCTATATCTACGCTCGGCAGCGATTATTTCATCTATGACGAGGCGCATCAGGCACTCTCGGGTGAACGAACAGGGCTCGGCTATCGCCTGGGCGATAGCGTCACCGTGAAACTTGCCGAAGCGATCCCGCTTGCCGGTGCACTGCGTTTTGAGATGATCAGCGAGGGCCGCGAAATGCCGGCGGCGGTGCGTTCCTTCCACAAGGCGGGCCGCCGCGACAGGGGCCAGGTCCGCAAGAAGCCCGGAACGAGGCCGCCACGCGGACGTCATTAAAGCATCGTGCCGAAAGCGGACGCTGGTTTTCGGCAAAACGCGGCAACAACGCAGATCGCCGGTGTTGGACGTGGTTCACAAAACGAATCCGATGCTTTCGGTCTGAAAGAGGAACATGCGATGAGCACACCGACCGATCCGGCCGCCCGCTACGGCGATGCGCCCGAGGTCGAGCGTCCGCTTGGGCGCTCCATCATGCGCGGGCTGATGAACCGCTGCCCGGCCTGCGGCAACGGCAAGCTCTTTCGTGCCTTCCTGAAGCCGGTCGATCATTGCGCGGCCTGCGGCGAGGCGATGCATCACCAACGCGCCGACGACCTGCCGCCCTATATCGTCATCCTCGTCCTCGGCCACGTCGTGGTCGGCGGCTATATGCTGACCGACATGACCTTCGTGCTGCCGGTCTGGGTTCATCTGGCCATCTGGGCGCCGATCACCGTCATCACCGCTCTCGCCTCGATCCAGCCAATCAAAGGCGGGGTCATCGGTCTGCAATGGGCGCTGCGCATGCACGGCTTCGGCGGCGAGAGTGACGGTCCGGATGATTACGACATCCCCGGCCCGAATTAGCGCCTTCACCTTCCAGACATATTTAGCGTGTAGTGCCAGCCCTCCACCGACCACCACCACCCGAATGCGGGAGCCAACGATCCTCAAGACCTGACATGGTAAGCATTTCTTGCCCGAACGGGCTTTACATTCCGCAGATGGTCACTCACATCGGAAATACTGCGAAGCGGCATCCGTCACCTGGATTTGGCACGTCTGTGTCTATCTATCTGACGGGATCGGCCGATTCGTTCGCGCACCTCTCTAAGGATGGATAAATGTCTCAGCCGAGAACCGGCACACCGGGCGATGTCGAAGAAATCCATTGGCCTTCTCTGGTGGCAGCCGTCTCGTCCATATCAGCCGTTGGCATAGCAATCGGCCTCGGTCTGCCCCTCCTCAGCATCATCCTCGAAAAACGCGGCATCTCGTCCACCCTGATCGGGCTCAACACGGCAATGGCCGGGGTCGCGGCGATGGCAGCCGCACCGATCACCACCAAGCTCGCCCATAAATACGGCGTGGCGCCGACAATGATCTGGGCCGTGCTGATTTCGGCGCTGAGCGCGCTGGGTTTCTATTACGCCCAGGATTTCTGGATGTGGTTTCCGCTGCGTTTCGCCTTCCATGGCGCGACGACGACGCTGTTCATCCTCTCCGAATTCTGGATCAACGCCGCTTCGCCGCCCTCCAAGCGTGGCTTCGTGCTCGGCATCTATGCGACGGTGCTTTCCCTTGGCTTCGCGGCCGGACCACTGCTCTTTTCGATCCTCGGCAGCGACGGCATCTTCCCCTTCCTGATCGGCGCCGGCGCGATCCTGCTGGCCGCCATCCCGATCTTCATCGCCCGCGACGAAAGCCCGGTGCTCGAGGAAAAACCGGAGCTGCATTTCATGCGCTACGTTTTCCTGGTGCCGACGGCGACGGCGGCGGTCTTCATCTTCGGCGCGGTCGAAGCGGGCGGGCTGTCGCTTTTCCCGATCTTTGCCGTGCGTGCCCATTTCACCGAATCGCAGGCCGCGCTTCTGCTCACCATGATGGGCGTCGGCAACGTCATCTTTCAGATCCCGCTCGGTCTGCTTTCCGACCGCATCGGCGACAAGCGGCCACTGCTGGCCGGCATGGCACTGATGGGGTTCATCGGCTCGATGATGCTGCCGCTGCTGGTCGACAACTGGCTGCTGATGGCCGGGCTCCTGCTTTTCTGGGGTGGCTGCGTCTCAGGCCTCTATACGGTCGGGCTCAGCCATCTCGGCTCGCGGCTGACGGGCTCTGACCTTGCGGCGGCCAATGCCGCCTTCGTCTTCTGTTATGCGATGGGAACCGTAGCCGGGCCGCAGGCGATCGGCGCGGCGATCGATGTCGCCGGAAATAACGGTTTTGCCTGGGCGATTGCCGCGTTCTTCGGTCTTTACGCCCTACTTTCCGGCATCAGACTGATGTTCATTCGAAAACGGGCTTGACTTTTCGGGCTGGATTCGTAGTTTCGCGCCAGAATTTGCCGTGGAGCCCATCCGGCTTCCACGGCTTTCATTTTCTTAAAGGCAGGACGACCATGGCCAAGGCTACAACAATCAAGATCAAGCTGCTGTCGACGGCCGACACCGGTTTCTTCTACGTCACCACGAAGAACAGCCGTACGATGACGGACAAGATGACGAAGACGAAGTACGACCCGGTTGCGAAGAAGCATGTCGAGTTCAAGGAAACCAAGATCAAGTAATCACTTGGCCTGACGGATTTGAAAAAACGCGCGCCTTCGGGTTGCGCGTTTTTTATTGCCCGGCTTTGTGGGTTTAAAGATGATAGCGCAAACAGACAAAACGCCGCCCTTCCATCTTCGGGAAGTGGCGGCGTTTTCGTGAAAGGGGGTCGGCCAGCATGCAAAACGGCACGAGGAACCGCTATAACTTGCCTACTAGCCGACCGACCCCACGACCCAGGAGATGCGGCGGACCTGAGCATCATGGGGTATCGACAACTCCTCAACGGGAGCGCTTCTCTTATGAGCCGATAATTTGCGCAAAAATGAAAGAAAATCAACAAATTCTTAATGATGAATTTTCTGATCTTGATTCTATGGTTAAAAGTCCAGATTCGGGACATACAAAGATTTATCGGCTCTGCTTGAACGCGAAGCGTAGCGCTTCGCCCTTCGAAGAAATTCGACAATATAGCTTAACAACTTACGCCTCCCCTCCCCTTACGTGAGGTGACGTCGCCGCAATCTATTTGACCGTGTTGGCGGCAGGCATTTTTTTATAGTCTTCATTTCATGTTGAGCTACGGCCTGACACTCTCAAGACTATCGCGCGGCAACACATCCGCAGCAACGCGGCGAGTCCATTTTTGGGCTATTGAGTTGCGAAATTTTCACCCGCATTGCACAGGTGAAAATTAAAAATCGGTAACAATTCGCTTGCCGCAGTGGAAAACCCGCAAATGGCGCCTATGGCGGCAAGTGATTCGTTATGCGGCCGCGGCAACCACACGGTTTCGGCCGGTATTCTTGGCTTCGTAAAGGGCCAGATCCGCCTGTTTCATAAGCTGGTCCGGGGTCAGTACCGACGCAATACGCGAAGCGATGCCAAAGGAAGCAGTGACGTTCAGCGCCTCCCCGGCGTGTTTCAGCATGAAAGGAGCGTTTTCGATCGCTGCACGAAGGCGCTCGGCGACGGCGGCGGCAATTTCCGGCGAGGTGTCGGGCATCACGACAACGAATTCTTCTCCACCGTAGCGGCAGGCAAGATCGGCGCCGCGGATGGTCGAACGGACGCGATTTGAAAATTCCCGCAACACCTCGTCGCCGCCATCATGGCCGTAGGTGTCGTTCACATGCTTGAAGCGGTCGATATCGGTGATCAGCACCGAAAGCGGCCGGCCACGCGCCATCGAACGGTTGAAGAGCACGTTCAGGTGATTGTCGAGATAGCGCCGGTTATAAAGGCCGGTCAGCGGATCGGTCACGGCAAGCTCGATCGTCTGCTTGACGCTGGCGCGCAGACGGTCGTTATAGCGCTTGCGGCGGATCTGCGTCAGGCTGCGGGCAACCAGTTCGTTGGGATCGACCGGGCGGATGATGTAATCGTTGACGCCGAGATCGAGCGCGCGCACGACCATGTCGTCAGCACCCTGCTCGGTGATGATCAGGATCGGCAGGAAGCGCGTGCGCTCCAGCGAGCGCAGCTGCGAGCAGAGGCGAAGCGGATCGTAATCGTCGAAGTTGGCGTTGACGATAACCAGATCGAACGCGCTTTCGGCTGCCTCGAACAGGGCGGCCTGCGGATCGGAGAGGGCAAGTACGTCGGCGACCGGCTTCAGCGCCTTGATGATGCGCTCCTGCGAATTGGCGCGGCCGTCGACGAGCAGGACCTGAGCGGTCTCGTCGGCGCGGCCCTCGCCTGCCCGTGTGAGGTCGTCGATGCCCATCGTATGGGCGGTGTCGGCGCGAATGCGCAGCTCATCGCTCAACGTCTTTAGCCGCAGCAGGCTCTTCACCCGGGAGATCAGCTGCAGATCGTTGACCGGCTTGGTGAGAAAATCGTCGGCGCCGGCCTTCAGGCCGCGTACACGATCGGTCGGCTGGTCGAGCGCGGTGACCATGACGACTGGAATGTGGGCGGTCTTCTGGCTGGCCTTCAGCCGCTCGCAGACCTCGAAACCATCTATGCCGGGCATCATGATGTCGAGCAGGATGAGATCGACCTGGTTGCGCTCGCAGATCGCCAGTGCCGTGTAGCCGTCGGCTGCGGTCATCACGTCGAAATACTCCGCAAGCAGCCGCGCTTCGAGCAGCTTCACGTTGGCCGGAATATCGTCAACCACCAGTATTCGCGCAGTCATCAGCGTCTTTCCGATGCGTCAGGCATCGCCCAGATAGGTCTTGATCGTCTCGATGAATTTCGGAACCGAGATCGGCTTGGAAACATAGGCCTCGCAGCCGCCCTGGCGGATCCGCTCCTCGTCGCCCTTCATCGCGAAAGCCGTAACGGCGATGACCGGAATCACGTGCAGCTCGTCGTCTTCCTTCAGCCATTTGGTGACTTCGAGGCCGGAGACCTCGGGAAGCTGAATATCCATCAGGATGAGGTCGGGGCGATGTTTGCGCGCCAGATCGAGCGCCTCCATACCGTTTCTGGTCTGGATCGTCGTATAACCGGACGCCTCGATGAGGTCGCGAAAGAGCTTCATGTTGAGCTCGTTATCTTCTACAATCATCACCTGTTTGGGCATGACAAGCTGTCCCTACGTCCGTTCACGCAGCGGTTCGTCCCATGAGAAAGGCACATGCGGACAAAAGCTGCGTGAAACCGATAGCGCACGCTACCGATATTTGGTTGAAGAAAAGGTAACTTACCCAGCGAAATGCAAAGCAACTTCAAGACTTCGAAACAACAGGCCGCCGACCCGCACGAGACAGCGATCGCCGTGCTCGGCTGGCTTGCCGACGATCCGGAAATGTTCGGCCGTTTCCTCGCCCTGACAGGAGTGGCGCCCGGCCAGGTGCGCAATGCCGTCAACGATCCCGGATTCCTCGCCGGCATGATGGATTTCCTGATGAACCACGAACCGACGGCCATGGCCTTCTGCGCGGCGAGCGGAATCAGCCCGGAGACAGTGACGGCGGCCTGGCGGCATTTCTCTTCACCGGGCCTCGATTCCGGAGAATACTGACCGTGGCCTCCGGGGAACTCGACATCTCGCATATCCGCCTCGGCGAACGGCCGTTGATCGTCTGCGACGTCGACGACGTCGTGCTGCAGTTTATCGGTCCCTTCCAGCTTTTCCTTCAGAGCCAGGGCCACGCGTTTTTGCCGCGATCGTTCCGGCTTCATGGCAACATCGTCTCGCAAGCCGACGGCGTGGAGATCGAGGATCAAGAGGTTAGCCGGCTGATCGAGGAATTCTTCGAGGCACAAGAGCTGTGGCAGACGCCGCTCGACCGCGTCGTCGAAACGCTCGGCCGGCTTTCGGAAGAGGCCGATATCCTTTTCCTGACGGCCATGCGGCCGCGATTCCAGGACCAGCGCCGTCGCCTGCTCGACAGGATGGGCCTGCTTTTTCCGCTGCTTGCCACCGAACAACCCAAAGGGCCGATCGTTCACGCATTGCATGCCAGCCGCTCCCTTCCCGTCGTCTTCATTGATGATATGGCGCGCAATCTGCATTCCGTCAGGGATCACGTCGCCGATTGCCTGCTGATTCATCTGATGCCGAACTCGCCCGTCCACCGTTTCGCACCGGCGGTCGCCGACGACATCACTCGCGCCACCGACTGGACGCATGCGGCCGAACTGATCGAGGCGCATCTTGTTTCCGGCACCTTCACGCGCGCAGTTCCAGCCGCATGAGCGGACGGCCGTCCTTGCGCCGGGCTACCGTCTCGAAACCGGCGGCATCGAAGATCGCCGTCGAGCCGACGCAGAGCGTCACGGATTTCGACTGCTTCACATGATCGATCGGACAGGCTTCGAGCAGCCGCGCTCCCTGGCGCCGCGCATGGTCGATCGCGCCGGCGAGCAGACGATGGCCCATTCCCTTGCCGCGCAGTTTGGGCAGCAGGAAGAAGCAGCTGACGGCCCAGACGGATGGATCATGCGCATCGCCCTCTTCCAGTGGCCGCGAGACGGTGCGCGGCGAATTGAACTGTGGCACGTCGTAGCGTGGCCCGACCTGCACCCAGGCGACCGGCGCGCCGTCGGCATAACAGAGGATGCCAGGCGGCGGCCCCGCCTTGATCCGGCCCCGCATATGCGCCTTGCGTTCGTCGGCCGCCATCTTCGTCCTCACTGCATGTGGCAGGCGCAACGCGACGCACCAGCAGTTATAGAAGCCACCCTGCGGCCCGAACAAGGTTTCGAAGTCATCCCAGCGTTCTGGCGTTACCGGCTCGAAACGAAGATCGTTATCCAAAGGCAAAGCTTCCACCCTATCTTGTGACTCGGAAGCTTAAGGCGTAACCTCACAATGTTCAATCTTTGTTCCCATGATGACGCCCACGCCTGACAAGACACCCGGCTTCTGTCGCGACTGCCTTGCCGAGCAGAAGGGCGAGGCGCGCCGCTGCGTTTCCTGCGGCAGCCCGCGCCTCGTGCGCCATCGCGAACTCTACGCGCTGACGCTCGCCCATATCGACTGCGACGCCTTCTACGCAGCCGTCGAGAAACGCGACAATCCCGACCTTGCCGACAAGCCTGTCATTATCGGCGGCGGCAAACGCGGCGTCGTCTCCACCGCCTGCTATATCGCCCGTATCCATGGCGTGCGGTCGGCCATGCCGATGTTCAAGGCGCTGGAAGCATGCCCTCAAGCGATCGTCATCCGCCCCGACATGGAGAAATATGTCCGGGTCGGACGGCAGGTGCGCGCCATGATGCAGGATCTGACGCCGCTGGTGCAGCCGCTATCGATCGACGAGGCCTTCCTGGAGCTCGGCGGTACCCAGAGGCTGCATCACGATCCGCCGGCGCGCACGCTCGCCAAATTCGCCCGTCGCATCGAAAGGGAGATCGGGATCACCGTTTCGGTCGGGCTTTCCTATTGCAAATTTCTCGCCAAAGTCGCCTCCGATCTGCAGAAACCACGCGGCTTTTCGGTCATCGGCCGCGAGGAAGCCGTCGAGTTCCTGGCACCGCGTCCCGTGACCACGATCTGGGGCGTCGGCAAGGCCTTTGCAGCGACGCTGGAGGCGGACGGCATCCGCACCATCGGCCAGTTGCAGCAGATGGAGGAAAACGACCTGATGCGCCGCTACGGCAGTATCGGCCAGCGGCTCGCACGGCTGTCGCGCGGCATCGACGACCGCGAAGTGCATCTCAATGATGCCGCCAAAAGCGTTTCGTCCGAGACGACCTTCTTCGATGACATATCGCGCTACGACGATCTGGTGCCGATCCTGCGCAACCTCTCCGAAAAGGTCTCCTGGCGGCTGAAGAAAAACGGCATTGCCGGCCAGACCGTGGTTCTGAAGATGAAGAGCGCCGATTTCAAATCGCGCACTCGCAACCGCAAGCTCGAAGACCCGACCCAGCTTGCCGACAAGATCTTCCGCACCGGGCTCGAGCTTCTCGAAAAAGAGACGGACGGTACGAAGTTCCGCCTGATCGGCATCGGCGTCACCGATCTCGGCGATGCCGGCCGCGCCGATCCGCCCGATCTCATCGACCAGCAATCGGGCCGGCGGGCGGCGGCCGAAGCGGCGATGGACAAGCTGCGCGACAAGTTCGGCAAGAAGACGGTCGAGACCGGCTACACCTTCGGCAGCAAGCGCGATCACTAAGGCGTGAAACCTGCGGGCGATCCAGCCTATAAAATCTTCGTTAAACTTCGTCCCATAATGTGCCGGACAAGTATTGCGTATGGTTGGGTATCATGTTCTCGCGTCTCGTCTTCGGCCTCGGCTTGCTGTCGGCCACCGCACTCGTGCACCCCGCTCTTGCCGCGGATGCGCGCACGCTGCAGATCATCGTCTCGAAGGACAAGCAGTCGCTTGCGGTCTATGATGGCACCGAGGTCGTCGCGACCTCGAAGGTCTCGACCGGCAAGGACGGCCACACGACGCCGAGCGGCATCTTCTCGGTGCTGGAAAAGCAGAAATACCACGAATCCAATCTCTATTCCAACGCCCCGATGCCGTTCATGCAAAGGCTGACATGGTCAGGCATCGCGCTGCACGAATCCAATTCGGTGCCGCGTTATCCGGCCTCGCATGGCTGCGTGCGCATGCCCGGCGCCTTCGCAAAAATGCTCTATGGCATGACCGACCGCGGTGTACCCGTCATTATCAGCGACGGTGAAGTCGTGCCGCAGCCGATCGACCATCCGACGCTTTTCCATCCGGATGCGCCGGCGGCGATGCCGCTGCTTTCGGATGTCGAACTGCGGCCCTCCATGCCCGACAGCCCCGAGAAGCCGGTGCAGGTGGCGATGAACGATACGACTGCGATGCCGATGCCGGCCGCACCACTGATTGTAACGCCCGAACCTGAGCCGCCGTCCGAGCCAATCAGCATGCTGATCACGCGCCGGACGCTGCGCGAGACGGTGATCGACATCCAGACCCTGCTCAACCAACTCGGCTTTTCCGCCGGCGATCCTGACGGCTTGCTCGGTCCGTCGACCGTGCAGGCAATCAAGGCTTTCAGGGCGCTGCGGCCGACGGAATTTGCCGCCGACAGGAGCCTGGTTTCCGACACGCTCCTCAGCGAAGTCTACGCAGCGGCTGGCAAGGGCGAGCCGCCGAACGGCGTCATCATGGTGCGGCAGGCCTTCAAGCCGATCTTCGAAGCGCCGGTGATGATCGCCGATCCGGGACTGGCGCTCGGCACACATTTCTTCACGCTGCATGCGGTCCATGAAAAGGCCGGCACGGCGGACTGGCTCGGCATTACGCTCGAGAACAATCTTTCCCGCGAAACGATGAAGCGGCTCGGCATCACCAATCAGGAAAGCTCGATCATCACAGGCAAGCCGATCGCCCGTTCGCTCAGCCGGATTACCATCCCTGACGAGACCCGCCGCAAGATCGACGCCCTGATCGCGCCAGGCTCGACGCTAACGATTTCCGATACCGGCCTCGGCCGGGAGACCGGCGAAGGCACGGATTTCATCACAATCACCCGCGGGTGACGCGGGGCTGATCAAACCAGTTCGACGTCGACGACGCCGGGGGCGGCACGAAGGGCGGCGGCGATCTCCGGGGTAATCCGGTATTTCTCCGGCAGCGCCACTTCCACCTCACGTTTGCCCTCCTCCTTGATGACGATGAAGGAGACGAGGCCGTCGCCCTTGGCGTTCAAATGGCCGGCCACCATCCGCAGCGGTCCGGAATCGCGGACATAGACGCGCAGCGCCTTTTGCATCTGCAGTGACTTTTCCTCCAGCGACTGGATCGTCTGGATGCGCAGGCCGATGCCCTCCGGCCGCTCCTCGCCCGTCGCGGTCAGCACGAAAGATTTTCCCGACTCGAGCACGTCGCGATAATGGTTCAGCATTTCCGAAAACAGCACCGCTTCGAACTGGCCCGAGGAATCCGAAAAGACGATGATGCCCATCTTGTTGCCGGTGCGGGTCTTGCGCTCCTGCTTCGAGATGACGGTACCGGCAAGGCGCGCATTGGCCGCGCCCTGTTTGATGGCGGCGGAAAACTCGGCAAAGGTCTGCACCCGCATCTTCTGCAGGATGTTGTTGTAGGAATCGAGCGGGTGGGCTGTCAGATAAAAGCCCAGCACCTGGAATTCCTTGAGCAGCCGCTCGGAGGGGAGCCATGGCGAGAACGGCGGCAGAGAGATCTTCTCAGGCCCCGACGTCAGCGTGCTGCCGAAAATGTCCGACTGGCCGCTCAGCTTGTTCTCCTGGGCGCGCTGGGCATAACCGAGAACACGGTCGAGGCCGGCCGCCAGCTGGGCGCGGTCCATGTCGAAACAATCGAAGGCGCCGGCATAGATCAGGCTTTCGAGCACGCGACGATTGACCTGACGCGGATCGATGCGCAGGCAGAAATCCTCAATGCTTGCAAAGGGTTTGTCGCCACGCACCTCGACGATATGGTCGACGGCGGATTCGCCGACACCCTTGAGGGCGGCGAGCGCGTAATAGATGCGGTTGTCGCCGGTCTCGAAATGGCGGAAGGACGTCTGCACCGAGGGTGCGATCACCTCGATGCCGAGGCGCTTGGCATCCTGGCGGAAATCATTGACCTTTTCCGTGTTGGACATGTCGAGCGTCATCGAGGCGGCGAGGAATTCGACTGGATAATGCGCCTTCATATAGGCCGTCTGGTAGGAGACGATGGCGTAGGCGGCGGCATGCGACTTGTTGAAGCCATAATTGGCGAACTTCGCCAGCAGTTCGAAGATATTGTCGGCCTGCGGCTTCGATACGCCGTTCTTGACGGCGCCAACGACGAAGCGTTCGCGCTGCTGGTCCATCTCGGCCTTGATCTTCTTGCCCATGGCGCGACGCAGAAGGTCGGCTTCGCCCAGCGAATAGCCGGACAGGACCTGGGCGATCTGCATCACCTGCTCCTGGTAGACGATGACGCCTTGCGTTTCCTTGAGCAGGTGGTCGATCATCGGATGGATCGATTCCAGCTCTTCGTCGCCGTGCTTGCGGGCATTGTAGGTCGGGATGTTCTCCATCGGGCCCGGACGGTAGAGCGCCACCAGCGCGATGATGTCCTCGATGCAGTCCGGCTTCATGCCGATCAGCGCCTTGCGCATGCCCGCACTTTCCACCTGGAACACGCCGACCGTCTCGCCGCGCGACAGCATCTCGTAGGTCTTCTTGTCGTCGAGAGGAATGGCTGCGAGATCGACCTTGATACCGAGCTTGGCGACGAAATCGACCGCGACCTTCAGCACCGTCAAAGTCTTCAGGCCGAGGAAGTCGAACTTGACGAGGCCCGCCTGCTCCACCCATTTCATGTTGAATTGAGTGACCGGCATGTCCGAGCGCGGATCGCGATACATCGGCACCAGCTTGGAAAGCGGCCGGTCGCCGATGACGATGCCGGCGGCATGGGTCGAGGCATGGCGGTAAAGCCCCTCGATCTTCTGGGCGATGTCGAGCAGGCGCGCGACAACAGGTTCTTTCGCCGCCTCCTCCTGCAGCTTCGGCTCCTCCTCGATCGCCTTGGACAGCGGCGTCGGATTGGCCGGGTTGTTCGGCACGAGTTTGCAGATCTTGTCGACCTGGCCGTAGGGCATCTCCAGCACGCGGCCGACGTCGCGAAGGGCGGCGCGCGCCTGCAGCGAACCGAAGGTGATGATCTGCGCCACCTGCTCGCGGCCATATTTGGCCTGGACGTAGCGGATCACCTCTTCGCGGCGGTCCTGGCAGAAGTCGATGTCGAAGTCGGGCATGGAGACGCGTTCCGGATTGAGGAAGCGCTCGAAGAGCAGCGAAAAACGCAAGGGATCGACGTCGGTGATCGTCAAGGCATAGGCGACCAGCGAGCCGGCGCCCGAACCGCGGCCGGGACCGACCGGAATGTCATGCTGCTTGGCCCATTTGATGAAGTCGGCAACGATCAGGAAGTAGCCGGGGAAACGCATGCGCTCGATGACGCTGAGCTCGAAATCCAGCCGTTCGCGATAATCCCTTTCCTCGTAACCCGGCGACATGCCGAGCGTTGCAAGCCGCATGTCCAGCCCTTCGACCGCCTGCCGGCGCAGTTCGCTCGCCTCGGCGCGTTCGGCCTCCTCGGCATCGTCGGTCGCACCGGTGAAGCGTGGCAGGATCGGCTTTCGCGTCTTCAGCACGAAGGAGCAGCGCGTGGCGATCTCGATCGTATTTTCCAGCGCTTCCGGCAGGTCGGCGAAAAGCTTGACCATCTCGGCCCGGCTCTTCAGATAGTGATCCGGCGTCAGGCGAAAGCGGCTGTCGTCGGAGACGATGGCGTTGTGCGCGACCGCCATAAGCGCATCATGGGCGTCGTAATCGTCGCGTGTCGGAAAGAAAGCCTCGTTGGTCGCAACCAGCGGCAGGTCGTGGGCATAGGCGAGCCCAATAATCTTCTGTTCGTGCCGCTTGTCGTAAGTGCCGTGCCGCTGCAGCTCGACATAGAGCCTGTCGCCGAAGAGACGCTTCAGCCTGAGCAGCCGGGCTTCGGCCTGAGCGGGATGGCCTTCCTTGATCGCCACGTCAACCGGCCCGGTCAAGGCGCCGCTCAATGCGATCAGCCCTTCCGTGCCTGTCTCCTCCAGCCAGGAGGCGCTGATATGAACGGCCTGGTTGCTTTCGCCGCCGAGATAGGCCCGGCTGACGAGATCGACCAGCCGTTCGTAACCGGCATCCGTCGCGGCGAGAAGAACGATCGAAGGCAGCTTGACCAGGGCCTGCTGGCCGCCGCGCTTTTCCGTTTCCAACCCGTCTCCCATATCGATCGAGACCTGGCAGCCGATGATCGGCTGCAGGCCGTCCTCCATTGCCTTCTGGGAGAATTCCAGCGCAACGAACAGATTGTTGGTGTCGGTAATCGCAATCGCCGGCTGGCTGTCGCCGGTCGCCTTGTAGAGGATCTTCTTCAGCGGCAGGGCGCCCTCGAGAAGCGAATAGGCGGAATGGACCCTCAGGTGGATGAAGCCCGGCGTGCCGCCGGTCGCCTCATCCGTTGAACCCTTTGCCGTATCCGCCATGAAATGCCTTCCTAATCACCCGAATGAATCGGACGCATTGTCGGCATAGAGGGCGATGATGTCCAGAAGAAGTCCCGCGTCCGGACCGCACGATTGCCATACGGTCCCCTGAAAAGTTTAGAGCGCCATGACGATGAGCGAGAAGCTGGCAACGAACATTGCGATGGAGGTGAATGCTGCGATATCACGGATCATGTCAGTCATCGGTCTCTCCTTTACTCGTTATGTTTTCAATTTGTTCCATGTATGTTCTATTGTCAACAGGAATCTTTTCCTTCTTTGTTATGTTCGAGAAATGCCGGGATGTCCCCTGCGAATCGCTGGGAGCCAGCACCCGATGCGATGGGCAGCAGGTTGCCCCTTCTCGGCCTGTCGCAGATCGGTCACGGGGCCTAGAAGGCCAACCTCATCGGCGGCCCGTTTATTTCTAACCTATGTTCCCTTTTCGTTCTTTACGCATCGCAGCATATTTGCCAGCATCAGGTTGAGAGGAGAAGGACATGTCGGATATTACGATGCTGAACGAATTTGTTGTGGAGGCCAAAGCTGCGACCTATGTCGGCGGCGGCGTGGCGCGCACGCCCTGCCGGCCGAGTTCCCACGATATCGGTTACGAACGCGGCGACTGGCGCTATCTCGACAGCTATTTCGGTGGGACCGATTTCGCCGGACAGGAAGTGGTGTGGCTTGCCGACGAGCCCGTCTGGGCGATGAATTATTTCGGCTGCATCATTGCGCCTGATCTCATCGACGGCGCAGCAGCCGGAACGGTGATCAAGGCTGCGCTTTCGGCGATGTATCGCGAGGGCCGGTTTCTTGGCGGGATGGAATTCGACCATCCGTTCGGCCGCTATATCGACAGCAGCGAAGGCGGCTGCGAGCGGTTCATCGGCCACGAATGCATCATGGTCGATGGCCAGAAGGCCTATGCGCTCGATTATCGCGGCGGCCTGATCGTGCCCTGATCGCAGCCTTAAAGCGCATCGCGTCAATCTGGATTCATGAGGTGCGCTTTAAGTCTTTGATTTATACATGTCGTTATCCCAAAACCGCTGCACACTTTTGGGCGACATGCGTTCAGAAATCGACGATCTTGCCGTCGGAGATCGTCACGCGCCGATCCATGCGGCGGGCGAGTTCGTGATTGTGGGTGGCGATGAGGGCAGCAAGGCCGGACTGGCGCACCAGCGCTTCCAGCGCGTCGAAGACGTAGCTTGCCGTTTCGGGGTCGAGATTGCCGGTCGGCTCGTCGGCAAGAAGCAGGGTCGGGGCATTGGCGACGGCGCGGGCAATTGCAACGCGTTGCTGCTCGCCGCCGGAAAGCTCGCCAGGGCGATGCGAGCCGCGATGGCCGATGCGCATGTAATCGAGAAGCTGGCCGGCCCGCTCTCCGGCTTCCTTCCAGGAAAGCCCGGCGATCAGCTGCGGCATCATGATATTTTCGAGCGCCGAGAATTCCGGCAGCAGGTGGTGGAACTGGTAGACGAAGCCGATTTCGCTGCGGCGGATCGCGGTGCGCTTCTCATCGCTCAGGCCGTCACAGGCATGGCCGTTGATGTTGACTTCACCGCCGTCAGGATGCTCCAGCAGGCCGGCGATATGCAGCAGTGTCGACTTGCCGGTGCCGGAAGGCGCGACGAGAGCGACAGTCTCCCCCTTCGATATCGAAAAGTCTGCGCCCTTCAGGATCGAGAGCAGCGTATCGCCCTGCCCGTAATGGCGCTCGACGCCGGTAAGCTTGAGAACGACGTTGCGTTTCATGAAGGCGGCATTCCTTATTCGTAGCGCAGG
The DNA here is from genome assembly GCF_013087625.1 of Rhizobium changzhiense. Taxonomy (NCBI): domain Bacteria; kingdom Pseudomonadati; phylum Pseudomonadota; class Alphaproteobacteria; order Hyphomicrobiales; family Rhizobiaceae; genus Rhizobium; species Rhizobium changzhiense. Next base: position 101,594 of record NZ_JABFCQ010000001.1, read on the forward strand.
GCCTGCACCGGATCGAGCCTGGAGGCACGCCAGGCCGGGAAGATGGTCGCGATGAAGGAGAGCGTCAGCGCCATGACGACGATCGAGATCGTTTCACTCAGATCCATCTCCGCCGGCAGCTGGCTGAGGAAATAGACCTGCGGATTGAAGAGCACTGTGCCTGAAATCCAGGAGAAGAACTGGCGGACGGATTCGATGTTGACGCAGACGAGAACGCCGAGCAGCACACCGGCAATGGTGCCGACAATGCCGATCGCCGCTCCGGTCATGAAGAAGATGCGCATGATCGCACCGGCGCTGGCACCCATGGTGCGCAGGATGGCGATATCGCTGCCCTTGTCCTTCACCAGCATGATCAGGCCGGAGATGATGTTCAGCGCCGCGACGAGCACGATCAGCGTCAGGATCATGAACATGACGTTGCGCTCGACCTGAAGCGCCGAGAAGAAGGTCTGGTTGCGCTGGCGCCAGTCGGTGATGGCGATCTGGCGGCCGGCCGCCTCCTCCACCTTGGGCCTCAGATCGTCGATATCGTCGGGATTGTCGACGAAGAGCTCGATCGACTGCACCAGTCCCTCGGCATTGAAATAGAGCTGCGCTTCCTCGAGCGGCATGAAGATGATCGAGGAGTCATATTCCGACATGCCGATCTCAAAGAGGCCGGAGATCTTGTAGGATTTGATGCGAGGGCTGACGCCCATCGGCGTAATGTCGCCATCCGGTGACGTCAGCGTGATGAGATCGCCAACGCGCAGACCGAGTTGATCGGCCATGCGGCTGCCGATCAGCACGCCATCGCCGGAGGCATAACCCACCATGTCGCCTGATTTGATGTTGTCGGAGACCGTCTTGAGCTTGGTCAGATCCTCGGCGCGGGCGCCGCGCACCAGAGCGCCGGTGCTGCCGCCGGCTTGGGCTGAGGCGAGCACCTGGCCTTCCACCAGGGGAAGCGCCATCTTGACGCCGGGCACGGCGGCGAGCTTGCTGCTGAGGACAGGATAATCGGTGAAGGGTCCGTCGACCGGCTGCACGATCATGTGCCCGTTGATGCCGAGGATACGCGAGACGAGCTCGGTGCGAAAACCGTTCATCACGGCCATGACGATGATCAGCGTCGCGACGCCGAGCGTAATGCCGACAAAGGAGAAGCCGGCGATCACCGATATGAAGGCCTCCTTGCGGCGGGCGCGCAGATAACGCCACGCCACGAGGCGTTCAAAGGTGGAAAATGGCTTGCCAGCCGGACCCAAGCCGGATTTCGAGCTCCGGTCCACTGCTGCCTCTGCCATTTCGCCTCCGTTTCCTTAAGCCACGAACCGATTGATCGCCGCTTCGATGGTCATCGTTTCGCGGGCGCCGGTCTTGCGGTCCTTCACTTCCACTTCGCCGTTTGCGACCGCACGCGGGCCGGCGATGATCTGGACGGGTACACCGATCAGGTCGGCGGTCGCGAATTTCGTGCCGGCCCGGTCGTCGGTATCGTCGTAAAGCACATCCTTGCCGGCCTTGGTCAGCGCGGCATAGATCAGCTCGCAAGTATCGTCACAGGCCTGATCGCCCGCCTTCATGTTGATCACAACGATATCGAAGGGCGCGACAGATGCCGGCCAGATGATTCCGTTATCATCATGCGATGCTTCGATGATGGCGGGAACAAGGCGTGTCGGGCCGATACCGTAGGAACCCATGTGGACGAAGTGTTCCTTGCCGTCCGGTCCCTGCACTTTCGCGCCCATCGGCTCGGAATATTTCGTGCCGAAATAGAAGATGTGGCCGACCTCGATACCGCGCGCCGACAGGCGGTCGCCCTCGGGAACGGCGTTGAAGGCCGCCTCGTCGTGCATTTCCGAGGTCGCCGCATAGAGCGAGGTCCATTTGTCGAAGATCGCCTGCAGGCCCTCGACACTGTCGAAATCGGTGCGGTCGCCAGGAATATCGAAACCGACGAAATCCTTGTGGCAGAAGACCTCGGATTCGCCGGTGTCGGCGAGGATGATGAATTCATGGCTGAGATTGCCGCCGATCGGGCCGGTGTCGGCGCGCATCGGAATGGCGCGCAGGCCGAGCCGATCGAAGGTTCTGAGATAGGCGGCGAACATCTTGTTATAGGAATGCTCCGCCGCTTCGCGCGTCAGATCGAAGGAATAGGCATCCTTCATCATGAATTCACGCGAGCGCATGGTGCCGAAGCGCGGACGGATCTCGTCACGGAACTTCAGCTGGATATGATAGAGATTGAGCGGCAGGTCCTTGTAGGACTTGACGGAGGAGCGGAAAATATCCGTCACCATCTCTTCGTTGGTGGGGCCGTAGAGCATCGGCCGATCCTGACGGTCCTTGATGCGCAGCATCTCCTTGCCGTAGGCGTCGTAGCGGCCGCTTTCCTGCCAGAGCTCGGCCGATTGCAGGGTCGGCATCGACAGCTCGATGGCACCGGCGCGGTTCTGCTCGTCGCGGATAATGGCGTTGACCTTGTCGAGCACACGCTTGCCAAGCGGCAGCCAGGAATAAATGCCCTGCGACTGCTGACGGATCATGCCGGCGCGGAGCATCAGCCGGTGGGAGACGATTTCCGCCTCCTTGGGGTTTTCCTTAAGGATGGGCATGAAATAGCGGGACAGACGCATGGCGGATTCCGGAGCAGTTGAGATCCCGCAGGGGGCGGAATCGAAAGACCATTATTAATGTCGGGAGCGTTCATAGCCGCTTCGCGGCAGGAAGGAAACCCGCAACGGATGCCGGCAACCTCCCGGAAGCGCATGTTCGCACCCGCAAAATGAAAGGGCATGAAAAAGCGCGTGTTTATAAGGACTTGAACGAAAATCTTGTCAACAGAAAAATTTTGCTAGAGTGTAGCAAAAATGCAAAAAAAGCTGATGACAAAGCCCAATGTTTGAGCTAGTTTTAGCTCACAAAACAGGCAGGAAGTTAAATTCTTGCCGAATTCGCGGTCAAGTCTTGGGAGGATCAGATCTTAGGCGCGCTCGTCGCAGCCCCGGCAACGGTTACAGATCACGCGATACTTAAAACAAGGCTTTTAGCCTTGTTTTTTTTTGGCTTTTCGGCCTCCATGCCCATCCAAAAATCCGGCCGGCTTCCGTTAGGGAATGATCCTCGTTCCGTTACGAGAGCTCTTTGCCGCAACAGTATGACGCCGGTATGACGAAGTTCGCTTTCAATAGGTTTACATATGCTCAAAGTTTGAGCAAAAGCCATCCCTAATAGAAGCTGGGGCCGAGTTGCGGCAGGGCGTCGAAGCCCCAGCCGAAATAGGTGTCACAAACATACCAGAGGCCGTAGACCAAGGCCGAAATCAGCGTCGTCAGCGAAAACACGAAAGCGGCCCGAAACCGGGTGGGCGCGCTTGGAACGGTGCCGAGCACGACGTCGTTGTCGTCCGCCTGGGTGCGCAGGCCGATCGGCAGGACGGCAAAAAGCGTCATCCACCAGATGATGAAGTAGACGGCAAATCCCTGAAGAAAGATCTGGAGCATTACGGTTCCCGTTGGTGTCGCGCTGCTGCATTCCTTAAATCGGAATCGATTTAAGGAATGCAGCAATTTTAATTGTTACAGCGTCCTTTGCGCGTCTTAAAATACACGCGGCGCTGTAATGTCGCGTCCTTATACGGCGGAATGGCGACCAACTCAAAGAGGTGCCGTCTTCGGGTCACTCTGCCGCAGCAGGGCTTAAGCCTGTTCGAGTTCGATCAACGTGCCGAAGAAATCCTTGGGATGCAGAAAGAGCACCGGCTTGCCGTGCGCGCCGGTCTTCGGCTGGCCGTCGCCGAGCACCCTGGCACCCGCCGCTACCAGCCGGTCACGGGCGAGAAGAATATCGTCCACCTCGTAGCAGATGTGGTGCATGCCGCCGGAAGGGTTCTTTTCGAGGAAGGCTGCGATCGGCGAAGTATCGCCGAGCGGTTGCAGCAATTCGACCTTGGTGTTCGGCAATTCGACGAAGACGACGGTGACACCATGCTCCGGCAGAGCCTGCGGCTGCGATACGGCAGCGCCCAGCGTATCGCGATAGGCCGCCGTCGCCGCGGCCAGATCGGGCACGGCGATGGCGATATGGTTGACCCGGCCGAGCATGGTCAGACCTTGGTGACGAAGGCGGTGACAACGGGCTTCTTGCCCCAGGCTTGGTTCGCAGCCGAGCGAATGGCCCGGCGCACGGCCTCCTGCAGCATGTCAATATCCTTGCGGCGGGCGCGCGGAATGCTCTCGATGGCGCTGATCGCGGCGTCGAAGAGCGTGTCTTCCATCTCATCGCCCTCGTCGTCATAGACCGGCAGGCCGATCGAAACGAGATCGGGATCGCCGACGATGTCATAGCGGGCGTCGAGCAAGACGTTGACTGCGACATGGCCGACATAGGAGAGCTTCTTGCGCTCGCCGATACCCATCTCGTCGAAATCGCCGATCAGCGAGCCATCCTTATAGATGCGGCCATGCGGCGCCTCGCCGATCACCTCGACGGGACCGGGCGCCAGCCGCAGGATATCGCCGTTGCGCACGCGCGGCACGATCGCGATGCCGGATTGCTCGGCAAGTTCCTTATGCGCCGTCAGATGCGTCGCCTCGCCGTGCACGGGCACGACGATCTTCGGCCGCGTCCACTCGTACATCCGCTGCAGCTCATTGCGGCGCGGATGGCCGGAAACGTGGACCAGCGCCTCGGTATCGGTGATGATGTGCACGCCCTGCTCGACAAGGCCGTTCTTGATGTCCTGGATCGCCTTCTCGTTGCCGGGAATGGCGCGCGAGGAAAAGACGACGATATCGCCTGCCGCAAACGCCACATTGCGCATCTCGTCGCGGGAGAGCTTGGCAAGTGCGGCCCGCGCCTCACCCTGGCTGCCGGTCAGGATGACGACGACCTTGTCGCGCGGGATATAGCCGTATTCGTCCTCGGAGATGAAGGGCTTGACGCCTTCCATCAGGCCGATGTCCTGGGCGACGTTGACGACGCGCTTCAGCGAACTGCCGAGCAGCAGCACTTCGCGGCCAGCCGCCTCGGCAGCCTCGGCAACGGTACGGATACGCCCGACATTCGACGAGAAGGTGGTGATCGCCACCCTGCCCTCGGCATTCTCGATGATCTTGCGCAGGCTTTCGGACACATCCTTCTCGGAGGGCGAAACACCGTCGCGCAGCGCATTGGTGGAATCGCACATCAGCGCCAGCACGCCCTCGTCGCCGAGCTGGCGGAAACGTGTCTCATCGGTCAGGGGTCCGAGCGAAGGCTCGTGGTCGATCTTCCAATCGCCGGTATGGATGACATTGCCGACCGGCGTACGGATCATCAGCGACATCGGCTCGGGGATCGAATGGTTGACGGCCACACCTTCGATGCTGAAGGGGCCGACATTGATCGTATCGCCTGCCTTGAACGGCGTCACCGGCACTTCGCCGATCGTCGCTTTCTCGAAATTGCGCTTGGCTTCGAGCAGACCGGCGGTAAAACCAGAGGCATAGACCGGTACGTTAAGGCCGGGCCAGAGGTCGGCGAGCGCACCATAATGGTCTTCATGCGCATGGGTGATGATGATCGCCTTGAGGTTCTTTCGTTCGCTGGCGAGGAAGCGGATATCGGGCAGCACGAGGTCGACGCCCGGCAGGTCCGGGCCGGGAAAAGTGACGCCGCAATCGACCATGATCCACTGGCGATGCTCGGGCGGGCCGTAGCCATAGAGAGCGAGATTCATGCCTATCTCGCCAACGCCGCCCAGAGGCAGGAATACCAATTCGTCCTGTTTCGCCATAATTTTCGTTTGTTCCGCTATCCAAAAAACACATCACCGGCAGCAATGGGCATTATCCTGCCAGTGCCGGTATCGAGCATCAACAAGCCATTATCATCAATTCCGGCGAATTGTCCGGAAATCGATCTGTCCGGCAAATTCACCGTAATCTTTTCGCCGATGCCGCAGGCGATGGCGCGCCAGAGCGCCGTGATCTCGCCGATGCCGCGGCCCTCGTCCCATATTTCAAGCACTTCCGCCGTCGCGGCGAAGAGATGCGCGAAGAGTTCCTCCGGCGAAGCCGCACTTCCCTGCTGGCGCAGGCAGGTGACGGGGTAGAGCGGATTGTCGGGCATGACAGAGATATTGATGCCAATGCCGATGATCAGCGCGTAACGTCCGTCCGGCAGCCCCTCGCCTTCGACGAGAATGCCGCAGGTCTTCTTTCGACCGATGAGAATATCGTTCGGCCATTTGACCTCGAGCGGCTCGGCGCCCAGTGGCAGCACCCTGCGGATCGCCTGGTGCACGGCAACGGCGATCGCCAGCGGCAGAGAACCAAGGCGCTCCATCGGCGCCGGGTCGATCAGGAGAAGAGAAGCGTAGAGATTGCCGCGCTCGGAAACCCAGAGCCTGCCGCGGCGGCCGCGGCCGCCCGTCTGCCTTTCGGCGGTCACCCAGAGATTGCCGCCATCGCCCGCCCGAGCCCGGGCGAGGCATTCGCTGTTGGTGGACAATGTTTCCGACAGAGCCTCGTGCCTGAAATCGCCGAGCGATATCCGGCGCCGTCCGTCGGAAGCCATCAAAAGAGCGTCGCAGCAGCTAGCTCTGCCGCACCGCCGATCGGGCCGCCGATGAGGACATAGGCGGTGACGAAGAGACCGGAGAGACCAAAGACCAGACGCAGAGAACCGGAGACACGGGCGAATTCGCCGGTCGCCTCATCGAACCACATCAGCTTGATGACACGCAGATAATAGTAAGCGCCGACGACCGAGGCGAGAACGCCGATGATGGCGAGCGCATAGAGCTTGGCTTCGATGGCGGCAACGAAGACGAAGTACTTCGCGAAGAAGCCGGCGAGCGGCGGGATGCCGGCGAGCGAGAACATCAGCGCCGTCAGTACCACGGCCATGAACGGGTTCGTTGTGGAGAGGCCGGCGAGATCGTCGACATTTTCGACAACGGTGCCGTCCTTGCGGCGCATCGACATGATGATCGCAAAGGTGCCGAGCGTCATGACCATGTAGATGACCATGTAAAGCATGACGCCGGTGACGCCGGTCTGGTTGCCGGCGGCAAGGCCGACCAGCGCATAACCCATGTGGCCGATCGAGGAATAGGCCATCAGCCGCTTGATGTTCTTCTGGCCGATCGCGGCAAACGAGCCGAGCAGCATCGAGGCGATCGAAATGAAGACGACGACCTGCTGCCAGTCCGCCAGAACCGGCTGGAAGGCGGTGATGACGATGCGGGTCATCATCGCCATGGCGGCGACTTTGGGTGCTGCGGCAAGGAAGGCGGTGACCGGTGTCGGCGCGCCTTCATAAACGTCCGGCGTCCACATGTGGAAGGGAACGGCCGAGATCTTGAAGGCGATGCCGGCGAGGATGAAAACCAGGCCGAAGATCAGGCCGAGCGAACGCGCGCCCTCGACGGACAGCGCCTGGGCGATTTCGGAGAAGTGGGTGTGGCCGGTGAAGCCGTAGACCAGCGACATGCCGTAGAGCAGCATGCCGGAGGAAAGCGCGCCGAGGACGAAATATTTCAGGCCGGCTTCGGTCGACTTCAGGCTGTCGCGGTTGATTGCGGCGACGACGTAGAGCGCCAGCGACTGCAGTTCCAGCGCGAGATAGAGCGAGATCAGGTCGTTGGCCGAGATCATCAGCAGGATGCCGAGGGTCGCAAGCACCAGGAGAACCGGGAACTCGAACTTGTCGAGCTGATTTTCGCGTGCGTGGCCGATCGACATGAACATGGCGACCAGCGAACCGATGAGCGCCACCAGCTTCATGAAGCGCGAGAAGCCGTCGGCCATGTAGACGCCGCCATAGGCGAGGCCTTCTGCGGGCACGAAGAGCAGCCACAGGCCGGAGGCCAGCAGCAGGACGATGGCGAGGCCGGTGACGACAAGGCCCGACCGCTCGCCTGAGAAGACGCCGACCATCAACAGGACAAGGGCGCCGACCGCGAGGATGAGCTCCGGCGCGGAAAGATGCAGACTGAGGAGAATTGTTTCAGCGGTCATGTCCAATAAGTCCCGTCATCATTTCATAGACAGCGCAACATTCTGCGCTGCGTGCACGGCGGCCGTGTAGTTGTTGACCAGCAGATCCACCGAGGCGGCCGTCGCATCGAAGACCGGAGCCGGGTAAACGCCGAAGAAGATGGTCAGCGCGACCAGCGGGTAGAGGATCAGCTGTTCGCGCGGCGAAAGATCGAGCAGCGCCTTCAACTTTTCCTTTTCCAGCGCGCCGAAGATCACCCGGCGATAAAGCCAAAGCGCGTAAGCGGCCGAGAGGATGACGCCGGTGGCGGCAAAGAGCGCCACCCAGGTGTTGACCCGGAAGACGCCGATCAGCGTCAGGAATTCGCCGACGAAGCCCGACGTGCCGGGAAGCCCGACATTGGCCATGGTGAAGACCATCATCGCCACGGCATATTTCGGCATGTTGTTGACGAGGCCGCCATAGGCGTTGATCTCGCGGGTGTGGGTACGGTCGTAGACGACGCCGACGCAGAGGAAGAGCGCGCCGGAGACGATGCCGTGCGAGAGCATCTGGAAGATCGAGCCCTGAACGCCCTGCATGTTGGCGGCAAAGATGCCCATGGTCACGTAGCCCATGTGCGCCACGGAGGAGTAGGCGATCAGCTTCTTGATATCGTCCTGCATCATCGCCACCAGAGAGGTGTAGATGATGGCGATGACGGACAAGGCGAAGACGAGCGGCGCGAAATAATCGGACGCGACCGGGAACATGCCGAGCGAGAAACGGATGAGACCGTAGCCGCCGAGCTTCAAGAGCACGCCGGCCAGGATCACCGAGCCTGCCGTCGGCGCCTGAACGTGGGCATCGGGAAGCCAGGTATGGACCGGCCACATCGGCATCTTCACCGCGAAGGAGGCGAAGAAGGCTAGCCATAACCAGGTCTGCAGCGCCGGCGGGAACTTATAGGCGAGCAGCGCGGTGATATCGGTCGTGCCGGCCTGCCAGTACATCGCCATGATGGCGAGCAACATCAGCACCGAGCCGAGCAGCGTATAGAGGAAGAACTTGTAGCTCGCATAGACGCGGTCCTTGCCGCCCCAGACACCGATGATCAGGAACATCGGAATGAGGCCCGCCTCGAAGAAGACGTAGAACAGCACGATATCGAGCGAGACGAAGACGCCGATCATCATCGTTTCGAGGATGAGGAAGGCGATCATATATTCCTTCAGGCGCTTCTCGATCGAGAGCCAGCTCGCCAGCACACAGAAGGGCATGAGAAAGGTCGACAGGATGACGAACAGCATCGAGATGCCGTCGACGCCGACGTGGTAGCCGATGCCGGTGCCGAGCCAGTTATGCTTCTCGACCATCTGGAAGCCTGGATTGGCGTTGTCAAAGCCGGTCCAGATGAAGAGCGAGACGACGAAGGTGAAGACGGTGGTGATCAGCGAGATCCACAGCACGTTCTTCCGGCCGGTTTCGCTCTCGCCGTTCATCAATAGCAGGAGCACCACGCCGACCAGCGGCAGGAAGGTGACCGTTGAAAGAATAGGCCAATCGGTCATCAGAAGGAACTCCCGAGCATCATCCAGGTAACGAGCGCCGCAATGCCGATCAGCATGGCGAAGGCGTAGTGATAGAGGTAACCGGTCTGCAGGCGCACCACGCGATCGGTGACGGCGACGACGCGGGCGGCGACACCGTTCGGGCCGTAGGTGTCGATGACGCCGACATCACCCTTCTTCCACAAGAAGCGACCGAGCGCCTTGGCTGTGCGGACGAAGAGGAAGTCGTAGAGCTCGTCGAAATACCACTTGTTGAGCAGGAACTGGTAGAGCACGCGGTGCTGCTGCGCCAGGATGCGCGGCGTCTGCGGCGAGCGGATATACATGTACCAGGCGGTGACGAAGCCGAGCACCATGGCGATGAACGGGCTCAAAGCCACGAGTGCCGGCACATGGTGGAACTCTTCGACCAGTTCGTTCTCGGCGCCGGTAAAGAGCGCACCCTTCCAGAACTCGGCATATTCCTCGCCGTAGAACCGGCCCTCGAAGATCACGCCCGCAAGCACCGCGCCGATCGCCAGCAGATAGAGCGGCACAAGCATGACCTGCGGCGACTCGTGGACGTGGTGCATGACCTCATGCGAAGCGCGTGGCTTGCCGAAGAAGGTCATGAAGATTAGGCGCCAGGAATAGAAGCTGGTGAACAGAGCCGCAATGACCAGCAGCGAGAAGGCGAAGCCCGAGACCGGCGAATGCGATGCATAGGTCGCCTCGATGATCACGTCCTTGGAGAAGAAGCCGGCAAAGCCGATCGGCGTGAAGGGAATGCCGACGCCGGTGATCGCCAGCGTGCCAATGATCATCAGCCAGAACGTCACCTTGATGTGCGGCCGCAGGCCGCCCATGTAGCGCATGTCCTGCTCGCCATCGACGGCGTGGATGACCGAGCCGGCGCACAGGAAGAGCAGCGCCTTGAAGAAGGCATGCGTGAAGAGATGGAAGATCGCCGCGCCATAGGCCCCTACCCCGAGCGCCACGAACATGTAGCCGAGTTGCGAGCAGGTGGAATAGGCGATGACGCGCTTGATGTCGTTCTGCACGAGGCCGACGGTTGCCGCGAAGAAGGCGGTGATCGCGCCGATCACGGTGACGACGACAAGCGCATCGTGCGACAGTTCGAAGAGCGGCGACATGCGGGCGACGAGGAAGACGCCGGCGGTGACCATGGTGGCGGCATGGATGAGGGCCGAGACCGGGGTCGGGCCTTCCATCGCGTCAGGCAGCCAGGTGTGCAGCAGGAACTGCGCCGACTTGCCCATAGCGCCCATGAAGAGCAGCAGGCAAATGCCGGTCAGCGCATGCGCCTTGTCGAGCTGCATGCCGAAGAGGTTGAGGATCACCTCGCCTGCTTCGCCGGCGCCCTCATGCGGGGCGAAGTTCGAGGCATTGGCGAAGATAGTGTCGAGGTTGATCGAGCCGAACAGCACGAAGACGCCGGCAATGCCGAGCACGAAGCCGAAGTCGCCGACGCGGTTGACGATGAAGGCCTTCATCGCCGCGGCCGTCGCCGACGGCTTCTTGAACCAGAAGCCGATCAGCAGATAGGAGGCGAGACCGACGCCTTCCCAGCCGAAGAACATCTGGGCAAGGTTGTCAGCGGTCACCAGCATCAGCATGGCGAAGGTGAAGAGCGAGAGATAGGCGAAGAAGCGCGGACGATGCGGATCGGTATGCATGTAGCCGATCGAATAGACATGCACCAGCGTCGAGACAGTGTTGACGACGATCAGCATGACTGAAGTCAGCGTATCCACACGCAGCGACCAGGAGACGTCGATGCCGCCGGACTGGATCCAGCGCAGCACCTCGACCTTGATCGGACCGCCTTCGGCATGGCCCATGCCGACGGTGAAGAAAACGACCCAGGACAGGATGGCGGCGATAATCATCAGGCCGCTGGTGACATATTCCGAAGCCTTGGCGCCGATGGCGCGGCCGAAAAGGCCGGCGACGATCGCACCGATCAAGGGAAGAAAGACGATAGCCTTATAGAGGAACATGAGCCACTCAGCCCTTCATCATATTGACGTCTTCGACCGCGATCGAGCCGCGGTTGCGGTAGAAGACAACGAGAATTGCAAGACCGATCGCCGCTTCGGCAGCCGCGACCGTCAGGATGAACAGCGCGAAGACCTGGCCGACGATGTCGTTCAGGAAATGGGAGAAGGCGACCATGTTGATGTTGACGGCAAGCAGGATCAGTTCGATCGACATCAGGATGACGATGACGTTCTTCCGGTTGAGGAAGATGCCGAAGACGCCGAGCGTGAAGAGGATGGCGCTGACCGTCAGGTAGTGGGAAAGTCCGATGACCATGTTCTTTGTTCCTTGACCTGCCTTTAGACGCCCTGCCCGGGCTTGACCGAGACCACCTCGACGGCGGTGGCGGGCGTGCGGGCAACCTGCCGGGGAATATTCTGCCGCTTGATGTTGGTGCGATGCCGCAGCGTAAGCACGATCGCACCGATCATGGCGACCAGGAGCACCAGACCGGCGATCTGGAAGAAATAGACGTAGTTTGTATAGAGCACGTCGCCGAGGGCAGCCGTATTGGTGCGCTCGCTCAGCGCCGGGATCGGCATGGCGACGGACTTGGCGATCTCCGGCGAGATGACGCTGCCGCCGATGACGACGATCAGTTCGGCCGCCAGGATCACCCCGATCAGCCCGCCGATCGGCGCATATTCGAGAACCCCTGCCCTCAGTTCGGTGAAGTCGATATCGAGCATCATCACCACGAAGAGGAAGAGAACGGCGACGGCACCGACATAGACGACGAGCAGGATCATCGCCAGGAATTCGGCACCGGCCAGCAGGAAGAGGCCGGCCGCGTTGAAGAATACCAGGATCAGGAACAGAACTGAGTGAACCGGGTTCTTCGCCCAGATGACCATGAACGCCGACGCCACCGCGACAAAGGCGAAAAGATAGAAAAATAGAGCCTGCAGACCCATGTTGGTGCCTTTTTCATCTTCCCCCGGGCAGCCGGGAGTTTTTCTGCCCGATAGAACTTTGCGCGGCTGACCGGCAAAACTCCTGTGCATATTGACCGCGACCGAAGCGCTCAAGCTCCGTTACGGCATTTCAAAACTCGATCAGCGGTACGGCGAGTCGATCGCGATGTTGCGGGCGATTTCGCGCTCCCACCGGTCTCCGTTATCCAGAAGCCGCGCCTTGTCGAAATAGAGCTCTTCGCGGGTTTCCGTCGCGAATTCGAAATTCGGGCCTTCGACGATCGCGTCGACCGGGCAGGCTTCCTGGCAGAAACCGCAATAGATGCACTTCACCATGTCGATGTCGTAACGCACCGTACGGCGCGTGCCGTCGTTGCGGCGGGGACCCGCCTCGATGGTGATCGCCTGGGCAGGACAGATCGCCTCGCAGAGCTTGCAGGCGATGCAGCGTTCCTCGCCGTTCGGATAACGGCGCAGCGCATGCTCGCCGCGGAAACGCGGGGAGACCGGGCCCTTTTCGAAGGGATAGTTGATCGTCGCCTTCTGGCGGAAGAAATAGCGCATCGACAGAAAGAACGCGCCGACGAATTCCTTGAGAAACAGCGAGCTGATGGAGCCGGACAAGCTAGCCATCTTCAACCTCCAATTTTGCCGAAAACGAGAGCGGGCATCATCATGCCCAACCCGTCAGTTTCAGCACGAATGCAACGATGACGACCATGGCGAGCGACAGCGGCAGGAAAACTTTCCAGCCGAGGCGCATGAGCTGGTCGTAGCGGTAGCGCGGAACGAAGGCCTTGACCATCGCGAACATGAAGAACACCAGGCAGGCCTTCAGCGTGAACCAGATGATGCCTGGGACCCAGTTGAGGATCCAGATATCGACCGGGGGCAGCCAGCCTCCGAGGAAGAGGATCGTCGTCAGCGCACACATCAGGCAGACGGCCGCATATTCGCCGAGCATGAACATCATGTATGGCGAGGAGCCGTATTCGACCATGAAGCCGGCAACGAGTTCCGATTCCGCTTCCGGAAGGTCGAAGGGCGGACGGTTCGTCTCGGCAAGTGCCGAAATGAAGAAGATGATGAACATCGGGAACAGCGACAGCCAGTGCCAGTCGAGGAACGACGCCGGCAGGCCGAGCATGGTGCCGAGGCCGGTATGCTGCGCATTGACGATATCGGTCAGGTTCAGCGAGCCGACGCAGAGAAGCACGGTGACGATGACGAAGCCGATCGAGACTTCATAGGACACCATCTGCGCCGCCGAACGCAGCGCGCCGAGGAACGGATACTTCGAGTTCGAAGCCCAGCCGCCCATTATGATGCCGTAAACCTCGAGCGAGGAAATCGCGAAAATATAGAGGATGCCGACATTGATGTTGGCGATCACCCATCCGTCGGCAAGCGGCACCACCGCCCAGGTGGACAGCGCCAGAAGCACCGTCACCAGCGGAGCCAGCAGGAACACCGCCTTGTTGGCGCCGGCCGGAATGATCGGCTCCTTGAAGACGAACTTCAGAAGGTCGGCGAAGGACTGGAACAGGCCGAAGGGACCGACGACGTTCGGGCCGCGGCGCAGCTGCACGGCCGCCCAGATCTTGCGGTCGGCGAGCAGCACGTAGGCGATGAAGACGAGCAGGCAGACGAGAAGCAGCAGCGACTGACCGATCATGATGATCGCCGGCCAGACATAGGTCGAAAAGAAAGAATCCATAGTCCCCTGCCCTTACTCTGCCGCGACTTTGAAGTTGTTGCGGGCCAATGCCGAGCACTCCGCCATGACAGCCGAGGCACGTGCTATCGGGTTCGTCAAATAGAAGTCTTTCACCGGCGACGCAAACCCGGATTTGTTCATCTTGCCGGCTTTTTTCGCAACTGCGGCAATTTGGGCGCTATCGGTTTCGGCAATCTCGTCGATGGCAGCGAAATGCGGGAAAGCGGCATAGAGCCGGACACGCAATTCGCTGAGCGAATCGAAGGGAAGCTTCTTGCCGAGCACGTCGGAAAGGGCACGGATGATCGCCCAGTCCTCGCGGGCGTCACCCGGCGCAAAACCTGCGCGGTTGCCCATCTGGACGCGGCCTTCGGTGTTGACCCAGGTGCCGGACTTTTCGGTATAGGCTGCGGCCGGCAGGATGACGTCGGCATGATGCGCGCCGTTATCGCCATGCGAGCCGATATAGACGGTGAGCTTGGCCTTCTTGACGGTGAAGTCGAGTTCGTCTGCACCGAGCAGGAAGAGCACGTCCATCGCGCTCAGCATCTCGGCGGCATTGACGCCCTTGGCGCCCGGCACGAAGCCGAGGTCGAGGCCGCCGACACGCGAGGCAGCGGTATGGAGGACGGCAAAGCCGTTCCAGCCTTCGACGACCGCACCGACCGCGCCGGCAAGCTTGGCGGCACTGGCGAGAACGCCGGCGCCATCGGTGCGCGACAGCGCGCCCTGGCCGATGATGATCATCGGCTTGGCTGCGTTCTTCAGCACGTCCGCGAAGGCGTGGGTGCCGTCGACCAGATCCTTCAGCGTGTCGGGACCGCCGCCGAGGTAATCATAGTTGTAGCGCAGTTCGCCCGGCTCGCCGATCACGCCGATCGGGAACTTGCCGCGGCGCCAGCGCTTGCGGATGCGGGCGTTGAGGATGGCTGCCTCGAAGCGCGGATTGGCGCCGATGATCAACAGCGCATCGGCCTGGTCGATGCCCGATATGGTCGGGTTGAAGAGGTAGCTTGCACGGCCGAGCGACGGATCGAGTGCCGCCCCATCCTGGCGACAGTCGAGATTGACCGACCCCAGCGACTTCACCAGTTCGGAGAGCGCATACATTTCCTCGACGGAAGCAAGGTCGCCGGCGATTGCGCCGATCTTGTCGCCCGAGGTGGCGCCGACGGCGGCCTTGATGGCGCCAAAGGCTTCGGCCCAAGTGGCGGGCTGCAGGCGGCCGTCGCGGCGAACATAGGGCCGGTCGAGGCGCTGGGTCTTCAGGCCGTCCCAGATGAAGCGGCTCTTGTCGGAAATCCACTCCTCGTTGATCGCCTCATTGACGCGCGGCAGGATACGCATGACCTCGCGGCCACGGGTGTCGACGCGGATCGCCGAACCGACGGCATCCATGACGTCGATCGATTCGGTTTTGTTCAGCTCCCACGGGCGCGCGGTGAAGGCGAAGGGCTTCGAGGTGAGCGCCCCGACCGGGCAAAGGTCGACGACGTTGCCTTGCAGCTCGGAGGTCATCGCCTGTTCGAGATAGGTGGTGATCTCGGCATCCTCGCCGCGGCCGATCAGGCCGAGTTCGGAAATGCCGGCGACCTCGGTGGTGAAGCGGACGCAGCGCGTGCAGTGGATGCAGCGGTTCATCACCGTCTTGACGAGCGGGCCGATATACTTGTCCTCGACGGCGCGCTTGTCTTCCTGATAGCGCGAGGTGTCGATGCCGAAGGCCATCGCCTGGTCCTGCAGGTCGCATTCGCCGCCCTGATCGCAGATCGGGCAATCGAGCGGATGGTTGATCAGCAGGAATTCCATCACGCCTTCGCGGGCCTTCTTGACCATCGGGGTGTTGGTGAAGACCTCAGGCAGTTCGCCGTTCGGGCCGCCGCGGATATCGCGCACGCTCATGGCGCAGGAAGCCTGCGGCTTCGGCGGGCCGCCCTTCACCTCGACAAGGCACATGCGGCAATTGCCGGCAACCGACAGGCGCTCATGGAAGCAGAAGCGCGGAACCTCGGCACCGGCATCCTCGCACGCCTGCAATAGCGTGAAATGATCCGGAACTTCGATCTCGTTGCCGTCAATCTTCAGTTTTGCCATCGTCGCTCAGTCCTGTTTCCCGTTTGCCTGATGACGGCAAACAAACCTATTTTTGCAGCACTCTCATTGCCAAGCCGGATCTTTCGTCCTGCCGACATCTGATGTCGCCCAAATTCTCTGTCGCGCGTTCCAGGTCCGGAACCCGCACCGGCATCTTGAGGCCCCCGCCCGTCCGCCGATCTGCCCATTTTCCCGGCCGATTGACACGGCCGGACAGTTCATTTCTTTCTGCGGCCCCGCCCTGCCAGAACTTTCGCCTGGCCGGTCCAGTCGTCACGGCCGATACGGCCGTTGAAGCCGAGCTCGGCGTCGAACCGGGCGATTTCCTCGTCGGTCCAGGCGGCGATCGCAGCGAAGCTACGAATGCCCTTGGCGTTCAGCACCTGCTCCAGTTTTGGACCGATGCCGGCGATCAGCTTGAGATCGTCGGCCTTAACAGCCCGCGCAACCGGTTTCGCCTTCACGGCCGGCTTCGGCTGGCCGGGCTTCGTCTGGCTGACTGACTTCGTTTGGCTGACGGGCTTCGTCTGGCTGGCTGGGATCGGCTCGCTGACCGGCTTGACGACCGTCAGTGTCGGCCCTGCCTTCTTCTCTGCCGCCGGCTCGGTGAAAGCCTTGACGGCAGGGCGAATATTCTCCGGCCGGATATCGACATCGGCCGCCGGCTCGTCCGGCGGCGTGTCATCGAGGGCGGCAGCGACCTTGCTGGTGGCTTCCAGCGCGCTCTGCCAGGCCCCGAAGAAGGCGCCGGCCATCTGCGTCGAGAAACCGAAGCCGATCGCGGTTGCGGCGGCAAAGGCTGCAGCCGGATGCGCCATCAGCGGATGCACCGGCATTGCCTGTGCATTTTCAAGCATCTCGGCGGCAAGGCGGCCGAAACCCGCCGCGAAATCGGCGGCCTCTTCGTTTTTCCTACCCTTGGATGCAATGTCCGCCATGATTATTCAGCCGCCTCCAGAACCGCGCCGTGATCAAGCGCGCTTGCCGTATACTGGTCGATGCGCTTTTCGATCTCGGGACGGAAGTTACGGATCAGACCCTGCACCGGCCATGCGGCGGCGTCGCCGAGCGCACAGATGGTATGGCCTTCGATCTGCTTCGTTACCTGGAACAGCATGTCGATTTCGCGCTTCTGGGCATTGCCCTTGGCCATGCGTTCCATCACGCGCCACATCCAGCCCGTGCCTTCGCGGCAGGGCGTGCACTGGCCGCAGCTCTCATGCTTGAAGAAGGCGGAGATACGGGCGATCGCCTTGATGACGTCGGTGGACTTGTCCATAACGATCGCGGCGGCCGTGCCGAAGGAAGATCCGACGCCGCGCAGGCCGTCGAAATCCATCGGGCAGTCGATGATGTCCTTGGCCGGAACGATCGGGCAGGATGCCCCGCCTGGAATGACGGCAAGCAGATTGTCCCAGCCACCGCGGATGCCGCCGGCATGGCGGTCGACCAGTTCGCGGAAGGTGATGCCCATTTCCTCTTCGACCGTGCACGGCTTGTTGACGTGGCCGGAGAGCATGAACAGCTTGGTGCCGACATTGTTCGGACGGCCGATGGCCGAGAACCAACCGGCGCCGCGGCGCAGGATCGTCGGCGCAACGGCGATCGATTCGACGTTGTTGACCGTCGTCGGGCAACCGTAGAGGCCCATATTGGCCGGGAACGGCGGCTTCAGGCGCGGCTGGCCCTTCTTGCCCTCGAGGCTTTCGAGCAGTGCGGTTTCCTCGCCGCAGATATAGGCGCCGGCACCGTGATGGACGAAGATGTCCATATCCCAGCCGAGCTTGTTGTTCTTACCGAGCAGGCCATAGTCATAGCATTCGTCGATCGCCGCCTGCAGCGCTTCACGCTCGCGGATATATTCGCCGCGCACATAAATATAGGCCGCATTGGCGCCCATCGCGAAGCTGGCAACGACGCAGCCTTCGATCAGCGTATGCGGATCGTGGCGCATGATGTCGCGGTCTTTGCAGGTGCCGGGTTCCGATTCGTCGGCGTTGACGACGAGATAATGCGGGCGGCCATCGCTTTCCTTCGGCATGAAGGACCATTTGAGTCCCGTGGGGAAACCGGCGCCGCCACGGCCGCGAAGGCCAGACGCCTTCATCTCGTTGATGATCCAGTCGCGGCCCTTTTCGAGGATCTGCTTGGTGCCGTCCCAGTGGCCGCGGCTCATCGCGCCCTTCAGGGACTTGTCCTTAAGGCCGTAGATGTTGGTAAAGATGCGGTCTTTATCTTGTAACATGCTTCACCTCTTACCGCGGCTTCTTGCCGAAGACCTTGATATATTCCGCTTCCCCGCCCTTGGCGAGCGCCTTGGCCTGCTTGACCCAGTCATCGCGCTCGATGCGGCCGCGGAAGTTCAGATAGCCGTCGACCCATTCGCGTTCGGCCTTCTTCCAGCCTGCGACCTGCGCAAAGGTGAAGATGCCGATTTCGTTCAACGTTGCCTCGATCTTTGGGCCGACACCCGAAATCATCTTCAGATCGTCCGGCGCGGCGGGCTTTTCGATGCCGGCCGGACGGTTCTTGTCGGTCAAAGCAGGCTTTACCGTCGGAGCGGCTTCGGCCTTGACGGCAGCCTTCGGCGCCGGCTCGGCAGCCGCAGTGCCGGAGACCGGCTGCTCCTCGGCTGCCTTGGCGTTTTTCGCCGCCGCCTTCGGCGCCGTTGCCGGCGTCTTCAGGGCCGGGTTGGTCTCGGCATCCGTGCTCTTCGGGCGGGCGGCCTCGGAGGGCGGAACCGGCGCGGCGTCGACCGGAGCCGACACGGTTTCGGCATCGGCCTTCTTGGCGCGCGCCCTTACCTTCGGCTCTTCGGTCGTCAGCGAGGTCGGGCCGCCTTCAGGCGCCGAAAACACCCGGTCGATCTGCGTACCGGGCTTGATGCTGGCGCCATTGCCGGCGGCAAAAATGTCGATGATCTCTTCGAGACGCTCCGGCGTCAGATCCTCATAAGTGTCCTTGCCGATCATCACCATCGGCGCATTGACGCAGGCCCCGAGACATTCGACCTCTTCCCAGGAGAGCGTGCCTTCGGCATTACGCTCGAAGGCATGGGCATGGATCTTGCTCTTGCAGACCGACATCAGCGCTTCCGAGCCGCGCAGCATGCAGGGCGTCGTGCCGCAGACCTGCACATGGGCGCGGGTGCCGACCGGATGCAGCTGGAATTGCGTGTAGAAGGTCGCGACCTCGAGCACGCGGATATAGGCCATGTCCAGCATGTCGGCGATCTTTTCGATCGCCGCACGCGTGACCCAGCCGTCCTGCTCCTGCGCCCGCATCAACAGCGGGATGACCGCCGATTGCTGGCGGCCGGCGGGGTATTTCTGGATCGTCTTGTCCGCCCAGACCGCATTGTCATCGCTGAAGGCGAATGCGGCAGGCTGGAATTGATCTTCGGCTAATCGACGAACGGACATTCTTTCTCACGCCTTGTCAGTTTAGGGTTCCACACCGCGAAGCGGTCAAAGACTGCATTTCGCAGGCATAGGCCGACTGGTCTTTTTGCATAAACACCACGAATTTGCTGCCGTTCGGAATGGCAGCCTTGATCTGATAGCCCTTGGACAAAAGCTCGCCCATGGACGATTGCTGCGCCGGCGGCGTCTCCTCCTTGTGCCCCAGCGGCGTGCCAAGGCTATCGGACTCCTGAGCCGAAACCCCGGATGCCGAAAGAAGGATTGCGACGGCCAGCGGCAGAAGCTGCATCAGCGGTCCACCTCGCCGAAGACGATGTCGAGCGAGCCGAGGACAGCCGCGACGTCGGCAAGCTGGTGGCCGCGGCACATGAAGTCCATCGCCTGCAGATGGGCGTAACCCGGGGCGCGGATCTTGCAGCGATAGGGCTTGTTGGTGCCGTCGGAGACGAGATAGACGCCGAACTCGCCCTTCGGCGCCTCGACGGCGGCGTAAACCTCGCCAGCCGGCACGTGATAGCCTTCGGTATAGAGTTTGAAGTGGTGGATCAGCGCTTCCATCGAGCGCTTCATCTCGCCGCGCTTCGGCGGCACGACCTTGCCGTCGATCGACGAGAAGGGACCGGTCCTGGCATCCGAGAGCAGGCGGTTGACGCATTGCTTCATGATGCGGACCGATTCGCGCATCTCGATCATGCGGATCAGATAGCGGTCGTAGTTGTCGCCATTCTTGCCGATCGGGATGTCGAATTCGAGATCGGAATAACATTCATAGGGCTGGGCGCGACGCAGATCCCAGGCCGCACCCGAACCGCGCACCATGACGCCGGAAAAGCCCCAAGCCCAGCACTCCTCCAGCGAGACGACGCCGATATCGACGTTGCGCTGCTTGAAGATGCGGTTGCCGGTCAGCAGGTTGTCGATGTCGTCGAGCGCCTTCAGGAACGGGTCGCACCAGGCGCCGATATCCTGCACGAGCTGTTCGGGCAGATCCTGGTGGACGCCGCCCGGACGGAAATAGGCGGCGTGCATGCGCGAACCGCTGGCGCGCTCATAGAACACCATCAGCTTTTCGCGCTCTTCGAAGCCCCAGAGCGGCGGCGTCAGCGCGCCGACGTCCATGGCCTGCGTCGTGACGTTCAGGAGGTGCGACAGGATGCGGCCGATTTCCGAATAGAGAACGCGGATCAGCTGGCCGCGAATCGGGATCTCAATGCCGAGCAGCTTTTCGACGGCCATCGCATAGGCATGTTCCTGGTTCATCGGCGCGACGTAGTCGAGGCGATCGAAATAGGGCACGGCCTGCAGATAGGTCTTGGTCTCGATCAGCTTCTCGGTGCCGCGATGCAAAAGGCCGATATGCGGATCGACCCGCTCCACAATTTCGCCGTCAAGCTCCAGGACAAGACGAAGAACGCCGTGCGCCGCCGGATGCTGCGGTCCGAAATTGATGTTGAAGTTGCGGACGTTATGTTCGGTCATTTGCAACGCGCTCCGCTATTGCAGGCATAAGCCAGTGGGCAATAGGCAATAGTGTAGTTTTCAATTCTCATGTTCGTTCCGTCCATCCTGCAGGCGGCGAATGAGCGACCACAGCATCTTTCCTACTTCTGCGATCAAGGAAAGCGCCAACTGGGTTTGCGACACCGTGGCAATTCCTATTCGCGTCGAGAGTATCAGATGCGTTTCCAACTCCTTCAAAGACCCTTGGGCAATTTTCAAGTGGTGCACGTATCACCCGTTGATTCGCGTCCGTAACCTTCCGCGATGTTTGCCGCAATGGACGCTGCCGAACGTCTTACCTGGGAGGTAAGGCCATAAATTTCCTCTTTTGGAAATTCCTTTGTGAGGCCGTAACATTCAACCGCAAGATCCATGGACTGCTGCCACACCTTAAGATCCTGATAGGAATTAATCGCCGCCGCCATTCTCCCTTGTCACTACTGCCTGCTGGCTTCTGCCTGATGCCTAAGACTACTGCTTCGCCTTTTCATCCCCCGGCAGCACATACTCCGTGCCTTCCCAAGGCGACATAAAGTCGAAATTGCGGAATTCCTGTTTCAGTTCAACCGGCTCGTAGACGACGCGCTTTGCCGCGTCGTCGTAGCGTACTTCGACGAAGCCGGTGGTCGGGAAGTCCTTGCGCAGCGGATGGCCTTCGAAGCCGTAGTCGGTCAGGATGCGGCGCAGGTCCGGATGGCCGGTGAATAGCACGCCATACATGTCCCAGGTCTCGCGCTCGAACCAGTCGGCGCCGGGATAGACGGGGCAGGCCGAAGGAACCGGCGTATCTTCATCCGTTGCGACCTTGACACGGATGCGCAGGTTCTTCTTCGGCGACAGCAGGTGGTAGACGACGTCGAAACGCAGCTCGCGCTGCGGCCAGTCGACGCCGCAAATATCGATCAGGTTGACGAAACCGCATTTGGCGTCGTCGCGCAGGAAGGTCAGCAGCGCGACCAGGTTTTCACCCGTCGTCGTCAACGTCAGTTCGCCATACTTCATCTGCGATGCGGCGATCAGGTTGCCGCGCGCTTCGCCAAGGTAGGACGCAAGCTCAGTCAGGGCTTCACTCATATGCCTTGTCCTTAACCCTTAGCGTTCGATCGTACCGGTACGCCGGATCTTCTTCTGCAGCAAAAGCACGCCGTAAAGCAGCGCCTCTGCCGTGGGGGGACAGCCCGGCACGTAGATGTCGATCGGCACGATGCGGTCGCAGCCGCGCACGACAGAATAGGAATAGTGATAATAGCCGCCGCCATTGGCGCAGGAGCCCATCGAGATGACATAACGCGGCTCTGGCATCTGGTCGTAGACCTTGCGCAGAGCGGGCGCCATCTTGTTGGTCAGCGTGCCGGCGACGATCATCACGTCGGACTGGCGCGGCGAAGCGCGCGGTGCAAAACCGAAGCGCTCGACGTCATAACGCGGCATCGACAGCTGCATCATTTCGACGGCGCAGCAGGCAAGACCGAAGGTCATCCACATCAGCGAGCCGGTGCGGGCCCAGTTGATCAGCTCATCGGTCGAGGTGACGAGGAACCCCTTGTCGGCAAGCTCATTGTTGATCTCGCCGAAAAATGGGTCGTTGCTGCCGATCGGCTTGCCGGTCGAGGGATCGATAATCCCCTTCGGCTGCTGCGCAACAAGCGGCTGATTGCTCACAGGGGCTACTCCCATTCCAGGGCTCCCTTCTTCCATTCATAGATAAAGCCGATGGTCAGCACGAGAAGGAAGACCATCATGGACCAGAAGCCGAACCAGCCAATGGCACCGAAGGAGACGGCCCAGGGGAAGAGGAAGGCGACTTCGAGGTCGAAGATGATGAAGAGGATCGACACGAGGTAGAAACGGATGTCGAACTTCATGCGGGCGTCGTCGAAAGCGTTGAAGCCGCATTCGTAAGCCGAGAGCTTTTCCGAATCGGGCGCTTTGAAAGCCACGGCGAACGGCGCGATGAGCAGCGCCAGGCCGATGACAAGCGCGATAGCAATGAAGATAGCGATTGGAATATAAGAACTGAGCAGTTCAGTCATCATGTTCATCCCTGCTTGCCGGAGACGCCAGGCGGCGCATTTGGGCAAATGCCCGGCAAGCGAACGTGCGTTGCAACAAGCCGTGGTTAGCGCAGCCGAGGCCCCGGCGCAAGACTTTTACAGAGGCAATTCGACGCGTGTCGCGCGGACATTATCAAGCAGATGCAACGATGTCGCGACAAATCCGTGCAAGCCGTTTGAACCTGCATGCCTGACCATCGGAAACTGCATGGCTTTCGGAAGAAATGGCGCGAGTGACGGGGCTCGAACCCGCGACCTCCGGCGTGACAGGCCGGCACTCTAACCGACTGAGCTACACCCGCGCATTGACCGGCCATTTTGCGGCCGCGAGGATAAAGAGAACCGGACAAACGACAAATCACATCTGCGTTTTACAAGACTTGAAATGGCGCGAGTGACGGGGCTCGAACCCGCGACCTCCGGCGTGACAGGCCGGCACTCTAACCAACTGAGCTACACCCGCAATTCATTTCAAGCAGTCCGGATGCCTTCGCACCCTCTCCAAAACGGCTGCCCGTTTCGATGAGCGGCTAACTACGGGGTTCGCCTTTTAGTGTCAAGCAGGTTTGGAGACAAAACAATGACAGTCCGTGAATTGTTTCGGCGGGTTGGGCGCCATACGAACAAAAGCCGGCACTTCCGTCTTCCGCAGCCATGCTCAGGCGCAGACGCAGTGCCTTCGAAACGGAGAGGCTCGCTGCCCTCCCCTCACTTTTCCACAGCCGAGCCGAACCTACGTGGCATTGCAAGATACGGGACGGCCACCAAAAAAATCAAAAAATCTTCACAAACACTCTTGCGGTTTTGCCGCGATCCGCATAGATCACGGCCACCAACGCGGCAGGCCGATCCGGCTTCGTTTGCGATGGGCGATTAGCTCAGTTGGTAGAGCGCCTCGTTTACACCGAGGATGTCGGGAGTTCGAGTCTCTCATCGCCCACCATTTCCAAACTTTCCTGCTGCTTGTTCATCAGATTGAGGCTTCCGAATTAGCTCGCTAATCCGATCAGGATCTGCGCAAGGTGTTTTGTCAGGAGACACCTCATGAAAACCGTTGCGATTATCTCTACGCTGCTTCTCGCCAGCCTGGCTGCGCCGCCATGCATTGCCAGAGAGCCGGCGCAAGAGGTGTTCCTGTCTGCCGGGGATCAGGCGATTACAACCTCGGGAGAAACCCCGGCGCGTGAAGCCAGAACATATCTCCTGAGAATGCCGTCAGATCTGCCGATTAATTTTTCGGTCGATGCGGACAATTCGGCCTGCAGCTTGGAAATCAGCAAAGCCAGCCAGCGCGGCGTCTTAAGCACCATCAGCCGATTCCCCGCGTCTTTCAGAGACAGCGGTCAAAGTGGCGATAAATATACGTTTTCGTTTTTCCAAAACCGCGTTTCATTTATGAGCGGCGCCCGATGCGCCTTCTCATTTTCTCTGACGCAGATGTGACCATGTGATTGGGGTGATGGGCACGCCTTGCCGTCTGGCGGGCACTCATCGCCACCATCTCATCGCTTCGGCAGTTCTGGATTCACCGCCAACACCAGCCGCGAATCGTCCGCCGTTAGATCCGACGCAAAGCGAAGCGGTGATCGTTGCTAAATCCCACCCGCCGCCTATCGGTTCGTCACGACCCTCCCTATCGGGTGAACCGGCTGGCCGATGCCCCCGTGCGGCGGCACGCCACGGTCCGAGTTGTGGGCAGGACTGCGTTCTCTAGGCGGCATCCGGCAAGACGTTCCGGCGCAGCAAGGCTGCGCCCGGCGGCTTCAGATGCGCGCCGTCCGAAAGCCAGCGCTCCATAAAACGGACTACTCCCAGCCGCCGCACCACCTCCTATTGGGCGAATGGATAGAGGCCAGCAAAAGTGGGAGAATTCGTCGCCCGGAAAGTCTCCGCGCTTGAAGGTTCATCACGCCTGGAGGTGTGCCATGAGGACCCTGCGCTCCGCATTGACGCTGTGCATCACGATTGCCCTTGGCACGCCAAGTGCCATATACGTCGCCCTGCCCGGATATGCATTCAAGACGAATCCGCAATGCCAGCGCCACGAACCAAAGACGAAATTCGACAAGAGGTGCGACTGGCCGAGAGTGGGCTTCAAGGACTTTACGCCCCCGCTTGTGACCGTGCTTGGGATCTGAGGATCTTGGAACGGCACCGGATGCGTTTTCTCATTTTCTCCGACTGAGATGTGAGAGCGTGATCGGGGTAATGAGCATCCCGTTGTCCGGTGGGTGCTCATCGCCCACCATTCATCCCTTCGCCAGTTCTTTATCCACCGCCGAAACCAGCCGCGAATCGTCTGCCGTCACATCCGGCGCGAAGCGGGCGGCGACTTTGCCGTCGCGGCCGATCAGAAATTTTTCGAAGTTCCAGAGGATGTCGTCTTCGTCACCGCCTGTCATGCCGTGGGATTTCAGGCGTTCGCGCATCGGGCCGTCGCCCGTCGTCGCGACACCCGATTTGGTCAGCTGCCGATAAAGCGGGTGCTGGGCCTCGCCCTTGACCGAGATCTTCGAGAAGATCGGGAATGTGACGTCGTAGGTGCTGGTGCAGAAATCGAGGATCTCGGCGTCGGTGCCGGGCTCTTGGCCCTTGAAGTCGTTGGCGGGAAAGGCGGCGATGACGAAGCCGCGCTCGCGCTTTTCCCCATAGAGCTTTTCCAGTCCCTCATATTGGACGGTCAGCCCACATTTCGAGGCGACATTGACGACCAGGAGCACCCTGCCCTTGTATTCGTTCAGCGTGGTCTCGCGACCATCCACAGTCTTGACCGGGATATCCAGCACATTGCCCGTCACGGGAACCTCCAATTTCGTAAGGATATGTTTCGCCCAAGCTTAGCAATATCGCCGCCGTTGTCATCAGCGTCGGGATCAACTTGGCTTCCACAGGACGCCGGTGCGGCTTCCGGCCGCACCGGGCCTCAGCACCTCAGGCGGGAGACGTTTCCTTCACGTCGTCGAGCAGGAAGTGCACGACGAGATAATCCGTCTTGTAATGGCGACCGCTGTCCGACACGGAATCGACGCTGCCACCGTCCTTCGGGTGCCAGGCATGGTAATGGGGATTGGTGGTGATCAGGGTGATGGCCTTGCCATCTCTTTCGCCAAGCCGGAAGCGCATCTCGGCGAGCGGCCAGATCCGCTCGTAATCCTGCATGGTGATTCGCGCCTTCAGCGCCTTCCGCTGCAGCGGCGCTTCGCCGGCCTCGGCTGGTGTTTCCAACATCACCTCCTCAGCGCTGCTGATGATGGCGTTGAATTCTTCAGGCCACATGCGTCTCATGAAATCGCTCCTCCCGAGGCTTTTTCGTCAGTTCACAGATGGAACTTAGCGGTTTGTCCGAAAGAAGCAAATTCCTGTCATGCGGTTGTCATCGGTGCCGGCTGCTCCTACCTTCCCCTCGAACCGCATCAGGGCCGTCAGTCGCCCGCAATCCTGAGATCAGAGATGAAGACACGTGAAGACAGGCAGGCGCTCCGGGCGAGCATGCCGCGCACTCCGCTCAGCGCCCATCATATGGAAAACGCCCGTCTGCTGCCGGACCGCGGCGAGCTGCTCTACCGGATCCCAAATGGCGGCATCGGCGTCGAAGTGGGGGCAGCCTTCGGCGAATATACGGCGGAGATCCTGGAAAAGAATCGCCCGGCGCAGCTCTATCTCATCGATCCCTGGTCGATGGATCGCTACAGCTCCGGGCTTGACGCGATCCACACG
This sequence comes from Rhizobium changzhiense, assembly GCF_013087625.1. Taxonomy (NCBI): domain Bacteria; kingdom Pseudomonadati; phylum Pseudomonadota; class Alphaproteobacteria; order Hyphomicrobiales; family Rhizobiaceae; genus Rhizobium; species Rhizobium changzhiense. Next base: position 128,576 of record NZ_JABFCQ010000001.1, read on the forward strand.
AATTTCGCCGCCGAGATCGAGGCCGGCCGGCTGCATCTGATGCAAGGCACGTCGCTCGACAAACTTGCCGAATTCGAGGACGATTTCCTCGACTGGGCCTATATCGACACCGACCATTCCTTCGAGCTCACCTGGCAGGAGCTGCTGCTCTGCGAAAAGAAAGTGAAGCGGACGGGGCGCATTGCCGGGCATGATTTCTGCACCGGCAATACGGTGAAGCCGATCGTCTATGGCGTCGTCGAGGCGGTCACCAAGTTCTGCAAGGATTACGGCTGGCAATTCGAGTTCCTGACGGTCGAATCGCACGCGCATTTTTCCTATTGCCTGAAGAGGCTCTGATCAGTCTAAAGCGCGGCGCGATCTTTCAGATTCGCTTCACGCGCTTTAGGCCTTTGGTTTTGCGCATGTCTTTACCGCAAAACCGCTGCACACTTTTGCGTGACATGCTTTACGCTTGGCCGGAATATTGCTCGTCGCTGACCTTTTCCATCCAGTCGACGTGATTGCCGTCCAGCGCCTCATGAATGGCGATGTGCGTCATCGCCGTATCCGGGGCAGCACCGTGCCAATGTTTTTCGCCCGGCGCGAACCAGACGGTATCGCCGGCACGGATTTCGCGGATGTCCCCATCCCAACTTTGGGCGAGACCCTTGCCTGATGTCACGATCAGCGTCTGGCCGAGCGGATGCGTATGCCAGGCCGTCCGGGCGCCGGGTTCGAAGGTGACGGAGACCGCCCTCGCCCGGGCCGGCGCCGGCGCTTCCATCAGCGGATCCTGGCGAACGGCGCCGGTGAAATAGTCGGCCGGTGGCTTCGTCGAGGGGCGAGAGCCGACGGGTTTGATCTCCATGATCTTTCCTTTTCCATCCATGCGGTTGAAGCCTTGTAGCAGAACGATATTTCATCGGGGCGACCAATCAAAGCCGGATCGACAATTGCCGCAAAGTCACCCGGCTGATAGTGCCAGTGTCTTTCATCAGCGCGTCGCATCTTGCTTGAATCATGCGACGCGCTTTGGCTCTTTGTTTTTATGCATGTCGTTGTCCCCGCACACTTCCGGGCGACATGCAGTAGGAAGGATTTTCATGAAACACCATGCTTTTGGCCGCATGCCCTTCACCGTCACCAATGTCGGCTTCGGCGCCTGGCAGATTGGCGGCTCCTGGGGCGATATCAGCGAGGCGGACGGACGCGCGGCACTGAATGCCGCCCTCGATGCCGGCATGACCTTCATCGATACGGCTGACGTCTATGGCGACGGCCGCTCGGAAAAGATCATCGCCGACGTGCTGAAGACGCGCAGCGGCGAACGGCCGATGGTCGCCACCAAGGCGGGCCGCCGCCTCAACCCGCATGTCGCGGAAGGCTATACCAAGGCTAATCTTGAAGGCTTCATCGACCGCAGCCTCACGAATCTTGCCGTCGACAGCCTCGACCTCGTGCAGCTCCATTGCCCGCCGCGCGACGTGCTTTACCAGCCCGAGGTCTTCGAGGGCCTGAGCGAACTGCAGAAGGCCGGCAAGATCAAAGGCTACGGCGTCAGCGTCGAAAAGGTCGAGGACGGCCTGAAGGCGATCGAATATCCCGGCGTCGTCAGCATCCAGATCATCTACAACATCTTCCGTCAGCGCCCCGATCACCTGTTCTTCCAGGAAGCGCGCCGCAGGAATGTGGCGATCATCGCCCGCGTGCCGCTCGCCAGCGGTCTTCTCTCCGGCAAGATCACCCGAGACACACATTTTGCCAGCGACGACCACCGCAATTTCAACCGCAACGGCGAAGCCTTCGATGTCGGCGAGACCTTTGCCGGCGTTCCCTTCGAGGTCGGCCTGCAGGCGGTGGAAGAGGTGCGCAAGCTGGTGCCCGAAGGCGCGACCATGGCCGCCTTCGCGCTCCGCTGGATCCTGATGAGCGATGCCGTCACCGTCGTCATCCCCGGCGCCCGCAATCCCGAGCAGGCCAAGGCCAACGCGGCCGCCGCCGACCTTGCGCCGCTTTCGGCCGATGTCATGTCGGCAACGCGCGAGATCTACGAGCGGCTGATCGCGCCGCATGTGCATCAGCGCTGGTAGGCATCCAATACTCCGAAACGAAAAAATGGCCGGGTTTTCGCCCGGCCATTTTCATGTGGTGGAACCGTCAGAAGCTCAGTTCGTGCCGACCAGGTCGACCGGGAAGAACAGGGTCTCGCCGGAGGAATCGCTGACGCCGTCATTGTCGGTGACTGCGTAAGGTTTGCCCGATGCGTCGAAGGTGAAGCCTTCGAGCTTGTCCAGGACATAGCCATGGGTCGCGGTCTTGAGCTCACCGAGGAAGTCATGGGCTTCGGTTTTCTTGACGACCGGCAGCTCGGCCCCGAGCTTGGCGGGCTTCAGCTCCGAAATCGCGACCTTGTAGAGCTTCTTCAGCCTAGCCGCATCGCCGACGAGGTTGTCACGCTCGATGATGTAGACGCTGTCGCCCTGGGCAGAGATTTCCGACAGACCGACCCAGCCGCTTTCCGTCTTGTCGAGCGGATAGCGAACGGCACCCCATTCCTTCTTCTTCGGATTGTAGGAGACGAGCTTGACGAAGCCCTTCTCGTCGTCGCCCCACTCGCGCTGGACCGCCATCCAGAGCGTGGTGTCGTCGCCGGTGCCGACAATGGTCACGCCTTCGAAGCCGTAGCGGATTTCGTTGGCGACGAGCTCCTTCGGCAGGGCGATCTCAGCCTTGATGTCGCCCTTGGCATTGACGTTGTAGAGCGCGTGCGGAACGAGACGCTCGCTATAGCCTTCCGAGGCGAGCCAGAAGGAGCCGTCGGCGGCAGCCGCAATGCCTTCGATGTCGAGCTTCTGGGCCGGGGCGCCGTCACGCTTGACGACGAGGGCGTCGGTGACGACGGCCGGCTTCTTGCTGGCGTCGATCGTGTAGATCGTCGGCTGCGAGCCCAGAACGCTGTCGCTGACGGCGTAGAGCATGCCCGGCTTGCCCGGAACGGCAGCGAGACCCGAAAGGGCTGCGAAGCCGATCGGATTGCCGTCCTTTTCGGCGGAGACGATCTGCGGATAGGCCTTCTCGCCTTCCGAGCGCTCGTAGATCATCACATGCGAACGCGCGCCGCCGTCCTTGCCGAGATCGAGCTCGTTGGCGGTCGCAAGAAGATTGCGGGCGGGAATGGCGATCGCGCCTTCCGGCGAAATGCCTGATGGAAGCAGCTGGACGAGTTCGGGATCGGCGCCGGTATCCTTATAGACGCCGACGACCGAGGCGCGCTCGGCGAGCAGGAAGAAATATTGCTCATCGCCGAACTTGGCGGCTTCGAGGCCTTCGGGCTCGACGCCCTTCGATCCAGAGCGGCTTTCCGGATAGTGGCCGATATGGGCGACGGCGCGTTCGAAGGATGCGCCCGATTCGTAGAGAAGCTTGCCCGTCTTGTCGAAGATGGTGAAGCCGCGCGAGCCGCCCTGGTAGTCGCCTTCATTGGCGACGACGAGGCGGTTGTCGTCCAGCCACTTCACGGCGTCCGGTTCGCGCAGCACGCCTTTGGCTTCGCCTGAGAATTTCAGGGCGCCGTCACGCTTGGTGTCGATACCGGTGAGATCGACGCTGCCGGCGGAGAAATGCGTCTTCACTTCAGCCGTGTTGGCGTCGATGATGACGATCTCGTTATTTTCCTGCAGCGTCAGGGCAATCTCGTTCAGGCTGTTGAAGGCGACGAATTCCGGCTCCGGATCCTCCGGGGCGACGCCGGCAAGCCCGGTCAGCGCCACGTGCTTGATGGTGCCGCAATCGACAGTGCCGTTCTTGAGCTGGAAGACGACGAGGTCGCCGGCCGGCATCTGCGGGATCTTGCCGTCATTGACGTCTTCGTCGCGCTCGTTTTCGATTGCGATGGTGCCGAGCGTCCTGTCCTTGTTGAGGGCGATCGAATCCGGCTGGCCGCCGAGATCGCACGTGTTTTCGATCTTCTTGGTCGCCACGTCGACGATCGCGAGGCGGCCCGAGGGCTTGGCCTTGCTTTCGGAGGTGTTGACGGCAACGAGCGCCTTGCCGGCGCTCGAGGTGACCGAGGTCGGCTCGCCGTCCATCATCAGCGCGCCACCGGCCTTGGGGGCCTTGGCATCGGTAATGTCGATAAAGCCGATCGCGCCGAGCGGGCTGTCGCTATAGATCAGCGTGTTGCCGTCGTCGGTCGCGGTGATGATTTCGGCGGAGCTCACCGAAAGCTTGTCCTTGTCAACAGGCAGGTTCTCTGCGACCGGGAAGGACGCGATGCGGTTGAAAACCGGCTCGGCCGCGGCCGGAAAAGCAACGGATGCGAGAAGCACGGCAGCAAGCGCTGCCTTGCGCGATGAAATTGTCATGAAATCCCCCATGTGTCGAACATTCGAAACATGAGTTTTCTGCGGGAGCGGCATGACAAAGGCATGACAGATGCGGCATTTTGCGTCAGATCATGTCAGGCGAGTTTCCGCTCCCGGCGCATCTCGTTTCGCATGATGAACAGCGAAGCAGACAGGATGAGAGCAGCTCCCAGCCAGAGGTAGCCCGCCGGCGCATAACCGAAGAACAGCCAACCGGCCAGCACGTTCAACGGCAGCTTCAGATCGTCAAACGGCTGGACGTAGGCGGCATCCGCTGCGGCATAGGCAAGCGTCAGGAAATACTGCGCTACGGCAGTCAGCAGCCCCGCCAGCAGGAACAGGGCAAGGGTTGCGCCCGTCGGCACTGCAAAGCCTGCCGCAAGCGCCAGCCCGCCATTTATCGGCGTCAGCAGAACGAGCAGCCAGACGGTGATCGTCTCCGGCCGTTCGATCCCTGTCAGGCTCTTGGTGATCAGCGACGAGGCGCCCCACAGCAGCGCCGAAAGCACAGGCAAGAGAGCCGCCCAACCAAAGCCGTCCGACCATGGCTGCAGGATGATCATCGCCCCGGTGAAGCCCGCCGCCGTCGCAGCCCAGCGGGCCGGGCCGACGCGCTCACCGAGGAAAAGCCGGGCGCCCAGAATGATGAAGAAGGGCGAGGTCATCACCAGTGCGATCGCCTGCCAGATCGGCACTGTGGCAAGGCCGGCGACCCAAGCCTCGACGCCAAGCGCGGCAAGCACGACGCGCGCGAGGTGACGCCAGGGATAGCGCGTCCGCATCGCCGCAAGGCCGAGCCTCTTCAGGAACGGCAGAGAAAACAGGAAGGCGAAACCATATTGCCAGAAGGCTGCCGAGGCCGAGGGGAAGGCAAGCTTCATCGTCAGCCATTGGGTGACGACGTTGAGAAGCGAAAAAGCAATGCCGGCAAGGACCATCCAGAGTGCACCGACAACGGCACGGGACGGCGAGACTGCAAGGGAAGTCTGATTCATGTCTTTCATCCAGAACAGGGACCAACATAAATCAGGACGTATGAACCCCGACCAAGCGACACAGGGCAACCCCTGCCCTTCGCATGGCCGACACTCATTCTCTTCCATCCGGACTTTAACCGTCGGCTCCGGAATTGCACCGGATCTGCTGACCCTTCCTCCGCATGGGCGCGGAAGGAGGCGCTCGCGGGCTCAGGCCGAAACCCTTACCGCCGGTGGGGAGTTTCGCCCCGCCCTGAGAACAGAAATGTCGTAGATCAAAGCCCGCGCTGCGGCAATACCTGCCAAACGCAAAAGGGGTCCGGCAAAGCCGAACCCCTCCCAAATCCTGCACAACCGGTCTCGTTTCCGGCTGGTGGATAATCTCAGATCAGCCGTTGACGGCGTCCTTCAGGCCCTTGCCGGGCGTGAATTTCGGCACGTTGCGAGCCGGAATGTCGACTTCAGCGCCCGTCGACGGGTTACGGCCCTTCGTTGCGGCACGATGAGAAACGGTGAAGCTGCCGAAACCCGCGAGGCGGATGTCGCCCTTGTTCTTGAGTTCAGCCTGGACAACGTCAAAAACCGCGTCAACAGCGGAAGCCGCGTCAGACTTCGTCAGTCCTGCCTTTTCGGCTACTGCGGACACGAGTTCATTCTTGTTCATGTTTCCACCCCTTTCTAAATGGTATGAAACGACTCAAAAGTAAGCTAGGCGCAGAATAGGTTTCATCAGGCCCGCCGAAAACCCAAAAGCCCTGCAAATCAAGGAAAAGCAAGCGTCTACATGACGTTTTCACAAAAAAGGCTGACGTTTCCGCCAGCCTTTTTCCGTGTTTTGCGCCAATTGGGCATAAATGTGGCAAAGGCCACTCAATGCGCTATGGTTGCGCCTGTCTCGTCGAGGCCTTCGACCGATGTGATGACCGGCGTTTCCACCGTACCGTCCCATTCGATCGGCTCCGGCCGCCGGATCAGTGCGTGCTTGATCACCTCGCCCATGCGGGATACCGGGATGATCTCCATATTGTTCTTCACGTTGTCAGGAATCTCCGCCAGGTCCTTGGCGTTTTCCTCCGGAATCAGCACCTTCTTGATGCCGCCGCGAAGCGCTGCGAGCAGCTTTTCCTTGAGACCGCCGATCGGCAGCACACGACCGCGAAGGGTGATTTCACCGGTCATGGCCACATGCCTGTCCACCGGGATACCGGTCATGATCGAGACGATCGCGGTTGCCATGGCAACGCCGGCCGAAGGGCCATCCTTCGGCGTCGCACCTTCCGGCACGTGCACGTGGATATCGCTCTTGTCGAAGCGCGGCGGCTCGATACCGAAATCGACGGCGCGCGAGCGGACATAGGAGGCCGCTGCCGAGATCGATTCCTTCATGACTTCCTTCAGATTACCGGTGACCGTCATGCGGCCCTTGCCCGGCATCATCACACCTTCGATGGTCAGCAGCTCGCCACCGACTTCCGTCCAGGCAAGACCGGTCACAACGCCGACCTGATCCTCGCCCTCGGCTTCGCCATGGCGGAAGCGCGGGACGCCCAGATAGTCGGAGATGTTGGCGGCCGTCACGTGAACGGCCTTCGTCTTGCCCTTGATGATCTCGGTGACCGCCTTGCGGGCGAGTTTCATCAATTCGCGTTCGAAGTTGCGGACGCCGGCTTCGCGGGTGTACTGCTGGCTGATCGCCATCAGGGCGTCGTCGCTGACCGAGAATTCTTCCGGCTGCAACGCATGTTCCTTGATGGCCTTCGGCAGCAGGTGCCGCTTGGCGATTTCGCGCTTTTCATCCTCGGTGTAGCCGGCGATACGGATGATCTCCATGCGGTCCATCAGAGGCGCTGGAATGTTCAGCGTATTTGCCGTCGTGATGAACATCACATCCGACAGGTCGTATTCGACTTCCAGATAGTGGTCCATGAAGGTCATGTTCTGGGCCGGATCGAGGACTTCGAGCAGGGCCGAGGACGGATCGCCGCGATAGTCCTGGCCGAGCTTGTCGATCTCGTCGAGCAGGAAGAGCGGGTTGGACTTCTTCGCCTTCTTCATCGACTGGATGACCTTGCCGGGCATCGAGCCAATGTAGGTGCGGCGGTGACCGCGGATTTCGGCTTCGTCACGAACGCCGCCAAGCGCCATGCGGACATACTCGCGGCCGGTCGCCTTGGCGATCGACTGGGCGAGCGAGGTCTTGCCGACACCCGGAGGACCGACGAGGCAGAGGATCGGGCCCTTGATCTTGGTGGCACGGGCCTGCACGGCCAGATATTCGACGATACGCTCCTTGACCTTGTCGAGACCGAAGTGATCGGCTTCGAGGATCTTTTCGGCATTGTTGAGATCGGCCTTGATCTTCGACTTCTTGCCCCAGGGGATGCCGAGCAGCCAGTCCAGATAGTTGCGCACGACGGTGGCTTCCGCCGACATCGGGCTCATCTGGCGCAGCTTCTTCAGCTCCGCATCGGCCTTTTCACGGGCCTCCTTGGACAGCTTGGTCTTGGAGATGCGCTCTTCCAGTTCGCTCATCTCGTCGCGGCCTTCCTCGCCGTCACCGAGTTCCTTCTGGATCGCCTTCATCTGTTCATTGAGGTAGTATTCGCGCTGGGTCTTTTCCATCTGGCGCTTGACGCGCGAGCGGATGCGCTTTTCGACCTGCAGCACCGAGATCTCGCCTTCCATGAAGCCAAGGGCCTTTTCGAGGCGCTGCTTGACGCTGGTGGTCTCCAGCATCTCCTGCTTCTCAGTGATCTTGATCGACAGATGCGAGGCGACCGTATCGGCGAGCTTGGAATAGTCGTCGATCTGGCTGGCGGCGCCGACCACTTCGGGCGAAATCTTCTTGTTGAGCTTTACGTAGCTCTCGAATTCGGAGACGACCGAACGCGACAAGGCTTCCAGTTCGACCGGATCATCGTGCGGCTCCTCGAGCACATGGCCGAGCGCCTCATAGAAATCCTCGCGGCTGGTATAGGTGTCGATCTCGGCGCGGGCGCGGCCTTCGACCAGAACCTTCACGGTGCCGTCGGGCAGCTTCAAGAGCTGCAGCACGTTCGCCACGGTGCCGACATTGTGGATCGCGGAAGGATCCGGATCGTCATCGCTGGCGTTGATCTGCGTCACCAGCATGATCTGCTTGTCGGAACCCATGACCTCTTCGAGCGCACGGATCGACTTTTCCCGTCCGACGAACAGCGGCACGATCATATGCGGGAAAACCACGATGTCGCGCAGGGGCAGAACAGGGTAGGCAGTGCTGCTCGCTACAGACGTTTTCTTCGTCATTTTATGTCCTTTCCATCGTCCCGTTGCCGGGCTCTCTGCACGGCCGCTTGGGACCGGCCGGCACTCTCACTTGTTGCTACAAGTGGAGGTTCTGACTACGCTTTTCAAGCCACGCAAACGCCCGCGTCCCTCGGATGTGACAGCTTTATTACAACGGAACGCCAACACTATGAAGCGCGTGGCTGGACCGGCGCTTACCACTTCCGACCCGGCTAAAATACAAACGCCAGCAAGAGGCTTACGGAATTATTGCATCATTGCCAAGCACGACCCTTTGCGCAACATCGGCAAAGGCAATTTCGGTTCCCACGGGTAAATACTAACAGGGCCTCGCATGGTTTTTCAAATAGAAAGGGGCCCGCCTATGGCAAGCCCCCAAAATAATCACGCGAAAGCCGTAAAGATCACGCCGAAGCGTTGGCTTTTTCTTCCTGGCGATCGGCATAGATGTAAAGCGGACGGGCCGAACCGCGCACCACTTCCTCGGAGATGACGACCTCGCGCACGCCTTCCAGCGTCGGCAGTTCGAACATCGTGTCGAGCAGGATCTTCTCCATGATCGACCGAAGGCCACGGGCGCCGGTCTTGCGCACGATCGCCTTGCGGGCGATTTCGCGTAGAGCGTCCTCGTGGAAGTTCAGTTCCACGTCTTCCATCTCGAACAGCCGCTGATACTGCTTGATCAGCGCGTTCTTCGGCTCGGACAGGATCTGGATCAGCGCGTCCTCATCGAGGTCCTCGAGCGTCGCCAGAACCGGCAGACGGCCGATGAACTCGGGGATGAGGCCGAACTTGACCAAATCTTCCGGCTCCAGTTCGCGCAGAACCTCGCCGACGCGGCGGTCATCCTGCGACTTGACAGAGGCGCCGAAGCCGATCGAGGTCTTCTCGCCACGGGCAGAGATGATCTTGTCGAGGCCGGCAAAAGCGCCGCCGCAGATGAACAGGATGTTCGTCGTGTCGACCTGCAGGAATTCCTGCTGCGGGTGCTTGCGACCGCCCTGCGGCGGAACGGAAGCGACCGTGCCTTCCATGATCTTCAGCAGCGCCTGCTGCACGCCCTCGCCCGAGACGTCGCGGGTGATCGACGGGTTGTCGGACTTGCGCGAAATCTTGTCGACTTCGTCGATGTAGACGATGCCGCGCTGCGCACGCTCGACATTGTAGTCAGCCGACTGCAGCAGCTTCAGGATGATGTTTTCGACATCCTCGCCGACATAACCGGCCTCGGTCAGCGTCGTCGCATCGGCCATGGTGAAGGGAACGTCGATGATGCGGGCGAGCGTCTGGGCAAGATAGGTCTTGCCGCAGCCGGTCGGGCCGACGAGCATGATGTTCGACTTCGCCAGCTCGACTTCGCCGTTCTTGGAGGCGTGCGCCAGGCGCTTGTAGTGGTTGTGAACGGCAACCGACAGGATCTTCTTCGCCTGCCGCTGGCCGATGACATATTCGTCGAGGACCTTGATGATGTCCTGGGGCGTCGGAACGCCGTCGCGGGACTTGACCATCGAGGACTTGTTCTCCTCTCGGATGATGTCCATGCACAATTCGACGCATTCATCGCAGATGAAGACGGTCGGTCCGGCAATCAGTTTCCGGACTTCGTGCTGGCTCTTTCCGCAGAACGAACAATAAAGCGTGTTCTTGGAGTCGCCGCCGTTGCTGCCGCTGACCTTGCTCATATCACTTTCCTTCCAGCACGCCGCATTTCAAGGCGAAATCGCGGTCCACTCTATCAGCTCCTGGCGGCACTCCGTTTCCGGAGCCTTTGCCGAGAAGGGCTTCAGGGGGTACCAACCGGGGCCAATCAATCATGTCCTGGTCCCGGCGGCAACGAACTCCCCTTCGAATGCCGAATGCTATGTCATAAAAATTCAACATAGCATTAATAGCTACTATTAGCGTCTTCGTCGCCGTATGAAAGCCCTTGTTCAATCACAAATGGGATAGAACTGTGGCGAGGAAAACACCATCCCTATTAATTACTAGGCCTGTTCGCCTTCCATTTCGAGGCGCGACGTCAGAACCTTGTCGATCACGCCCCAGCTCTGCGCTTCGTCCGCATCCATGAAATGGTCACGATCGAGCGTCTTTTCAACTTCCTCGTAGGTGCGGCCGGTGTGCTTGACATAGACCTCGTTCAGGCGACGCTTCATCTTGAGGATGTCGCGGGCATGACGCTCGATGTCTGAAGCCTGACCCTGGAAGCCGCCCGAGGGCTGATGCACCATGATGCGGGAATTCGGCGTGGCAAAGCGCATGTCCTTGTGGCCGGCCGCGAGAAGCAGCGAGCCCATGGATGCGGCCTGGCCGATGCAGAGCGTCGAAACCGCGGGCTTGATGAACTGCATCGTATCGTAGATCGCCATGCCGGCGGTGACGACGCCACCGGGCGAATTGATGTAGAGGGCGATTTCCTTTTTCGGGTTTTCGGCCTCGAGGAAGAGGAGCTGGGCGCAGACGAGCGTCGCCATGTGGTCCTCGACAGCACCTGTCAGGAAGATGATGCGTTCCTTCAACAGGCGGGAATAGATGTCGTAGGAGCGTTCACCGCGGTTGGTCTGTTCCACGACCATCGGAACGAGGGCCATTGCGGTATCGACTGGGTTTCTCATGTGCGTCCTTTGTCAACGTCTCGCCGGCCGGCGCCGGGAATCAAAGAAAAATGTCTTACCCCTACATAGAGTGTCCCGGCCCTCCTCTTCAAGACACGCATGAGGATAACGTTAAGAAGGCGGGGCAAGGCGGCTCCTGTTAGCCTCTTTCCCCCAAACGCCTGTTAACGGCGAGCCCTTGGTACGGTCTCCCCCGGCTTTTCTCCATGACAGGATGAAGGAAGGCTTACTCTATTCGACTGTGCTCATACACGTTTACCCGACGGAAAGCCTACCGGCAGATATCGGCCTAAAACAATGCCGCAGCGCAGCGACATTAAGGAAGTGGCGAGCTTCCTCGGCAAGGATGCGAACGGACAGACGAGGGGTTGCTGCCGTGTTCAATTTCGCTACAGGTCTCGCCATCTGGTGTTCCGAGGCCATGACGCTCGCTTTGGTGCTGTTCGTCGCCTGGCGCCACAACGTCAGGAACGAGGCCTATCTCTATTGGGGCCTGGGCTTCCTGCTGACCGGCATCGGCTTTGCGATGGTCGCGCTGCGCGGCGAAATCCCCAGCGTGCTTTCAGTAGAGGCGGGCAATGCCATCGCCCTGCTCGGCCAGAGCGCCTGGGTGGCTGGTTTTCTGGCACTCGACCGCAAGCGGATCGAATGGTGGGCACTGCTGCCGCCGGCAATCTGGCTCGCCGGTGTCTTCCTGCCCTGGGTCAACAGCGATTATTCAAACCGGGTGGTGCTCTACAACCTTGCTTCGGCGACGGGTGCGACGGCACTCGCCATGGCGGTGGCCGCCGGCGACATGCGCCGTGAGCGTACCCGCATCAAGCTGATGGGTGTGTTCATCCTCCAGGGCTGCCTGTGCTTTGGCTCGGCGCTGACGATGGCATTGACGATGCCAAGCGATATCGAGGCGACCAATCTAGGCGGTGCCTCCGCCATGGCCAGCGCCTTCCTGCTGACCATCGCCTTTGCGTTCACCTGCCGGCTGATCATGGAGCGCTCTGAACGGCACCTGCGTGCCCTCACCCTGACTGACTCGCTGACCGGCGTGCTCAACCGCCGCGGCCTGCTCGGCTATTTCGACGGCATCCAGGAACGTGCTCATAACGAGCAGCGCCAAGTCGCGGTGATCCTTTTCGATCTTGACCATTTCAAGCGCGTCAACGACCGTTTCGGCCACCAGTCCGGCGATGCCGTGCTGACCGCCTTCGCGCGCATGGCCCGCCAGTATATTCCGAACAACATCTTCGGCCGCATGGGCGGCGAGGAATTCGCCGCATTCGCCGCCGTCGCGGACCAGACGGAAGCCGAGGCGATCGCCGAAGCGATCCGCACCGAATTCTGCCGTCTTCCCGTCAGCACCGGCGAAGCGATCGTTCCGGTCACCGTCAGCATCGGCATCGCGCTCGCCTCCTCGATCGAAGCCAATATCGACAAGCTGATCTCGGCCGCCGACCGGGCGCTCTATGCGGCGAAGGGCGCCGGCCGCAACTGCACGGTCACCTTCGGCGAAGCGGAGGCCGCTGCCCCTGCACCGGCCACGCCGAGCAGCACTGCCGGCGAACTCGTGCCGACGATCGACGACCAGGTGGAAGCGCTGCGACGCATGGGCACACTGTCACGGGCCGGGTAGTCCGGGATCGCTTGCCCCACATCTTTCCGAGGTCCGGCAAATCCGATAAGGCTCGGGGCATGATGATCCCATCCTTTCTCTCGATCGACCGCGCCAACCGTCATGTCTCGCTGGACAGCCGCAACCCGGCCTTCTACGGCAGCCCGAATGCCGTCTATGCCGCACTTCACGCCCATTGCCCGACCTTCTACTGGAGTGAGCAGAAGCAGTGGTTCTTCACGGGTTACGACCATGTGAACAGCCTGCTGCGCGACCGCCGTTTCGGCCGGCAGATCCTGCATATCGCCAGCCGCGAAGAGCTCGGCCTTGCCGAGCCGATGCCGCATCTTGCCAGTTTCGATCTCTCGGAACGTTATTCCCTGCTCGAACTGGAACCGCCAGAGCACACGCGGCTGCGCACCCTCGTCAACCGCGCCTTCGTCTCCCGCCATGTCGAAAAGATGAAACCGGAGCTTGCCGAACTCGCCAACCGGCTGATCGACGACTTTGCGGAGAAGCGAGAGGTCGAGCTTCTCTGCGCCTTTGCCGACATCATCCCGGTTACGATGATCGCCCGCATGATCGGCATTCCCGAGGAGATGGGGCCGCAGCTGCTTGAGTGGTCGCATGCCTATGTCCGCATGTACATGTTCGGCCGCACGCGCGAGCAGGAGGAAGAGGCCGAACGGGCGGCGAAGGAATTTTCCGACTACGTCAAGACGGTGATCGCCGAACGCCGTGCGACCCCACGCGACGACCTGCTCACCCACATGATCCATACCGAACACAAGGGCCAGTATCTGACCGAAGAGGAGCTGGTTTCTACGACGATCGTGCTGCTCAATGCCGGGCATGAGGCGACCGTGCATCAGATCGGCAACTCCGTGCGCACTATTCTCGACAGCGGCTGCGATCCGGCAGAACTCTTCCGGGACGAAGCGACGACAGAGCGCACTGTCGAGGAAACCCTGCGTATCTGCGCGCCGGTCCACATTTTCCAGCGCTGGGCTCTGGAGCCCGTCGAAATCGACGGCATCTCCTTCAAGCGCGGCGACAAGGTCAGCCTCATCCTTGCTGCCGCCAATCTCGACCCGGCGAAATTCACCGATCCCCTGACCTTCAAGCCCGACCGCAACGAGGCGGCAAATCTCTCCTTCGGCGCCGGCATCCACTTCTGCATCGGCGCACCGCTGGCGCGGCTGGAGCTCAACGTCGTGCTGCCGATCCTGTTCGAGCGGCTTGCCGGCCTGAAGCTGGCAAAGACACCTGTGGTCAAGGACGTCTACCATTTTCACGGGCTGGACCGGCTGGATCTGCAATGGTGATCCACCCCTAAAGCGCGTTGCGCTTCAGCTTTTATGTCAACGCGTGTCGTTATAGCAAAACCGCTGCACAGTTTTGCGCGACATGCTTTGGCGGATCAACCGTAACGGCCGGTGATGTAGTCTTCCGTGCGCTTGACCTTCGGCGACTGGAAAATCTCAGCGGTCGGGCCGTATTCCACCAGTTCGCCCAGATACATGAAGGCGGTGTTGTCGGAGATGCGGCTTGCCTGCTGCATGTTGTGGGTGACGATGACGATGGTGAAATCCGTATTCAGCTGGGCGACCAGCTCTTCCACCTTCGCAGTCGAGATCGGATCGAGGGCGGAGGTCGGCTCGTCGAGGAGAAGCACCTCGGGGCGAAGCGCTACGGCACGTGCGATACAGAGGCGCTGCTGCTGGCCGCCGGAAAGGCCGAGGCCGCTGCCCTTCAGCTTGTCCTTGACCTCTTCCCAAAGCGCTGCCGAGCGTAGCGCCTGCTCGACGCGGACGTCCATCTCGGCCTTGGAGAGGCGCTCGTGGTGGCGGATACCGTAGGCGATATTGTCGTAGATCGACATCGGGAACGGCACCGGCTTCTGGAAGACCATGCCGACCCGGGCGCGCAGTTCGTTCATCGAATAGCCGGGGTCAAGGATATTCTGACCGTCGAGCGTGACGGAGCCGGTGGCACGCATCTTCGGGTAGAGCATGTAGATGCGGTTCAGGATACGCAGCAGCGTGGACTTGCCGCAGCCGGACGGGCCGATCAGGGCCGAGACCTGGCGTTCCGGAAAGCTCAGGGTGACATCGCGGATCGCGTGGGCATCGCCGTAGTAGAAGTTGACGCCGGTCAGCGCCATCTTGTCGACTGTTATGACCGGGTGGGCCGGGCGAGGTTCGAAGGCTTTGTTCTCAAGCATCATTTCGCATTCCTGCGGGTGAGGATGGCGCGGGAGCCCACGCTGAGGAGAAGCACGATCGCCGTCATGACGAAGGCGCCTGCCCAGGCAAGATTCTGCCATTGCTCATAGGGGCTCATAGCGAACTGGAAGATGACGACGGGAATATTCGCCATCGGCTGCGACATGTCCAAGCTCCAATATTGGTTGTTCAGAGCCGTAAAAAGGAGTGGCGCGGTTTCGCCCGAAATGCGGGCGATCGCAAGGAGGATACCGGTCAGGATGCCTGTGGAAGCGGCGCGGTAGAGTACGTTGACCGTTACCTTCCAGCGCGGGATGCCGAGCGAAAGTGCTGCCTCACGCATGACATCCGGAACCAGCCGCAACATCTCATCGGTGGTGCGCACCACGACCGGCAGGAAGATGAAGGCGAGCGCGATTCCGCCGGCAAAGCCGGAGAAGCGTGACGTCGGGCGGACGACCAGTTCATAGACAAACAAGCCGATGATGATCGACGGCGCCGAAAGCAGGATATCGTTGACGAAGCGGATTGCCTCGCCAATCTTCTTGCCGCGGCTGAACTCCGACAGGAAGGTGCCGGCCAGCACGCCAATCGGCGTGGCGATGATAACAGCCAGAACGACCATCAGCAGGCTGCCCATGAAGGCGTTGGCGAGACCGCCGCCATCTTCACCGGGCGGCGGCGTCATTTCCGTGACGAGACTAGGGCTGAGCGCAGACAGGCCGTGTATCAGCGTCGTCCAGAGGATCCAAACCAGAAAGACCAGGCCGACCACGGTCGCGATGCCACAGAGCGACAGTGCGATCATGCTGCCGATCTGGCGGCGGCGGTAAATGGAACCCGAATGGGTGGCCATGACTACTCTCCCCTCTGTCTTGCCATGCGCACCAGCATGAGCTTGGCGGCCGCCAGAACGATGAAGGTGACAACGAAGAGGATGAGACCGAGCGCCGAGAGCGACGACCTGTAGAGATCATCCGAAGCTTCGGCAAACTCGTTGGCGAGCGTCGCAGCGATCGACGTGCCGGGCTCCATCAGCGACGCCGCGATGTTATGGGTGTTGCCGAGTACGAAGGTGACCGCCATGGTCTCTCCGAGCGCGCGGCCGAGACCAAGGAAGATGCCGCCGACGACAGCGGTGCGGGTGTGCGGAATGACGATGTCGCGCACCACTTCCCACTGGGTCGAACCAAGCGCATAGGCCGATTCCTTCAGCTGTGCCGGGACGACCAGGAAGACGTCGCGCATGACCGAGGAGACGAAGGGGATGATCATGATCGCCAGCACGATGCCTGATGTCAGCATGCCGATGCCGAGCGGGGCGCCGGTGAACAATGCGCCGATTATCGGGATGGGGCCTAGCCAGTCGATCAGCACCGGCTGAACGTAATCCGACATGAAGGGAGCAAACGTGAAGAGACCCCACATGCCGTAGATGATCGAGGGGATACCGGCGAGAAGCTCGATGGCGCCGCCGATCGGACCGCGAATGGAGCGCGGCGCAACTTCGGTAATGAAAACGGCGATACCGAGGCTCACGGGAACGCCGATGATCATGGCGAGCGCCGAGGTGACCAGCGTGCCGTAAATCGGCACAAGGCCCGAGAACCGCTGGGCAACCGGATCCCATTCCATGCCGGTCAGGAAGCCAAAGCCGAAGGTCCGGAACGCGAGAAACCCGTCCCAGACCATGGAGAACGCCGCTGCGAACAGTGCGACCAGAACAAACAGGCCGCAGCCCAAAACTATCCAATAAAAAATACGATCGCCTGCCGCGCCGTCGCGGCGCTTGGCGCCCGCGGTTGTAGCGGGCAGCGATGCCATTGCTTCGCTCATATCCGTCCGCTCTGCTGCTTTGAGGATGTCAAAGGATTCGGGGCCGAAAGCCAAGCTTCCCGCCCCGGCCGCAGTTTCGCCAGGATCAGCCCTTGAATGAGGCTGTCCAGTAATCTTCGATCTGCTTCACCAGGGTCTCCGGAAGCGGAACGTAGTCGAGCGAGGAAGCTTCCTTCTGGCCGTTTTCGAGCGCCCATTTGAAGAAGGCGAAGGCAGCCTTGGAGCGCGCCGCATCCTTCGGCTCCTTGTACATGATCGCCCAGGTCGTGGCGGTCACCGGCCAGGCCTTTTCGCCCGGGGCGTTGGTCATGATCAGGTAGAAGTCCTGAGCCTTGGTCCATTCGGCGCTCGCAGCTGCAGCCGAAAAGCTTTCCGCGTTCGGCTTCGGATACTGACCGGCGGCGTTCTGGATCAGCACGTAAGGCAGCTTGTTCTGCAGGGCGTAGGCGTATTCGACGTAACCGATCGAATCCTTGACGCGGGTGACGTATGCGGCAACGCCTTCATTGCCCTTGCCGCCGATGCCGACCGGCCAGTTGACGGCCGTGCCTTCGCCGACCTTGCTCTTCCAGTCTTCGTTGACCTTGGAGAAGTAGTTGGTCCAGTTGAAGGAGGTGCCCGAACCGTCCGAACGATGGACGACGGCGATCTGGCTGTCGGGCAGCTTCAAGCCGGGGTTCAGATCGGCAATCGCCTTGTCGTTCCATTTCGTGACGTTGCCGAGGTAGATGTCGGCGAGAACCTTGCCGGTGAGCTTCAGTTCGCCCGACTTGATGCCCTTGACGTTGATGACGGGCACGATGCCGCCGACGACGAGCGGGAACTGGCCGAAGCCGCCAGTCGTCAGGTCTTCCGGCTTCATCGGGGCGTCGGACGCGCCGAAGTCAACCGTTGCAGCCTTGATCTGGGCGATGCCGCCGCCCGAACCGATCGACTGGTAGTTCAGCTTGTCGCCGGTCTGCTTGTTGTAATCCGCAGACCACTTGGACAGGACAGGATGGACGAAGGTGGAGCCGGCGCCGGTGATATCGGCGGCGGAGGCCGAAACCGCCAGCGCGGCGACCAAGCCCGCACCGAGGCAGGCCGAAAGAAGTTTCTTGGTGAGCATATGAGCGCTTCCCTAATGGATTTGAAAAACAACGAGGCCAGCGCCATGGAGGGGGTGTCCATTGTCGGGGCGCTGAAATTCTCGTCACATCAGGCGGGCTAGGCGCGTTTTATTACAGTTTGATGACGGTTTTTGACCGCCGAAACCGAATGCAGGGCCGCGCATCAAACGCTCGACTTACGGCCTTTCGATTGAATCGCGGATTTAACAAAGCCTTAGCAAAAACATTGGGATAGATTGACGCATGGCTGTGGTGGATTGCCGCAGCGATGCCTGCAAATGTCGTTTTCAGGGTTTCGAAATGCCGGGCTCGTGCCCGATACCGAATTCGTGCGATGGCCTTTACGAGATCATGCGACCGACTCTTCTCGCAGCCTGCTGGATATGTCGCATGCCGACATGGGTTTTCCGAGCATATACCCTTGAAGCTGGTCGCAGCCGGCGTCTCGCAAGATCGCCGCCTGACGGGTATTCTCAATACCTTCGGCGGTCACGGGAATCTGCAGAGCAGTCGCCAAGGAGATGGTTGCCCGAAGAATATCGGCGCCATTTGCGGTTACATCGAGAGCGGACACGAGCGAGCGGTCGATCTTCATGCGATCAAACCCAAATTGACGCAATGCACCGATGCTGGCGTAGCCGCAGCCAAAATCATCAAGAGCAAACTTTATGCCGACGCGCTTGAGCTGGTCTATCGAGCGACGGGCCTGATCCGGATTTGTCATCAGAACGCCTTCGGTGATTTCCAGTGTCAGGCGGTTTGGATCGAAATCCAGCTCCTGCAGGATCGCGATCACTTGGGCAGCAAATTCCGGATTGCAGAGCTGGATCGGCGAAACGTTCACCGACAAAGTCAGACCGGGCCAGCTCTTGGCATGCCCGATCGACGTTCTCAGCATATGGACGCCAAGGGCATCGATGAGGCCGCACCTTTCAGCAAGAGGGATGAATATTTCCGGGCTGACGTTTCCCGTTGCAGTTTTCCAGCGCGCCAATGCTTCAAGACCGGTGACAGCGCCGGTCGAAGCAGAGACGAGAGGCTGGAATACGGCTTCGATTGCGCCGCTGCCGATGGCGTTTTTCAAGAGACCTTCCAGCTCGGCGACCCGTATGCGTTCCCGGTCCAGTTCGGGGTCGTATTCAACCGCCTGACCTTTGCCATTTGCCTTGGCACGATAGAGGGCCATGTCGGCTCTGCGAAGAAGCTCCAAAGGCGATATGTCTCCATCGCGCGCCGCAGCTCCGATGCTTGCGCCAACTTCGATCGTTCGCCCGTCAATTTTGAAGGGCTCGGCAAACAGCGCCAGAATCGCCTCTTCCATTTCTTCGCGTGCGGTGGATCCGACGTGCACCAGCGCGAATTCGTCGCCTCCGAGCCGGGCCGCGGCCAGGACTTCGGGATGACTGATCATCAGCGCGTTCGAGACGATCCGGATCAAATCATCCCCAACCGCATGCCCCCAAGCATCGTTGACCGCCTTGAAGCCGTCGAGATCAACCAAGTAAAGCCGCGGTGACGAAGGATCCGGGCTCTCCAGATCCTCCAGTAGGCGGAGAAGCCCCTGTCTGTTCAACAAGCCACTCAAGCTGTCATGGCTCGCTTCGAAGCGAGCCGTTTGCGCCAGTTGGCGCAGGCGCCGCGCCTCGGATGCGCCAACCAACAGAACGCCGATCAAGAATAGCGAAAGGATGACGGTAGAAGCTGCAAGATAAGGATAGACCTGCTGAAACACGGCGCTTCCGGGCGCTTTGCTGGGCCAAACGAGATAGCCGATCACGGCTCCCTTCATGTCGGTGATCGGCGTGTTCAGAAATCCCGGCTTGGGCGTCGTCTCGAGGCTCAGCCCCTCGAGTTCATGTTCGTTGGAGAGCGTGTCGAGAACTTCCGACGTAAAAGCTTTGTAGAAGCTCAGCACGCTGAACTTCGGAACCTCGGCGGCGGCCTCGAACGGCTGGATCGCCTGCGAGGCGATCAAAGCTATACCGCTTTCGGTCTTAATGAAATTGACCACCGGCGCCTTGGCCGGAGCTGCAGCCGCATTGATCTGCTGATAAAAGGCTTCCCCGAAAAACGTGCCCGGCTGGAAGGACTTGCCTTTGGCATAGGCCGAGACGATCGAGGACCCGTCAGGGCCGGTCACGATCGCGCCGTCATAAAGCGCATAGTCCTCGCTGGTTTTTCCCCAATTCTCATAGGCCCAATCCGCAGCGCCTGGAGATGAGACAGCACTATAGGCATCGTCCCATATGGCGTTGTCCGTCGTTGTCCCGCTCAAGCGAGCCACAAAGGCTGCGACCGCCGCGCGGGCGGCGCGACTGGCCCTGGCATCGTCGATCTCGTTCGCTGACCGGGTCATCGTGACGACGACATGCGCCATAAGGCCGGTCAATACGAGGGCGACGACAAGGAAGCAGACGGTTGTCGTAATGATGGAAGACGTTTGAGTCCGAACGTGCCTGGCTGCAAGATTCGACGACATGCAAATTCCGCAAGATTAATTGCAAGGCCATGTCTGGGGGACGGCAGGAGACATCATGTCCGCAATGCGCTGCAGATAAGGTTTAGCATTTGCCGATGTAGGCCCGATTAATGGGTTTGGTTAAAAGCGTGCTATCCGGGAAAGAGGCGCCGCCATTCGCGGAAAGACGGGCCGTGATCGCCGCAAATCGGGACAGGCCCGCCATCGTTAGCGTCGGTCTGCTGGCCCGCTCAAACCTTGATCACATAGTCCTTGCGAGTCGTTTCAACGACTTCCCACGTTCCTTTGAAGCCGGGTCTGAGGATCATCCGGTCACCCGCCTTCAGATGAACCGGCTCACCGCCATCCTCCGTCACGATCGAATGGCCGGCCAGCAGGCTGAAATATTCCCATTCCTCGTAGACGATCCGCCACTTGCCGGGTGTCGCCTCCCAGATGCCGGAATAAAGGCCGCCTTCTCTCTCCTCCAGGTTCCACGTACGGAATTGCGGATCGCCGGAGATGATCCGGCCAGGCTCCGGGGCGCCGAACTCCGGTTCGACGCCGTCGATGCCGAAGGTGATGAAATTTGCCATCGTCGTCATGGACCTCTCTGATGTCAGTCTCCTTCGCGGCCAATGCCTGCGTGGGATTATTTGAAATCATTAGCGATTTTGTATCCCGTCGCATAGATCTTCGTGCTGGTGTTGCCGTGCTCCTCGTTTTCGCCGATAAAAATGCATGCTGGAGTATTTCTCGTGGAATCTCTGATGCAAACTCGTGGACCGCTGTTCGAGCCGCTTCAGTTGTCTTGCGGTTTGACGGTGAACAATCGAATTGCAAAATCCCGCGATGTCGGATTCGCTGGGCGACGGAACCGGCCATCCCACAGCTGCTCAAATGTCTTTATCAACGCTGGGCCGCAGGCGGGTTGGCCGTTTCCATAATCGGCGAGGTACAGCTTATGGAAATGTCCGGATATGACTACGTCACCATTGTCGACGTTCTGCCTTTGCGCAGGTCATCGATCAGCTCACGGTCATGCCGAGAGCGATCAACGGCGGCGATCTGTCTGGTCTTCGGCAAGCCAGTTCGGGAGGACACACCTCCCATACGCCTTTACGCGTGACAGCACAGTCTCGTTTCAGACTAACCGCGATCCATCGTTGAAAGGAGCGCCGTTGCCATTCGTTTAGCCTGACCGGCAGGCTCCGCTGAGCGAACCATTTGGGCTACCGCCGTTGCTCCTTCATGGAGAAGATTGATTTCATCCGCCACAAGCCGAGGGTCGCGGAATCGCACAGCATGAGCCAATTCTTCGAAGTAGGCGAGCGCCAAGCGCTTGTGCATCTCCGCGGCTCGGAACACGGGATCAGCGATGTCCTTGTGTTCCCCAGCCGCAGCCATAAATCCACAGCCTCTAAAATCCTTGTCCTTGAACCAGAGTTCCAGAAAGTCGAACGTCGACAGAATTCGTTCCATCGGATCGGTCGCACGCTTCTCGACAAACTCGCGCATCTTACGGCGATCCTCTTCGTCGCGCCGCTCGAGCGCCTTGAGGATCAGGTCCTCCTTTGTCTCGAAGTGTCGGTATAGGGTCGTTTTCGCTACGCCACTTTCCGCGATAATCAAGTCAATGCCGGTCGCATGGTAACCATGCTCGTTGAACAGGCGCAAAGATGTTTCGAGCAGATGGTCCCTGATCTCCGATCGCCGCATTATCCCTCACCAAAAAATACTGATCTGTAGTGATACTTAATCACTCTTCGGATGGTAAGCAATGGCTTGTTGGCTGGGAACAGAATACGGCTGCAGCGGATAGTTACGCGCAGGTCGCCGCGCTGCACCGTCAATCGGAAGCGACATGGATCGCGATTTCGTGATTTGAGAACAATACAGATCGGTAGTATTAATTCAACAGCGATACAGATCTGTATCGTTCTGGATTTGGGTCGTCGAATTGACCGCAAAGTCCAGACATCAATGGGAGAAGGAAATGACCCAACTTATCGATCATGTCGGCATCCAGCCGAAATCGAAACGCATCGCAGGCATCCTGCATCTAGCAGAGACCCATGGCCGCACGGCAACCACCGGTGGCCTTTATGTATCAATCATCGTGATCTATGCTTGGTTTGGCGGCATGAAATTCACAGCCTACGAGGCCCAAGGACTGGTCGATCTGGTCAGCAACAACCCTCTTGTAAGCTGGATGTACTCCATCTTGAGCGTGCGAGGCTTTTCGAGCTTCCTGGGAGTCCTCGAACTCAGCATCGGCGCACTTATAGCCGCAAGACTTGTCAGCCCGATTTATTCGCTTGTGGGAGGCGTCCTGTCGTCCGGACTGTTTGTCACCACCATCAGCTTCATGATTACGACCCCTGGCGTGATTGTTCCCGAACTCGGGTTCCCGGCCATCTCGGTCGCTCCTGGCCAGTTCCTGCTCAAAGACGTCGGCCTTCTGGCGCTATCACTCTGGATTGCAATGGATTCCCTTACCGCAATCCGCTTCACGAGATCCTAAATCCGGAAGCTCGGCACATCTGCCATTCGTGCGAACGCCCCGATCCAAGCCTGGATCGGGGCGTTCGCCATTCACTAAGTTCCAAACTCGTGTCATTGTGCCCGCGATCTTCTTCACTGAACGTACGGAGGATTGGTGCCGTGAACGGGTTGTCCCACGGCATTGGGGTGGCAGACTTCGAGACATGGGCCAGTTTCGGTTTGATTGGAGGGCTGGGCTTCGTCCTCGGCTTTGCGATGAACCACGGGTCAATCTGCACCTTCATCGCTACGACGGAATTGATTTCCCAACGCAGACCCGCGCGATTTCTCGCTCTGGCCGAATGCGCAGTGTGGGCCGCGATCGCCTATATCATCCTCGACAAGTTGCCGACCATGAATGGTGGATGGTCTCCTTTGATTCACATGGTCGGCGCAGCCATCCTTTTTGGTGTCGGCGTATATGTAAACGGTGCCTGCATTTTTGGATCGGTAGGGCACCTTGGTAACGGAGAGATGGATTTCGGTTTCACCTTCCTCGGGATTCTTGTGATCCTGTCCCTCGATTCTGTGTTCAATCTGCGCGGGGAGCCGATGCCAATCAGCGCTTCACCGCCGCTTGCGCTAGAAGCCTTGTTGGTGGTTTTGTTCGTGTTCCTACTCCTGAGACTCGGCGTCTCCATCAAATCGGAGACCAACTTCCGTCGGCTGACATTGGCAATGGGTACTATTGGCATAACTTCGGCCACCTTATCGGCGTTCGCCCCTCGCTTCTCAGTCACGACCTCGGTCGGATCGATGCTTTCGATCCCGGTGACGAGTTCACTCATCTTTGTCTGCATGTTTAGCGGCAGTCTCGTCTCGGCGAGAATTCGCCGGCATCAGTTTTCACTGAGCTGGCCGCCGACATGGAAGAGCGTGTCGCGAAGAACAATTGGAGGCTTGCTGATGGGCTTTGGGGCGCTCCTTATCCCTGGTGGAAATGACACTCTCCTGCTTGTCGGTCTCCCAATGGGAGCGTGGCAGGCCTTCGTCGCCTATCTTATCATGGTGGCAGCGCTTGCCGTGCTGATCGCTAGATTTGGTTCAACAGCGCGATCGTGGTCTTGAACCCTTCCCCAAAGTCCGAGCGCGCTCACGCTTGATCGTTACGACCGTATGGCTGCGCGATCGTCGCCTCGGCGCTGATTTTATGGCTGTATGCCGACAGACATCATCTGCGAAATTAAAAACTTTTGTTGCGAACGACATCAGATCTTCGAGAGCGCCTGTTCAAGATCGGCGATGATGTCCTTGACGTCTTCGATGCCGACGGAGAGGCGCACCACGTCAGGGCCTGCGCCGGCCGCGACCCTCTGCTCGTCGGTCAACTGCCGGTGCGTCGTCGAGGCCGGATGGATGACGAGCGAACGGGTGTCGCCGATATTGGCAAGATGGGAGAAGAGCTCCAGCCCCTCGACCAGCGTCTTGCCGGCCTCATAGCCGCCCTTGAGGCCGAAGGTGAAGACGGAGCCTGCGCCCTTCGGCGAATACCGCTGCTGCAGGGCGTAGTTCGGGTCGTCGTCGAGGCCGGAATAATTCACCCAGGCGATCTTGCTGTGCGCCTTCAGCCACCTCGCGACGGCGATCGCATTGTCGCTGTGGCGCTGCATCCTCAGCGGCAGCGTCTCGATGCCGGTCAGGATCAGGAAGGCGTTGAAGGGCGAGATCGCCGGCCCGAGGTCGCGCAGGCCGAGCACACGGGCGGCGATCGCAAAGGCGAAATTGCCGAAAGTCGCGTGCAGGACCATGCCGTTATATTCCGGCCGCGGGCTCGACAGCATCGGGTAATTGCCGGATTTCGACCAGTCGAAGGTGCCGCCGTCGACGATGAGGCCGCCCATGGAATTGCCGTGGCCGCCGAGAAACTTCGTCAGTGAATGCACGACGATGTCGGCGCCGTGTTCGATCGGGCGGATGAAATACGGTGTTGCCATCGTATTGTCGACGATCAGCGGCAGGCCGTTGCGATGCGCGACGTCGGCGATGGCGGCGATATCGACGAAAGTGCCGCCGGGATTGGCCAGGCTCTCGATGAAGATGCCGCGCGTCTTGTCGTCGATCTGGCTTTCGAAGCTTGCCGGATCGGCGGCATCGGCCCAGCGCACCTGCCAGCCGAAATTCTCGAAGGCATGGCCGAACTGGTTGATCGAGCCGCCGTAGAGCTGGCGGCCGGCGATGAAATTCTCGCCGGGGCGCATGATGTTGTGGAAGACGATCACCTGCGCCGCATGGCCGGAGGCGACGGCAAGGGCCGCCGTGCCGCCCTCGAGCGCTGCGACGCGCTCCTCGAGCACGGCCTGTGTCGGGTTCATGATGCGGGTGTAGATGTTGCCAAAGGCCTGCAAACCGAAGAGGGCGGCGGCATGATCGGAATCATTGAAGACGAAAGCGGTCGTCTGGTAGATCGGCGTGACCCGCGCTCCCGTCGCCGGGTCGGGCTGCGCACCGGCATGGATCGCCAACGTGTTGAATCCCGGATCGTTCTTGGCCATGTCGTCCTCCAGTTGTTGCTGACGGGCAGGATCATAGCCGGTCGCTTGCGAAAGTTAATCGCGATCCGTTTCAACCCGTGGGCGTTCGGTGGAAAATCCGTCTCAGCGGACTGCAACTCAGGCAATAAGACGCGGATACTCGATCGCCGGGCAGCGGTTCATCACCACCTGGATGCCGGCGGCCTCCGCCTTTGCCGCAGCCGCATCGTCGCGCACACCAAGTTGAGACCAGATGACCTTCGGCAGCGGCCTCAGCGCCAGCGCCTCTTCGACGACCCCATCCAAATATTCGGAGGCGCGAAAGACGTCGACCATGTCGATCGGCACGGGGATGTCGGCGAGCCGGGCATAAACGGTACGGCCCTGGATCTGTTTGCCCGCCTGCCCCGGATTGACAGGAATGACCTCGTAGCCGCGCGACAGCAGATAGCCCATGACGCCGTTGCTCGGCCGGGCCGGATTGGGCGAAGCGCCGGTCAGCGCGATGGTCTTTACCGAATGCAGGATTCCGGCGAGGTAATCATCCGTGTAGGCGTCGTGATTCATGTCCATTTCTCCACTCCCGAAAGCCCTTCGGCGCGGCCGGCATATTTTTTTTGCGTGTGCGTGAAACCGACTGAGCATCTTTTCCGTATATATGAATTGGATACTCCGTGAGGATGATTCGATGAAAAAAGTCGCTCTTGCCCTCATGCTAATGCTCGTGCTCGCCGCATCGCCGGCGTTGGCGATTTCGCGCTACAATCCGCTCACCATGAGCTGTGCCAGCGTTCGCGCCGCCATCCACAATCAAGGCGCCGTCATCTTCCGCTACCAGTCTCCCCGTGGCTTGCCGCTCTACGATCGCTATGTCCGCAACAGCAATTATTGCGACGCGACCGATTATGCGGAATGGACGCATATCCCTTCGAAAGACACTCCCCGTTGCCAAGTGCTGAACTGCCAGAACATCGACAACCTTGACGGGATGCTCTTCGTTCCGCATCATCAGCTTTGATGTTTTTCACCGTCATGGCGGACGCAGGAACTGTACGCCTTTCGCGCTTGCGAAAGGTTTGGGCTCAATTCCGCGCTGCGATTTCCTGAAGATTGCACAATCAGAAGCTTCAATTTTCCCCTATGTCAAAGCTATAGAATAATATCTATATTTCAGCAGCATAGAATAACTGGCTCCGTCATTCCTGCGGATATTTTCTTTTTTTGTTCCCGATGGTTTCCCTCTTTGTTCTTCCATCCATTAGAAACATCTCATAGTTGAAAGGATCGCCTGGATTGAACGCATGTCGCGCGCACGTAGAAATTGCTCCGGGGCACCGCCATTGTTCACATACTGAAAGGATGTTATTTGAGATATGAACGCATAAGCGACCGCAGCCGCACATTTTCGTGCAAATCCCAGTTGTCTTTTCAGGAATTTGAAACGCCAAAGGCGAGGCGTGTTCCGCTTCCTCTCATCCTTTCCGGATTACTCCCTTGCCTCTCGACGTCATCCTGCTCGTTCTCTTCGGCGCACTGCTGCACGCGACATGGAACGCCATCATCAAGGCGGGGGAGCGATAAATCCCTCGATGCGGCGCTGATCTCGGCCGGTGGCGCGGTTTCGGCACTGCCGTTCCTGCCATTCCTGCCGTTGCCGCACGCCTCGGCCTGGCCGTTCATCGGCGCCTCTGCCATCCTGCAGTTTGCCTATTTCCAGCTGGTCGCCGCCACCTACCGGGCCGGCGATATCGGCCTCGTCTATCCGCTGATGCGCGGCTGCGCACCGTTGCTGATCGCCGCGACAAGCGGTTTCATCCTAAAGGAAAATCTTTCCGGCGGCGCCCTTGCCGGCACGATGACGATCTCGGCCGGCGTGCTGACGCTCGCCCTGGAGGCGCGACGCGGCAGCAGCCGCGCCGTCATCCTCTCGCTTGCCAATGCCTGCGTCATCGCCAGCTACACCTATGTCGACGGAATCGGCGCGCGCATCTCCGGCAATGCGGTTTCCTACACTTTGTGGATGTCGCTGCTGCCGCCGGTGCTGCTGTTTTCCTGGGCAGCGTCCCAGCGCGGCGCTTTCGCACTAATGCGTCACGTTCGCCGCAACTGGTGGCGCGGCTTTATCGGCGGCGCCGGCTCGATCGCTTCCTACGGGCTGGCACTCTGGGCGATGACGAAAGCCCCGGTCGCAACCGTCGCAGCCCTGCGCGAAACCGCGATCCTCTTTGCGCTGGTGATTTCGGTGGTCGTCTTCAAGGAGAAAGCCAGCATCTGGCGCTACGTCGCGGGCGTCGTCATCGCAATCGGCGGGCTGATTCTGAAACTGGCGTGATTACTCACCCTTCCATTCCGGCATGCGCTTGCCGAGGAAGGCGCCGATCCCTTCCTCGGCATCCTCAGTCAGCATGCTTTCGACCATCACCCTGGCGGTATAGTCATATGCGGCCTCCACCGGCAGTTCGAGCTGCCGGTTGAAGGCTTCCTTGCCGATCCTCAGCGCCTGCGGCGACTTGCTGGCGATCACCGCCGCATATTTGGACACCACCTGCATCAGATACTGTTTCGGCACGATGCGGTTGACGAGGCCGAAATCCTTCGCGGTCGAGGCGTCGATCGTCTCGCCGGTCAGCAGCATTTCCATTGCCTGCTTGCGGTGCGCGGCACGAGAAACGGCCACCATTGGCGTCGAACAGAACAGGCCGATATTGACGCCCGGTGTGCAGAATGTCGAACTGTCCGTGCAGATCGCCAGATCGCAGGAAGCAACGAGCTGGCAGCCCGCAGCCGTTGCAAGCCCGTCGATCTCGGCGATGACAGGCTTCGGCAGATGCGTGATCTTGAGCATCAGATCGGCAGCGAGCCGAAAGGTCTTTTCGAAGAAACCGGCACCCTGATCTTCATCGGCGCGATGGGCCGTAAGTTCCTTGAGATCATGTCCGGCGGAAAAGACATTGCCGGTCGAGGCGATGACGACGACGCGCACATCCGGCTCCGCCCCGGCCGTCTCGAGCTCTTCCATCAGCGCTTCGAGAAGCGCGATCGAAAGCACATTGGCCGGTGGGTTGTTGAGCACCAACCGCAGCACACCGTCGCGCAGCGAGCGGGTCAGCAATCCGCCCTCTTCCGCTCTGGCAGCGTCCGGGAAGGATACAATTTCGGCCATGATGATGCTCCCTGCGCTCGATTCCAGGCAGACGTTTTGCCACAAGGCGCCGGAAATTTCGAGCAGGATCCGCACTCCCGTAGAGACCGTTGCCGTCAGGACCAGAACCAGGACTTCGATGTTTCTGCCCTTGCCTGCTCCCGGGTCAGACCGACATCGCAAAGCTCGTCGTCGGTGAGTTCTAAAAGCGTGCGACGGCTGCGGCGCTTTTCGAGGTGATGTTCGATCGTCATAAGCAGCCGCAGGCTCCAGCGCGCCGTCCCGTGGAGTCTCGATCGAACGATATCGCGAGGTGTGTCAAGGATCCCGCTTAATTCCAAGGCCATCGCTTCTTCCTTTCTTCAGCGGATGAAAGATGCGCTGGAAGATGCCCCGGAAGAAGCTTATGGATATTATGATATGCATAAGGATTTCTTTTGTATGCCTCTCCACCTCGATCAGCTTGCCGCCTTCGTCAATGTCGCCGATCTCGGAAGCTTTACGGCTGCGGCCGACAAGGAAGGCCTGACGCAGCCGGCCGTCAGCCTGCAGGTCAAGGGGCTCGAACAGCGGCTCGGCGTCCGGCTGATCGAACGCGTCGGGCGGCGGGCGCAGCCGACCGCGGCAGGCCTCGACCTGCTCGTGCATGCAATGCGGCTGCTTCGGGAATCGGCCGCCGCGGAAGAAGCGATGATGCCGTATAGAGATGGCGCCAGCGGCCGCGTGCGCATCGGAAGTGGCGGCACGGCATCGATCCATCTGCTTCCTCGCGCCATCGCCGTTGCCAGAAAATCCATGCCCGGCCTCGAAATCACCGTGCGCATCGGTGATGCCGACGACATTCTGCGCGATCTGGAGGCCAACAGCCTCGATATCGCCGTCGTCGCCCTGCCGGCATCCGGACGGAACTTCGAGATCGAACCGTTCTACGAGGAGGAATTGCTGGCCGTCGCCCCCGCGGGCAGCCTGATGCCCGAAGGCGGGCCGGACGCCGCCTTCATGCGCGACAGGACCCTGCTGCTTTATGAGGGCGGCAATACCAGGCGCGCAATCGACGCGTGGCTGGCTGCACCGGATACCAGGATCCGACCTGCGATGGAGTTCGGCAGTATCGAGGCGATCAAGGAACTGGTGGCCGTGGGGCTCGGCTGGTCGATCCTGCCGGGCCTGGCGCTGAAGCGCGACCGCGCCGGCCTCGTGACGACTGCATCGCTGAACCCGCGGCTCACGCGCCGCCTCGGCATGGTTCTGCGCCGGGACAAACATCTGACACGCGGCCTTCGCGAAATGATGAAATGCCTGCGCGCGTTCAAAGGTTGAACTGCTTTCGACCGTCAGACGCTATTTCAAACCGGTAGAGGCGACGTGAAAAACGTCAGGCACAGCAGTCCGCGATCTCGGAAATATGAGGTATCAAAATACCACATAATTAAGTAATTGTTTTTACTTAATTTTTTTTCCAAACCTTCGGGAAGTCGATATTGACCCAATGTCATATTCCCTTTATACACCGCGCCAGAACGCAGCCTGTCCGGGCTGCTTTCTTTTTGGCATGCCTCGAGCATGCCAATCCAAGCAACAAGAAACGCCCTTCAAGCCTTCGGGCCAAGGGTCCCAAAAGAGAGTATTCACTATGGCAACCTTCTCCCAGAAGCCTGCAGAGGTGGAGAAGAAGTGGGTGATCATCGACGCCGAAGGGCTGGTCGTTGGCCGTCTCGCTTCCATCATCGCTATGCGCCTGCGCGGCAAGCACAAGGCAACCTTTACGCCTCACGTTGACGACGGCGACAACGTCATCGTCATCAATGCCGAAAAGGTCGTTTTCACCGGCAAGAAGTATTCCGACAAGGTCTACTACTGGCACACCGGTTATGCCGGCGGCATCAAGGAACGCAGCGCACGCCAGATCATCGAAGGCCGCTTCCCGGAGCGCGTCCTCGAAAAGGCCGTCGAACGCATGGTTCCGCGTGGTCCGCTCGGCCGTCGCCAGATGAAGAACCTGCGCGTTTACGCCGGCTCCAACCATCCCCATGAAGCCCAGCAGCCGGTCGCCCTTGACGTTGCCGCGCTCAACAAAAAGAACGTAAGGAGCGCCTGATATGGCTGACCTCTCCTCCCTGAAGGATCTCGGCACGGCTTCCGAAGCTGCTGCTCCGGCCCACGTCCGCAAGGTCGATTCGCTCGGCCGCTCCTACGCGACCGGAAAGCGCAAGAACGCCGTCGCCCGCGTCTGGGTCAAGCCGGGCTCCGGCAAGATCATCGTCAACGGCAAGGAATTCGCGGAATATTTCGCCCGTCCGGTGCTGCAGATGATCCTGCGCCAGCCGATCGTCGCGGCTGCCCGTGACGGCCAGTTCGACATCATCGCAACGGTTGCCGGCGGCGGCCTCTCCGGCCAGGCCGGTGCGGTTCGCCACGGCGTGTCCAAGGCGCTCACCTACTTCGAACCGGGCCTGCGCGCGGTGCTGAAGAAGGGCGGCTTCCTGACCCGCGACAGCCGCGTCGTCGAACGCAAGAAGTACGGCAAGGCAAAGGCCCGCCGCTCGTTCCAGTTCTCCAAGCGTTAATCGCTTCGGACAGACGGAATTTACGAAGGCCGGGGCAACCCGGCCTTTTGTTTTGCGCCGTTTAAACCAATCGGAAGCGTGCCGGCGCGCCATTGTCGCATTCCAACTCTGCTGGTAGAAACTTGGCAAAGCGCTTCGCGAATGGACGAAGCCGCAGTCAAGGTCGCATCATGGGAATAACCAAGTCCGCAGACAAATAAGCCGCAACAACTCTGCCCTGTTGTTGCGGCGTCTGTCCGGCCAATCCCGATACTGTTGAAGAGACAGATCGCCGCCGAATGAAATCATTTGAGCGGGTTCTTTCCCATGTTTTATCCCAAAATCCAGCAATGGACCTATTCCCTGCCGGCAGCCTTGCTGCTGATGGCACCATTCGACATCCTGGCCTCGCTCGCCATGGATATCTATCTGCCGATCGTGCCGGTCATGCCGGCGGCGCTCGGCACTTCGCCGGCGGTCATCCAACTGACCCTCAGCCTCTACATGCTCGTGCTCGGTGTCGGCCAGATCGTCTTCGGCCCAATTTCCGATATTGTCGGACGACGGCCTGTCCTGCTTGGAGGTGCTGCACTCTTTGCCGCCTCATCCTTCCTGCTTGCCGGTTCCTCGTCGGCGACGATCTTCGTGGTCTTGAGATTGCTGCAGGCAGTCGGCGCGTCGGCGACCCTCGTCGCAACTTTCGCAACCGTGCGTGACGTCTACGCCGGGCGTCCCGAAAGCAGCACGATCTATAGCCTTCTCGGCTCCATCCTCTCTTTCGTGCCGGCACTCGGCCCGATCATCGGAGCCTTGATCGCGGATCGCTTCGGCTGGCGCGCCATCTTCCTCGTCATCGGCCTCCTTTCGGTTGCCGCCCTTTTCAACGCCGGCATGCGGTGGCACGAAACCCGCCCTGCCGTCACCGCGAAGATCGCACTCCGCCCGATCCTTACAAGCCTTCCCTTCTGGGTTTATACGGGCGGCTTCAGCACGGCGATGGGCGCCTTCTTCGTCTTCTTCTCGACGGCACCCCGTATCCTGATCGACAAAGCCGGTTTTTCCGGCATCGCCTTCAGCTTCATCTTTGCCACGGTGGCGCTGGTGATGATCGTGACGGCGCGTTTCGCCAAACGTTTCGTCATGCGTTGGGGCATTGCAGGCAGCCTTGCCAGAGGCATCGCAATGCTGCTTCTCGGCGCCGTGCTGCTTGCTTTTGGACAGCTGTTTCTGCAGCCCTCCCTGGTCAGCTTCGTCGTGCCGATGTGGATCATCGCGATCGGTATCGTCGTTGCGACGGCGGTCACCGCCAACGGCGCGCTCGACGCCTTTGGCGATACGGCCGGGACGGCGGTCGCGCTCTATTCCTGCGTCGCGAGCATCATCGTCGGCTTTGTCGGAACCTTCTTCGTGATTCTGCTCGGCAGTGACAGCGCCTGGCCGCTCGCGAGCTATGTCTCAGCGACCGCGCTGACGACGCTGGCTGGATTGTGGTGCCTGTGGAAGCCGGCCCGATAGGCAGCGGAAAAATGACGGTCGCTCGACGATAACGAGCGGCCGTCGTCCGAACGATTGCTTGAAATCCGTCCGCACCTCGCCTACCCCTTTCTGCGCGCGGGGATCGGCCAATTCCTTGGCGAGAGACCTGCCGCCCGACGCTCTGGCGTCGAACGGCGATCCTGCAATGCAGCGTCCGTATCGAACGCGACTATGATTTTGCGACCGAAAAAGGAGCATGATTTGGCGAACAGATCGATTGACCACGCCTTTACGGCGACCAGCCTCACCTCCGCTGCCAGCGATCCGACCTTTGCCGGCGCGCTGTCCTTCATGCGCCGCCGCTTCACCAAGGAGCTCGCCGGCGTCGACGTCGCCGTCTGGGGCATCCCCTTCGATGCCGCGACATCGAACAGGCCGGGCACACGCTTCGGGCCGCAAGCAATCCGGCGCGCCTCGGCGATCTTCGACAATGATGCGCAATATCCCTTCAACCGCGATCTCTTCGCCGAAATGGCCGTGATCGACTACGGCGATTGCCTGCTCGACTATGGCAATCATCAGGACACGCCATCCGCTATCGAACGACAGGCGAATGTCATCCTCGACAGCGGCGCCTTCCTGTTGACGCTCGGCGGCGATCATTACGTCACCTGGCCGCTGCTAAAAGCCCATGTGGCAAAACATGGGCCGCTGGCGCTCGTGCAGTTCGACGCGCACCAGGATACCTGGTTCGACGAGGAACGCCGCATCGACCACGGTTCTTTCGTGGCGCGGGCAGCGCGCGAAGGTATCATCGATCCCGACCGCTCGATCCAGATCGGCATCCGCACCCATGCGCCTGAGGATTGCGGCGTCAATATTCTCTACGGTCATCAGGTCGAGGAGATGAGCGCCAGCGATATCGCCTCGGCGATCATCTCCCATACGCGCGGGGCGCCGGCCTATCTCAGCTTCGATATCGATTGCCTCGATCCGGCCTTTGCGCCGGGCACCGGCACGCCGGTAGCCGGCGGGCCGTCGAGCGCCAAGATCCTCTCGGTGCTGCAGCGTCTGCACCAGCTCGATATCCGCGGCGCCGACGTCGTCGAGGTATCGCCGCCCTACGATCATGCCGACATCACCGCCATTGCGGGGGCAACGGTGGCGATGTATATGCTGGGGCTTCATGCCGAGCGACGCGCCATCGCCGTGTCACAAGGCTGACCTATCATCCTCAAACTGAATCCGGAAACCTTCAGAACCCATTGAAAGCGCAGGTTTAACATGGCACCGAAAATCTTCATCGACGGCGAACACGGCACGACGGGTCTGCAGATCCGCACGCGCATGGCAGGCCGCCGCGATGTCGAACTTCTGTCCATACCCGAAGCCGAGCGTCGCAACGCCGCCATGCGCGAGGACATGCTGAACGGCGCCGACATCGCCATTCTCTGCCTGCCCGACGATGCGTCGAAGGAAGCGGTTCAAATGGTTTCGGCCAACAACAATGTGCGCGTCATCGACACTTCGACCGCCTTCCGCGTCAATCCCGGCTGGGCCTATGGTTTTGCCGAAATGGACAAACAGCAGGCCGACAAGATCGCTGCCGCTCGTTTCGTCGCCAATCCCGGCTGCTATCCCACCGGAGCGATCGGCCTTATCCGGCCGTTGCGCGCTGCCGGCATTCTGCCGGACGGCTATCCCGTCACGGTCAACGCGGTCTCCGGCTATACCGGCGGCGGCAAGCAGATGATCGCGCAGATGGAAAACCCGGATCACCCGGATGCGATCACCGCACCGCATTTCCTCTACGGCCTGCCGCTCACCCACAAACACGTGCCCGAGATGACCGTGCACGGCCTGCTCGACCGCGCGCCGATCTTCTCGCCGTCGGTCGGCAAGTTCGCGCAAGGGATGATCGTGCAGGTGCCGCTGCATCTC
The DNA here is from genome assembly GCF_013087625.1 of Rhizobium changzhiense. Lineage (NCBI taxonomy): Bacteria > Pseudomonadati > Pseudomonadota > Alphaproteobacteria > Hyphomicrobiales > Rhizobiaceae > Rhizobium > Rhizobium changzhiense. The sequence goes on from NZ_JABFCQ010000001.1 coordinate 163,159, forward strand.
GACGATCTCGCCGAGGGCACGACGATGGAGAGCATCCATGCGGCCCTCGTCGCCCATTATGCCGGCCAGGATATCGTAACCGTCGTGCCGCTGGCCGAAAGCAAGGCCCTACCTCGCGTCAATGCCATCGAGCTCGAAGGCAAAGACACGATGAAGCTCTTCGTCTTCGGCACCCCGGGCGCGTCGCAGGTCAATTTGGTGGCGCTGCTCGACAATCTCGGCAAGGGCGCTTCTGGCGCCGCCGTCCAGAACATGGACCTGATGCTCGCCTCGTAAGGCGGGATCCGCGGCATCGACGTGATGCCGCTCGAGCTTCATGTCGATCTCATCATCATGAAATCGCGGTCGCCTGCCTCGGCGACCGCAGTATCGCTTTCGCGCTCGATCATCGATGACGATTGGGCTATGAAACCGCATCCTTCCTCGCTGCCCATCCCGAATCACGGAGCCGATGTCATGACGCTGGATGCGCTTATCGCTGGCGTCGGCGCATGGTTTGCCGCAGCCTTGCCCGATCATGGCATCTATGCGCTGATGGCGTTTGCCTTTATCGCCGGGCTTGCCCGCGGATTTTCGGGTTTCGGCGCCGCATTGATCTTCATTCCGCTCGGCGGCGCGATTGTCGGGCCGAAGCTGATCTCACCGATCCTGCTCGTCATCGACGGCATTGCCACACTCGGGATGATCCCACCGGCCTGGCGCGGCGCCAACCGATCTGAGGTTTTCGTCATGGCGGCGGGTGCAGCGCTCGGCGTGCCGGCCGGCACGGCGATGCTGGCGCTGCTCGACCCGATACTGCTGCGCTGGAGCATCACGATCATCGCCATCTGCCTGTTGGCGCTGCTGGTATCGGGATGGCGTTATCACGGGGAGGCGTCCGCACCGCTCACCAGCGGCGTCGGGCTGATCGCCGGACTTTTCAGCGGCGCTGCGCAGCTCGGCGGGCCGCCGGTTGTCGCCTACTGGCTCGGCGGCAAGAGCGATTTCACCCGCGTTCGGGCGAATGTCGTGCTCTATTTCTCGATTTCGTCCGTCTTCAGCGCCATCAGCTATTATTTCGGCGGACTGTTCGTGCCTGCCGTCTTTGCGCTCACCGTCGTCATCCTGCCGAGTTATGTGGTCGGGCTCTACGGCGGCTCCAAACTGTTCGGGCTTGCCGAGGAACGAACTTTCCGCATCGCCTGCTACGTGCTGATCGCCGCCGCCGCGATCATCGGCATGCCGCTGCTCGATGGCGTGCTGCGTTAGACCGGCTTCGGTCCTGGCGGCCCGCCGGCTGCAATCGTCTGAAGATAGCTCTCGGTGAAATCGGTATCGATCTCCAACCATAGCGGGGCATGATCCGACATTTGCCATGTCCGCCATTTCTCGTAGAGCGCCTCGGGGGTCTTTGCCTTGAATTTCGGATCGGCTTCCGGATCGCTCTTCGGCAGGAATTCCGCATAGAGCGCCCTGTCCTCGTCGGTGGAGCGGAAGACGTCGGCATAAAGATCGATCAGTCCGCCGGTTATAACCTTGAAGCGCTTGTCCTTCACGCGCACGGCAATCTGGTCGTAAAAATGGTCGCCCAGCTTTCGCACCTTCTTGCCGTCGATCTCGGCCGGAACCATGAAGCCGTGGCTCTTCAGGGCCTTCATCGTCTCATGTTCGGGGCTGACGACATTGAAATCGCCAAGCAGGATGTAGTTTTCAACGGCGCCGCTGACGTCGAGTTCCTGGCTGCTGGCTTCATCCTGCCGGTCGGCGAAAAATTCGACGAGCTGCTTGATCTCCCCGATCCGCCGTTTCAACTGCTCGCCCGAATCCGCACCGTAGTAGATATGCACGGTACAGAGGCTGAAACGGAACCAACCGGACTGGAATGCCACGAGAAATGGGCTGCGGGCGAATTGCTGCTCCATCTCGACAGTCTTCGGCTCGACATTGGGCTGGCCTTTCGGCGCCTTCACCTTCTTGCTGGAAACGACGAGATGACCTTCCGGCAGCACGACTTCGCCGGCTATCTTGCGGAACCAGACCTTTTCAGTGTTGTAGACGAAGGCCATGCGCTCGGAATTGCCGCCGGAACCGGCCGTCGTATCCGTTGCGATATAATCCCATTCCCGGCCGAGGATTTTCATCACCTTTTCCAGCGCCGAAAGGTCGCGGTTGACCTCCTGGATCGCCACCAGATCGAAGCAGGCGATCATCTCGGCGATATAATAAAAGGTCTCCGGAAGGCGTGGACCGAAGCCGAATTTATTCGAATCAAAATCGCGAATGTTCCAGGTCGCCAGCAGCAGCGAGCTGTCTTTCTTCTGGGTGCGCAATGGCGTTAGCGTCTTGCGAATGTCGAGAAGGCGTTGCGCGCAGCGCTCGATCGTTCCCTCCGGTTGTCCCTGCAATGCCCTGCGCATTCCGGCATAATTATTGGACATCGCCCCTCCACGCTGTCGCCGTTTGCCGAACCTAACCCAGCTGCATATATCGACGCAATATTACACGTTTAAGTCAGTAAGCGCCCGTTGGTCGTGAACGACTACATCCGTGCGCGGCGCCACGGTGAGGCCAGGCTTCAATCGCGCTCGGCGATCATCGTCCCGTGCGGATATTCGCCGTAAAAGCCGCGCCAATTGGCGACGGCGAAGCCGAAGACGACAAGCGCGCCGGCCTGATGCAGCAGGCCCCAGTGAAGCGGCACCTGCATCAGCAGCGCCGCGATGCCGATCGCTGCCTGCAGCGTCACCAGCACGAAGAGTAGAATGGCGCGGCGTGCGTGGGTGGTCCAAGGTGCTGCACGAAGGGCGATCACCATGTTGATCAGCGTCAATGCGAAGAGCGTATAGGCGCCGATGCGGTGAATGAACTGCACCGTCTTCGGGTTCTCGAAAGCATTGATCCAGAAGGGCTGCTGGATCAGCAGATCGGACGGGATGACGGCGCCATCCATCAGCGGCCAGGTATTGAAGGAGAAACCGGCATCAAGCCCCGCCACCAGCGCGCCGAGATAGATCTGGAACAGTGAGAAAATGGCGATCGCGGCGGCAAAACCGCGCGAGCTTCGTGCTGGCGGCGGATCGTCGGAATGCGGTGAGAGACCACGCATGATCCACATGCAGCCGGCAAAGATTAGGCAGGCCATGACGAGATGCGTCGCCAGCCTGTACTGGCTGACGTCGGTGCGGACGGAAAGGCCCGAAGACACCATCCACCAACCGATAAACCCCTGCAGGCCGCCAAGCGCCAGAATGCCAACGAGCGGCCAGCGCAGGCGCTTTTCGATCCGCCCCGTCAGCCAGAAATAGATGAGCGGCAGCGCAAAGATCACGCCGATGGCACGCGCGATCAGCCGGTGCGCCCATTCCCACCAGAAGATGCCCTTGAACTCATCGACGGTCATGGAACTGTTCAACTGCTGAAATTCGGGAATGCGCTGGTAGAGGCGGAATTCCTCCTCCCATTCGGCGGCCGACAGCGGTGGGATGACGCCGTGGATCGGCTTCCACTCGGTGATCGACAGGCCGGAATTGGTCAGCCGCGTGGCGCCGCCGACGAGCACGAGACAGAAGAGCGCCAAAAGCACGAAGCCGAGCCAGAGGCGCAAGGCGCGGCGGTCGCGATTCTGCTTGCGCACTTCGCTCAGGATCGCCTGTTCCGTGATCGGGTTTGCGACGGCCATGATGTCTCCTTCTATCCGGCAGTTGATTTGCCCCAGCGGCTCATGCAAAACAAGCCCCGAACCTTTGCGGCATGCCGTCGCGCCGGTTCGCCCATCCATGCCGAGAGATAACCGATGCCCGTCCGCCTCCGCAAATTCATCGGCACGATCCTCATCATCGTGCTCGTGCTCCTCTATGCGCTGGTGGCCAATACGATCGCGGTGGCAACGCTCGGCAACGCGCCCTGGTGGGGACATCTGCTCTATTTCCTGCTCACCGGCCTGCTCTGGGTATTGCCGGCGATGGTGATCATCAAATGGATGGCCGGGCCACCGCAGCGCTAAAGCGCGTCGCGATCTTTCAGATTCGCTTGTCGCGCTTTAGGTCTTTGTTTTTTACGCATATCGTTGTCGCAAAACCGCTGCACACTTTGCGCGACATGCTTTAGGGCCATTAACGGCCGAATAACCGTGATACGCGGAAAACCTCGCCCATCGCCTGCGGTTAAACCAAATATACGTCTGCCATACCTACCTTCCCGTTCAGCATTCTTGACCGGAGAAAACCGTGCAGACGCAACCGCTCGATGTCCATGAACAGCCGTCCGACGACGTGACGCTGGCCGATACGGCCATTTCGCGCCTGCGCCAGCTGAGCATGAAACTCGCCATGGCCCAACTCGACATCGAAGTCTTCGAGGCGATGCAGCCGCTGGAGGATGACTGGCGGGCGCTGGAGCGCGACAACCTCCAATCCCTGCATCAGAGCTACGACTGGTGCGCTGCCTGGGTGAGCGCCTTCCAGCGGCCGCTTGCGATCCTCAAAGCCACTCATGCGGGTCAGACCGCCTTCATTCTGCCGGTCGAGATCGTCAAGTCTCGCGGCCTCAGGACGGCGAAATTCATTGCCGCCGATCACAGCAATATCAATACGGGCCTGTTCGCAGAGAGTTTTGCCGAAGCAGGCAGGACCATCGACCCGCATGAGTTCGCCGGCCAGTTCCGGCATGCGCTGAAGGGCCGCGCCGATCTGCTGCTGCTGCAGAACATTCCGCTCGAATGGCGCGGGCGAGAGAGCCCGCTCGCCGGGCTGCCGATGGTGCAGAACCAGAATCATGCCTATCAGCTGCCGTTCCTTTCCGCTTTCGAGGACACGCTGAAGCAGCTCAACGCCAAGAACCGGCGCAAGAAATTCCGTGTTCAGTCGAAGCGTCTCGAGGCGGCCGGCGGCTTCGAATACGTCATTCCCGAGACATCGGCAGAACAGCATGGCATGCTCGATATCTTCTTCCGCCTGAAAAGCGCCCGCTTCGCCAGCCTCGGTCTGCCCGACGTCTTTGCCGACAGGGAGACGCAGACCTTCCTGCACGGTCTCATCGACAAGCAGGACGACACCAGGCAGTACTCCGGGTTGCAGATGCATATGCTCCGGCTCAAGGGCGAGCATGAGGGTAAGATCGCCGCGATCTCAGGGATTTCGCGTAAGGGCGACCATATCATCTGCCAGTTCGGCGCGATCGATGAAGAGCTCGTGCCGGAAACGAGCCCCGGCGAATTTCTCTATTGGCAGACCATCTCGGGATTGCATGGCAAGGGCGTCGCGCTGTTCGATTTCGGCCTCGGCGACCAGACCTACAAGCGTTCCTGGGCGCCGGTCGAGACCGCGCATTACGACGTGGTGCTGCCGGTATCGCCGTTCGGCGTCGTCGCCGGCGCCGCCCACCGGCTCGTCACCCGCGGCAAGGCGCACATCAAGGTGCGCCCGAAGCTCTATAAATTCGCCCAGGGCATCCGGGCACGGATCGGTTAAAGCGCGTCGCGATCTTTCAGATTCGCTCCTTGCGTTTTAGCTCTTTGTTTTACGCATGTCGTTGCCGCAAAACCGCTGCACACTTTTGCGCGACATGCTTTAACCGTTCAAGCGGCCCGGCCGAGTGCCTGCTCGACCCCTTCGCCGCCCGACATCAGCACGACGCGCTCATAGCCGGCAGCCTGGAATTCCGTCATCAACGCAACGAAAATGGTCTCCTCGACCTCAGGCAGCGAGAGGATGATCTCGACGTCCCGGCTGCGCGTCAGCCGCGAGACGCCGGCGACATCGGCCGAACCGCATTCGACCACCACGAGATCGTAGGCGGCGGCGAGCGCATCGAGCAGCAACGAGAGCCGGTCGACACCGCGCATGGCGCGGCGCACGTCGCTCTGGCCCTGGGGAATGAGATGGGCATCGGAGAGGCGGTCGCCGTGGATCGTGTCGCCGAAGGCGGCCTCGCCGCAAAGCAGATCGGTGACGCCAAGGGCGGCCGGGTCCTCGGCCATCAGTTCCGTGGGGTAGCCGGAGCCGGTCATATCGATCAGGATGACGCGGTGGCCGGCATCGGCGAGCATGCGGGTCAGCGAAACCGTCGCCGCCGAGCCGTTGTCACCGGTCGGGGATATGGCGATTGCCAGCGGCGCGCGGCTGCCGGTGAGATAATCCGCAACTGAGGCGACGGAGAATTCATTGTCATCCTCCGGCTCGTCCTCTGGCGCCTCATCGGCACCCTTAACGTCCTCGATCGTATCCTCTTCGTCCGCGACGACGGCGAGCATGCTCGGCTGAACGGGTTTTCCGGCGGCGGCGATCGGAGCGGCCTGCGGCACATGTTTCTCCTCGACTGCTTCTGCCTCGATTGTCTCTGAAGCCGCATCTGTCGGGCGGAGTGCCCGGCCACTGAAGAGTTCGGCCAGCATGATGACGATGGCGCTCATGATCAGCGTCGCGACGGCAGCGACGACGACGATCGGCACCACCTTGGGGAAATAAGGATCGACCGGCTCGACGGCCCTCGAAACGATACGGGCATCGGCTGGGCTCGAATTGCTGTCGGCGCGGGAGGCAGCCTCGCGGTAGCGCACCAGATAGGTTTCAAGCAACTGGCGCTGGGCGTTCGCCTCGCGCTCCAGCGCATTGAGGCCAACCTCATCCTCACCGGCGCGGGCACTGGTGGCCTGCACCGTGTCCGACTGGCGTTCGAGTTCACTTGCCCTCAAATCCGCGACCTTGGACTCATTCTCGATGCTCGCCAGGATCTTCTGCGTCTCCTGGCGGATCTGAGTGCGGATATCGGAAAGCTGGGCGCGCAGGCTTTTCAGCCGCGGATGGTTGTTGAGTAGGCTGGTCTGCAGATCGGAGATCTGCGACTGCAGGCCGGATTCCGTCGCCTTCAACCGCTGGATCGCCTGGGAGGACATGATGTCGGGCAACGTATCGGAGGCTTCGCCCGAAGACAGTGCATTGCGCACAGCCTGTGCCCTCGCCTCGGCATTGGCCTTGTCGCCCCGCACGCGGGTCAACTCAGCGGAAATATCGTTCAGTTGCTGGGCCGGAAAAGTGGTCGTGCCGTTCGTCTGCAGCAGCCCGTGCGAGGTGCGGTATTCGGCAACCTTCTTCTCCGCTTCGCTGACCTTCTGGCGCAGGCCCTCGATCTCCGGCTCCAGCCAACGGGTCGCCTCGGAATTGGAATCGAGCTTGGCGCCGCTCTGGGTCGAAAGATAGACATTCGCCATGGCATTCGGGATGGCGGCGGCAAGCTTCGGGTCCTTGGAGGTGAAAGTGATGCCGATGACGCGGGAACCCGGCACCTGATAGACCTGCAGGCGTTCGACGAAGGCGTCGATGACGCGCTCTTCCGGCGGATTTTCCAGCGGGTTCTTCTTCAGGTGCAGCTTCACCAGGATACTGCTCATCGCCGAGCCGCTGGCGGCATCGTCGAATTCCGGCAGGTTATAAAGCTTCAGATCGTTGATGACTTTCTTGAGGAGATCGGCCGATTGCAGAAGCTGCACCTGGCTGGCGATGTTCAGTTCGTCCATCAGCGGACCGGCGCTGGCGTCATTGGCCTGCTGCGTGCTGGCGAAAGCCGGCGCACGGGGTTCGATGAGTATGCGCGTTTCGCTGCGATATTGCGGCGACATGATCTTGGCGCCGGCAAAGGCGACGCCTGCCCCCACGAGGGTGATTGTCAAAATCCGCAGACGGCGCGCCCAGACCGCACGGACCAACTGGCCGAGGTCGATGTCCACATCCTGATCACGAGCTACGCCGGACATGCTCTTACTCCACTACAAAGGTGCCGTAAGTGTAAACGACCATGGTAACTCAACGGTTAATGGCGATCTCGCCGGGAAAGGGCGATGATCGATGAAGGAAACCGGGAAATTGCGGGCGTCCTTTACCGGGCATTAACCCTAACGGATCGATAACGACTGCACCGAGTTCATTTTGTGAGCACAAGCGGATGTCTGTCGTCCAGCCCAAAATCCTTTTGGCCCTGAGCCTTGCAGCCATGACGGCAGCACTGAGCGGCTGCACGACGTACAGGCCTGCGCCGAAGGCCTTCAACGAGGCCACCATCCAGCCCTACACGCTGGACAGCGGCGATCGGCTGCGCATTACCGTCTTCGACCAGCAGAGCCTGACCAATACCTATACGGTGGATCAGGCCGGCTATGTTGCCTTCCCGCTCATCGGCCAGGTCCCTGCCCGCGGCCGAACCCTGCAGCAACTCTCGGGACAGATCGCCCAGAAACTGCAGCAGGGCTATCTTCGCGATCCCGACGTCACCATCGATGTCGATCGCTACCGTTCGGTCTTCATCATGGGTGAAGTCGGCCAGCCCGGCCAGTATGCCTATGTTCCCGGCATGACGGTGCAGAATGCCATCGCGGTTGCCGGCGGTTTCACCAGCCGCGCCAACCAACGCATGGTCGATGTCACTCGCAAGATCAATGGACAGGTGCTGACCGGCCGCATCAATATATCGGGGCCGATCATCGCAGGTGATACGATCTACGTTCGCGAACGGCTTTTCTGAGCGATGGCAAAACAGCAGCCGCTCCGCATCCTTCACTGCTTCAGGTCGCCGGTCGGCGGAATTTTCCGCCATGTCCGCGATCTCGTCGAGGAGCACAGCAAGGCCGGCCATGAAATCGGCATCCTCTGCGACAGCTCGACCGGCGGCGAATACGAGGACAGCCTGTTCGACGATATCCGTCCCTATCTCTCGCTCGGCCTGACGCGCGTGCCGATCCGGCGCTCGATCAGCCCGTCCGATATTGCGACGATGTGGGATACATACAAGAAAATCAAAAGTTTGCGGCCGGATGTGCTGCACGGACACGGCGCCAAGGGCGGCGTGCTCGCGCGACTTGCCGGCTCAGCGTTGCGGGTGAACAGGTATCGCGTAGCCCGCCTCTATACCGCGCATGGCGGAAGCCTGCATTATTCGCGCTCCTCGCTCAGCGGACAGTTCGTCCTCAGGATGGAGCGCCTGCAGGAATATTTCACCGATGCGCTGGTCTTCATCTGCGAATATGAGCGCGACACCTATGCGCGCAAGGTCGGACGGCCGCGGACGAAGACGAGACTGATCTACAACGGCATCGGCGAGCGCGATTTCGAGCCGATCCCGACCCGCTCGGATGCCGTGCATTTCATCTATGTGGGAATGCTCCGGGACCTCAAGGGTCCCGATCTGTTTGTCGATGCCTTCGCCAAGACCGAACGGCTGCTCGGCAGGCCGCTGTCGGCGTTGATGATCGGCGACGGGCCGGATCGCGACCGCTACCGTGAAATGATGGTTGAACGCGGCCTTGGCAAACGCATCGGCATGCTGCCGGCAATGCGGGTCCACGAAGCCTTCTCCATGGCGCAAAACCTCGTCGTTCCCTCGCGCGCCGAAGCCATGCCCTATATCGTGCTCGAGGGGCTCGGCGCCGGCAAGACGATCATTGCAAGCCGTGTCGGCGGCATTCCCGAGGTGCTCGGCGCGGACAGCGCAGCACTGGTGGAGCCCGGCAATTCCGACGATCTCGCCCGCGTCATGGCGGAAACGCTGAGCACGCCCGGCTGGCACGCCAGGACGATGCCGAGGCCCGAGGCGGTGAAGGCGGTGTTTTCCTCCGCCGTCATGGCGCGTGATGTCCTGAAATTGTACCATGAACTCGTCGATCCCGCTGCCGGCCAAGCAGTGCCCGCCGCTTCGTAAATATTTCTTAGGGGCTTTCTGGTATTTCGCTTGATGTCAACGAGCGAAAAGCCCCCATGAACAAGCTGGAAAAAGGCGATCAATTCGACGTGGAGGCCCTGCGCAAGCAGGTCTCCGACATCGAGGCGCGCGGCGACGCGGGTCAGGAAAAGCCTTCCGACCCGACCGAAATCAACCCCTATGCCCGGCAGATCGCCGAACAGTTCCGCGACGGAACCAATTCGCCTGTGATCATCATCGGGCAATTGCGGCTGCTGGAATCCCTGGCGCTCTTCGCGATCGCCCTGATCATCCACTATTTCTGGCCCGGTGACGGCAGTGACTCCACCTGGATGCGGACGGGCATGGCAGCGATGGCTTCGGCCCTGACCGTCATCGGCCTGGAGCTTGCCGACACCTACACCATTCCCGCCCTGCGGGCGAAGCTGCGGCTGATGCCGCGCATCGTCGCCGCCTGGACGATCGCGCTTCTCCTGACCGTCGGCCTGTTCGCGCTCATTCGCGGCACCACATGGGCCATGGTCGATGCCTATATCCCGTGGTTCGTCGCAGGCGCGCTCTTCCTTGCGGCCGAGCGTTTCCTGGTTGCCTACGGCATCCGCAACTGGGCGCGCAACGGCATCATGGAACGCCGCGCCGTCATCGTCGGCGGCGGCGAGCCGGCCAAGGACCTGATCCGCATCCTCGAACAGCAGGCCGACAACGACATCCGCATCTGCGGCATCTTCGACGACCGCGGCGAGAAACGCTCGCCGATCATGGTCGCCGGTTATCCGAAGCTCGGCACTGTCGCTGAACTCGTCGAATTCGTGCGGCTGACGCGCATCGACATGCTGATCATCGCCCTGCCGCTGTCGGCTGAGGCCCGTATCTACGACCTTTTGAAGAAGCTCTGGGTTCTGCCGGTCGATATCCGCCTTGCCGCGCATGCCAACCGGCTGCGCTTCCGGCCGCGCGCCTATTCGCATGTCGGCTCGGTGCCGATGCTCGATATTTTCAAGAAGCCGATCCGCGACTGGGATTCGGTTGCCAAGCGCGGCTTCGACATTTTCTTCACCGTGGTCGCGCTTGCGCTGCTCTGGCCGGTGATGCTCGCAACCGCGATCGCCATCAAGGCGACCTCCAAGGGCCCGGTCTTCTTCATGCAGAAGCGCCATGGCTTCAACAATGAAGTCATCAACGTCTTCAAATTCCGCTCGATGTACACCGACATGGCTGACCCCACAGGCAAGGCTGCGGTGACAAAGGGCGATCCGCGCGTCACCCGTGTCGGACGTATCATCCGCAAGAGCTCGATCGACGAGCTGCCGCAGCTTTTCAATGTGTTGAGAGGCGAGCTTTCGCTGGTCGGCCCGCGGCCGCATGCCGTTCTCGCCCAGGCGCGCGATCGCGCCTTCTCCGATGTCGTCGAGGGCTATTTCGCCCGCCACCGCGTCAAGCCCGGCGTCACCGGCTGGGCACAGATCAACGGCTGGCGCGGCGAAGTCGACAATGACGAGAAGATCAAGTTCCGCACGGCCTACGACCTCTACTACATCGAGAACTGGTCGCTCTGGTTCGATCTCAAGATCCTGTTCCTGACGCCGATCCGACTGCTCAACACGGAAAACGCCTATTGACCGCGATCGAGGCGACATATCCCCGTGTCGCCCAGCCGCAGCGGATGACGCTGCGCCTGATCGGCTCGGCCTTCGTCGCCTTCGGCGTCTTCCTTTCCGGTTTCGTGATCGACGAGCCGGCACCTTATGAACTCTGGATGGCGGGGCTGATCGGCCTCTGGTTCATCCTGGGCCTCAGGATTTCGCGCAGCGTGGCGCCGCTGCTTGCCCTGCTCCTGACCTTCAATATCGGCGGCATGCTATCGCTGACTCAGATGAAGGACCTGGCAACGGCGCCGATGTATATCGCAGTGTCGACCTTCCTGGCGCTGACGGCAGTCTTCTACGCGGCAATCATCGAAGACAGCCACAGGCGGCTGCCACTGATCTTCAATGCCTGGACCTTCGCGGCCGTCGCCACCTCCGCGCTCGGCATACTCGGCTATTTCCACGCCTTTCCGGGCGCGGAAATCTTCACGCTCTACGACCGTGCCAAGGGCGCCTTTCAGGATCCGAACGTTTTCGGCCCCTTCCTGGTGCCGCCATCGCTCTATCTGGTTCACGGTATCCTGGTCGGCGACCTGAAGAAATCGCCGCTGAAGTCCGCCGCCCTGCTCGTGCTTGCGCTCGGCATTTTCCTCTCCTTTTCCCGCGCCGCCTGGGGGCTCTTCGCGCTCGGCGTGGTGCTGCTGATCTTCATCATGCTGCTGAAGGAGCGCAGCGGCGCCTTTCGCTTGCGAGTCCTGGTCCTGTCGCTGGCGGCGATCATCATGCTGATCGCGTCGCTGCTGGTGGCGTTGCAGATCCCGAAGGTCGCCGAACTGTTTTCGGCGCGCGCCCAGCTGGTACAGCAATATGACGGCGAGCATCTCGGCCGCTTCGAGCGCCACCGGATCGGCTTCACCATGATGATGGAGCGTCCGCTCGGCATCGGCCCGCTCGTGTTCGGCACGATGTTTCCCGAGGACGAGCACAATATCTGGCTGAAGTCGCTCACCTCCTATGGCTGGCTCGGCTTCGTCAGCTATGTCGGCATGCTTGTCTGGACGCTGGCTCTCGGTTTCCGAAACCTGCTGCTCGACCGGCCGTGGCAGCCCTTCCTGATGATCGCCTGGATCTCGGTTCTCGGCCATGCGACAATCGGCAACGTCATCGATATCGACCACTGGCGCCATGTCTATCTGCTGCTTGGCACGGTCTGGGGCTGCGCGGCGCTGGAAGTGCGCCACAAGCGCGAACGACGACGCCACGAGGCGGCGTGAAGTCTTGCCGTCAATGGGCGGCTGTCTATTTCGTCGCTCCTGCCGTCAAGCCAGCAATAAACCGCCTCTGGAAAATGAGATAAGTCACGATGAGCGGGAAAATGACAATCACCGCGCCGGCGGTCAGAACCGGCGTGTTGACGGTATAACGCCCTTGGAAAAACAGCATGCCGAGGGGCAGCGTCCGATAGTCGTCGTCGTTGACCAGGATGAACGGAATCAGAAACTCGTTCCAAGTCCATATGAACAGGAACAGCGCCAGTGTCGACATTGCCGGCACCATGAGCGGGACGACGATCTTGCGCAGGATATAGAAGCGTCCGGCGCCATCGAGAACCGCCGCTTCGAGAACTTCTTCCGGCAGTTGCTGCATCGCGCTGGCGAGGAAGATCGTCGAGAACGGTATCGACATCGCGATCTGCGGCAAGATCAGAGCCGCATAGGTATTGATCAACCCCAGATACCGCATTTCGTAATAAAGCGGGATGATGAAGGCTTCCGCCGGCACCATCATGCCGAGCGTCAGGATAGCGAACAGCGTGCGCCGGAACGGAAACGACAGGTAGGCGAAGGCAAAACCAGTCAGCAGGCCTAAAAAGACGCTTGCAGCAACGACGGGTATGACAACGATGATCGAATTCCAGAAGTAAATGTTGAAATGTCCGGCATTCCAAGCATCGACGTAATTTTCGAAATGTGGATATGCCGGCAGCGCGAACGCACCCTTCAGAACGTCGGCCTTGCTCTTTATCGACGTCAGAAGCAGAAGCAGGAACGGCGTGATCGTTACAAAAGCAAGAAGCCACAGGACAATGCGGAGGAATAGCGTACCGACGGGGATGTTAGACCAACGGCTCATCAAGCCCGTCCTTTGTTCTGCGATCCCACAAATCGGTGAATTGCATAGTTTATGACGAAGGTGAGTACTGCGCCGACAATGGCGATGGCCGCCGCGGCGCCGAAGCGATTGAGCTCGAAGCCGAGCTGATACATGTAGATGTTCGGCACGAGCGTGGCGTTGGCGGGTCCGCCCCGGGTCATTGTAAAAATCAGGTCGAAGCTTTTGATTGACGCTATGACCGTCAGGAGCAACACCACCCTTATTTCAGGCAAGAGAAGCGGCAGCGTTATCCAGAAGAAGGTTTTTCGCGCCGAAGCACCATCGACCTTGGCAGCGTCGAAAAGAGACGGGTCGATGCGCTGAATTCCGGTCAGGAAGATGACCATGCAAAAACCGAAGAAATACCAAGTGGCAACGATCCCGACCGCGGGAAGCACAAAATTGAAATCTCCCAGCCACGGAAGTGCGAAGGCGCCCAACCCTACTGCTCTCAGAAACTGATTGAACGGGCCAAATGCAGGGTTGTAGAGCCATGCCCAGATGATGCCCAACACGGCGGTCGGCATGATATAAGGCAGGAACAGGAAGGTCCGAAGCGCGAGTTGTTCGCGCTGCTTCAGATTCCAGACGCAAGCAGCAAGAGTTATGCCGAGCACGAGCGGCAGGACACAGTAGAAGATCATAAGCTCGGCATTGTTGCGCAAGGCAATATAAAAACGGCTGTCAGAAAAGAGAGCGACGTAATTGCCGAGACCAACCCACTTGGGCATGCTCAGGCCGTCCCAGCTGGTCAGGCTCAAACCCAAAGCCGCGATGATCGGTCCAAAGACAAAAGCCGCGTAGAACAGCAATCCAGGCAATAAATAGATAAAATTGGTCTGTTGCGAGCCATCAAGTGCGGAGCGTTTCATCCATTACTCCATAAAGCTAAAGCTGTGGTCATCGCGCAGCAAGCCGATCGCAGTGCTCATTTATGTGGATCGACGAGACTGAGGTCACGACCGCAGGGACGGCCGTGACCAGCACCTGCAATCTTTATTTCTTATCCTTGAGGTACGCCTGATAATCCTTGTCCATGGCATCGACAAAGGCTTCGGGCGTGATATTGCCGGACAGAAGAAGTGGCGTGTTGTCGTCTATTGTCTTCAGCATCGTCGGGCTCGACCAGTCGGGGTAATGGCCGAGAGCGTCGTTTGCGTTGAGTGTCTTCCACATTTCGATGCCGGAGCTGAGGAGCGGCGTGAGCTTTGGCTTTGCGTCAGCCGCGAGCGAAGTTGCCGGAAGATAGCCAGCATTGGCCCAGGTTTCAGCAGCCTTTTCCGAGACCATATAATCGATATATGCGCCGGCGACGTCCTGTGTCGGCTTCGTTTTGGCAAGGCTCGTTATCGCCCAGGCAAGATCCACGCCGCCGACACTCATGGGCTTGGAAATACCCTTCGGGGCGGGAATTGCCATGAAGCCGATATCCGGATTGTGTTGCATGTCACCGAAATACCAGGTCCCGGAGATCAGGAACGCGCCCTGCCCGGAAATGAAAAGCTGGACGGCGTCGTCACCCGATATGCCTTCGAAGCCGGGGAAAAAATAACCGCCCTGTGCCCATTGCTGCACGAGTTTGGCGGATTCGATGTTCCCCTTGGTGTTCCAGGAGCCGCCCCGGCCGTAAATCAGATCGTCAAGCTCGGCACGATTGCTCGCGTCGATATGCGCTTGCTCGATGGCGCCGATCATGTGCAGGGCCAGATGCTGCTTTGCCGAGCCCATCATGAAGGGTGGGACGCCCTTTTCCTTCAGCTTATCAAGACCGGCCAACAGCTCCTCGAAGGTTTGCGGCAGCGCTACTCCCGCATCGCCGAGGATCTTTTTATTGTAGTAGAGGCCAACGATCTCGCCGAGGCCTGATATGCCGTAGGTTTTACCGACCCCAAATTTTCCATCTTCCCAGCGGTCTCGCGCAAGCACCGAATCCGACTGGCGCTTATCCCAGCCATATTTTTTGATGTAGTCGTCGACGGGCAGGAGCAACCCTTCCTTGACCATCGCCCCCATGTCACCTGCACCCTGATTGACTTTCGTGATGACAGGACCATCACCTGCCGAAACCGCAAGCTTCAGCGTCAACTTCATGTCATCAAAGGTGCGGGCGGTGCGTTTGATCGTGACGCCGGGATTCGCAGCTTCGAACTCCTTGTTGAGCTGCTCTATGACCGCACTCTGACCTTCATAGGTTTGGTCATCCCACACGGCCAGATCGTCAGCGCGCGCGGCTGCCGAAAGGCCCAAGGTTATAAGCGCCGCACCAGCAAGCGCGACAGCTGCTTTCAATCGGTATTCCGGCAGTATGCTGATCGATTTCACGGTTCTTTTCATCTGCTCCACCTTATCTGGTTTATTCTCCACTCCCCGTTCAGGCCTTGCGCCAAGCAGCGGCCGAACGTTTTCTTTCCCCAGAGCTTTGCCTGGCTGGCGAATCTGAGGTAATCGTCAATGCATCGGCTCCTCTCGCGACCTAAAATGACAAAGCGCCACGCAGGAGGTGGCAAAGTGATGGACACCAGCTGCTTCATCCGCCCCGCGATTGAAGCGGATATCGACGCCCTTTTCGACATCTGCCTGAAAACCGCGAATGGCGGTGAGGATGCCAGCGCGCTTTATAGCGACCCGCATCTGCCCGGCTACGTGTGGTCGGTACCCTACCTCAAATTCGCCAAGGACTTTGCCTTTGTTCTCGTTCAGGACGGCCGGCCGGTCGGCTATGTCGTAGGGGTGCCGGACACCAGCAGCTTCGATAGAGACTTGCAGACAAACTGGTGGCCATTCGTCCGCCAGCAGATTGCGGGGCTGGCACCCACCCGTCCGCGCGACGCCGACGTGATGGAACGAATTCAAAATCCGCGCAGCGGAACGGCTTGGCTTCAAGACCAGTATCCCGCGCATCTCCACATCAACATCCTTCCCCGACTTCAGGCAAGCGGTTGGGGGCGCAGGATGATCGGCACGGAGCTTCAAGCGCTTCGAAACCACGGGGTTGGAGCCGTGCATCTCGGGGTCGACCCAAACAACCAAGGCGCCAGGGGTTTCTACCGTCACCTCGGCTTTTCCGAATTCGAGCAGGATGGCTCCGTCGCATTCGCAATGCGGATCGATGAGGGATTGGGTTGAAGCATTTCCCGGTTCCTCCGAGCCACGGAAAGGCCCTGTCTCCCGGGCATAAGCACCTTTGCTTGGAGAAAATCTCACACGCCCAAAGCTGCCTGCTCCCCATAAGATGAGGTCACAGTAACCATCCGGATGAACGTCCGCCTGAAGGCGTGATACTATCGGCAGTAAAACTGGCTGCTCGGCGAAAAGCTGTCCGTCAGTCGAGGGCTTCATCATGAGCAAATCCTCGCCAGCCAGGTTCAAGGAGTCCGCGGGACGCAAAAAAGGAAATAGCCAGGCAAGCCCGGGCCAGTTCCTCTTTGGGCGATCTTGGCAGGCGCACGGCTAACCAGACGATACGTATGGCGCATACTTCTCCTCGACCCTCTTTATTTCATCGCGCATTTTCATCGCACGTTAATTCAAGCCTACAGCTGGCCTCCCATTTGTCAAGGACATAGACAAATTGCCTGCTTCAATGTATTGAATTCCAGTTAGCCGCGATAGTTGTGGCCTAATATCGCGTCCATTAAGTATGCGCTCCGAACTAATTGGACTGAGCTAGCCGGATGGCAATGACATCTTCAGTCGCACAGACCCCGATCGCACGAAAAATATCAACCAATGCCGTCATCCGAACCGTGTTCGCGAACGGGTCGATCTCTCGCGCCGATATTGCCAAGCTGACCGGCTTGTCAAAGCAGACGATTTCCGATGTCGTGCGCGACCTTGAGGATGACGGATGGCTGAAACCAGTCGGGCAGACTGATGGCCGCCCGGGCCGGAATGCGATCACCTATGAAATCAATGCCAGGGCGGGACTGGCCGTCTCTATCGATCTCGGGAGCACCAAGATTGCTGCGGCTATTTGCGATCTGTTGGGGAACGTAGTTGCCGAAACCAAAGTACCCACCGACCCGCGCGGCGGAATGCATCTCGTCAATCAGTTCAGCGATCTTATCGGAGAACTCGCGTTTGCGGCCGGGACGACCGCCGACAAACTCCGTCTCGTCGTTCTAGGCAGTCCCGGTGTGCTCGATCCGGCCACCGGGCATATCAACGTCGCGCCAAGCATCCCCGGCATCGACGCCATAAATCTGCGGCAAGTCTTCAGCGACAGAATGGCCATACCGGTGATCGTTGAAAATGACGTCAACCTGGCGGCGCAAGGGGAGAGATGGCGGGGACACGGTATCGAAACCAGCAATTTTGCTTTCGTTGCTCTCGGAACGGGCGTCGGCATGGGCATCATCGCCAACGGGTCTCTGTTGCGCGGCGCGCGTGGGGCGGCCGGCGAAATCGCCTACCTTCCGATCGGCGGGGATGCTTTTGATCCTGGCGGATTTACGCTTGGAACCTTTGAGAGTGCGGTCGGCAGTGTCGCGATGTTGCGCCGCTACGTCGGTTTCGGCGGGCGTAACGCATCCACCGTGGCCGATCTCTTCGCCGCGTTTAATGCAGGAGAAACAAGCGCCGCTGCTGCCATCGAAGAAACGGCAAGGC
The DNA here is from genome assembly GCF_013087625.1 of Rhizobium changzhiense. NCBI lineage: Bacteria > Pseudomonadati > Pseudomonadota > Alphaproteobacteria > Hyphomicrobiales > Rhizobiaceae > Rhizobium > Rhizobium changzhiense. The sequence goes on from NZ_JABFCQ010000001.1 coordinate 181,173, forward strand.
TGGTCGCGGTTGCCATTGCTGCAATCGGAGCGGCTCTCGATCCTGAACTGGTGATCACCGGCGGCAGCATCGGCGCAAGACCGGAACTCGTAAACGCTATTCGCGGTTTCCTGCCGCGTTGTACGCCTTATCCGCCGCGCATCGAGATCAGTCGCTTTGGGAACCGGGCCGCCCTGATGGGAGGAATGGGGATCGCGGTCGAGCGCATGCATGACGATCTATTTGGTGTCAAATTGAGGGAAGTTTGAAGAGCGCATCCCGTAGGGCCAACGTGCGGTGCCGCTACTTGAGAAGCGCTGGAAATGCGCTAGATTTTCCCTCATGATAACAGCAACGCAGATACGCGGCGCCCGCGCCATGATCGGAATGAGCATCGAGGAGCTTGCCGCCGCCAGCGGCCTGCCGGTCGAGACTGTGACGGCGCTGGAAAACGGCGAATTTGCGGGCGAGCCGCACGCGCTGTTCGATGTACGCAGCACGCTCGAGGCGCACGGCATCATCTTCCTGTCCAGCGGCAATCAGGATGAAGGCGGTCCTGGCATCCGGTTGCGCGCACGCACCTTGAGCGATGACGGCATTCGGCCGGAAAACCTCAACGCCGCCAACGACGACTGACGGAACCAATCGGGCACCCGGGCGTTTCGCTGTCCCATGATATATTGGGGGCAGTGTCTTGAACCGCAGCAATGGTCTATACGTCATCATCGGCGTTCTTGTCGTCGCCGTCATCGGCCTCGGCGCCTATGTCTTCCACGAGGAAAGCAAGCCGCAAGGCATCGAGATGAGCATCGGTAAGAACGGTGTCTCGATCGAGCAGAACTGATCGTTAAAGATAGGTTTTTGCAAGGTCGGCAAGTTTGCCGCCGTCCTTCACGCCCTGTCTGTAGAGCTGAATGATGACCGCACCGATCCGCTCGGCCTCCGGCGTCGTCCTGGCGAGGCCGCGTTCGTCGCAGACCTTGTCGAGCACTTGCGAAAGCAGATCGAGATCTTCCGAAAATAGCGGTAAATCATGCGGATGAATTGATGACCGTAACATCATGCCCCAATCCTCCGAGGGCAAACGCATTCACGCTTGCATCGCCGGCCGCCCTCCGCAACCGACCATAAAGTCATTATGCGCGAGGGTCTGAACTTTAGCAACTACGCAAATTTCTATGGAACAAAATTATGGAACAAAATTTTATCCCGCGCGTTCCGGGCGCGTTTGGTAGCAGGTATCAGTGAGTGCAGATGTGAGTGAAAAACGCTTTCCCTCCCCCGTCCGGGTGGTTTCTCCAAACAGCAGCCTGATCGTTTCCACCGTCTGGGAGGCCGTCGAATATCTGAAGCGGTGGCCGAGCAAGCGCGGGCGCGATTATCGCGTTGCGCGCCAGCATTGCCTGGATGCGCTCGACGGACTGCGCAGCCCGCGCGCAGCACAGGCTTCCTTCATCACGGCAGCGAAAACGGCGGGGTTGCTGGTGTAAGATCGTTAGCCGTTGCGTCCACCGCCGGCAGCGATGAGCTGAGGATGGACGGAGCCTTCCATGATCACCTTGGCGGTAACCTCGATCACCCGCTCCTCGGCGAGTTCAGCAAGCGCGAGGGCGACATCGCCTTCCGACCAGCCGGCTTTGACGGCCTCGTCCGACAGAGCCTGGAACGCGCTGGCGAGGCTTTGCCTGCAAGTTAGATTGTGCTTCATATCCGCCATGCGCTCGACCAGGCTATCTGGGACAAGGACAATGTTAATCTACACATATTCACGAGAATGCGAAGAGGCTTCAGGTTTTTTTCAAATTCAAAATAGGGTTATTAACTTCCAAACTGCGTATAACCTTAACAAAAGGCAACAAATACCGCCCCTCCCAATTGAGGTAGTACCAAAAAGAACTAAATGATTTATTTGCGATACACCTTCAAAGGGTATTTCATCGCGTTATTTAGTTTAAATGGTCAAAGCGGCAGGAGCCGATGCAGGGGCCCGTTGAACCACGAGAACGCAGCAAGCCTGAACGCGGCCCGTTTTCAGCATCTTCAGGGCACCCCTGTCAATCAGCTTCGTCAATCAGCTTCGGGATCCGGCATTGGGCGAGCGTCGGGCGTGCCGGAGGATGTCTCGCGCAATCGGTGCAGCCAATCGGCGGTGACGCTTAGTCGCCGCGGACGCCTTCGGCGTTAATCACCTTAATACCACAACGACACCACACTCCCGTCAAAGTCCGCCGTACCATTGGCGGCTCACTTCTTCATGTTTTCAGGAGGTAAAATGTCTATCGAACTGGACGCTACTACCTATGTACACGCCAAACCGGCAACCGCCCATTCCTATATTTTGCCGGCCGTTGTCGATGTTCTCGATAACAGTTTCCAGGAGGCAAACGAAACTGCAGTCTTCGATCTCGGTTGTGGCACCGGCGGTGCTGCAGCCGTGCTTGCGGCAAAAGGATATGACGTCGTCGGTGTCGATCCCTCGAAGGACGGCATCGCCAAAGCGAGAACGGCCCACCCCGATCTTCCGCTGGAAATCGGTTCCGGCTACGAGGATCTTTCCAGCCGGTACGGGACCTTCGATGCGGTGATAAGTCTTGAGGTGGTGGAACATGTTTATGATCCCAAGGCTTTTTCGGCCACCATTTATGATCTGGTGAGGCCCGGCGGCATCGCGGTCGTCTCGACGCCTTTTCACGGTTACTGGAAAAATCTGGCGTTGGCCGTCAGTGGAAAGATGGATGACCATTTCATGCCGCTCAAGGACCATGGCCATATCAAATTCTGGTCTCCCGAAACGCTCAGCACGCTGCTCGTCGAAACAGGCTTCGAAGACGTCGACTTCGAATATGTCGGGAGGATTCCACTGTTGGCGAAATCGATGATCGCGATCGCTCAGAAACCACACTGAAGGCGGTCGAAGGCCACCACCCTTTGCAATGGCGGCGCTATAGCTCGCCGGCAACATGAACAAATGGCATTTCGTTCGGGACGTTCGGCTCCCGCTTCAGCATTTCTGCTTATGTCTCGTTCCGTTTTCCGCCGCTAGCGGGACGAAGAAAGTGACATTCTGACTGGGATTTCAAGGGGAAAAATGGTCGGGGCGACTGGACTCGAACCAGCGACCCCTTGACCCCCAGTCAAGTGCGCTACCGGGCTGCGCTACGCCCCGACCTGCCGAAACGGCTTGCTTCGTTTAGTTTTTCAGCGCGTGCAATGCAAGCGGAAAAACCTTGCCTTCAACAAAAAGGAGTCGGTTTGCCCGAATGGTCAGATCGCGGCGAGCGTCAACCGGCCTTCGGCTGTTTGGCGGGGCTGCCATGCCTGGTAGTTGGCGATCGAAAAATGTGGTGTTTCGAAAGGCGTGGCGTGGGTTTCGGTGATGACGGTGACGTCGGCGCCGGCGGCCTCGCCGGCGAGGATGCCGGCGACCGCATCTTCGAAGACCAGGCATTTTTTCGGATCGACGCCGAGACGGCTTGCGCCGAGCAGATAGCCTTCGGGGCTGGGCTTGCCTGATTTGACCTCTTGGCCGCTGACGATGACCTTCGGCATCGGGATGCCGGCCGCCGCCATGCGGCGCCTGGCGAGCTCGATCGGCGCCGAGGTGACGATTGCCCATCTGCCATCGGCGATGGCGCCGAGGAAGCGCACGGCGCCCGGGATCTCGACGATGCCGGAGACATCCTCCATCTCCTCGGCGAGCAGCAGATCCGCCTCATGGGCCGGATCGACGCCAGGCAGGCCAAGCCCGCGGATCACATCGGAGGCGCGGATGCCGTGGATCGTCTTCAGGAAGACCTCCGGCTCGAAGCCGTGGCGTATTGCCCATTCACTCCAGACGCGTTCGACGACAGCAATGGAATTCAGCAGCGTTCCGTCCATGTCGAAAAGGAAGGCGTCATAGGATCTGTCGAGGATGTCATGGAGAGCGGGCACGGGCTTTTCCTTGCAAGCATGAGGCCGAGGCGGCCTTTGCGCAGGCGAGTAGCGGAGAGCGGAAGCGGCGTCAACGTCAGTTGTTGGTGTCTGGATGGGTGACGTTACGGACGTCGGCAAGACCGCGGGCGGCGTCGCGGCTGCCGGTGGCGGCAGCGGCTTCGAAGATACGGGTAGCATCGCCGTACATTTTGAGATTGAGGTAGCTGTAGCCGCGCAGAACCATCAGGTCGATGCGCTCCTGCTGCAGCTGGGCACGCTGATCGAGATAGATGAGGGTTTCGCGGTAACGCCCGGCGTCGAAGGCTGAAAGCGCACGGTCGGCGAGGATTGCTACCTGAAGCTCGGCGGCGCGCTGGCGGTTCTGCGGCGCCTTGGTGGCCGCGACGGCGGCATTGCCGGAGAGACCGGCGCGCAGATAGGCAAGGCTCTGGCCGTAGGCTGCGTCTTCACGGACCTTGCGGGACGGGCTCTGCAATGCGGCCTCGAAGGCCGAGATCGCCTCCATCGGCCGGTTGATATCCATCAGGCACCAGCCGCGCGACAGCGCGTCGGCCGGCTTAAGCTGCCCCGCATCGATCGTCGTCGAGCAGCCGCGCGTCTGGCGTGGACCGCGCGGGACGGTCACCGTGTCCATCGCCGGTCTCGCCGCACGAACGACCACTTCCGAAACCGGTTGCAGGGTCACCCGACGCTCTGCCGGAAGCGGCTCGGCCGGGGGACGCTGCGTCGGTTGAGCCGGTTGCTGTGCGACAAGCGCCCCCTTCGCCGGCGGCGGCGTGACGACGTTTGGCGTCAGGGAGGACGTGTCTTCGAGATTGGTGATCCGGGTCGACCGGCCGGCCCAGGCGCGCTGGAGGTCGAGCACGCCCTTGCGGTCGCTCAATTGGTCGCGAGTGATGACAAGGCCATAGGCGGACGGTTCGTCATCGGGTTTCCAGGCAAGCGCCGTCTCGAACCAGCGCGCGGCGGTCTGGAACTGGTTGAGGGAGCGGGCATACCAGCCGAATTGCTGCGCTGTCGGCACGGATTTGCGGGCGATGACCTCGGTGGCGATGCGGTGCAGCACGTCTTCGGCCAGATCGGCCGGCGGCTGCAACGCCATCAGGTTGGCAGTAGCGGCGAGATAGGTTGATGTCGCGTCATCGGAATCGGCGCGCCAGCGGAACATCACCTCTTCGGCTTCCTCAGGCGCCTTGCGGGCGATCAGCGCCAGCGCCAGCCCCTGCGAAGCGGCCGCCGAATCTTGCTTGGCGCGGGCGGCGCGGAACCATTTTTCGGCATTGGCATCGTTGTTTCGGCGAAGCTGATACCAGCCGAGCAGCAGCGCATCGGAGGCAAGCCCCTCCGTCCCGGCGAGCTTTTCGAGGTGGGCGACGTAATCGGGCGCGATGGCGAGATTCGGATCGTCATTGCCTTCGGCCATGAAGCGCCGGGCGAGGTTATCACGGATCGCATCGAATTCCCTGCTGCCGTCGGCGGCAGGCTTCTCCAGCGCGAGCAGCGCCTGCATGGGTTGGTAGGAAAGCAGCGTCGAGGCCTTTTCGACCGTCGCCTGCCGCTCGGCGGGATTGGTGCAGTTCTTCAGGATATAGGTATAGGCGTCCTGGCCGCGCTGCACCCTCTCCGTCCGGATGAAGGCTTCGGCGACGCGCCAGAGAATATCGATCTCGCTGCAGGTGAGCAGGCTCGGCGTTGCGGCAGCGGTATCGACTACCGTCGCATATTGCTTGAGGTCCGAAGCATTGACGAGGCGGGCGCGGGCCTCGGCGACGTCGAGCCGGTCGAGCAGATCGGCCGGCGGCTGCCATCCGGCATCGGCTGCCTGGCGGTCGGCGATCGCCTTGCGCAGCTCCGCATAGCGGCCATCGGAATAGAGCTGCCACATGGCCTCGAGCTGCTTGTCGCCATTCTGCGGCACGGCGAGCGGATCGGCTGGTGGAACCCAGTTGGGGTAGAGCGCCTGAAGGCGGGAGATTTCGGCCTGCAAGCGCAGCTTGTCGCCGCGGCTGGCGAAATAACGAAGCGCACTTTCATCGACGGCGGGCGGCGGCGCGGCCGCCTGCTGCGGAGCCGGCGGCTCTGAAACGATGGGCGGTGTGACCGGCGCCGGCTGGGCGGCCGTCTGCGGTGCCGCAGGTTGCGATGCCACAGGCGGAGGTGCCGCAGGCTGCTGTGCTGCGGCATCCGGCTCGGGTGTATCCGGTGCCGACGGCGGCGAGGAGGTGATTGCCTCGATCTTATCGGCGACGAGCTGCGCATTGAATTCGGAATTGCCGGCGGGAGCCTCGGTCGGCTTGATGCGGCCCATCATCATCAGTTCCGGCGCCGGCTTGCCGGCAGACCCAAGGCCGAACCTTTCCTGCAGAGCGGCGCGGTCCTTCAGTCCGGTGACGAGGGTCGCCACCACCACTGCCGCTGAAACTGCCACGAGAGAAGACTTCACAGACACTCCGGATGCTTCTCCCCGATATAGGCCAGCCCCAGCAGCTGAAGGGTAGACGGATAATAGAGCGCGGGCGCAAATTGCAGGGCCGAGCTCGGCAGCTTGGTCCCATCGACAACACAGGCCACAACATCGTTAACAATTCGATAACCGGGGTCCGACAGGACGGTCTTCGGCCGGCCGGTGGTCAGATCGATGGTGGCGGGAACGCCGTCTTGCGACATCCCCTTTTGCAGGCGGACGAGCAGCGCCTTGTCGGTGATGCCGCCACGCGCGAGATAGAGCGGGATGCGGATGGCGTTATAGCCGAACTCGGCGTCGAACCCCTTTGCCGGCCGTGGCTTATCATGCAGGCTCACCCATTCGGCAGGAAGCTTGCGCGGGCCGAACTGCATCCTGTTCAACAGCTCCACGCCGTCATCCGAGAGTTTTTTCCAGGCATCCGACGGAGCGAGCGCAGCCATCACCGGGATCGCCTCGTAGATCCAGTAGGACGGGTTGACGACGGGACCGTCGTCACGGTCGCTGCCGGTAAAACCTTCGGTCCCCGGCAACAGCAAGGTGCGGCCCTCCGAGCTGGCGACGGTTTCGGCAAGCAGAGCCTGCGCCATGCGGGAGGCGGCGAGGATATAGTCGTCGCGTTTCCACGCCGTACCGGCAAGCGCCAGAGCATAGGCGATCAACATGTCGCCATCGGTGGCATTGTTGGTATCGGCGACGTGCGGCTTGACGTTCGGATCCCATTTCCAGACGGCCAGGCCGTCGTCGCGCAGCAGCAGTTCGGTGCGGGTAAAATACCAGATCTGCTCGAAATCGGCCGGGCTTGCTGCGAGATAGGCGAGCAGCAGGCCATAGCCCTGCCCTTCGCTGTGGCTGATATTGCCGTTGCCGTTATCGACGATGCGCCCGGTCGCATCGAGAAACTTCGCCTTGTAGGCCGACCATGCGCCGGCATTGATCATCGCCTGCTGCGCGACCGCGGGCTCGCCCGTCGGGGCAAGCGCGACCATTGCCGCCAGCAGGAGCGCGCGCCACCGCCTCATTTCGACCGGCCCAGCCTTTTGAGCATGCTTGACGTCGTGACGCCGATCAGCAGCACGAAGAGGACCAGCAGGAAGGCATAGGAGAGGATGTTCGTGGATAGCCAGTTGGCGGCGATCAGGCGGTAGTTGGCGATCGACCAGGGCATGGACGGCACAAAATCGAAACGGGTGACGGGCACCGCCTCGATCTTGCCCGTCTTGCCCGAATAGGTGGTGATGTGGCCCGATATCTGCGGCCAGTTCAGCTGCGCGGTTAGAACCTCGAGCCCTTCACGCAAATCCTTCGCCGACGGCGCCGTTACCACCGTCCATGAGCCCATTCCCGCAGGGCTGGAGCCCTGGGCAACCAGCAGCGTGGCGGCGTTGGGTGGCGTAAAGATCTCCTCGGCGCCGGGCACGAACTGCAGCGAACTGCGGGAGATGTCGAAATTGCGCGACAGCCACTCGCGAAAGGCCGTGACGCGGCTGCGCAACACACCGCCGCTGACCTTGGAATTCCACTCCTCGAAGGCCGTACCGGTATCGACGACAGCAGCCTGCGCGTCCGTCACGGGACGCCACGAGGCCTGGCTCGCCGTGGAGATATTGGTCTGCGACAGTGCCGTTGCCGGCATCTGCGAGATGGAGCCGATGAAGATGGCATCGCGATCGCCGATCATATTCGGCGAGGCGACGGATTCGACGGCGATCGGATGGCCGGCGGTGATCGCCATCTGACCAAGCAGGGTTGCGGCGGCCGAAAGTGTGTCGGCGTCGATGCGGTCGATGAAGAGCGGTGTCGGTTCCGTGGCCCGACCATAGGGATAGGCGGTGCCGGCCATGGCCGCCAGATTCGGACGCTGACCGACGCGGGCGAAATCCGGGATATGCAGCTCAGAGGTATCGAACAGGGCAAAGCGCGGGGTGGCGCCGGCGGTCGCGCCCGGCGCGCAAGCCGCATCGTCCTTGGTCATCAGGATCGCCTCGATCGCCACCGAATTGAGACCGGGCTTGAAGTGCCGCATCGTCACGCGGATCGGCAGATGACGGAGAATGCCGCCCGATGTCGTGGTGATCGGCACGGTGGAGGCGATGTTGTCGTTGACGTAGATATCGATGTGGCTGCCGGGCAGCACGTTATCGGTATAGGCCGCGTCAAGCAGCACCTTCGCCTCGCCATAGGCATTGGCATAAAAGTCAGCCGGCACGGCGATATGGAAGCTGGTCCGCAACCGCCGGCCGGAGAATTCGGTGGTCTTCACGCCGAGCTGCGACAGGGCGATGTCCGTATCGGAAAAGACCAGCGGCGCGTTCGGCGCGCTCCAGCGCTCGGTGGTCAGCACGTCGCGGCGGACATTCGAGGACCTGTCCGTCGGCGAGACGATGGTATCGATCGCCGAGGAGACCGCCTGCCAGGTGGGCCCGCTGATCAGAAGCACCGGCGAGCCGCTGCGCGGATCGGAGACGAAAGTGGCGAGTGCCGCACTTTCGGCGCCGGGCGGCAGGCCGGGAAAGATCGGCCGCAGTTCCGCCGCGGTACCAACGAGCACGCTGAGCTTACCAGGCCCGGCAGCCGGAAGCGAAGTGGCGCTGAAGGCAAAGATCTGGTTCGGCATGCTGCTCAGCACCGACAGGCCCTGCGCCAGCCGAAGCAGCGGCCTGGTGGTTCCCGGCTGCTCCAGCGCCGGGACGACGATATCGAACTCGGTCTTGCCGGCGCCATCGACGCCGATGGCACGGATGGCATCGGCGCCCGCCAGTAGTGCGGCGTCGGTGCCGGCGAAATTCAGATAGGTTCCGGACGGATCGATATTCGACCACAATTCATAGGTGGACTGAATGCTGCAATCGGTGCGGTGGCGCTGGGCGGCTTCAAAGGTGACGAGATTGGCGCCGGGCTGCAGCAGACCGGGCGGGACCTCGAAGGTGACGGCCGACGGGCCATCCGGCGAACCGACGCGCTGTTGGCCGATCGGGCGGTTGTTGAGATAGACGATCAGCGACGAGGCCTCAGGTGCGACGACGATCGCATTCTGGTATGCGAAGGTGAAGCTCGCCTTGGCCGCCGCCTGCTCCGGCGTCAGATAGACCGACCATGACCGGCGATCATATTCACCGCCGAGACCCAGTTTCGAAAAGGGCACGACATAGCGGCGGACATCGCCGGAGCGCGGCGGCGCGGCGGTATTTGCCGCCGCGCCCGGTTGGAGCGCTAGCGCCGTCGGCTGCGACTGGACGGCGATCGCCGGAGGAACGGGTGCTGGAGCGGCCGGAGTTGCAGGTGCGGGTATGACGGAAACCGGAGGCGTGACGGGAGCCGGCGCAGGAGCTGGCGACGGCGTGGGCGGCGTCAATCTCGGGGTAACGGATGCCCCGGGCGGCCGCTCGCCGGACATGTCGAAGGGTGCCGTCTGCGCCTGGGCGAAGGCGGAGGCATGCAGCAGAAGAAGCGAGGCGGCAACGATCCTTCTCATCCGGCGTTGACCTTTGCCGCCTGCTGCTGGGCCTCCCGCTCCGGCCGCATGCTGCGGAAGAAGTAAATGAGGCCGCGGCTGGTCTGATAGAGCGACAAGCCGAGGAACCAGATAGTGCCGCGGATCAGGCCCGGATTGCGGCGGCGCGCGGCCTGGAACTCAGTCCACTGGCCGGAATTGGCAAACATCAGGTCGGCGATCAGGCGATGGTCGAGCGCGCTTTTCGGCACATATTGGCAGCCGACATTGGAGATGTCGCCCGACGGCTCGATATTGCGGACGATGAGCGGCAGCGTTTCCAGATCCGCGCCGCTATAGGGCCGGAAACGGATTTCGCCGACGGCGCCGACCAGCATCTCGTCGAGATGCTTGTTGAAGATGTGAAGCCTTGCGCCATGGACGGAGACGTCCTCGATCGAGGCCGCGTACCATTTGCCGTTGGCGCCGAATTCACAGCGCCGGTTGACGCGGACGCGGCGGGACAAGGCGCGTTCGCCGCGCTCCGAGACGACGCCGAGCGCGCAGCCGGCCATGATCAGGTTGATGGCGTTCCAGCCGCCGACGACGAGCGTGACGTCGGCCTTATAGGGCTCGGCGTAGATCCTGTAGATGGTGATGACGAGCGCGATGATCTGCACCGCGAAAATGACGAAGAACGGACGGCTGATCTCCGACAGGCGGCTGACGGCGATCGATTCGTCCTTGGCGGTGACCTTGAAGGTCGGCTTGCGCGGATTGAGCATGACGGAGACGACAGCCGGCAGCAGATGCACGGTCTGGACATATTCGTAGAGCTCGGAAATCCAGGGCCAGCGGAACGACCCGTAGAGGTAGTTCTGCATCATCAGGTTCACGAGCATATAGGCCAGCGTATAGGCAAGGAACTCGCCGCCGGAGGCGGTGAAGATTTCCAGGTCGAAGAACAAATAGAAGAGCGGCGCAAACAGGAAGATCGTGCGCGGGAACGGGAAGAGCCAGAAAAGCGTGGAGGACATGTAGCAGAGGCGCTGCGGGATCGTCAGGCCGCGCTTCAGAAGCGGGAAGCGGAAGCGCAGGATCTGCATCATGCCCTGCGCCCAGCGGCTGCGCTGGCCGATGAAGCTTGCGAAGGTGGCCGGCTGCAGGCCGGCGATCAGCGGCTTGTCGACATAGATGCTGTTCCAGCCGCTGCCGTGCAGCGCCAGCGCCGTCTCGCAATCCTCGGTGATGCTGATGCCGGAAAAGCCGTTCTGGGATTCAAGCGCCTTGCGGCTCAAAACCGCGGCCGAGCCGCAGAAGAAGGCGGCGTTCCATTTATCCAGGCCGCGCTGGATGATGCCGTAGAACATTTCGTTCTCGCTCGGCATCTTGTCGAAGGTGCGCAGGTTACGCTCCAGCGGGTCGGGATTGATGAAGAAGTGCGGCGTCTGGACGAGGAAAAGCTTCGGGTCATCTTCGAAATAACCGACGGTCTCGAGCAAGAAATCGCGGGCCGGTGCGTGGTCGGCATCGAAGACGGCGATGAGTTCGCCGGTCGAATGTTTCATGCCGTTGTTGAGGTTGCCGGCCTTGGCATGCTCGTTGCGGTCGCGCGTAAGGTAATTGACGTCGAGATCGTCGCAGAGCTGCTTCAGCTCGATATGGCGGGCGGCCGCCGCCTGGGCTTCGAGCAGCTTGCCGGAGTTGCGCTTCTGCAAGGTGCCGCCGTCGTCGAGCAGCCAGACATGCAGCTTCTCGGCCGGATAATCCATGGCCTTGGCGGCGGCCAGCGTGTTTCCGAGCAGGCCGGCATCCTCATTGTAGGATGGCACGAAGACGTCGACATGAGGAAGGCGCCCGGGATTGGCAGCACGCGAGGGGCGCGACGGCAGCGGTGTAGCAACGATGAACAGGCTGAGCGCCAGCATCGCGACGCTATACATTTCGGCCAGATAGAGCAGTAGGCCGGGAATGAAGTTTTCCAACTGATTCAGAGGCGGCAGCGTGTTGGTGGTGCGCCAGTAAACATAACGCAGCACGATCGACGTGCCGAAGGCGAGTGCCACCAGGCGCCACGTCCCCTCGCCCTTCAGGATCTTGATCACCGCCATCACAGTCACGACCGTGATGCTGGTGATGAGCTGGGTCTGCAGGTTGACCGGCAGCGTGATCAGCACGATCATGCAGAGCGAAACCACGGCCCATATGATGACACTGCGGGCTTTGCGCATCGACGTTCCTTCGAAATTGCTCAACCGGGGGCACCATCTGGCGCCCACGGACATGCTCATTATCGTCGGCAGGCGGCCGTCATGGCCGAGTCGCCTATGCAGTCCGGCGAAGGCACGGTGACGCCGATCGCCCTTACCGATTGTTCGTTCGGCGCGGGCGCCGCATCCGGCTTTGCACTCGTCTGTGGCGCCTCGCCCGGCAGCGGTACGCGCGGGCCGATGGGCGCGGGCATGGGTGCTGCGCCTTGAGCCGGTTGTGAGGTCGAGGCCCTGCGAACAGGCGTTGCCCGCGGCCGGCTGACAATCGCGGGCGCCGGCTCATAGCCGATCGGCATAGGGCTGGCGCGTTAACCGCCCTCGTCGGGATAGATCGGCGCGCCGGTGCGTCCGAGCGCACCATCGGCAGGCGGCGGATTGCCGTAAGGGTTCCAGACCTCGCCGTCGAAGATGCCGGTGACGGTATAGCCATAGACGATGCCGAGGAGCTGGCGCTCGCTCGCTCTCGCATCGCAAAGGCGCAGGCGCAGCTGGATCATGCCGAAATTGCGCGCCTGGGTATTGGCAGCCGTGCTCGAGCGGATCTGCTGCCAGGCATAGACACAGGTGTCGCCGGCACGGCTGCGGCCGGAGGCGTAGCCGAAGGGGCCATAGGCGTTCTGCAGGAAGGTCGCCGACGTCGCCATCGGCACGCTGGGGGCCGAACGCGCCACCTCGCGGGCAATGCCGCTCTCGTTGATCATGCTGAAGCCCGCATTACCGGCGCCGGGATTGGCCCCGGAAGCGCCGAAGAACTGGACCTTCAGAAAATTCTGACCGGGCACGGAGGATGAGGTAAACAGCGAGATCGTCTGCTCGACGCCGTTTCCACGCTTGCGCTCGACAACGCTGACGATCGACGGGCCGCCCGGCGGCGGCAGGACCAGCGCCTTTTCAGGCGCCACGGTTTCCGGCCCGGAGGGCTGGCGCACACCGCCCGTCGATGTGCAGCCGGCCATCACGCCTGCTACGACCACCAACAATATCGTCTTCCGCAAGCGCATGTCTCGAGCCGCCGCAATCGTCTTCTAGAGATCCGTTCGCAAGCCGAAACGCGACGGATCGTCGAATCAACGACCGGTTGGTCGTCCGTTCAGAATAAACGTCCAACATGGTTAGCGAAAAGTAAACAAGCGAGCTCCAACATCACCATCTGGACTCTTTTCGAACGCTGTTCAGGCGGCTCAACCGTATGATGCAGAAATTAATTTAGTAACAACTTAATTTCTCTCATTGCGCCTGTCTTCCGCTGTGGCGAAAGCCCGCGGGGAACTATGCCGCATGGCCAGCGTTGCCTTGATGTCTGATAGAAAAGGAGAACATCCCATGCGCAAGATCATGCTGGCTGCGGCCGCCATGCTGACCATTAGCTCAGCCGCCTTCGCGCAGAGCACCGTCATCGTTACCGATCCCGCACCGACGGGCTCCGTCGTATTACCTGGTGAGGTGCGCACCTATGTGATGGAGCAAACCACGCCGTCCGTCGTCTATGAAGGCGATATCGCGGTCGGCGCGACGCTTCCCGATACCGTCGAAGTGCATACCGTGCCCAATATCGACGGCTACGGCTACACCGTCGTCAACGAGCGGCGCGTGATCGTCGAGCCGAAGACGCACCGCATCATCCAGGTCCTGGAATAATGCGATCTTGAACTGTGGACGTGCGGCGGCAATCCGGCTTCACGTCCGCTCATCTTCCATCCTCATCGGCACATTCAGAAGCTCACGGATCTTGTGGGCGAGCTGCTCCAGGCTGAAGGGCTTGGCGAGCAGGGAAACACCGTGATCGAGCACACCATTGTGGACGATGGCATTGCGGGTATAACCCGTCGTGTAGAGGATCCGGATCGTCGGCCATTTTTCCTGGACGACATCGGCAAGTTGGCGGCCGCTCATCTGCGGCATGACGATATCGGTGAAGATCAGGTCGACTGCCGGATTTTCTTCGAGCAGAAGGAGCGCCTCTATACCGCTTGCCGCCTGCAACACGGTGTAACCGAGTTCATGCAAGCTTTCGGCGGTCATGGTGCGGACGTGCTCATCATCCTCCACCACCAGGATCGTGTCATTGACGCTGCCCTGAGGGATAGGCTTGGCGCCGGCCGTGCCCGACCGGGCGTCCGCCGTGCCGACATGACGGGGAAGATAGATCTTCAACGTCGTGCCCCTGTCGATCTCTGAATAGATCTTGATGTGACCGCCGCTCTGCTTGATGTAGCCGTAGACCTGGCTGAGGCCGAGACCGGTGCCTTTGCCGGGTCCCTTGGTCGTATAGAAAGGGTCGAAGGCACGCTCGATCACCTCCGGCGACATGCCGGTGCCGGTGTCAGTCATGCTGATCATTACATATTGACCTGCTTCGACCTCCGAATGCATGCGCGAATATCGCTCGTCGAGTTCGGTATTGGCGGTCTCGATCGTCAGATTTCCGCCGCCCGGCATGGCATCGCGGGCATTGACGGCAAGGTTCAGGATGGCATTCTCGAGCTGGCTCAAATCGGCAAAGCTCGGCCAGAGACCGCCGGCAAGCACGGTCTCGATCCGGATCTGCTCGCCGAGCGTGCGCCGCAATAGCTCAGACATACCGCCGACCAGCTTGTTAAGGTCGATCACCTCCGGCGCGAGCGGTTGCTGGCGCGAGAAAGCGAGAAGACGCGCAGTCAGCACCGCCGCTCTCTGCGCACCGTCTTTGGCATTCTGGATGGAGTATAGCAGGCGAGGATCCTCGCTGCCGGTCAGGCGCCGCTGGGCGAGATCGAGGTTGCCGATGATGATTGCCAGCATATTGTTGAAATCATGGGCGACGCCGCCGGTCAGCTGGCCGATCGTCTCCATCTTCTGTAACTGGCGGACCTGCGCCTGAGCGGCGGCATTCTCTTCCATCTCGTGCCTGAGCTCGGCAGTGCGCTGGACCACTGTCTGTTCGAGGCGCGTGTTGAAGCTGTTGAGCTCGCTGCGAAGGCGGCTCTGCCTGCCATGGGCGATGAGGATCATCTCCATCAGGCCGACGATGATCACGGCATTGATGAGGTAGCTGGCAAGGCCGACCCATTGGCCGGCGGTGGCCGGCCAGAAAACATTGTGCGGCTCGACGAAAAACTGCTGGACAATGAAACCGGCAAACAAGGCCGCGACAAAGCCCGGCCCGGCGCCGCCTATGAAACTCGCGAGCAATATCGCCGGAAGGAAGCTCAGGAAGGGAAAGCCGGAGAGAGTATCGCTGGCGGCAAGCCTCAGAAGAAACGTCAGGCCAACGAAAGCAACGGCAAGCGGATAGGTATAACCCGGCCTGTGACGCAGCCAATCCGTGGCACTCAGCAAATCCATTCGACACCCCTTCTTCCAGCGCCGCCATGTCTTTCCAGACGGGCAAATGACGCTGTAGCGCTTTGAATTGCTGCATAATTTTATCCTTAAATCGCTCCGATTTAAGGAACTACGCAGGAGCCGATGCGGAGACGGCATTCCAGCTTTTGCACATCGAATTTCAACCGGCAATATGCTGTTTCTCGTACTGCCGGCCACAACGTCTTGACGAGCGGTGCAAGCAGTCCACATAAACCTCCATGCCTAAAGCGTGTCGCAATCTTTCAGATTCGCTCCTTGCGCTTTAGGTCTTTGTTTTTACGCATGTCGTTATCGCAAAACCGCGGCACACTTTTGCGCGACATGCTTTAGCAAGGGGGCAATGGGTGAACCGGATCATGAAAGACATATTCATCGTCGAAGACGACGCACTGATTGCCATGCTGCTCGAGGACATGCTCGCCGATCTGGGCTACCGGGTCTGCGCCAGCGCGCCCGACCTGGAGCGGGCGCTGGCAGCCGCCAGGGATACGGAGTTTGACGCGGCCATTCTCGATGTCTCGCTTGCCGGGCAGAGTTCGCTGCCGGTCGCAAAGCTGCTCGACGAACGCGGCAAACCCTATCTCTATGCGACGGGATACGGTACCGCACCTGACGGCAGCAGCCCAAGCACGCTGCCCGTGCTGCAAAAACCCTTCCAGCTCAGCGAACTCGAACAGGCGATGAAGCAACTTACCGAAGCCTGATTCCTCTTCAGCGCACCTGATCGAGCAGACGCTTGCATTCCAGGAGGTCGTAGAGCGCCTCCTGCAGCAGCGCCCTGTCTTCCTTGCCGACGCTCGACTTGCCGATCGAGACTTCCTGCTCGTCGTCGCCAGCGACGAAATTGAAGAACCGGCGGGTGATCGGCGGCTTGGCGCGGCCGACAATCTGGTCTTCGTCAGCCATGCCGACGCGCGGTTCCCCGGCACCCGTGTCCTGCACGCCCGACGCAAGCGCCTCGACGCTGGCGAGGTCGCCATGACCGACCGATATGACGAACTTGTTGCCGTTGGTCTTCAGGAGCTTCTGCACACCCTTGATCGTATAACCGTGATCATAGAGCAAATGCCGAATGCCTTTGAGGAGGTCCACGTCCTCCGGTCGATAGTAGCGACGGCCGCCGCCGCGCTTCATCGGCTTTATCTGGGGAAAACGCGTCTCCCAGAAGCGCAGCACATGCTGCGGCAGATCAAGATCGTCTGCGACTTCGCTGATGGTGCGAAAGGCATCGGGGCTCTTGTCCAACGTCATGCTGCTACGCGACCTCGCGGCTCGATCCTACGGCGACTCATCATATTTCAACGGTTTGGCGCCGACAATTCAAGTCATGTCTCGACGTTGCGCACAAGGATGGGGGAGTGCGAGAGAGAAAAAACACCGTTCCGAAACGGGAAGCCGATGATCAGGGAGCCGGATTCTGCGGCTTCAGCTTGATCTTGCGAGCGACATGCGCCTTGAGGATGCGCGTCTTCAGCACGTTCGACGCCTTGAAGGTCATGACCCGGCGGGGGGAAATCGGAACCTCCTCGCCGGTCTTCGGGTTGCGGCCGATTCGTTCGTTCTTGTCGCGCACCTGGAAGGTGGCAAAGGAGGAAAGCTTGACGGTTTCACCACGCACGATGGCGTTGCAGATCTCGTCGATGACGGTTTCGACCAGTTCGGCAGATTCGGTCCGGGAAAGCCCAACCTTTCGGAAAACGGATTCCGCCAGGTCTGCTCGCGTCACTGTTTTTCCGGTCATGGTTTCCCCGCCCATACAAAATATTTTGTGAAATCGCACGAAGAGTATTTGTCTTGCGCCTTACGGTCAAGCTCTTGTTCGCCGCCAGTTTTTTAGGATTCGTGCCTACCAGCGCAGCAGAACCGCACCCCAGGTAAAGCCGCCGCCCATCGCTTCGAGCATCACCAGGTCGCCCTTCTTGATGCGGCCGTCGCCGGCAGCGGTCGCAAGTGCGAGCGGGATGGAGGCGGCCGACGTATTGCCGTGCAGGTCGACGGTGATGACCACCTTCGCGGCATCGATGTTCAGCTTCTTCGCCGAACCGTCGATGATGCGGCGATTGGCCTGGTGCGGCACCAGCCAGTCGAGATCGTCGGCGGTGGTGCCGGTCGAATCGAAAGCCGCCTGGATGACGTCGGTGATCATGCCGACGGCATATTTGAAGACCTCGCGGCCTTCCATGCGCAGCTTGCCGACAGTGCCCGTCGTCGACGGTCCGCCATCGACATAGAGCTTTTCCTTATGCGAGCCGTCGGAACGCAGATGTGCGGTCAGCACGCCGCGATCGGCAACGGTGCCCTCGCCTTCGGTCGCTTCGAGTATGATCGCGCCGGCGCCGTCGCCGAAAAGCACGCAGGTGGTGCGGTCGTTCCAGTCGAGAATGCGCGAAAAAGTTTCGGCGCCGATAACGAGAACGCGCTTGGCAAGCCCGCCGCGGATATAGGCATCCGCCGTCGTGACCGCATAGACGAAACCGGTGCAGACAGCCTGGACGTCGAAGGCGAAGCCATGGCTCATACCGAGCCGGTTCTGGATGTTGACCGACGTGGCCGGAAACGTGTTGTCCGGCGTCGAGGTGGCACAGATGACAAGATCGATATCGGCAGGCGTCAGGCCGCCATTGGCAAGGGCTGCGCGCGCGGCGGCTTCGCCGAGCGACGCCGTCGTCTCGTCATCGCCGGCGACGTAACGCTGGCGGATGCCGGTGCGCTGGACGATCCATTCGTCTGAAGTGTCGACGATGGCCTCCATATCACGATTGGTCATCACGCGCTTCGGAAGTGCGGCTCCGAACCCGCGAACCACTGAACGGATCATCTTTGATTGAACCCCATCGCTCATGCCGCTTCCGGGCCCATCGGGGGCAGCCGCTTGGCATGATATTTCTTAAGATCGTTTTCTATTTTCTGATTGAGGCCGTTCTTGGCCATGTCATAGCCGACTTCGATGGCGGCTGCGATGCCTTCGGCATTCGCCCCGCCATGGCTCTTGATGACGATGCCGTTCAGGCCGAGAAACACGCCGCCATTGACCTTGCTCGGATCGAGCTTCTCGCGAAGCATGTCGAAGGCGCTTTTGGCGAAGAGGTAGCCGATGCGGGCGAGCAGCGTGCGCGACATGGCGGCACGCAGATATTCGCCGATCTGCTTGGCGGTGCCTTCGGCGGTCTTGAGCGCGATATTGCCGGAAAATCCTTCAGTGACGACGACGTCGACCGTGCCCTTGCCAAGGTCGTTGCCCTCGACGAAGCCGGAGTATTCGAGCGAATCGATGTTCGCCTCGCGCAACAGCCGGCCGGCCTCCTTGACCTCCTCCTGGCCCTTCATCTCCTCGACGCCGACGTTGAGAAGGCCGACCGTCGGGCGTTCGACTTCGAACAGCGCGCGCGCCATGGCGCCGCCCATCAGGGCAAAATCCATCAGCTGTTGCGCATCGGCGCCGATCGTCGCCCCGACATCGAGCACGATGCTCTCACCTTTCAGCGTCGGCCAGATCGCGGCGATCGCCGGACGCTCGATATTGGCCATGGTGCGCAGACAGAACTTCGCCATCGCCATCAGCGCGCCGGTATTGCCGGCCGAGACCGCGACATCGGCGTCACCTGTCTTCACTGCCTCGATCGAGCGCCACATGGTGGAGATGTAGCGGCCACGGCGCAGCGCCTGGCTAGGCTTCTCATCCATGGCGACGGCAAGCTCGCAGTCGTGAAAGATCGATTTTTCCTTGAGCTTCGGAAACTTGGCGAGAACCGGATCGCACTGTTCCTTGAGACCATAGAGAACGAAGGAAATATCCGGATGCCGATCCAACGCCTTGGCGGCGCCGGGGATGACAACCTGGGGACCAAAGTCGCCACCCATGAGGTCGAGAGATATTCTGATCACGCGTCCCTGATCCTTCTTTTCGCCGAGGGCGAAATTTCGGCCAAAATACCGGTTTTGGCGTCGCTTACAACTGAATTGTGTCAAATGCCAGAGGGGCTTCAGTCCTTTTTCCAGTCCTTGAGGGCTGCGAAAGCGGAGGGCTTTTTATCGTCCTCGCCGCTGTCTTCGACGTGGCCGGCGAATTCGATACCCTGCTTGCGCGGATAGGGATCGATCGCCAGAGCGGCGAATTCGGCAACCACCTCGCCGGCGTCGATCGTATCGCCGACAAAGTTTTCGGGCAGATCAGGACCGTCGGGATCGAGCAGCATCTCGCCGGCGTCGTTGCCGGCCTGGCGGGCAAGCTTGGAGCCCTCCGGCACGAAGATCTGCTCGAAGCTCTCGTCGATGGCGGATTCGACCGGTTCCAGCGTCACGACGCAGGATTGGACGATCTTCGCCCGTACGCGGCCCTTGATGCGCACGCCGTCGCGCTTCCAGCGGGCAATCTGCAGATCGGCGCTGAGATCGTCGACGGAGACGACGTTCCAGGTCTTGGCAAGCGCCTTCAATTCGCTGGCGTCGGCCTCGACATGGACCTCGACGGGGTTGGCCGAGATGTGGCCGACCTTGACTTGATAGGAGAAGGGAACATCGTCCCGATCACTCTGCATCGTTTCCTCCTTCAGATGACCGGTGGGCAGGCGACCGGCGGGAGCGTCGCCGAACCGGTGGCGATTACCTCTTCGGCAACGGCGGACAGATGCGATTCTGCAGCCATCATCCATCCGGCGAGACCGGACATATCGGCCGGCGCCGCGGTTTCGGGGTAGATATTGCGCTGAAGGGCAAGAGCGAGGGCCTCGGCATCGCCTGTGTCCATCGCCTTCGAATAGGCTTCGAGCCGGCCGTAAAACATGCCGGCAAGCTTTTTCATGCGCTTCGGCACGCTGTTGTCGCCGATGCCGAGTTCGCGGATCGAATAGTCGATATCCTGGAAGAAGGCGTCGACGATCTCCTGGGCGATTTCCTGGCCGCTGGTGGCGGAAGCACGGGTGCGGCGAAAAAACAGAATCATGGCGATCGACAGCATCTCGAAACGGCCCATGACCGTATCCGGCACATTGAGCCGCTCGTAGAGTTCCGGCATGCGCGCGGCCGCCGCCAACGCCGCATATTGCCTGTCGACGATCGCCTGATTGTTGTTTTTCTTACGGAAGAGCCCGAAGATCATTGTTTTTTCCGGAAATGCCTCATTCTTCATGCCGGCTGGCGTCTGGCCTTGTTGCATGATTTCGAAAGCTGGTTTACCGAAGCAGGCGCGAATTGCAATGCCGATCATGGCCTGTTTCGGGACGACTCCTTCGATGCGTCAGCGAAGCGAATTCGGGATATTCGACCCGGAATGGCCACAATGGTTTTGCAGGAGGAAAGCGTGCAAGGCCCCAAATGGCTGCTATCGACACTCACAGGGAGTAGATGTCGTTGAAGAAACGGTATTTCAAGTCTGACATGAAATTCTTCAGCAGTGCGGCCATTGCCCTCATAATTGCCTCCACTACCGCTCTCTCCGGTTGCCAGACCAGCACCGTGCTCAACGGCGGCTACGTCGCCGACCAGCAGTCGTTGAACCTCGTTCCGGAAGGCTCCAGCCGCGAGCAGGTGCTGCTTTCGCTCGGCACTCCGTCGACGACGGCGACCTTCGACGGCGAAGTCTTCTATTACATCTCGCAGCGGCGCACGCGTGCGGTCGCCTTCCAGAAACTGAAGGTCGTCGATCAGAGCGTTCTGGCGATCTATTTCGACAAGGACGGCGTCGTCAGCCGCCGCGCCAACTATACGCTGCAGGACGGCAAGGTGTTCGACACGATCGGACGCGTCACGCCGACCGGTGGCAAGGAACTCACCTTCCTGCAACAAATGCTTTCCGGCGGCAGCGCCGCGAGTGCTGCCCGCAGCCTGTTCGGCGGCGGCGCCGGCGGCACGCCGCAGAACCCGAGCAGCCTGCGCTGATCGGACACGCCTCACACGAAAAACCCGCCGGATCGCTCCGGCGGGTTTTTTAATGGCGCTGCTTGGGCGTGAAATGCACCAGCCAAGCCGGCGGCGTTTTTTATCCGGCGAGAACGGCGAGCAGCAGAAGTGCCACGATGTTGGTGATCTTGATCGCCGGGTTGACGGCCGGGCCGGCGGTATCCTTGTAGGGATCGCCGACGGTATCGCCGGTGACGGAGGCCTTGTGCGCGTCCGAACCCTTCATGTGACGCACGCCGTCCTTGTCGACAAAACCGTCTTCGAAGCTCTTCTTGGCATTGTCCCAGGCTCCACCGCCCGATGTCATCGAGATGGCGACGAAGAGGCCGTTGATGATGACACCGAGCAGCGATGCGCCGAGGGCGGCAAAGGCGGAGGCCTTGGAACCGGAGATGAGAAGCACGCCGAAATAGACGACGATCGGCGCCAGCACCGGCAGCAGCGACGGCACGATCATCTCGCGGATGGCGGCCTTGGTCAGTAGGTCGACCGCCCTGCCGTAATCCGGCTTTTCCGTGCCCTGCATGATGCCGGGCTTTTCCTTGAACTGACGACGCACTTCTTCGACGATCGCGCCGGCTGCACGGCCGACGGCGGTCATCGCGATGCCGCCGAAGAGGTAGGGAATGAGACCTCCGAAGATCAATCCGGCCACCACGTAAGGGTTGGAAAGATCGAAGGAAATTTCGCCGATGCCGGCAAAATAAGGGAACTTGTCGCCATTCGCCGCAAAATATTTGAGGTCGTAGGAGTAGGCCGCGAAGAGCACCAGGGCGCCGAGACCGGCAGAACCGATGGCGTAGCCCTTGGTGACGGCCTTGGTCGTATTGCCGACGGCATCGAGCGCATCGGTGGATTTACGCACCTCCGGCGGCAGATGCGACATTTCGGCGATACCGCCGGCATTGTCCGTCACAGGCCCGAACGCGTCGAGCGCGACGATCATTCCGGCGATGCCGAGCATGGCCGTAACCGCAATGCCGGTGCCGAACAGGCCGCCGAGCTGGTAGGTGGCGAGAATGCCGCCAACGATGACGATCGCCGGCAGTGCCGTCGATTCCAGCGAGACGGCCAGGCCCTGGATGACGTTGGTGCCGTGACCGGTGACCGAGGCTTGGGCGATCGAGACGACCGGGCGTTTGCCCGTGCCGGTATAATATTCAGTGATCACGACGATCAGCGCGGTGACGACGAGGCCGATGATGCCGCAGAAGAAGAGGTTCGCGCCTGATATGTCGGCGCCTCCGACGGAGCCGATCGATCCCCAGCCGATGGTGAGCGAGGTGGCAGCGCCAAGACCGACGATCGACAGCAGGCCGGTGACGATGAGGCCCTTGTAGAGCGCGCCCATGATCGAGCCGTTCGAGCCGAGCTTGACGAAGAAGGTGCCGATGATCGAGGTGATGATGCAGGCGCCGCAGATCGCCAGCGGATAGACCATCGCAGACTGGAGGATCGGCACGCCGGCAAAGAAGATCGCGGCGAGAACCATGGTGGCGACGACCGAGACCGCATAGGTCTCGAAAAGGTCGGCCGCCATGCCGGCGCAGTCGCCGACATTGTCGCCGACGTTATCGGCGATCGTTGCCGGGTTGCGCGGATCGTCTTCGGGAATGCCGGCTTCCACCTTGCCGACGAGATCGCCGCCGACATCGGCGCCCTTGGTGAAGATACCGCCGCCGAGACGGGCGAAGATCGAGATCAGCGACGCGCCGAAGCCGAGTGCCACCAGCGCATCGATGACTTCGCGCGAGCCGCTCTCATGGCCGAGCCCGATGGTCAAGACTGTATAGTAGATGGAGACGCCGAGCAGCGCCAAGCCAGCCACCAGCATGCCGGTGATCGCACCCGACTTGAAGGCGATGTCGAGGCCGGCGGAAAGGCTCACGGAAGCCGCCTGGGCGGTGCGCACATTGGCGCGGACGGAGACGTGCATGCCGATGAAACCGGCAGCACCTGATAGTACGGCGCCAATCAGGAAGCCGATCGCGGCCTCGCCGGAAAGGAGCAGCCAGGCTAAAATGAAAACAACAACGCCGACAATGGCAATAGTTCTGTACTGGCGCGTCAGATAGGCTTGCGCACCTTCGCGAATATAGCCCGCGATCTCCTGCATGCGGCTGTTGCCCTGATCGGCGGCAAGCACCGACCGGGTTGCCCAGGCGGCATAAACCACCGAGAGCAGACCGCATGCGATTACGCATAAAAGAATCGTCATTTCGCTCTTTCCTCCCATAGGCCGGAACTCACTCCTTCTCCGGCAAAAACGCCGCCGAATCGCCTTCCTCTCCACAGAAACGCCACAGCTAAGCGGTGCGGAGATTGCGTGGTCGATCACGTGGCGTCAAGACCGCAAATGGGGGAAAACTATTGCGGTGCGAAGAAAGATACGGGAGGCTGTTTGGCGGCGAATGACCTACTTCTTCGCCTCGCCGCGGACCTGCTTTGCGATGCGGTCGAGCACGGCGTTGACGAGCTTCGGCTCGTCGTCATCGAAGAAGGCCTGGGCAATCTCGACATATTCGGTGACGATGACCGCCACCGGAACGTCCTTGCGGTCGGTGATCTCGAAAACGCCGGCGCGCAGGATGGCGCGCACGGTGCTGTCGAGGCGCGACAAGGCCCAATCGTCCTGCAGGGCTGCGGCAATCAACGGATCGAGACGGACCTGATCGCGCACGACGCCCGAAACGATGGAACGGAACCAGGCGGCATCGGCCTTCAGATAGGTCGCGCCGTCGAGTTCCTGGCCAAGACGGTGCGCCTCGTATTCGGCGACGATTTCCAGAACGCCCGTGCCGCCGACATCCATCTGATACAGTGCCTGAACGGCAGCAAGGCGGGCAGCGCCCCGCTGGTTTGCAGTCTTGACCGGCCGTTCCGTCTTGTCGTCGTTCATTCGTTATGCACCCAGTTTCTGCTTCAGCTCGATCATGGTCAGAGCTGCACGAGCGGCAAATCCGCCCTTGTCCTTGTCCGAGCGGCGCGCGCGCGCCCATGCCTGTTCGTCGTTTTCGACGGTCAGGATGCCATTGCCGATGGCAAGGGACTCGCTGACCGCGAGATCCATCAAGGCGCGCGAGGATTCGTTCGACACGATATCGAAGTGATAAGTCTCGCCGCGAATGACCATGCCGAGGGCGACATAGCCGTCATAATGCGTTCCGCCATTGTCGTCTCCATCGAGCGACATGGCAATCGCCGCCGGAATTTCCAGTGCGCCGGGAACGGTGACGACCTCGAAGGTGGCGCCGGCCTCTGTCAATGCGAAGGTCGCGCCTTCGAGCAGGGCGTCGGCCATGTCGTCGTAGAAGCGGGCCTCAACGATCAAAATATGGGGAGCGGTCTCTCTCGGCATGGTTCACCTTCGGTTGGCGGGACATTTACCCACTCGGCAGCCCGCGGTCAAAACATGCCTTCGTCCGAATGGCAAGCAATTTCGCCCGATGCCGCATAGCGAAAGAGGAAATATCTGCAAGGGGATAGGGGCGGCCTGCATGCACAGCTGAGCAAGCCTCTGAAGTCAACTTTCCCGGTCGCCATGAAAGCGGCAATTCGAAGGCCGTTTTCATGAACAATTCTTAACGGATTTTCAGTGGCTTAACCTATTGAAACGCGAATGGGAGAACGCCAATTCCATGTCGTGACGCAGACGATCCCCTGCAATGACAGCCGACCGTCTAAGCAGATGAAAGGATACAAATCATGCACCGCGTTCTCGCTATCACCGTCGCTGCCGCCCTCTCCTCCATCGCCTTTGCCGGCGTCAGCCAGGCCGGAAGCCTTGGGATGAACACTGCTCAGGGTATCGAGCAGACACTCCGGACCTTCCACGGCAATGATTTTAATGTCGAGCAGGTCTACAACTGGCGCAATCGCGACGACGAGACGACCGGTCCGCGCTCGGCACCGGAACGTTCCGGCCAGGCCGTTCACGGCATCCAGGCCTCGATCGACGCCAACCGGTCGCTTGCCCACCGGCTTAACAACAAAGGCGTCGACGTCCGCAACATCGTCAACGCCGAGCAGGCAGCTGACGGAAGCTTGACCTTCTACGTCCGCTGACGCTCCAGCGCATACCCCCGAAATTCGGAATGATCTTCGGGGATATGCGTGGGTTGAAGTGATCGAGCGTCCTTATCGCGTACTATTCGACGCACGGCGCTCAAAGCATGGGCGGCGGTCTCCTCTCCGCCCATGTTGGGGATATCAGAGATAAGCATTGAATTTTCCCGGGATGACGGCTTCTCTCCTGGAAACAGGAGGACGTCATGGCAACGGAACAGAAGGCGGTGATCAATACCGCCGATCTCAAGCTCGAGCACTGGACACAGGGCGAACTCTTCGAAAGTACCGACACCTCTTTCGGCGCGCTACTTGGCCTGACCGGCCTCGGCGTCAGCTACAACGAGGTACCGCCCGGCAAATCCGGCTGCCCCTTCCACAACCACCACGTCGAAGACGAGCTGTTCTATGTAATCGCCGGTACCGGCGAATACCGCTTCGGCGACGCGCGCCATGCGATCAAGGCAGGCGACGTGCTCGGTGCGCCAGCCGGCGGACCGGAAACGGCGCACCAGATCATCAACACCGGCACGGCCACACTCGTCTATCTCGGCATCTCGACGATGGCGAAGACTGAGATCGTCGAATATCCCGATTCCGGAAAGTTCCTTGCCAAGACGAATAGAGACGATACAAAAATCGGGCGCTTCCGCCACGTCGGACGGCCGCAAGGTGATCTCGACTATTGGGACGGCGAGCCCGGCGCCTGAGAGTGCGATTTCCATAGGGACCCATCGTGACCGACATTCCGACCCTCGAAACGGCGCGGCTGACGCTTCGCCCTCACCGCCTTGACGATTTCGACGCGCATGCAGCGCTGTGGGCGGACGAGGACGTCGTGCGCTTCATCACCGGCCTACCATCGACGCGCGAGCAGAGCTGGAGCCGCATGCTGCGCATTGCCGGCATGTGGCACCATATGGGCTTCGGCTTTCTGGCGATTGTCGAAAAGGAGAGCAGCCGGTTCATCGGCGAAGCGGGCTTCCTGGAAGCCCGCCGCGAGATGGAACCCTCGATCGAGGGGACGATGGAGGCCGGCTGGGCGTTGATGCCTTCGGCGCACGGCCGCGGTTATGCCACCGAGGCGCTGACCGTCCTGATCGGTTGGGCGGAAACGCATTTCCCCGGAAAACCGATGAGCTGCATCATCAGCCCCGAGAACCAGGCCTCGCTGCGGGTCGCAGCCAAGCTCGGCTTTCGCGAGACGGCGCGCACGCAGTACAACGGCGAGATCATTCAGTTTTCGAGGTAAGGCGCCGCGCGTCCAACAGGACGGCTGTCACTTATGCGCTCGGGAATTCGGCCAACCGGGCGGCGTAACGCGCCATGGTGTCGACTTCGAAATTGACGAAATCGCCGGCCGTGCGATCGCCCCAGGTGGTGACCTCGAGCGTGTGGCGGATGAGCAGCACATCGAAATCCGTGCCGTCGACCGCATTGACCGTCAGCGAGGTGCCGTCGAGCGCGATCGAACCCTTGGGGGCTACGAATTTCGCCAGATGTTCGGGCGCACGCAGGCGGTAGCGCGTGGCGTCGCCCTCTGCCGTCACAGAGAGGATTTCCGCCTTGCCGTCGACATGACCGGAAACGATGTGGCCGCCGAGTTCATCACCGATCTTCAGCGACCGTTCGAGATTGATGCGGCTGCCTTCCTGCCAGGCACCAATCGTCGTCAGCCGCAGCGCCTCTTCCCAGGCCTCGACCTCGAACCAGCGGCCGTTGCTGCCTTCCTGCGGCAGGCCGGTGACGGTGAGGCAGATGCCGGAGTGAGAGATGGATGCGCCCATATCGATGGTCGCCGGGTCGTAACTCGTCGCAACGCGGAGCTTGATGCCCTCCTTCAGCGGCGAAACGGATTCGATCGTGCCGATATCGGTGACTATTCCGGTGAACATCAAAGCCCTCTTTCGTATTCGTCCAGGCGATCTTCGCCGAACATCCGCGTGCCCGTATGGGCAAAACCCGATGGTATGTCGGTTGCATCAAGCGGGGATTCAATACCGCGCTCGCCGATGACAACGGGCGCCTGATAAAGCTGGATGCGGTCGACGAGGCCAGCCTCGAGGAAAAGCCGCGCCGTCTTTGCACCGCCCTCGACCAGGAGCGAGGAAATACCGCGCGTCGCGAGTGCCGGCAGCAGGACTTCCGGATGATAGGGATTGCAGTGGACGACCTCGACGCCGGCGGCTTCGAGGGCTGCGCGGCGGGAGTCCATGTCAGCGGGTGAGGCACCCCCCTCTGCCCTGCCGGGCATCTCCCCCACAGGGGGGGAGATCGGATCGGGGTTAGCCCCTTGCCCTACGTCTTGCCTCAAGGCGAAACCATCACCATCGGAAACTGGGGAATTCGGATCGCCCCTCTTGCCGATCTCCCCCCTTGTGGGGGGTTCGAAGGACGGGTCGAGACCCGTGGCTCGACCCCGGTAGCCCGGCAGGGCAGAGGGGGGTAACCCCTCCGCCTCCAACAACGATGTTTCCTCACTCGCCACCACGATCACCGGCACTTCCCGCGCCGTCTCGACCAGCTTGCTGGTCAGCGGCAATGCCAGGGCGGGATCGAGCACGATGCGGATCGGCGACTGGGCTTCGAGACCAGATGTCCGTACCGTCAGCAGCGGATCATCCGCAATCGCGGTACCGATGCCGACGAGGATCGCATCGGTTTCGGCGCGCAGCGCCTGCACCTGGGCGCGGGCGAGCGGGCCGGTGATGGACACCTGCCCCTCACCTTGACGGCCGATCATGCCGTCGGCGGAAACGGCAAGCTTGAGAGTCACATAAGGCCGGTTCTTCGTCTGGCGGGTGAGATAGGCGGCAAGTGAGCGCCGGCCCTCCGCCTCCAGCACGCCGGCATCCACCTCTATGCCGGCTTCGCGCAGCATGGCGATGCCGCGGCCGGAGACACGCGGATCGGGGTCGGTGACGCTGATGACGACGCGGGCGACGCCATAGGCGATCAGCGCCTCGGCGCAAGGCGGCGTCCTGCCGTGATGCGAGCAGGGTTCGAGCGTCACATAGGCAGTGGCGCCGCGGGCGAGCGCGCCGGCTTCAGCGAGCGCCTGCGTCTCGGCATGCGGGCGGCCACCGAGCGCCGTCACGGCACGGCCGACGATGATACCCTCCCTGACGATCAGGCAGCCGACGGAAGGGTTGGTGGCGGTGCGTCCGATATGCCAGCGCGAAAGGCGGATCGCCGCCGCCATGAAACGTTCCTCATGCGGCGTGATGCTCATGGCTCACCTGTCCAGCGGGTCGCGGGCGATCTTGGCGTTGATTTCGGAAATGACCTTTTCGAAATCCTCGGCAAGCGAGAAATCCCGATAGACCGAGGCATAGCGCACGAAGCCGACATCATCGAGGCTCTTCATGGCTTCCAGCACCTGCAGGCCGATCTGTTCGGAGGAGATCTCGGTCTCGCCGGAGCTTTCAAGCCGGCGGACGATGCCGGAGACGGCGCGCTCGATACGGTCCCGCTCGACCGGGCGTTTGCGCAGCGCCACTTCGAAGGAGCGCACCAGCTTGTCGCGGTCGAAGGGCACCTTGCGGCCGGTCTTCTTGATGACCATCAGTTCGCGCAGCTGCACACGCTCGAAGGTGGTGAAGCGGCCGCCGCAATCCGGACAGATACGCCGCCGGCGGATGGACGTGTTGTCCTCCGCCGGACGCGAATCCTTCACCTGGGTATCTTCCGAACCGCAATAGGGGCAGCGCATCCCTACTCCTTATCCCATGTAGCCATACATGGGGAAGCGGTCGGTGAGGCTGACCACCTTGCCGCGCACAGCGGCTTCGACGGCGGCGTTGCCTTCATCGGAATTGGCGACCTTGAGACCGTCGAGAACCTCGACGATCAGATTGCCGATCTCGCGGAATTCCGCTTCCTTGAAGCCGCGGGTCGTGCCGGCCGGCGCGCCGAGACGCACGCCCGAGGTGACGAAGGGCTTTTCCGGATCGAAGGGAATGCCGTTCTTGTTGCAGGTGACGTAGGCGCGTCCGAGGGCTGCCTCGGCGCGCTTGCCGGTGGCATTCTTCTTGCGCAGGTCGACCAGCATCAGGTGGTTGTCGGTCCCGCCGGAGACAACGTCGAGGCCACCCGATATCAGCGTTTCGGCAAGCGCCCGGGCGTTCTTCACCACCTGGGCGGCATAATCCTTGAATTCCGGCTGCAGCGCCTCGCCGAAGGCCACAGCCTTGGCGGCGATGATGTGCATCAGCGGGCCGCCCTGCAGGCCCGGGAAGACGGCCGAATTGAACTTCTTCGCCAGATCCTCGTCATTGGTGAGGATGACGCCGCCGCGCGGGCCGCGCAGCGACTTGTGGGTCGTCGTCGTCGCGACATGGCAATGCGGGAACGGCGACGGATGAACGCCACCGGCGACAAGGCCGGCAATGTGGGCCATGTCGACCATCAGATAGGCGCCGACGCTGTCGGCGATCTCGCGGAAGCGCTTCCAGTCCCAGATACGGGAATAGGCAGTGCCGCCGGCGATGATGAGCTTCGGCTTGGTTTCCTCAGCCTTGCGGGCGACTTCATCCATGTCGAGCAGGTTGTCGCCTTCGCGCACACCGTAGGAGACGACGTTGAACCACTTGCCGGACATGTTGACCGGCGAACCATGCGTGAGGTGGCCGCCTGAATTCAGGTCAAGCCCCATGAAAGTATCGCCGGGCTGCAGCAGCGCCAGGAATACGGCCTGGTTCATCTGCGAACCGGAATTCGGCTGGACGTTGGCGAAATTGACGCCGAAAAGCTTCTTGGCGCGCTCTATCGCCAGTTCCTCGGCGATATCGACGAACTGGCAGCCGCCGTAATAACGCTTGCCGGGATAACCCTCGGCATATTTGTTAGTCATGATGGAGCCCTGGGCTTCCAGCACGGCGCGGGAGACGATGTTCTCAGAAGCGATCAGTTCGATCTCGTGCCGTTGGCGACCGAGTTCCTTTCCGATCGCGCCGAAAATGTCCGGATCGACGTCCGCAAGCGAGCGATTGAAGAAGGATTCGGTGGAAGCATTGGTCATGGGCGGGCTCCTCAACTGGAATGCGCTGAGGTATTAGCCTTCCGCCGTGGCGAGAGCAATACGAAGAACGACATTTGCTGAGCAAAGCGCGCGCTCACGCTCTTTTGCGGTCGTACGACGCCTAAGCCTGGCGACTATCTCAAGGAGCGCCCTTCCCGGCACAAAAAAACCGCGCCCGAAAGCGCGGTTCTCAAATAACAATGCAGAGGTCGCCGCTTACTGGACCGGCTGTTCCATGCCAGCCGTGGTGTCGAGCGCCAGCTCGGCATTGCCGTCCATCTGATAGATGTCGTCGCGGAACTGGACGATGCCGTCGGGCATGCCCCAGGCAGAGATATAGACGAAATAGACGGGAACTTCCGTGGCGAGCTTGATCGGCGTGTTGACGCCGGTTGCGATCACTTGCTCCATCTGCTGGCGGTTCCAGCCGGGGGTTTCGCGCAGCAGCCAGTTCGTCAGGTCGCGCACGTTCTGCACGCGGACGCAGCCGGACGATTCGAAGCGCATCAGCTTGTTGAACAAGCCCTGCTGCGGCGTGTCGTGCATATACTCGCCGTTCTTGTTGTAGAAGTTGATCTTGGTCGACGCCATGGCGTTGGTCTTGCCGGGGTCTTGGCGGAACATAAGGTTCGGCGCCTCGCCGTTCCAGTCGATAGTCTCGGGGGCGACTTCGTTGCCCTTGCCGTCGATCAGGCGGATGGCGTTCT
Organism: Rhizobium changzhiense; assembly: GCF_013087625.1. Taxonomy (NCBI): domain Bacteria; kingdom Pseudomonadati; phylum Pseudomonadota; class Alphaproteobacteria; order Hyphomicrobiales; family Rhizobiaceae; genus Rhizobium; species Rhizobium changzhiense. Next base: position 212,290 of record NZ_JABFCQ010000001.1, read on the forward strand.
TTTCGAGATAGGTCGGATCCTTGCGCATCAGCGGCATGATGTCCTTCTCGACGATCGAGCGCGGCGAAGTCCAGTAAGGGTTGAGGATGACCTCGTAGATCTTCGAATTGACGAGATGCGTCGGCCGGCTCAAGCGGCCGACAACCGCGGTGTGGCGCGTCGCGACACTGCCGTCTTCGACAGCCTCCACATAGGCGGCCGGGATGTTGACCATCACGTGACGGCGGCCCAGGTCTTCCGGGAAGGTCTGCAGACGGACGACATTGGTGTTCAGCTGCTGCAGGCGGACATCGGCGGGGATGTTCATCGCCTTCAGCGTGAATTCGCCGAGAACGCCATCGGCCGGCAGGCCGTGACGCGCCTGGAAGCGCTTGACGGCGCCGTCGACATAAGAATCGAAGGCGTTGGACAGGCCGGCCTCACGCGGCAGATCGCCGGTGATCGCAAGACGCTGGCGCAGCGCCTGGACGGCAGGAGAGCTGACGCCGAGTTGCAGACGCTGGTCACCGGGGTTGACCTCAGGCCAGCCGCCGGCTGCGGCGATCTGCTGATACTGCATAATTGCCTGCTGGGCGCTCGCGACCGATTGGGGCCCGAGGATCGGCGTGTTGGAAACCATGGCGGTCGCCGTGCGCGACGCCGCCTTGGCGTCGAACTGGTCGTCCCAGTTGCCGCGGCGCGGCGCATTGATCAGCGTATCGAGCGCCGATTGCGCGAATGCCGGCGCGGCCAGCGCACTGGCGCCGACCGTTGCCGCAGACGCAAGGAAGGCGCGGCGCGAGAGAGCTTCAATTCCGTTTTTCTTCGACATAGTCCCAACCACTGAATGCCGCTATAAGGAGAATCCGCGGCCTTTTGCGATATCACTGCGCTTTAACGCAGATCCCAGTCCATTCGTTGTTCCGGCGCACCGAAAAATTCCGCTTGCCCCATCACAAGATTGCGATGCGGCAGCCTGAACATCCTGATCGGTCTATTGAAAGCGCCGGTTGTTAAGCCTTCCGCTGCCACACCAATATGGCCAATTCGTGTTGCCGGGCCGGAAGACGGACTTGCCGACTGCCGGAAACAGGACGCAACGAACCATATGACGGGTAAAGCGTGCCGGTTAATAACGGCTAAAAAACGGCTTGAATACCGGGCTTTGCGCTTGCCTGCCATGCGTTGCAAAGATGCCACGCGAGGGCAAACGGCAAAACCGGACGCGCAGGGACGCATCCGGTTTTGGTCAACCCTGGAAGGAGGTCAGGGGTCTCAGAGACGATACAAAATCTGGTCGTTCCAGAAACGGTCCAGACGCTGGAGCAGTTTGTTCATCTGGGTGAACTCGTCGGTGCCGATGCCGCCGACCTTGTCGATCGAGGCGATGTGGCGTTCGTAGAGCTTGGCCACTGTTTCGGCGATGTCCTGGCCGGTTTCGGTCAGGCTGATGCGGACCGAGCGGCGGTCGATGCGCGAGCGCTGGTGGTTGATGAAGCCGAGATCGACCAGCTTCTTGACGTTGTAGGAAACGTTGGAGCCGAGATAGTAACCACGCGAGCGCAGCTCGCCGGCGGTCAGCTCGGAGTTGCCGATGTTGAAAAGGAGCAGCGCCTGGATGGCGTTGACGTCGCTGCGACCCTGGCGGTCGAATTCGTCCTTGATGACGTCGAGAAGACGACGGTGCAGACGTTCAACGAGATGAAGGGATTCCATGTAAAGATCACGGATGTCGTGGTCCTGCTGGTCACGGAAGGTCGATACCGCCTGCGGCTTGATTTTCGTGTTCATATTGACTGCCTCACTGTTTGTTTGGCGGTGTGTTTTCTTCCCGCCTTGAGTGAGACCCTATCGAATACATATAAAATTCGACTTAAACCGCAGGCTTAACGGAGCCTTACCGGTAACTCCACGTTGTCTCAGGGTAAATCAACACTTACCTGGCGGCGATGCCGGCGCTTTTCCAGCCAGAGCAGCAGGCGGAAAATCAAGTAGACCACGGCGACGATGACATGCAGCAGGATGATCAGCTGGTTGGGGCCGAAAATATCCGGCAGCAGGCCATACATGAGGATTTGCCCGCCGGCGGCCAGCACCCAGATGACCGGTCCCCAGGAGACGGTCAGCCAGAGACCGAGGGAGGCAACGGGGAAGAGCACGGCGAGGCTGGTGCTCGCCACCTTCCACGGCAAGCTCAAAAGATCGAAGCGGCCGGCGCCGACCAGCGAATAGCCGACGAGCATCGCCCAATATTGCAGGCCAAACCAGAAGCAAGATACGGCAACCAGTCTCAGGAAGAGAATGAAGAGGATATCCGCCAGTGTGCGTTTCGGTATCGTCGAGGATTCGGTTTCCATAGCGCAAACATCGGTTTGGGGTTGCATCTTCGCAAAAGCGCTGCGCGTCGGACAAGACGCGCCAAGGACGCTCTATAACATTGAGTTTGCGCATACCCCCGAAAAATCGATTCCGATTATCGGCATCATGCGCCAAAGGTTCTTCCGCCGCGGCCAATCGTCCGGTTTGGATTTTCCAGGCGCCATGATAATGAGCGCTCCGATAAATGGAATGGGCCAGGGACAGATATCATGCAGGACAGGACTCATCTCGTCGACGACATCACCGGCCATCGCCGCATGCGGCGCAACCGAAAGGCGGATTGGACACGCCGGCTGGTGCAGGAAAACCGACTGACGGTCGACGACCTCATCTGGCCGATCTTCATCGTGCCGGGTTCCGGCATCATCGATCCGATCCCGGCCATGCCCGGCGTCAACCGGATGAGCATCGACAAGGCCGTCGAAGCCGCGCGGGAAGCGGCCGGCCTTGGCATTCCCGCACTCGCCACCTTTCCGAATATCGAGATGGAGCTGCGCGACGAGACCGGCTCGAACAGCCTCGAAGCCAACAACCTGATCAATCAGGCAACAGTGGCGATCAAGAAGGCGGTGCCTAATATCGGCATCATTACCGATGTCGCGCTCGATCCCTTCACCAGCCACGGCCATGACGGCATCCTCAGAGACGGCGAGATCGTCAATGACGAGACGGTCGACCAGGTGGCGCGCGCCGCCGTGATGCAGGCAGATGCCGGCGCCGACATCATCGCGCCGTCGGAAATGATGGACGGACGCATCGGCGCGATCCGCATGGCGCTCGATGCAGCCGGCCACCAGAGCGTCGGCATCATGAGCTATGCGACGAAATTCGCCTCCGCCTTCTACGGTCCCTATCGCGAGGCGATCTCGACGGGCGGGCTGCTGAAAGGCGACAAGAAGACCTATTATATCGACCCCGCCAACGGCACCGAAGCGATCCGCGACGCGGCCCTCGACGTCGAGGAAGGCGCCGACATGCTGATGGTCAAGCCCGGCCTGCCCTATCTCGATATCTGCTGGCGGATGAAGGAGGCCTTTGGCCTGCCGACCTTCGCCTACCAAGTTTCCGGCGAATATACGCAGATCAAGGCGGCGGCGATGAATGGTTGGATCGACGGCGAACGGGCGATGCTCGAAACGCTGCTGTCGTTCAAGCGGGCGGGATGCGACGGTGTCCTCACCTATTTCGCGATCGAAGTGGCGAAAATTCTCGCGAAACGGTAATTGGGGGGCGGATTGGCGATTTCGGGGCAGATTATTGCATTTTGCCCTGCCGATACCATATCAGCGGCATCGTTTTTTCGCAGGAGATTGAGATGAGCTACAACCCCAATCCGCTTTATGCCGCACCGGAGGACTGGCGCGCCTATAGCGGCGTGTTGAGCCGCCGGGTCTTCGCGTTCATCCTCGATTACGTCATCGTGGCGCTGCTCTGGATTCCAGCCGCGGTCGTGTTGTTCTTCCTGTCGATCCTCACGCTCGGGCTCGGCTTCCTGCTCTACCCTGCCCTCTTCGTCATCGTCGCCGGCATTTACTTCGGCCTGACTGTCGGCGGGCCGAGCCAGGCCTCGCTCGGCATGCGCGCCATGGGGATTGCAATCGTGCGCGTCGATGGACGGCCGATGGATTTCATGACAGCGATCGTGCATCTGGCACTGTTCTGGATCCTCAACTCGGTGCTGACGCCGCTCATTCTGCTTGCCGGCCTGTTTATCGAACGCAGCCGTCTGGTTCACGACCTGCTGGTGGGCACGGCGACGGTGCGCACAGCCTGAGACCTTGGCTGAAAGCCTAACTGCGATCCCGGGCGGAGACGAAATAAAGTCTCCGCCTTCTCTTTGCCGGCGGGCGCCAGCGCTCCATATCTAAAATTAGAAGACTGATATGAAGGGCGAAAAGCGCCCCGCTGTTGACGTTTTTTATTCTTAGGTCATGCTGTCAGGAAACGGCACGGTCTCGACAAGGAAATTTCCGCGACAAATGAATACGCAGACGACGCCATCCCCGCAGTTTTATCTGACGGCTCCGGCTGCGTGTCCGTACCTGCCGCATGAGATGGAGCGAAAGGTGTTCACCCATCTGGTCGGCCCGCGCGCCGCCGAGATGAACGACATCCTGACGCAGGGCGGTTTCCGCCGCTCGCAGAACATCGCTTATCGCCCGGCCTGCGAATCCTGTCGCGCCTGCGTTTCCGTGCGAATTCTCGCCCAGGAATTCGAGCCGACGAAATCGATGAAGCGCGTGCTTGGCGCCAATTCCGACGTCATCGCCACCGAATTCGCAGCCCAGCCTTCCAGCGAGCAATATTCGCTCTTCCGACGCTATCTCGATTTTCGCCACCAGCAGGGCGGCATGTCCGACATGACCGTGCTCGACTATGCAATCATGGTGGAAGACACGCATGTGAATACGAGAATCATCGAATATCGCCGGCGCGAGGAAGGCTCGGGACTGGAGCAGCGGCCAAAGGGCGAGCTGCTCGCCGCCGCCCTCACCGACACGATGAGCGACGGGCTGTCGATGGTCTATTCCTATTTCAATCCGGCGCTTGAGCGGCGTTCGCTCGGCACCTTCATGATTCTCGACCATGTCCGGCGCACCAAAGCGCTGGGACTGCCGCATGTCTACCTCGGCTACTGGGTTCAAGGGTCGCGGAAAATGGACTACAAGACGCGCTTCCAGCCGCAGGAGCATCTGACCCCGCGCGGCTGGGAACGCTTCGATCCCTCATCCATGCCCGAGAGCACCCACGACTGAATGTTTCCGACCGCTCTTTCCAACCATCGGAAGGGCCTGCTGCTGACGGCGATCGGCGGGCTGGCGCTTTCGGTGGATATCCCGCTGATGAGGCTCGCTGACGGCGAGCTGTGGCCGATCCTGGCCGCGAGAAGCATCGCGACCCTTGGCGTGACGCTTCTGGTCGCCACGGCGCTCCGGATCGCCAAGGGGCGATGGCCAGTGCTGGTGCCGGGCTGGCCGGGCCTGGTCACCGGTCTGCTTTACGGCCTGACGACGGTGATCTTCCTTCTCGCCGTTTTCAACACCTCGACGGCCAATGTCGTTTTCATCGTCGCCTTCAATCCGATGTTTGCCGCCCTTCTTTCCTGGATTTTCCTCAAGGAGCGGCCGGCGCTGGCAACGCTGATCGCCATGGCGGCGATGATCTTCGGCGTCGGCCTGATCGTGCGGGACGGGCTTTCGGGCGGCCATCTCTTCGGCGATACCATGGCGCTGCTTACCGCCTTCATCATTGCCGCCGCCATCACCATCAGCCGCGCATCCCGCCGGGAGATGGGCTTCGTCTCGCTGCTTTCGACGGTGTTACCGGCGGCGGTCGGCCTGATCTCGGTCATGCCGGCAGGCGGTTTTTCGATCGAGCATCCGACCTGGATCCTCTTCAACGGCGCGGTCATGATGCCGCTTGCCTTCTGGTGCCTGGCAACCGGGCCGCGTTACCTTTCCGCGCCGGAGGTGGGCATGTTCTACCTGCTCGAAACCGTGCTTGCACCGATCTGGGTCTGGCTGATCTTTGCGGAAACGCCGGCGACCATGACGCTCGTCGGCGGCGGCATCCTGGTGGCGGCGATCGCAGTGCATTCCGTCTGGATGGCGCGAAGGAAAAGCATCAGGCAAATGGCAGGATAGGAAGTTGTCGCCTGCTCGGCCTCATGTTATAACTCCGTTATCACACAGAGGATGAAGCGATGAACGTCACTATCCGCAAGATCGGCAATTCCGAGGGTATTATCATCCCTAAGGAAACCCTCGACCGACTTGGATTGAAGACCGGCGATTCATTGGAATTGCAGTTGGAAAACGGCGGCATCACTTTGAAGCCGGCCGATGAGGATTTGTCTCGTCAGCTCGAGGCGGCACGATATTTCATGGACAAGTATAAGGTCGCCTTGAAAAAGCTGGCCGAATAATGGCTTTCAAATTCCTGACGAGACCATTGGTGGAGGGCCTGCAGAAAATGCAGATCGAGCGCTTCGGCGGTCTCGCAGGACTGCGTGACGAAGGCGCGCTGGAATCCGCTCTCGGCCGGCCGATGCACAAGGCAAATTACGGCTGCGACGACGTCATCGAACTCGCCGCCGCCTATCTTTTCGGCCTTGCCCGCAACCACGCATTCGTTGACGGCAACAAGCGCATCGCGATCGTAACCGCCGGTGTGTTCCTTCTGGAAAACGGCTACGAGATCGAAACGACCGATGCCAATCTCTACGCTTTCGTTCTTGCCGTAGCCGCCGGCGAGATCGACGAAGGAGGCGCGACCCGCTTCCTGCGGGATTTCAGCATACCCCTCAGCCCGTCGCCTTGAACTGCTCCTGCTCTAGTTCCCTGCCAAGACCTTCGACCACATGCGCCCAGCCTTGCCGGGTCTTTTCCTCGTGTTCGGCCCATTCGGCGCACATTTCATGGGTCAGCGTCAGACGGCTGCCGCCGCCGAGAGGCTCGATGTTGATCTCGACGCGGTCGCAATTGTGGTCATGCTCCTCGACGGAGAAGCTGAAGACCATGCGCTGCGGGCGCTTCAATTCCAGGAAGACGCCTTGGTGAAAGGCGTCGCCGGTCGGGCGGCGGTCGACGACGAAGAAACGGCCGCCGACACGCGGATCGATATCGGCGCGGATGACATGACCGTCATCCGTCGCAAACAGAAAGCGGCGCGCGATTTCAGGGTTGAGCCAAGCGTCGTAGACAACAGCAGGCGGTACTTTGTAGGTGTGGCTGACATGCAATTTTATGGTGCTGGCGGGCATCGATTTTCCTCCGGTAGTGGCGCGCACACTCCTCCCGTGCACGGCCTGCGGCCATTCCGTCCGCCTCCGGAGCCGGCCTTCTCTTATTTTTGGTAACAGGAATGAGATAGAGAAGTTCCCGCGCCCGCCAAGAGCCGACCGCGGAATTTTTAAGCCTCAGCCGGCGAATTTGCCGCTGCGCGGGAAGCCCTTCGGCACGGTCCGGCCGGCGGTGGCGCGGTCGGCCAGCCATTCGGCGAGCTCGTCCTTGTTCTTCGTGAAGGTGCGGCCGGCGCTGTCTTCCCAGACGAGGCCGTCTGATATCGCGAAGCAGCGGACATCGGAAATGCCGCCATCCTTATAACGCTGCAGACGCACGCCCTTGCCGCGCGACATTTCCGGCACCTGCACCAGCGGGAAGACCAGAAGCTTGCGGTTTTCGCCGACGACGGCGACATGGTCGCCGCTGACGGGCACGAGCAGCTGCGTTTCCTCGGGCAGCCCGACATTCATGATCTGCTTGCCCTTGCGCGTATTGGCGACCAGCTCGGCTTCGGGAACGACAAAGCCGTTACCGGCGGTCGAGACAATGAGCTGCTTGCGCGAGGGATCATGGACGAAAGCGGTCAGCACCGCCTGGTCGTTATCCATGTCGACGATGATACGCAGCGGCTCGCCGTGACCGCGGCCGCCCGGCAGCTTGTCGCCGCCGAGCGTGAAGGCTTTTCCGCCGGTGGTGACGATCAGGATCTTGTCCGTGGTCTGCGCCGGGAAGGCGATCTTCAAGCCGTCGCCTTCCTTGAAGGTCAGCGTCGCCGTGTCGGCGATATGGCCCTTCAACGCGCGGATCCAGCCCTTCTCGGAAATGACGACGGTGATCGGTTCCTTCTCGATCATCGCCTGCTGGATTGCTTCCTCGTCGGTCTCGGGCGCATCGGCGAACTGGGTGCGGCGCCGGCCGACCTCGGTCGCCTTGGCGAATTTCTTCTTCACTTCGCCGATTTCCCAGGCGACCGTCTGCCACTGCTTGTCGTCGGAGGAAAGCAACGCCTCGATCTCGCCCTTCTCCTTGGTGAGTTCGTCGAATTCCTTGCGGATCTCGAACTCTTCCAGCTTGCGCAAGGCGCGCAACCGCATATTGAGGATCGCCTCGACCTGATTGTCGGTGAGATCCCAGCGCGCCATCATCACCGGCTTCGGCTCGTCCTCCTCGCGGATGATGCGGATCACCTCATCGATGTTGAGGTAGGCGACCAGCAGGCCGCCGAGGATTTCAAGGCGTCTGTCGATCGCGGCCAGACGGAAGCGCGAACGGCGCTGCAGAACTTCGCGGCGGTGGTCCAGCCACTCCTTCAACACCTCGTTCAGCGCCATGACCCGCGGGATGCGGCCCATGGAGAGCACGTTCATGTTGAGCGGGAAGCGGCTTTCGAGTTCCGTCAGCTTGAACATCGACTCCATCAGGATCGTCGGATCGACGCTGCGGGTCTTCGGCACCAGCACGACACGGATGTCTTCGGCCGATTCGTCGCGAATATCTTCCAGCAGCGGCAGCTTGCGGGCGATCAGCAGCTCGGCGATCTTCTCGATCAGCCGCGATTTCTGCACCTGGAAGGGAATTTCGGTGATGACGATCTGGTAACCGCCGCGGCCAAGATCTTCCGTCTGCCATTTCGCCCGCACGCGGAAACCGCCGCGGCCGGTGCGGTAGCTCTCGATGATGCTGTCGCGGTTGTCGATGATGATGCCGCCGGTGGGGAAATCCGGGCCGGGGATGAATTCGACCAGCTTTTCGACGGTCGCATCGGGATGCTTGATCAGATGCAGGGCGGCATCGCAAAGCTCGTGGGCATTGTGCGACGGGATCGAGGTCGCCATGCCGACGGCGATGCCGGAAGAGCCGTTGGCGAGCAGGTTCGGGAAGGCGCCGGGAAGGACGACCGGCTCGGTATTCGATTCGTCGTAAGTATCACGGAAATCGACGGCATCCTGATCGATGCCTTCGAGCAGCAGTTCCGAGACCGCCGTCATCTTCGATTCGGTGTAACGCATGGCGGCGGGGCTATCGCCGTCGATATTGCCGAAATTGCCCTGGCCGTTGACCAGCGTGTAGCGCTGCGAGAAATCCTGGGCGAGACGGGCAAGCGCGTCGTAGATCGACTGGTCGCCGTGCGGATGGTAGTTACCCATCACCTCGCCGACGATCTTGGCGCATTTTCTGAAGGCTGTATTCGGCCTCAGCCCCATCTCGTTCATCGCATAGACGATGCGGCGATGGACAGGCTTCAGCCCGTCGCGCACATCAGGCAAAGCGCGGTGCATGATGGTCGAAAGCGCATAGGCAAGGTAACGCTGCTCGAGCGCCGCCTTGAGGTCGACCGGCTGGATGTGATCGTCGTCTCCGCCTGAAGGCGGCAAAATCTCTTGTCCCATAGGTTCTGACTAGCTCAGAAGAGGCCGGCGGGCAAGGAATCGGGGCCATTGCAGCTGTGGATGAAGTCTTGGGACCGACATCAAAGGATGAGACAAACGCTCCGCCCCAATTTGGACTTCGTTTGCCGTTCCTCTCAACAAAAATTTAGAGGTCGGCAAATATAAAGCAGGCCCAATCCGTAGTAGCGTCACTGCAGATTTCCAACCGCCACCACGCCACCAGAGGAATCACCCCATGAACTTTTACCGGACAACGCGGCTGATGCTATCGGGCGCAGCCTTTTTCTCGCTTGCCGGCTCGGCTTTCGCTCTCGACGGCGCCGATCTGCTGAAGAAGCTGAATGCCGCCTATGCCGCACAGGGCGGAACGATTTCGGCTGACAGCGTCGATATCGACGGCACGACCGCGACGCTGAAGAATGTCAGCGTCAAATCGGCAGGCGGCGAAAGCCTGGCTGTCGGCGAAGTCACCCTTTCCGGCGTCGAAGAAGACGAGGATGGCGGCTATTACATCGAAGAGGCCGCCTTCCCCGATATCAACACCACGAAAGACGGCGTCACGGTCACCGCGCAGGAGCTGACGCTCGGCGGCATCTCGATCCCGGCAACGCCGGGCGGCGATACCCTCGATACCATGATGCTCTACGAGACTGCTCATACCGGCCCACTGAAGGTGGTCAAGGATGGGGCGGAATTGTTCTCGGTGCTCGAAAGCAACGTCAACCTGACGCTGCGCGAAGACGAATCCGGCTTCGATTTCGACGGCGCCTTCAAAAGCATGAAGGCCGATCTCAGCAAAGCCGAGGATCCGCAAAGCAAGGACGCCATTGAGAAGCTGGCCCTGCAGCACATCCAGGGCGACATCACCATGAAGGGCGCCTGGGAACTCGCGCCCGGCACGATCGACATTTCAGAATTCGCCTTCGACTTCACCAACATCGGCAAGCTGAACCTTGGCTTCAAGATCTCGGGCTACACGATGGCCTTCGTGAAGTCGCTGCAGGATGCGATGAAGCAATCCGAAGCCAACCCGAACAAGGAAGAATCGCAGCAGGCGCTCGGTCTTGCCATGCTCGGCCTGATGCAGCAGCTTTCCTTCGAGGCCGCGCAGGTGCGTTTCGAAGATGCCTCGATCACCAAGCGCGCGCTCGATTATGCCGGTGCACAGCAGAACATTTCCGGCAAGCAGATGGCGGATTCGCTGAAGGCGATGACGCCGATCATGCTGGCGCAGCTCAATATCCCGGAACTGCAGAACGCCGTTTCGGCTGCCGTCAACACCTTCCTCGACGATCCGAAGAGCCTGACCGTCAAGGCCGCTCCTGAAAAGCCGGTACCGTTCCCGACAATCGTGGGCGCCGCCATGGGCGCTCCGAACACCCTGCCGCAAGTGCTTGGCGTCAAGGTTACCGCCAACGACTGATTGCTTCGACCTTCAGATGAAAGGCCCGGCCGCCCAAGCTGCCGGGCCTTTTCGTTTTCAGGCGCGGTGGCGGCCAACCTCGGCGATGGCGAGGGCTGCAAGATCAAGCAATTCCTCTAGCGATGCACCGTCCCTCGCCTGCACCGACATGCCCTGGATGATGGCGCCAAGAAACCGCGCCAGCGCGCGAGCATTCGTCCCGGCCTTCATGTCGCCCTCGCGGATGCCGCGCTCGATCCTTGCCGAGAAGGCATCCAGAGACCGACGACGCAGCGCCGCAACATGGTCGGCGATCACATCGTTCTCGCTGGCGCAGTTCAGCACGGCCGTCGAGATCATGCAGCCTTTCGGATGCTCTGGAGCCGAGAAAATCGCCGCCGAACCCCGTAATATGCGCTCGAAGGCGGAGACGGTGTCGATCGGCTCACCGAGCGCGGAAAACGTGTCGGAGCCCAGCGTTCGGTATTGTTCCAGCGCGGCGCGATAGAGATCGGCCTTCGAGTTGAAGGCGGCATAGAGGCTTTGCGGCGTGATGCCCATGGCGGCGGTGAGATCGGCGATCGAGGCGCCCTCATATCCATGCGCCCAGAAGGTCTCGCGCGCCGCCGACAGCACGGTCTCGCGGTCGAAAGCCGGCGGTCGGCCGCGGCGGCGTACGGTAGGATTTTCCACGTCTCGGCTATTTTTCACAATGATCACTCTAGAAATTAGAAGCGGCTTTCTGTATTCAGGAACGGTCATTGTGATTATAGAAGGTTTAATCTGATGAGTCTTCCCCTCGAAATGGCAGACGCCGACAGGAATTCATCGCTTGCAGCTGCAGTCGATGCGGCCATCACAAGTGCTCTCGACGACAAACGGCTTGTGGGAACGGTGGTGCTTATCGCCCGCGACGGAGAGATCGTCCATCGCCGCACCGCCGGCCTTGCCGACCGCGAAAGCGGTCTGCCGATGCGCGAGGACACCATTTTCAGACTTGCCTCCATCACCAAGCCGATCGTCACCATCGCCGCGATGCGGCTCGTCGAGCAGGGAAGAATCGGGCTCGACGACCCGGTGACGAGGTGGCTGCCGGACTTCCGACCGAGGCTGCCTGATGGCAGCGAAGCAACCATTCGCATTCGCCAGCTGCTGACCCATACCTCCGGCCTCAGCTACAGCTTCTTCGAAGAGGACGGCTCTTATACCCGCGCCGGCGTTTCCGACGGCCTCGACGAACCGGGACTGCCGCTGGCCGAGAACCTGCGGCGGATCGCCAGCGCACCGCTGCGCTTCGCGCCGGGCAGCGACTGGCAATATTCCGTCGCCATGGATGTTCTGGGCGGCGTCATCGAGGCGGAAACCGGCGTGCCGCTGGGCGAGGCCGTCGCTGAACTGGTGACGAAACCGCTTGGCCTTGCCGATACGGCGTTTTCGGTTCGCGATCGCAGCCGGCTTGCCGCGGCCTATATGGATGCTTCACCGGAACCGGCGCTGATGGGCGAGACTGCGCTGGTGATGTCGCTGATGGGTCCCATCCGCTTCGCGCCGAACCGCATCTTCGACCCCGCCTCCTATCATTCGGGCGGCGCCGGCATGGCGGGAACGGCGGGTGACGTGCTCGCCATACTCGAAACCATCCGTAGGGGTGGCGCACCGCTGCTCTCGACCGAAACCGTAGGGATGATGATGACGGACCAGGCTGACGGCCACCGCCAGCAGCACGAACCCGGCTCCGGCTTTGGCTTCGGCTGGTCTGTTATCACCAATCCGGCCGAGGCAGGCGTCCCCTTCCCCAAGGGCACGTTGAAATGGGGCGGCGTCTACGGCCATAGCTGGTTCATCGACCCGGTCAACGGGCTGACCGTCGTTGCGCTGACCAACACGACGCTGGAAGGCATGTGGGGCAAGTTCACAGTCGATCTTCGCGAGGCGATCTACGCGTCATTGTGAGCGAGCGAACAAAATGAAAAGCCCGGCGATTTGCCGGGCTTTTCATTTGGGATCAGATGATCTCAGTCTTTCTTGACCGGCGGGATCGGTCGGATCGAGAGCTCGCGCAGCTGCGTCGGGGTTGCCGGGCTCGGCGCGCCCATCAGCAGGTCCTGGGCCTGCTGGTTCATCGGGAACAGCGAGATTTCGCGCAGGTTCTTCGCGCCGACGAGCAGCATGACGATACGGTCGATGCCGAAGGCAGCACCACCATGCGGGGGCGCGCCGTACTGGAAGGCGCGGTAGAGGCCGCCGAAACGGTCTTCGACGTCCTGCTGGCTGAGGCCGACCTTTTCGAAGGCGGCGACCATGGTTTCCGGCGACTGGTTACGGATCGAGCCCGAGGCGATTTCGAAACCGTTGCAGACGGCGTCGTACTGGAATGCCTTGATCGTCAGCGGATCCTGGTTCTGCAGCGCATCGAGGCCGCCCTGCGGCATCGAGAACGGGTTGTGCGCGAAATCGACCTTCTTTTCTTCCTCGCTCCATTCGAAGAACGGGAAGTCGACGATCCAGCAGAGTTCGAAACGGTCGCGATCGACAAGGTTCAGCTCTTCGCCGGCCTTGGTGCGGGCTTCACCGGCAAACTTGTAGAACTTCGCCGGATCGCCGGCAACGAAGAAGCAGGCGTCACCGTCATCGAGGCCGAGTTGGGTACGGATCGCGTCGGTGCGCTCCTCGCCGATGTTCTTTGCAAGCGGGCCGGCACCCTCGAGCTTGTCACCTTCCTTGCGCCAGAAGATGTAGCCGAGGCCAGGCTGACCGGTCGACTGCGCCCAGGCATTCATGCGATCGCAGAACGCTCTGGAACCGCCGGTCTTGGCCGGAATAGCCCAGATCTCGACCTTCGAGTTGGAGGCGATCATGCCCGCGAAAACCTTGAAGCCCGAGCCGGCAAAATGCTCGGTCACGGCCTGCATGACGATCGGGTTGCGCAGATCGGGCTTGTCGGAGCCATATTTGCGAATCGCTTCGTCATAGGGGATGCGCGGCCATTCCTTGGTGACCGGCTTGCCTTCGGCGAACTCTTCGAAAATGCCGGTCATCAGCGGACCCATCGTGTCCCAGACATCTTCCTGGGTGACGAAGCTCATTTCGAGGTCGAGCTGGTAGAATTCGCCCGGCAGGCGGTCGGCACGCGGGTCTTCGTCGCGGAAGCAGGGCGCGATCTGGAAGTAGCGGTCGAAGCCGGCAACCATCAGCAGCTGCTTGTACTGCTGCGGCGCCTGCGGCAGCGCGTAGAAAGTGCCGGGATGGATGCGCGAAGGCACGAGGAAGTCGCGCGCGCCTTCCGGCGAGGAGGCCGTCAGGATCGGCGTCGTATATTCGGTGAAGCCGACATTGCTCATTTCGCGGCGCATGGCCGAGATGACCTGGGTGCGCTTGACGATGTTCCGGTGCAGCGTTTCGCGGCGAAGATCGAGGAAACGATACTTCAGGCGGACGTCTTCGGGATAGTCCGGCTCGCCGAAGACCGGCAGCGGCAATTCCTTGGCGGCGGAGAGGACTTCGATCTCCTGTGCGTAGAGCTCGATTTCGCCGGTCGCCATGGTCTTGTTGACCGTGTCTTCGGTACGGGCCTTGACGAGGCCATCGATACGGATGACCCATTCTCCACGCACGGTTTCCGCCATCTTGAAGGCCGGGCTGTCGGGATCGGCAACGACCTGGGTGATGCCGTAATGGTCGCGAAGGTCGATGAAGAGAACGCCGCCATGGTCGCGAACGCGGTGAACCCAGCCGGAGATACGGACGGTCGAGCCGACATCCGACTTGCGGAGGGCGGCGCATGTGTGGCTGCGGTAGCGATGCATGATCTCAAATCCTGGATGTGGCTTAAGACGGCAGCAAGGGTTCCAAGACCCTCAAGCGCCGACAAGAAAATCGGGCGGAAAAGCGCATGGACGCTCCGATTTGTCAAGGCTTGGCGCAAGCGGCCGAGCGTTTGACACGCGTTTATGGCGAGGCTGCGACCCGCATGCTGCGGCAGTTTGGCCGCGCTTCCTGTATTGATGAAGATGCCGGTCAACTTTAAAAGGATCGGCATTCTCACCGTGGAGCATCCGCATGCCTCTCCTTAGCCGCCGCAACCTTCTCAAGGCATCCGCTGTGGCGGGTGCCTATGGCGTCGGCATCGGCATTGCCGGAAAATTCGGGTTTGCCGAGGCGGCTCCCGAGCCGCAGCTGCTAACGGCGGTGAAGACCGAAGCCATGCTGACCGAGGCGGGACCGACCAGAGATATCATGAGCTGGGGCCATGACGGCATGCCGCCGGTCCTGCGGATGAGGAAGGGGCGCGCCTATGCGGCGCGGCTGAAAAACAGGCTCGACGAGCCGACGACGATCCACTGGCACGGGCTTCGCATCGACAACCGCATGGACGGCGTGCCTTTCATGACGCAGCCCTACGTCTATACCGGCGACAGCTTCGACTATGCCTTCACACCGCCCGATGCCGGCACCTTCTGGTATCATCCACATTGCAACACGCTGACGCAGATGGGGCACGGCATGACCGGCGTCATCGTCGTCGAAGATCCGGCCGATCCGGAATTCGATGCCGAGGTGGTGCTGAACCTGCGTGACTGGCGGCTCGGCGGCAACGGACAATTCATCGCCCCCTTCCGGCCGCGCGACGCTGCCAAGACCGGCACCTACGGCACGGTGCGCACCGCCAACTGGCACCAGGAACCGCGATATGACGCGCCGGCCGGCGGACTGGTGCGGCTGCGCATCGCGGTCACCGACGTGACGCGGATCTTCTCGCTGAAGATGGAAGGCGCCGATGCCACCGTGATTGCAATCGACGGCAATCCGGTGCCGAAGCGTTTTTCCCTCGACCTCCTGCAGATCGGACCGGGTCAACGGCTCGATCTTGCCGTGCGCATGCCGGATGGCGAAGGCGCGGTCGCGACGCTCGAGGATATCCGCGGCACGGCGCCGAAGGTGATCGCCAGCCTGCGCGCGGTCGGATCATCGTTGAAGCGCGATATCGGCGATCTTGGGCCGCTTGTCGACAATCCCGTCCCGAAGGCCGATCTAACCGCTGCCGAGCAGATCCCGCTGGTGCTGAGCGCCACTGCCGAGAATGCCGCCGTCGAAAGCATCTGCGGCACGCTGGGCTACAGTTTCTGGGCCATCAACAAGGTGCCGTGGCCGGGCGACACGCCCGATCCGACGGCGCCGCTTGCGGAATTGAAGCTCGGCAAGAGCTATGTCTTCAATCTGGAGAATACCACGCCGCATGCCCATCCGATCCATCTGCACGGGATGAGCTTCACGGTGATCTCCTCCTCGACGCGGGAGGTGATGCCGCTCACCTCCGATACCTATCTCATTCAGCCGGACGAGAAAGTGCAGCTTGCCTTCGTCGCCGATAATCCCGGTGACTGGCTGCTGCATTGCCATATCATCGAGCACCAGAAGACGGGGATGACGAGCTATCTCAGGGTGAGCTGAGGCCGCTGCACTTTCATCGCGATTGCCGCCGTGCACAAGCCTTGCCTCAGTTTGGACGTGATTCTTAGCCAGCAATGCTCGAAGCGTATGCTGTTGTATTGACATATCGAACCGAAAGGAGAAGGAAGGTTTAACCGACCTTTTCCTTGCGAATGAAATGATATGATCGAAACCACCGCCGATTTGGCGGCCGCCTGCAAAGAGCTGGCCAAGTCCGACTTTATCACCATCGACACCGAATTCCTGCGCGAAACGACCTTCTGGCCGGAGCTCTGCCTGATCCAGATGGCAAGCCCGACGACGGAAGTTCTCGTCGATCCGCTGGCCAAGGGCATCGATCTCGCCCCCTTCTTCGAGCTGATGGCCGATACGAAGGTGCTGAAGGTCTTTCATGCGGCCCGCCAGGACATCGAAATCATCTTCAATCGCGGCAATCTCATTCCGCATCCGATCTTCGACACGCAGGTCGCCGCCATGGTCTGCGGCTTTGGCGACAGCGTCTCCTATGACCAGTTGGTCAGCCGCATCAAGAACGTCCATATCGACAAGTCGTCGCGCTTCACCGACTGGAGCCGCCGGCCGCTCTCGGACAAACAGCTGGATTATGCGCTGGCCGACGTCACCCACCTGCGCGACGTCTACCTGTCGCTGAAGGCGGAACTCGAACGCGAGGGCCGCACCTCCTGGCTCTCCGAGGAAATGGATATTCTCGAGTCGCGCGAAACCTACGACATGCATCCCGACGATGCCTGGCAGCGGCTGAAGATGCGCCTGCGCAAGCCGCAGGAGCTGGCGATCCTGAAATATGTCGCCGCCTGGCGCGAACGCGAGGCGCGGGCCCGCAACGTGCCGCGTTCGCGGGTGCTGAAGGATGATGCGATCTATGAGATCGCCCAGCAGCAGCCCAAGGATACTGAGGCGCTCGGCCGTCTGCGCACCATTCCGAAGGGTTGGGAGCGTTCGACTTCCGGCGCCGCTGTCATCGAGGCCGTCAACACGGCGCTTGCTCTACCGAAGGCCGATATGCCGCATGTGCCACGCCAGGCGCAGGCGCCCGAAGGGGCCGCTGCTGCCGTCGAATTGCTGAAGGTTCTGCTGAAGCTGATTTCGGAAAAACACGGCGTGGCACCGAAGGTGATCGCCAACAGCGAAGATCTCGACAGGATCGCCGCCGAGGGCGAGAAGGCCGAAGTCGCTGCCCTGCACGGCTGGCGGCGCGATCTTTTCGGCGAGCCGGCACTGCAACTGATCCAGGGCGCGATCGCCCTGCGCTTCGTCGACCGGAAGGTCGAAACCGTCAGCCTCTGAGGCGACTGCATTACGCCTTAAATCGGCATCGATTTAAGGATAGATTATGCAGTCATTCAAAGTGCTACAGCGCCGCGCGTCTGAAAAGACGCGTGGCGCTGTAATTTCGAATTCGCTTGACGGTTTTTTCCGGCCTGAAACAATGGCGGCAAGAAACATCACGGCGCAGAGGCGGCATGCGGGAAATATCTCCGACACAGAATTGGATCCTGATCACGATCGTCCTTGCGGCCAGCGGCGTCATCTATGATCTGATGTTCTACTCCAATCAGACGCCGATCATCGGGGCGATCTTCGCGCTCTTCATCGGCATGCCGATCCTCGCCTTCGAGCGTAAGGTGCTGTTTCGAGCACTCTACAGGCGCATCCAGAAGCTGCCGACCTTCGCCTTCATCATCACCGAGCTGCTGATCTACGAAATCCTGATGAGCATCGGCTTTGCCTGCGCCGGCCTGCTGCTCTGGTGGCTCGGCATGGTGAAGCCGGCGTCGCTCCTCGACCTCGTCATCATGCCGTTCGAGGTCTTCCTCTATGCGCTTGCGGTCTGCACGATGCTGATTTTCGTCTTGCGCGTGCGGGAACTGCTTGGTCGTGAAGTTTTCCTCAGCATGCTCATCAGCCGCTACCGCAATCCGGTCAAGGAAGAGCGCGTCTTCCTGTTCATCGACCTCGTCGATTCGACGGCTTTTGCCGAAAAGCACGGCGACCTCAGGGCACAACAGCTGCTGAGCTCGCTGTTTGCGACCTTCGCCGAGCCCGTCAGGCGCCACAAGGGCTTGATCAACGACTATGTCGGCGATGCGGCGATCATCACATGGCCACTTGCCCGCGGCGTCAAGGATGCGCGCTGCGTGCGCTGCATCTTCGATATCCTCGCCGATATCGACGCCAATGCCGCGGGCTGGCGGAAAAATTATGGGCAGGTGCCGAAGCTCCGCGTCGCCCTTCACGGCGGCGAGATCATCACCGCCGAAATCGGTGTCGATCATCATAAGATCAGCTATTTCGGCGATACAGTGAACACCACCGCCCGGCTGGAGGCGCTCTGCCGCAGTCTGAACCGATCGGTTCTGATCTCCACCGAGCTTGCCCGGCGCATGGAATTTCCCGACGACATATCCTGCGAGGATCTCGGCACCCATGCCGTGAAGGGCCGCGGCCAGGCGCTCGGCGTCATGGCGCTTTCCTCGCGCGCGGTCACCGTGCTGAACACGCCGGCGGTCATTCTGCACGGCTGATGCGTAAATTCAAAATGTTACAGCGTCCTTTGCGCGTCTGAGAAAGACGCGCGGCGCTGTAAGTACGTCACCAAAGCTTCACCCAACCGTCAATTCGCTGACACGGAAGCCCTGCTAAGCGGAAGGCCTTTGCAATCCGTTCCACGGGGATATTATGAAGAACGTCCTTTTTGCTTCCGTATCGCTTTTCATCCTGGTCGCGGGCGCCGCTTCGGCCGACCAGCAGCAGTTTCCGGCCAAGCTCGCCGGCCAGGCGATCCTACCTGCCAACACCATGGTTCCGGCGCCGGCCGATGCCCCCGAATTCCTCAAGCATTCCGGCAAGTTTACAACGCCGGACCGCAAGCGCACCGAGGCGCTCGGCACCGTTCCCGGCAAGGACGGCGCCCGCATCACAGATCTGAAGCTTCCTTTCGACGGCCAGCCGATCCAAGGCTTCTCCAGCGTCAAGACGATGGCCGACGGCACCTTCTGGACGCTCTCCGACAACGGCTTCGGCTCGAAGTCCACCTCGTCGGACTCCATGCTCTTCCTGCACCAGATGAAGTTCGACTGGGCCGGCAACAAGGCTGAAGTCGTCAAGAACCTCTTCCTCTCCGATCCGAACAAGATCGCTCCGTTCCCGATCGTTCTCGAAGGCACCGACACGCGTTATCTCACCGGCGCTGACTTTGACATCGAATCGATCCAGCCGGTTGCCGACGGCTTCTGGCTCGGCGACGAATTCGGTCCCTACATCCTGAAGTTCGACACATCAGGCCGCCTCACCGACGTCATCCCGACGACGCTCGACGGCAAGCCGGTGCTTTCGCCCGACAATCCGCTTGTCTCGGTCCCGGCCAACCCGGCCGCCAAGATGCCGGTCTTCAATCTGAAGCGCTCCGGCGGCTTCGAAGGCCTCGCCATGTCGAAGGACGGCGCCAAGCTCTACGGCCTGCTCGAAGGCGCCATCTACAAGGATGACGGCACGGTGGAAACGGTCGACGGCCACACCGCCGTCCGCGTCATCGAGTTCGATGTCGCTTCGAAGAAGTGGACCGGCCGCAGCTGGCTCTATCCGTTCGAGGACAAGGGCGTGTCGATCGGCGACTTCAACATGCTCGACGACACGACCGCTCTCGTCATCGAGCGCGATAACGGCGCCGGCACGACGGACAAGGCCTGCGCCGACCCGAAGCAGCCGAAGCCGGATTGCTTCGAAGCTCCGGCCGTGCTGAAGCGCGTCTACAAGATCGAGTTCAACGATGCCAATGTCGGCAAGGCCGTCCGCAAGATCGGCTATATCGACCTCCTGAACATCCAGGACCCCGACAACAAGAAGAAGGCCGGCAGCAAGGACGGCGTCTACGACATGCCGTTCGTGACGATCGAAAACGTCGACCGCGTCGACGCCACCCACATCATCATCGGCAACGACAACAACCTGCCCTTCTCGGCCGGCCGCGCGGTCGACAAGGCCGACAATAACGAGTTCAGCCTGCTTGAGGTTGGCGAGTTTTTGAACGCGAAGTAATTCGAGGTTCTGGTATGAAATGCGGAGGGCGGCGCGAAGGTGCCGCCCTTTTGGGTTTATGGCGGTCGATTGGCGGCATGCCGTGTGATACCCCCTCTGCCCTGCCGGGCATCTCCCCCACAGGTGGGGAGATCGGCTGGGCGCACTGGCTTCCCCAAACAATGAGCGTCCAGCACGGAGAAACGGTAGAGGGGCACGAAGTTCAAGTCACTTGTGATCTCCCCACCTGTGGGGGAGATGCCCGGCAGGGCAGAGGGGGGCTGGCACGGCACAACACCGCAAATGAGACTACTCGAACCGAAACGCCAGCCGCTTGTTGGTCAGCCTCGACAGTTGCTGCAGGCGGCCGTCCAGGCGTTCGCCGGCAAAGTCGCGATACTCGGGAGGCACGACGAATTCGAGGTCGAGGTCCGGGTTCGACGATTTGCGGAAGGTCAGGTTCTTGACGATGCCGGGCATCGATGCCGAGAAGAGGTAGACGACGCGCAGCATGCCGCCGAGCAGCTTGGCGCGCTCGATGAGCTGCGGCGTGGCGATCTGCGCCAGCGGGCCGGTGGCGCCGTCGTCATGCAGGCCTTCGAAACGATAATAGTTGGAAAGCGCGATGAAGGCGCGGCCGGGATGACTGATGCCGACGAAGGAAGAGTGGGCGATGACATTCAGCGCCTGCAGACCGCGATAATCAGGATGGGCGCGCCAGCTGATATCGGCCAGCAGACAGGCGGCCTGACGGTAGCGGCTTTCCTCGTCGGTTTCCTGAATGCCGAAAAGGGGCATCATGCGGCCGGTCCATTCCGCCAGTTCGCGAGCATGCTCCGGCGAACGGGCACGCAGGATCGCCAGTTCGCCGGCGGCGGCAAGCAGCGGATCCAGGCGGCGCTCGGACTCCGACAGCAGCGAATAGAGATATCCCTCGCGCACGCCCTGCGCCGAGAAGGAAATCAACGACGGCTTCATCGCGCTCAGGACTTCCTTCATGGCGATGGCGCCGAAGGGCAGCAGCGAACGGCGGTGCTTGGACACGGCCTGCAGCGCCGGCTCCTTAGAATCGCGCGCGGTCACCACCTGTTCGAGGAACAACATCATGGCTTCGAGAGACACCTCATAACCCTGCATCATGTGCAGGGGATATTGGGTGATTTCCATGTGCAGCTTGGCGATGTTTCGCCAGGTGCCACCGACGGCGTAGAAGGTGCGCCCCTCGCCTTTCGACAACAGCTTTGCCGTCTTCAGCTGCTTGCGGGCAAAGGTCTGTGCCTTGGAAAGCGAACCGCCGGCATATTCCGACAGGCGCAGGCCGCCAAGCGGCAGCGTGATGCCCTTGCCGACTTCCTTGCCCTTGATATCGATCAGCTCCAGCGAGCCGCCGCCGAGATCGCCGGCAATGCCGTCAGGATTGTAGAAACCGCTGATGATGCCGAGCGAGGCGAATTTCGCCTCCTCCTCGCCCGAGAGCACGCGGACCTTGCGGTTGAGGATGGTTTCCGCCTGATGAATGAAATCAGGGCCGTTGCTCGCCTCGCGCGCGGCCGCCGTCGCCAGCACATACATGGTGGCAGCGCGCGCCTGGTCGGACAGAGCCTTGAAACGGTGCAGCGCCGCCAGAGCCCGCCCGACACTGTCTTCATCCATCTTGCCGGTAAGGGCGACGCCCTTGCCGAGACCGCAGAGGACCTTTTCGTTGAAGAGGACGGTCGGCGAACGGGACATGCCTTCGTAGACGACAAGACGAATGGAATTCGATCCGATATCGACGACGGAGACCGGGGCGATTCCCGGAAGGCGCCCCTGGGCTTCAGATTCAACCATTTAGGTCCAGTATTACTTGTTGTTGCGACCTTCGAGCAGGCCGGCGATCAGCTTCGGCGCACTGGACTTCAGAGCTTCACCACGGCCTGACAGGCTCGGATTGGTCATGAAATACTGCTGCGCATTGAACGGTTCTTCGCCCCTGCGCACTTCCATGCGACGCGACGTACCGTCGGGCAATATCTCGTAGCTTTGTTGATTGTCAATCACGTTGCCGAGCATAATCTGTGACAAGACCTGCTCGTGAACGGTCGGATTCGTCAACGGAACCATGGTTTCGACGCGGCGATCGAGGTTTCTCGGCATCATGTCGGCCGAGCCGATGTAAACCAGCGCCTTGTCGGACGGCAGGCCGTGGCCGTTGCCGAAGCAGAAGATGCGGCTGTGCTCGAGGAAACGACCGACGATCGACTTGACGCGGATCTTTTCCGAAAGGCCGGGCACCTGCGGACGCAGGCAGCAAATGCCGCGCACGACGAGATCGATCTCGACGCCGGCATGGCTGGCGCGATAGAGCGCGTCGATGATGTCGGGATCGACAAGCGAATTCATCTTCATCCAGATCGCCGCCGGCGCGCCGTTCCTGGCATGCTGGACCTCTTCCTCGATGTGACGCAGGATGCGCGAGCGCATCGTATAGGGCGAGATTGCGAGCTGCATGCCCTGTTCCGGCTCGCCGTAGCCGGTGATGAAGTTGAAGATGTTCGCCATGTCGTGGGCGATGACCGGATTGCAGGTGAAGTAGGAGAGATCGGTATAAATCTTCGCGGTGATCGGGTGATAGTTGCCGGTGCCGAGATGGCAATAGGTGCGCAGTTTGCCATCCTCGCGACGGACGACCAGCGACATCTTGGCGTGGGTCTTGAGCTCGATGAAGCCGAAGACGACCTGGACGCCGGCGCGTTCGAGGTCGCGCGCCCAGCGGATGTTCGCCTCTTCGTCGAAGCGGGCCTTGAGCTCGACCAGCGCCGTCACCGACTTGCCGGCTTCGGCGGCATCGATCAGCGCACGAACGATCGGGCTGTCGTTGGAGGTGCGGTAAAGCGTCTGCTTTATCGCCAGGACGTCAGGATCGCGCGCAGCCTGGAGAAGAAACTGGACCACCACGTCGAAAGATTCGTAGGGGTGATGGACGACCATGTCCTTTTCGCGGATGGCGGCGAAGCAGTCGCCGGCATGTTCGCGGACGCGCTCGGGAAATCGCGCATTGTAGGGAAGAAACCTGAGATCGTCGCGCGGCGCCTTGGTGATCTCGGACAGGGTGTTCAGCGCCAAAAGGCCCGGCAGAACGGCGACGCGATTGTCGGGGATATTGAGCGCCTGAACCACGAATTGGCGCAGCGACGCTGGCATTTCCGAATCGGTCTCGATGCGGATGACCTTGCCGCGGCGGCGGCGTTTCAGCGCCGTTTCGAAGAAGCGGACGAGATCCTCGGCCTCTTCCTCGACTTCGATATCGCTGTCGCGGATGACGCGGAACGTACCGGAGCCCTGCACCTCGTAACCCGGGTAGAGCCGATGGATGAAGATGTTGGCGACATCTTCCAGCGTGATGTAGCGGATTGTGCTTCCCTCATCCGGCAGGCGGACGAAGCGGTCGAGCGCCACCGGCAGGCGCAGCAGCGCCGTCATCGGCTCGCGACCGTTCTTGCTCACGAGCTGCAGACCGATCGAGAAGCCGAGATTCGGAATGAAGGGGAACGGATGGGCGGGATCGATCGACAGCGGCGTCAGCACCGGGAAGATCGCCTGTTCGAATTCGGCGGCCAGCCACTGGCGGTCGCCCTCGCTCAAGGCGCCGGGGCGCACGATCAGGATGTCTTCCTTGGCGAGATATTGTTGCAGCACGGCGAGCGAGGCCTGCTGCTCCATCTGCAGATGGTCGATCTCCTGCAGAATCGAATCGAGCTGCTCTGCCGGCGTCTTGCCGTCCGGGCTGCGGATAGCGATATTCTGGCGTACCTGGCCCTCGAGGCCGGCGACGCGCACCATGAAGAACTCGTCGAGGTTGGCGGCCGAGATCGACAGGAAGCGGACGCGCTCGAGCAACGGGTGCTCGGTATTCAGCGTCTCTTCCAGGACACGGCGGTTGAACTGCAGCCAGGAGAATTCTCGGTTGATGAAGCGCTCGGGGCTCTTGAGCAGCTCTTCCAGCGAGGGGGTGTTGTCGTTGGTTTCCGGAGTGAGTTCCTGATGTTCTGCGACTGCGCTATCCATGGTCCGCTTACCCCGTTTTCAATCGCCGAAGGCAATTATATCAGTTTCACGACGGAACTGTGACAGTCAATCGGCTGGTTCCGAATTTCCCAATTCATTCAATACTTCGGCAGCAAGAGACCGGGTGATTTTCGTGCCCCGCGACAGGGCCAGCCGGTCAAGCCTTTCGACGATTGTCTGGGCCGCGTTCAGCGACCGCTCCATCCGGTTAACGATATAGAGCACGAGTTTGTCATCTATATAAAGCTGCCGGTCGGCAAAGAGCTTGACGATCACCTGCGACAGCAGCGCCTCATCGGGTTCGCCGATCTCGACGACGGTCGCCGCTTTCAGGCGCGAGCGAAGATCCGGCAGCAAAACCGGCCACGACATTGGCCAGAGACGGCTGGTGATCAACAGGCTGGTGCCGTTTTCGCGCACGCTGTTGATGACGTGGAACAGCGCATTATCGTCGAAGCCGAGGCGGTCGGCGTCCTCGAACAGCACCGGTCCGGCGGCGGCGGCAACCGCAGCATCCGAGCCAAGCTCGGGATGGATGTCGACGGCGCCGCTCAATTCCCGCCAGATGCGGGCGAGATGCGATTTTCCCGAGCCGACGGGGCCGGCGAGCACGACGACCGGCGACGGCCATGCCGGCCAGGCATCGACGATCGAAACGGCGGCAGCGAGACGCTCCGAGATCAGGAGGTCGTCGCGCCCGCTTGCGGCATCGTGCGAAAAGACCAGCGGCAGCTGCTCTCCGGCCTTGCGCTTCGGATCAGCGTTCTTCACGTCATTCATTGGGAACTGATTTCGTCTTCCGAGCGCGGGCGCTCGGCGCCCCGCCAAAATAAAGATCGCTCTGAAGGTAGCGTGAAAGCGCGAAACGGACAAGGACGCCGACGGCGGCGGCAGCCGGCACGGCAACCAGAAGACCGACAAAACCGAAGAGCGCGCCGAAGGCAAACAGCGCAAACATCAGCCAGACCGGATGCAGGCCGACGCTGGAGCCGACGAGCTTCGGCTGCAAGATATTGCCTTCCAGGAACTGGCCGCTGAAGAAGACGACGAGCACGAGGCCGATCCAGGGATAATCCGGCCAGAACTGCACGAGCGCCACGCCGACGGACAAAACGAGACCGACCAGCGAGCCGACATAGGGAATGAAGCTGATCATGCCCGCGAAGAGGCCGATCAGCAGGCCGAAATTCAGGCCGACGAGAGAGAGGCCGGCGGCATAATAGATGCCGAGGATCAGGCAGAGCGAGCCCTGGCCGCGGATGAAACCGGCGATCGCCTGGTCGATTTCCCTGGCGATCTGGCGGACATCGCTGACATAATCGCGCGGGATCCACTGATCGACCTTGGAGACCATGCGATCCCAATCGAGCAGAATATAGAAGGCGACGACGGGGGTGACGACGAGCAGCGATATGACGTCGACGATCGCCTTGCCGGAATTCCAGATCTGCGCGAAAAGACCAGTCAGAAAGCCCATGCCTTCGGAGAGGATGCCGGAGAAATTGTCCTTGATCGTACCGGCCTGGCTCCTGATCCATTCCGGCAGCAGCGAGTTCTTCGAATTGTCGATGAACTGCTGCAACTGGCTGATATAACCGGGCAGCCGCTCGGCGAAATCGTTGAACTGGCTGACGAGCACGGGGATGAGGATCATCAGCGCCAGTGTGAAGATGATGATGAAGGCAATCAGGATGACGATCGTCGCCATCATGCGGCTCAGGCCCAGCCGCTGTAGCCGGTCTGCCACCGGATCGAGGAAATAGGCGATCGCCATGCCGGCCACGAAGGGCAGCAGGATCGAGCTGAAGATATAGAGAAAGACGATGAAGAAGACGAGCACCGCCAGCCAGAAGAAGATCTGGCGCTTGAGACTGTTGCCGCTGACTTGCTGTGGCATTGCTTCCCCGCTGATCGCTCGCCGCTGCCTGATGCCGCATCCGATCCGAAGCGGCCATTGAGCACATAGGATGCAGGTGCAAAGATGGTCAACCCTGTCGCGCCAAATCCCGGAAAGGCCGGAAGAAGAAGCGGGAAATTGGGGGCTTTCGCCATGCAACGCTTGCATAAAAGCCCCTGTCATGCAATTGCGACCGGCAGATGACGCGGCACGTTTGCCGCCTGAAATAGCCATCGGAGACCAGCATGAGCCAGTCTGGGAAAAACGGCCTGACATATAGCGATGCGGGCGTCGACATCGATGCCGGCAACCTCCTCGTCGAGAAGATCAAGCCGGCGGTGCGCTCGACCCGCCGTCCCGGCGCCGACGGCGAGATCGGCGGCTTCGGTGGACTTTTCGACCTCAAGGCGGCGGGCTTTACCGATCCGGTTCTCGTCGCCGCCAACGACGGCGTCGGCACCAAGCTGAAGATCGCGATCGATGCCGACTATCACGACACCGTCGGCATCGACCTCGTCGCCATGTGCGTCAACGATCTCGTGGTACAGGGCGCCGAGCCGCTGTTCTTCCTCGATTATTTCGCGACCGGCAAGCTCGACCCCGACCAGGGCGCGGCTATCGTCGGCGGCATTGCCGCCGGCTGCCGCGAGGCGGGCTGCGCGCTGATCGGCGGCGAGACGGCCGAAATGCCCGGCATGTATTCCTCCGGAGATTACGATCTCGCGGGCTTTGCCGTCGGTGCTGCCGAACGCGGCAAGCTCCTGCCGTCAGGCGATATTGCCGAGGGTGACGTGATCCTCGGCCTTGCCTCCTCCGGCGTCCATTCCAACGGTTTCTCGCTGGTGCGCAAGATCGTCGAATTGTCCGGCCTCGATTGGGATGCGCCGGCGCCGTTCACCGAAGACAAGAAGCTCGGCGAAGCCCTGCTCGAGCCGACGCGTATCTATGTGAAGCCGATTTTGAAGGCGATCCGCGAGACCGGCGCCATCAAGGCGCTGGCGCACATCACCGGCGGCGGCTTCCCGGAAAATATTCCGCGCGTGCTGCCGAAGCATCTGGCGGCCGAGATCGATCTTGCCGCCGTCAAGGTGCCGCCGGTGTTTTCATGGCTCGCCAAGACGGGTGGCGTCGAATCCAAGGAAATGCTGCGCACCTTCAACTGTGGCGTCGGCATGATCGCCGTCGTCGCCGGTGAGAATGTTGCGGCGGTTTCCGCCGCACTCGAAGCCGAGGGCGAGACGGTTATCACGCTCGGCCGCATGATCGCCCGCGACGAGGGCACTGCCGGCACGGTCTACAAGGGCACGCTTGCCATATGAGCTCGCCGCGCAAACGCGCCGTCGTCTTCATATCAGGCAGCGGCTCCAACATGATGGCGCTGGTTGCGGCGGCAAAGGCAACCGACTATCCGGCCGAGATCGTCGGCGTCATCTCCGACAAGGCGGATGCCGGCGGGCTTGCCAAGGCCGCCGCCGAAGGCATCGCCACCTTCGCCTTTCCCCGTAAGGACTATGCCAGCAAGGACGCGCATGAAGCGGCGATCTTTTCGGCGCTCGATGAGCTTTCGCCCGACATTCTCTGCCTGGCAGGCTATATGCGACTGCTGACACCGACCTTCATCCAGCGTTACGAGGGCCGGATGCTCAACATCCACCCTTCCCTGCTGCCGCTGTTTCCCGGCCTGCATACGCATCAGCGGGCGATCGACGCCGGCATGCGGATCGCCGGCTGCACGGTGCATTTCGTCACCGAAGGCATGGATGAGGGGCCGGTGATCGGCCAGGCGGCCGTACCGGTTCTTTCCGGCGACACGGCCGAAAGCCTTGCCGCGCGTGTGCTCACCGTGGAGCACCAGATCTACCCACAAGCGCTGCGGCTTTTTGCCGAAGGCCGTGTGACGATGGAAGGCGGCAAGGCGGTGGGCGCTGAGGCTTCGATTGTCGCGCCCAAAGGCCAGCTGATTTCGCTGATCGGCGACCGCGCTTAAGCCGCCAAAGCCCGCAACGGATGCAGCGTGCCGTCGCTGTAGACGAAGCGGCCGGCGCGGAAGGTGGCGCGGATGCGGTTGATATCGCCCGGCTCGACCACGACAAGATCGGCGCGCTGGCCGATGGCGATCTCGCCGCGGTCCAGAAGCCCGGCGGATCGGGCCGCGTTGCCGGTCGCCATGGCAACGGCTGCCGGCAAGCCGCCTTCCACCATGTCGGCAAGCTTGAAGATGCCGGGCACGAAGGCAGCCGGATGATAGTCGGCGGCGATGACGCTCAGCATGCCTGCCCTTGCAGCATCGAGCGCGCTGAGATTGCCTGACATCGACTGGCCGCGCAGCGCGTTCGGCGCGCCCATCAGCGTCCAGAGGCCACGGCGGCGCGCCTCTTCTGCGGCGGGTGCGGTGACCGGAAACTCGCTGATGGTGACGCCGAGATCGTGCATCTCTGCGACCTTTTCGACGCTGTCGTCGTCGTGCGAGGCAAGCGACAGCTTGTGCTTCAGCGACAGCGCGACAATTTCTTTCAGCTTGGCTTCGATGTCGGGATTGTTGCGCATGGCGATGCGCTTGGCAACGATCTCCGCCGCCATGTCCTCGGAGATGGCACGGCGCTCGGAAATGCTGAGGATGTAGCTCTGCAGGTTGTTGTACTGGCCCTGGCCCGGCGTGTGGTCGGTGAGCGAAACCATGTCGATCTGATCGGCATTCAGCAGGCGCTCGAGTGCCGCGGCTGCACCGACATTGGTGATTTCGTAGCGGGCATGGACGCGGTGGTCGATCAGCAGATCGTCACGCAGGCGGTTGATGCCTTCGATCACCGCGGATGTCGTCTCCAGCGAGCGGACGTGGCCGTAGACGCTTTCGGTCGCAAAGGAGACGGCGGCAAACGCCGTGGTGACACCGGCAGCGGCAAGCTTCTTGTCGAGTTCGTGGATGCCGAAATCGATCGGCATATGCGCATTCGGCCGAGGGGCGATCTCGCGCTCGATCATGTCGCCATGCAGATCGACGAATCCGGGCATCAGAAGCCGTCCGCCGCCGTCGATAACAGCACCCGCGACCGGCTCCGGCCTGATCTCGGCGATGACGCCATCCTCAACACGCACGGCACCTTCCCTCACCACCTCGTTTGGGAGAACGAGGGTGAAATTGCTGAGCCACATGGGCTTTCTCCTGACCGCATCCGATGATTGATAAACCGCAGCGCATAGAACTGCTTCGTGACAACTGCATGAAGAACTTCCAAACTTCTTACTCTGTCCGTTCTTGCTTTGCCATACATGACCAATCAGTTGACCAAGTTTTGGCGCGACATTACATTGGAGAGAGAAGTGGACGGTGGCTATGACGATCAAAGTGAAAGTGGCAGAGGCAAAAACGCATCTCTCGGAGCTTCTGACCAAGGTGGAAGCAGGCGAAGATGTGGTGATATCACGCGGCAACAAGGCGGTCGCCCGCATGATCAAGATCGATGACCGTCGCCAGAGGCTCGACGCCATCCGGGCACTCCGCAGCGAACGGGTAGAACGCGCCGGAGCGACCGCGGCTGAAATTCACGCATGGCGGCGCGAAGGCCAGCGCTGATGCCATTCGTGGTCGATGCTTCGGTTGCGGCGGCTTGGTTGCTGGCCGATGAGGAAAGCCGGACTGCCGAAGAAGCCTTGTCGTTTCTCGAAACGGAAGATGCCTTGGTGCCCGATCTCTTCTGGCATGAGATACGCAACATCCTGTTGACCGCGGAACGGCGGAAACGCATCTCCAACGAGGATGTGCTCGCTTGCCTCATGCGCCTCACCAGCCTGCCGCTGCGCACTGTCGCAAGCGATGACCATCTTCCGATCTTGCGACTGGCCGGAAAATATCAGCTATCGGCCTATGACGCCGCTTATCTGGCACTTGCGGTCGCAGAGAACGTATCGCTTGCGACGCTGGACGCCAAACTGGAACGTGCCGCATCAGCGGAAAATCTTGCCTTCGCCCGAGGTTAGGAAAGCGTTCCCCTGTTCAACAGCGCCCATTGCAGAAGCACGATCGTTTTGACGTCGAAGATTTCGCCGGTTTCGATCATCGCCGCAGCCTCGTCGAGCGGGATTTCGAGGACTTCGATATCCTCGTGCTCCTCGTCCAGACCACCGCCTTCGGCGACGCGATCGGCGGTGTCGATGAGGGCTGCGAAGAAATGCACGACCTCGGTGACGGCACCCGGAGAAGTATAGGATTTGAACAGGAAGCGCGCATCGCGCAGGCGATAGCCGGTCTCCTCTATCGCCTCGCGACGGATAGCCGCTTCGGGATGGTCGTCGTCGAGAAGGCCGGCCGGCACCTCGATCATCCAGGCGGGATCGCCGTTGAGATGAACGGCGAGGCGGAACTGGCGGACGAGAACGACGAGGTCGCGCCTGGGATCATAAAGCAGGATGCAGGCGGCAGGCGTGCGGTGGTAGACCTCCCGCTTCAACCGCTGGGTTGCGCCCTTGCGGTCGATATAGTCGAGGAGATAGCTGCTCAGCCGCGTCCACCCATTCGACAGGGTTTCCTCGCCGGCGATCTTCACGCGTGATTTCGGCTGCATCATGCTGCGTCCCTGCGAAGCCAGACCTTGTTGTCGTGCACGGCCGCCCCGCCATAGGGCGCGACGGGGTCGGCGCCGGTCAAGACGTTGATGCCCTCGCCGTCGACATGCGCCTTGTTCGGCCAAAGCCCCTCGGCAATCAGCACGCCTGCTTTCACTTCGGTAGTGATGCGGGCGTGAATGCGCAGATCGCCGCGGCTGTTGCCGATGCGGACGAGATCGCCGTGGGCGATGCCGTTGGCTTCGGCATCGGCCGGGTTGATCATCACTTCAGGGCGGCCTTCTTTCTGGCGAGAGGTCTTGGTCTCGGAGAAGCTCGAATTCAGGAAGTGGCGCGCTGGCGACGTGGCGAGGCGGAAGGGATGCTCTGGATCGGCGACTTCGATGACATCGACCTGATCGGGGAAGGCCGGTAGCGCAGCGTGCGGACCGAGTGCGCCGATCGCGGCCGGCGGCTTGTTCGGCGCCGGCTGATTGATCCAGTCCGGGCGGAAATGGAACTTGCCATCCGGATGGGCAAAGCCGTTCAGGTAATGCGCTTCCTCGAAAGCAGGCTGGCGATCGAACCATTTATGTTCGAGGAAATGGTCGTAATCCGGCAGGCCGCTCGAATCGAGGATGCGGTCGACCATTTCGCGGGCGGTGAAGCCGAAGCCGGGGCGATCGGCGACGCCGAGGCGTTTGGCCAGTTCCTCGATGACGAAGAGATTGGTGCGCACGCTCGGCGGCGGCTCGACCAGCTTCGGCCCCAGCAGGATATGGTTCTGGCCGCCGGCGCGATAGATGTCGTCATGCTCGACGAACATCGTCGCCGGGATGACGATATCGGCGACCTCGGCCGTTTCGGTCATGAACTGCTCGTGCACGGCAACGAAGAGATCGTCGCGGGCGAAGCCTCGTTTGACGAGGCGCTGTTCGGGGGCGATGTTCGCAGGATTGGTGTTTTGGATCAGCATAGCCGTCACCGGGCCGCGATGGCGCAGCGCCACGGCATCGCCAGTCAGGACGCGGCCGATCTGCGACTGATCGAGCATGCGGATATCGGCATCCTTCATCGACCGGCCGGTCAGTTCGGCACTATTCATGCGGAAGATGTCGCTGTTTGAATGGAAGGCGCCGCCGCCTTCATACTGCCAGGAACCGAGAACGGTGGCGATCGAGGCGGCCGCATGCATGGCGACTGCGCCGTTGCGCTGGCGGGTGAAGCCATAACCCAGGCGGAAGAAGGTCTTCTTCGTCGTGCCGACGAGGCTGGCGAAGGCTTCGATCTCCTCGACCGAAAGGCCGGTGATAGCGGCGGCCCATTGCGGCGTCTTCGTCTTCAGATGCGCCTCGAGACCGGCGGGATCATCGGCATATCTCGCCATATATTCGCGGTCGGCGTAACCGTCGCGGAAGGCGATGTGCATAACGGCGCAAGCGAGTGCGGCGTCGGTACCCGGCCTGACGATCAGCGCCATGTCGGCCTGCTTCATCGTCGGATTGTCGTAGATGTCGATGACGACGATCTTCGCGCCGCGCTCCTTGCGCGACTTGATGGCGTGGGTCATCACATTGACCTGCGTCGAGACCGCGTTGGTGCCCCAGATGACGACGCAATCGGTGCGGCCCATCTCGCGCGGATCGGGGCCGCGCAATGTGCCGGTCGCCATGGTAAAGCCGGTCCAGGCGGGGTTGGTGCAGATCGACGAGAAAAAGCCGGAGTAACGCTTGGCGTGACGCAGGCGATCGATCGAATCGCGCTGCACCCAGCCCATGGTGCCCGCGTAAAAATACGGCCAGATCGCCTCGCTGCCGTCCCTTGCCTCGGACTTCACAAAGGCTTCGGCGATCTCATCCAGCGCATCGTCCCAGGAAATCTGCTGCCACTGCCCTCCCCCCTTGGTGCCGGTGCGACGCAACGGATGCATCAGGCGATCGGGATGGTAGAGCCGCTCGGCGTAGCGGGCGACTTTGGCGCAAATGACGCCCGACGTGTAGGAATGGTCGTTCGCGCCGCGCACACGGCCGATGCGACCATCCTCCGATATCTCGACCTCCAGCGCGCAGGTGGAGGGACAGTCATGCGGACAGGCCGTGTGGCCCACCCTGTTGTCCGGCTTTTCTGATTTGGCGTGGATGGGGGTCGCAATGTTCATGGCATTTGTATATTCCAAGGCTTGCACGGCCAAAAGCCACAAAAATTCCCCATGACGCGAATTCATACGGACATCAGCAAAAATGAACTACCGCCACATCTATCACGCGGGCAACTTTGCCGATGTGCTGAAACATGTCGTGCTGACGCGGCTGATCCGTTACATGCAGAAAAAGGATGGCGGGTTCCGCGTGCTCGACACGCATGCCGGCATCGGCCTCTATGACCTCTCCTTAGAAGAAGCGCAGAAAACCGGCGAATGGCTCGATGGCATCGGCAAGCTGATGGAGGCAGACCTCGGTCCTCAGGTTTCCGAACTGCTGGAGCCCTACCTTTCGGCAATCCGCGAACTCAATCCTGAGGGCGGCATCCGCTTCTATCCCGGATCGCCGAAACTTGCGCGCATGCTGTTCCGGCCGCAAGACCGGCTGTCGGCGATGGAACTGCATCCCGAGGATTACGTCAGGCTGCACCGGCTGTTCGAGGGCGATCACCATGCCCGCATCACCGAGCTTGACGGCTGGCTGGCGCTCGGCGCGCATCTGCCGCCGAAGGAGAAGCGCGGCATCGTGCTCGTCGATCCGCCCTTCGAGGAAGAGGACGAATATCAGCGGCTGGCCGAGGGGCTGGAAAAGGCCTATCGGCGCTTTCCCGGTGGTACCTATTGCCTGTGGTATCCGCTGAAGAAGGGCGCGCCGATCAAGGAATTCCACGAGAGGCTGCAGGCGCTCGACATCCCGAAAATGCTCTGCGCCGAACTTGCCGTTCGCAGCGACCGCGGCATTACCGGACTGACCGGCTCAGGCCTCGTCATCGTCAACCCGCCCTTCACGCTGAAGGACGAGCTACACCAATTGCTGCCCGCATTGAAGGACCATCTGGCGCAAGACCGTTTCGCCTCGCACCGCGCCTTCTGGCTGCGCGGCGAGAACAAGGCGGTCAAGGACGATTGACCACTTAAGCTGCTTGCGGAATAGTCCGCGCCGCAGTCCAAAATCTCATCAGGTGTCCCATGAAGCTCCTTTGTTCGCCCGCCTCGCCCTATTCCAACAAGGTGCGGATGGCCGCGCATTTTCTGGGGCTGGAGTTGAACGCCATCCGGGTCGACACCAATACCGGACCGGCGATCCTGGTGGACAACAATCCGCTCGGCAAGATCCCGACGCTGCTGACCGATGACGGGGTCTCGATATATGACAGCGTGGCGATCATGCATTATTTCGACCGGCTGACGAAGGGCCGGCTCTACCCCTCCAAGAAGGGCAAACGCACGGATGCGGAAATCCTCGAGGCGCTCTGCGACGGCATCTGCGACTGCCTGCTGGCGATCGTCTACGAGCGGCGCTTCCGCGACGAGGAAAAGGTCCATCAGCCGTGGATAGACCGGCAGTGGAAGAAGGCAACGAGCGGGCTCGCTCATCTCAGCGCCAATCCGCCGAAAACGGGCAAGAAGCTCAATGGCGGACATTTCGCGCTGGCCGCGACGCTCGATTATCTCGAGCTGCGCTTCAAGGACCAGTGGGAAGCCGATCATGCGCCGCTCATCGACTGGCTGCGGCAGTTCGACAAGAAATTCCCTGCCCATAGCGAGCTCAAGACCGAAGGCTGAGCGGGCTCAGCGCCTGGAGCAACGAGCGGACAGCAAAAAGCCGGGCGAGGTGCCCGGCTTTTCCATGTCAGGATATTCAACCAGCTTAGAACTTGACGCCGATACCGAGCTTGACGCTGTTCTCGTCGTAACCGCGCGAGAAGCTGCCGGAGTCGAGGTCGTAATCCTTGCTCTGGTAGTCGGTGTAGCGATATTCCAGGCGCGTCGTGATGTTGTTCGTCACGAACGCTTCGACGCCGGCGCCGACCGTATAGCCGAAGTTAGTCTTGCTTTCGTCCGAGGTGTCGTCGGAAACCTTGACGTCGCCGATGGCAAGACCGGCCGTGCCGTAGAGCAGGAAGGGGTTCATGTCGTAGCCGACGCGGCCACGGACGGAGCCGTTCCAGCCATACTTGTTCTCGACGCCGCCAGAGGTGACGTCGTCGCCGCTGTAGCCAAGATCGGATTCAACGCCGTAAACGATTTGGCCGGCCTGCCAGTTGTAGCCGGTGAAGACCTGGCCGCCGAAACCGTAGGTGTGACGGTCGGAACCGAAGTCACCCATGTTGTAGGTGCCGGCGCCGCCGAGGTAAAAGCCTTCCCAGTTGCCTGCCGGCTTGACTGGTGCGTCCTGGGCGACCGGTGCTTCCGGAACCTGGTCGACGGCATCGGCCGCCTGAGCTGCCGAGACGCCCGCAATTGCAAAAACGGAGGCCATGAGGCCAGCAATGAGTACACGCATACTTAGTCTCCTTTCAGTCCCGCGCCGCTTGTCATCTGTCTATCAGTGAAGCATTGGCGGGATATTGCCAGATGTCCCTTCCGGATCGAGACTGAAATTGGAACTCAAATGCGGATTTGAAAGAGCCAAATTGTGATATCATTGTGGCTGCCGCATGGCCGAAATTCGATGTTGCTTTGGCGCAACATACACTTCATTAACCCTACTGAAGCGTTAAACTGAAAATACTTATTTTAAGAAATCGCATTCTTAAATAATACATAGAATATCGGCTTCTGGACGCAACCGCAACGGCCTATTTATATAATCTCCGTCGGCCCCTATATAGTCTGCAGACAGACTCGCGGGATCAGAAGGCAAGATTTTGAAGCACAAAAGACTTCGCTCGGCCCTTATAACAGGGGCTGCTAAAAGAATAGGCCGGGCAATCGCCGAAGACCTTGCTGCAAATGGCTTTTCCGTTGCGATCCACGCGAACGGCTCTATCGGTGAGGCCGAAGAGTTGGTGGCGGAATTGCGGCGGAAGGGACATGGGGCGGTCGCCCTGCAGGCCGACCTTAGCGATCTCGGCGAAACGGGCGCGTTGGTCGCGAAGGCGTCGGAAGCGCTCGGGCCGCTCGATCTGCTCGTCAATAATGCGTCGGTCTTCCAGCATGATTCAGCGCGTAGTTTCAATGCCGCCACCTGGGCATTGCACTTCGACCTGCATGTCCGTGCGCCCTCTATCCTTGCGGCGGCCTTCGCGCAGCAGATGCCCGCTGAGGCAGCAGGGCTGATCGTCAATATCATCGACCAGCGGGTTTGGGCGCTGAGGCCCAGCTTCTATTCGTATACCCTCTCCAAATCCGCGCTGTGGACGGCGACACAGACGCTTGCACAGGCATTGGCGCCACGCATCCGCGTCAATGCCATCGGCCCCGGCCCCTCGATGCCGAGCGAGCGGCAGGCGATGGAGGACTTCCAAGCGCAGGTCTCAGCCCTTATCTTGCAGCGAGGGCCGGCGCTGGAGGAATTCGGACAAACGATTCGCTTCCTTTACGACACTCCCTCGATCACCGGCCAGATGATTGCCCTCGACGGCGGCCAGCACCTCGCCTGGCAGACGCCCGATGTGGCGGAGATTACGGAATGAACGGACGAAAGCTGCCGGATGGCGGCGTTCTCTACGACGACACGGATGAGAGCGAAGACGATATCGAAGTGGAAGGCGACGTTTCCGCCGCCGCCCCGCTTGCGGCGACGGTCGACTGGAATGCGGGCAGCCTCAATGAAACCGGGCTCATCGGCGCGGAATTGATCGGCGAATTCGTCAAGCGGCTGCCGAACAGCCCCGGCGTCTACCGCATGTTCAATGCCGAGGGCGACGTGCTCTATGTCGGCAAGGCGCGCAGCCTGAAGAAGCGCGTCAACAATTACGCCGTCGGCCGCGTGCATTCCAACCGCATCGCCCAGATGGTGCGCCAGACGGCGAACATGGAATTCGTGACGACGCGCACGGAAACCGAAGCGCTGCTGTTGGAAGCGAATCTGATCAAGCGCTTGCGGCCGCGCTTTAATGTGCTTTTGCGCGACGACAAGTCCTTTCCTTATATCCTCATCACCGGCGACCACCGGGCGCCGGCGATCTTCAAGCATCGCGGTGCGAGAGCGCGAAAAGGCGACTATTTCGGACCCTTCGCTTCGGCCGGCGCGGTCGGGCGGACGATCAATTCGCTGCAGCGCGCCTTCCTGATTCGAACCTGCACCGACAGCGTCTTCGAAACGCGCACCCGACCCTGCCTGCTCTACCAGATCAAGCGCTGTTCCGGTCCGTGCACCCACGAGGTCAGCGATGAGGGGTACGGCGAACTGGTGCAGGAGGCGAAGGACTTCCTGTCCGGCAAGAGCCAGAAGGTGAAGTCGCATATGGCCGAAGCGATGAACCAGGCCGCCGAGGACCTCGACTTCGAGCGGGCGGCGATCTATCGCGATCGCCTGGCGGCGTTGTCGCATGTGCAGAGCCATCAGGGCATCAATCCGGCCGGCGTCGAGGAGGCTGACGTTTTCGCCATCCATCACGAGGGCGGCATCTCCTGCATCCAGGTGTTCTTCTTCCGCACCGGCCAGAACTGGGGTAATCGCGCCTATTTCCCGAAGGCCGATCCACAGCTTTCCAGCGCCGAAGTGCTGAATTCCTTCCTCGCGCAGTTCTACGACGACAAGCCGGTGCCGAAGCAGATCATGCTGTCGCAGACGGTGGAGGAGCTGGAACTGCTCGCCGCAGCACTCAGCGAAAAGGCCGGCCACAAGGTTTCCATCCTCGTGCCGCAGCGCGGCGAGAAGCGGGATCTGGTCGACCATGTCGTCGGCAATGCACGCGAGGCGCATGGACGAAAGCTTGCCGAAACGGCGTCGCAGTCGCGGCTGCTCGAGGGTTTCAAGGAGACGTTCGGGCTTGCCTATGCACCGCAGCGCATCGAGATCTACGACAACTCGCATATCATGGGCACCAATGCCGTCGGCGGCATGGTGGTCGCGGGGCCGGAAGGTTTCGTCAAGAACCAGTATCGCAAGTTCAATATCAAATCGACCGACATCTCGCCTGGCGACGACTTCGGCATGATGAAGGAGGTGATGACGCGGCGGTTCTCCCGGCTGATCAAGGAGGAAGGCATTCCTGACCGGACGGCGCAGGTGGCCACGCCCGATGCAGCCGACATGCCCTTCCCGACATGGCCCGATGTGATCCTCATCGACGGTGGCCAGGGGCAGATGACGGCGGTGCGTGCCATCCTTGCCGAACTCGGCATCACCGACAGCGTGACGGCGATCGGCATCGCCAAGGGCGTCGACCGCGACGCCGGGCGCGAACGCTTCTTCCAGCCGGGACGCGAGAGCTTCACCCTGCCGCCGCGTGATCCGGTGCTCTATTTCATCCAGCGCATGCGCGACGAGGCGCACCGTTTCGCGATCGGCTCGCACCGGGCACGGCGCAAGAAGGAAATGATCAAGAACCCGCTCGACGAGATCGGCGGCATCGGCCCATCGCGCAAACGCGCGTTGCTCCAGCATTTCGGCACTGCGAAGGCGGTTTCGCGCGCCGCCCTGTCCGACCTGATGGCGGTGGAAGGCATATCGGAAGCCGTCGCCAGGCAGGTCTACAATCATTTCCACGACGACGCCGCCAAATAACCGGCGTCCGTCGCAAATTCCACGCAAAGGCGGTGAAAAGACAGAAAGAATATTGACGGTCCGTAGCCAAAGCCGTCATCTACCGCATCGGCCCGAGCATGATGCGGAGGGTCTAAAGTGTTACAGGGTCCTTTGCGCGTCTGAAAAGCAGCGCGGCGCTGTAGCAGCGCATCAATTCAGAGAAACGATCCCATGGCATCGCGTGCGTACAGCATTCCCAATCTTCTGACCTACGGCCGTATCCTCGCCGTACCGCTGATCGTTCTCTGCTTCTTCATCGAGGGCAGGCTGTCGATCAGCAATACGGCGCGTTGGGTGGCGCTGTGGATCTTCGTCATCGCCTCGCTCACCGATTTCCTCGACGGTTATCTCGCGCGCATCTGGAACCAGACGTCGAATATCGGCCGTATGCTCGATCCGATCGCCGACAAGCTGCTGGTCGCCTCGATCCTTCTCCTGGTCGCGGCCGACCAGACCATCGCCGGCTGGTCGATCTGGGCGGCGATCACCATTCTCTGCCGCGAGATCCTGGTGTCGGGACTGCGCGAATATCTGGCGGCGCTGAAGGTCAGCGTACCGGTGACGCGGATTGCCAAGTGGAAGACGACGCTGCAGCTCGTCGCCATCGCCTTCCTGCTCGCCGGCCCGGCCGGCGACGAGATTTTCCCCTATACGACGCAGACCGGCATCGCGCTGCTGTGGATCGCGGCGCTGCTGACCATCTATACCGGCTACGACTATTTCCGCGCCGGGGTGAAACATATCGTGGATGACGAAGAATGACGCGGCTTGTCTATTTTGCCTGGGTGCGCGAGCGCATCGGCAAGGGCGAGGAGGAGATCGACCTCCCCTCCTCCGTCGTCACCGTTGACGATCTGTTGAATCATTTGAAGACGCTGGGCGAAGAATATGAGACCGCACTTCAATATCCCGACGTGATCCGCGTGGCGCTCGACATGGAGCATGTTGAGCATGACGAGCCGATATCAGGGGCGAAAGAGATCGGGATATTTCCGCCGATGACGGGGGGATGATTGGGATGAGGTCGGGCGCGGCATATTCCTCTCCCTTCTCCCCAGCGGGGAGAAGGTGGCCCGAAGGGTCGGATGAGGGGGCCGCTGCCACTGGGGCTGCCCTTCGCTTGCGCTCAGTGCGTTCGCGGCCTTCGCCGCTCACCCCCCTCATCTGTCCTTCGGACATCTTCTCCCCGCTGGGGAGAAGGGGGAGGTCGCATTGACCATCACCCCCACCATCCGCGTCCAGCATGAGGATTTCGACCTGCAGGCCGAGGTCGATCTGCTCTCCAAGGGCAAACCCGGCATCGGCGCCGTCGTCACCTTTTCCGGCCTCTGCCGCGATGAGGGCGGCACGCTGGCGGCTCTCGAACTCGAGCATTATCCCGGCATGGCGGAAGCGGAGATGCGGCGCATCGGCGATCTCGCCATCGCCCGTTTCGGGCTTCTCGGGCTGACCGCCATCCACCGCTACGGAAAGATCGCAGCCGGCGAGAATATCGTGCTCGTCGTCGCAGCCGCGCCGCACCGGCAGGCGGCGTTCGACGGCGCCAATTTCGTCATGGATTTCCTGAAAACTGCAGCCCCCTTCTGGAAGAAGGAGCACGGCAGGGATGGCGCCACCGGCGACTGGGTCTCGGCGAAGGACGCCGACGACGCAGCCCGCGACAAGTGGAAATAAGTTAGAGAACGACACGCTCCCTGCGGCTCATGACCAAGAGCAGGACGAGCAGCGAGAAGACGACCAGATCCCGCCAGACGAAGGGGCCGTAGGCGCCCCATAGGGTTTCGACGATGGCGAGCCCGGCAGCGCCGCCTGCCGAGCGCAGCGGATCGGAATAGCCGCCGACGGCTGCGATCAGCAGCACCTTCAGCCCGAACATCAGACCGGCGCCGAAATCCATCGAGCCGTAATAGAAGGTCGCGAGGATGCCGCAGATCGTGGCGACGAGGGCTGCGGCCCCATAGGCGACCAGAAAGACGCGGTCGGCGCTGGTGCCGCAGAGTTCGGCTGCCACCGGATCATCGGTGACGGCGCGCCAGACGCGGCCCCAGGCCGTGCGTCTGAGGATCAGCGTACCCACCCCGACAATGGCACACATCAGTGCGGTGTCGATCAGCTGGATATGGGTGAGCGTCACCTTGAACGGGCCGTCGCTCCAGAAGACGACCGTGTCGTTCAGGAATGGCGGCAACCAGATGGCGCGGGTATTGGCAGCAAGCCTGGCCGTTTCCATCAGTACGATCATGATGCCGAGGGCAGCGACGATGACCGTATTCGGCGATTTGTTGACCAGCGGCAGCATGATCGAACGGCCGATCCATAGGCCCGCCGCCAGCGAATAGACGATCGAAGCGGAGGCGCCGACGGCAAGCGCCGCCGGCAGCACCAGCCAAAACCTGACATAGGCGAGTTCGGTGAAGAGCAGCAGGATCTGGCCCGCGAAGGCAAAGATCGCCCCATAGGTGATGTCGGCCCGCTTCGTCACGCCGAAGGCTACGGCATAACCGAAGGCAAGCGCGGCATAGAGGGCGGCCAGCGGAACCGCATTCGCCAGTTGCTGCAGAAGATAAGCCATTCCAGACACTCCGCGTCACCAAAATTATAACTGGTAAAACCTATTTCACCAGTTATAATTTCACCATGAGCTTTTCCTGGACCTC
Organism: Rhizobium changzhiense; assembly: GCF_013087625.1. Lineage (NCBI taxonomy): Bacteria > Pseudomonadati > Pseudomonadota > Alphaproteobacteria > Hyphomicrobiales > Rhizobiaceae > Rhizobium > Rhizobium changzhiense. The sequence continues at coordinate 253,535 of NZ_JABFCQ010000001.1, forward strand.
TCACCGCTTTGCCGGCGGCGCACTGGCGCTCGATGTCGTCAACAGCGTGGTTCTGCGCCACGATGCGACGCGGCGGATCGACCGCTTCGCGGTCAGGGACCAGATGCGGAGCTTTCCGCGCGCCGCCGCCGAATTCTGCGCCGAGCGCGCCCTCTTCGGCGACATCGCGCCGGTGGCGGCGGAACACGAGGCGGATTTCATCGCGCTACGGGAAACGATCGACCTCTATTTCCGCGAGCGTATACTGAATGGCGGCCACGACCAATTGCTGGCCAAGCTGCTGGGAGCGCTGGCGAAGACATTGCGCGACGCCGGCCCCGACAGCCTGGCCGCGGCAACTGCCCATTCGACGCTGCGGCTGATCGTCATGCCCGATCCAGAGCGCATGAAGATCTGCGGCAATTGCGGCTGGCTGTTCATCGACCGCAGCAAGAACAGGAGCCGGGCCTGGTGCGACATGGCGGTCTGCGGCAACCGCGCCAAGGCCAACCGGTACTATCGCCGCAAGAAGGAGGAGACGCCATGAAGAAACACCTGATCGCAGCGGCGGCCGCAACCGGCCTTCTGCTTTCAGCCTGCCAGCGTCAGGCGGAAAACCTGGTCGAGGTCACCGGCCATCTCTTCGTCTTCAACTATCGGGTGGCGAGCGCCACCTATCTGCTGACGCTGAAGAAGACAGGGCCTATACCCGACGGTTCGGTCATCATCGCCGAATTCGAAAATCCTGAAGGTGGCGATCCGCTGGTGCTGAACCAGAAGATCTACCCGATCGACGACAAGATCTCGCTGCAGAGCGAGAACCTGCACTGCGTGCGCAAGGACCGTCCCTATTCCGTCAGTGTCCGGCTGGTGGACAAGGATGGCAAGGTGCTTCAGGAGTTGAAGACTGAGTTCCGCTCCGACCTCGACCAGACCGTCTTGCCGAGCAAGCCGCTCGTCGTTGGTGCGCTCTATGAAAAGAACCCGGAGGTCTTCAAGCCTGACGGCAGTGTCGATTTCTCGAATACCGACAAATGCCCGACATAGAGAAATACATGGAAAAAGCCGGGGCAAGGCCCCGGCTTTCGAGAGTCAATTCAAGGCATTGCCGGCAAATGCCGAAGCGTGGCCTCAGCCGACGATTTCGGTATCGGAAAACCAGTACTTGATTTCCTGGGCAGCCGTTTCAGGAGCATCCGAGCCGTGAACGGAATTTTCGCCGATCGACAGCGCATGAACCTTGCGGATCGTGCCTTCGTCAGCGTTTGCCGGGTTGGTCGCGCCCATGATCTCGCGGTTCTTGAGGATCGCGCCTTCGCCTTCCAGCACCTGGACGACGGTCGGGCCGGAGGTCATGCCTTCCACCAGTTCGCCGAAGAAGGGACGGTCCTTGTGAACGGCGTAGAAGCCTTCGGCTTCGCGACGGCTCATCCAGACGCGCTTGGAAGCGACGACGCGCAGGCCGGCATCTTCGAGCATCTTGGTGATGGCGCCCGTCAGGTTGCGCTTCGTTGCGTCCGGCTTGATCATCGAGAAGGTGCGTTCAATCGCCATAGTCAAATCCTCTGTTTTCTCGGGAAAAGTGGGCGGTCTTTACCCGCCCCAACGCCCGAAAACAAGAGGTAGGCGGCAATTTCACGCCGCTGTCACAGTCCTGCCGCGGCTTTGGTGAAGATCGAGGCAGCGTTCGAACCAGGCCATGACGGGATCGGCGGCGGCCAGCATGGCAAGACCGGCGGACACACGCAGCCATTGCAGCGCGCCGAAGACGATATAGTCGGCAAAGAGCGGTGTCTGCCCGCCGATGAAGGGCTGGAATTTCAACATGTGGCGGAGCGGCTCCAGCTTGGCGCCGAAGGAAGCCTTCTCCGCCTCGCTGTCGGCGGCAACCACTTCCAGCGGCTTGCCCAGACGAACCTCCCGACTTTCGCGGAAATAGGCCTTATCTCCCTCGTCGAGGTTCGCATGAATGTCGAGAAGGGCGATGCGCATGATCGCCGGATGGACGATCATCTGCGAATAACCTTCCACCATCCGGGACAGCGCCTTGCCGCCCTCGCCGTTGAACAGTGACGGTCGCTCAGGATAGGCCTCCTCCAGATAAAGGGCGATGTCGAAACTGTCGGGGATCAGCCGGCCGTTGTCGTCGAGCACCGGCACGGTCGACGAGACGCCACCGCCGATCGCGCGGATGCGGGCGTATGTGGTCGGAATCTCCTCGAAATCGAGCCCCTTATGCGCCAGCGCCATCACCGCCTTCCAGCAATGGGGCGAAAAGAAGCGCCGCTCGTCGGCACCGCAGAGGGAATAGAGGGCTCTGGTCATGACAGTCCTTTCGAGATCACGGCTCCATCCATTCCACGACAGAAAGCGCCGGCGATCAAATCAGGAAATTTCATGGGCACATCACTGCGATTTGCGGGGAAAACGGGCTAGACTGCCGCGACCAATCCGGGAGGGACGGAATGCTCAGACATTACAGGATGTTTGCCGCCTATAATCGCTGGGCCAACACGCAAGTTTATACGGCCGCAGCCGAACTCAGCGATGCAGACTTCCGCAGCGACCGCGGCGCTTTCTTCGGCTCGCTGCATCGCACGCTCAATCATCTGCTCGTCGCCGACCGGATATGGATGAAGCGCTTCACCGGCACCGGCGAAGCGCCGACGACACTCGATGCCGTGCTCTTCGAAGAGTTGGACACGCTAGCCGCCGCCCGCAAGGCAGAGGACGAGCGGATCATTGCCTGGACGGGCATGCTGGACGAGGCAACGCTTGCTGCCAACTTCACCTATGTCACGGTGGTAAAGCCGGCCGAGATCACCCAGCCGCTGGCATCGGCGCTCGCGCATTTCTTCAACCACCAGACCCATCATCGCGGCCAGTGCCACATGACGCTGACGGCGCTCGGCAAGCCGAGCCTCACACTGGATCTCATATACTTCCTGCGCAGCGAGGGCCGCGAATGGATGTGAGGCCCGATCTAAGTTAAAAGCTAAAATATGATGACCACTCACAATTTTCGGTATCATGTTCCGGCCATCAAGACTGAATTAACCGCCTTTGCCAGTTCCACCCGCCAATCCCGGGCTTCCCGTTGAAAATTCAGCCTCTCTTAAAAGCTTGCTGGCATAGCGGATGTGAGAGATGAGGCCGGGTCGCGAGGGATCGTTATGCAGAATGCAAGCGCAAACGCATTGGTGCCGCGCGAGGCGCTGCGCGCCGCGCCGATGGCGAATATTCAGAAGATCGCCCAGCACATGGCGCGCCTGAACGTCGCCGCGCTGCCGCGCAATTACGAACTCTTTCACGAGGCGATCGTCGGGCTCAATGCCGGCCTTGCGCAGGATATCGCCGCACTCGGGTCCCAGCCACAACAGCCGATGCTCGACGAACTCGGCCTGAAATACCGCCTCGTCGGCCATTGCGGGCTGGCGGGCGAGACATCCCGAAACGAGGCGAGCCGGATGCTGCGCGACGTGGCGGAAAGGCTTGCCGAAGGGCTGAAGCACAAGAATGCCTTTGCGCGCGCCTGCGGCACTATCCTGAAATCCGTTTCCGGCCATGACGATCAGAGCCTTGCCGCCTTCCTCAGCGAGATCGACTATCTCACTGCCTCGCTTTCGACCGTTCTTGCAGCGGAGATGGAAATCGGCGCGAAGCTGCAGGACGATATCAAGACGCTGGAAACGCTAGAGCGCGGCATTTCGGCGATGCAATCGGCGGCGATCGCCGACAGGATCACCGGGCTTCCGAACCGCATCGCGCTGAACCGGACGATGGCCGATCTCTACGCGCGTGAAGAAGGTGCCGCCGGTAGCGCGCTGATCATGGTCGATATCGACAATTTCACCGATCTCAACGACAAATACGGCACCCAGGCTGGCAATAAGCTCCTGAAGAAGCTCGCCGGCCTGTTCAGCAAGTCGGTCAAGAAAAACGATTTCGTCGCCCGCACAGAGGCTGACGAATTCGCCCTGTTGTTTTCCAATGTCGGCATGCAGGATGCGATGACGATTGCCGAGCGCCTGCGCGCCTCCGTCGAAGACAATCTGGTCTTTGCGACATCCGACAAAGCCGATCCCGGCAGGCTCACCATCTCGATCGGCGTGGCGCTCAGCACCGATGCGGCAACGCCGGGACAATTGCAGGCCAATGCCCGCGTGGCGCTTCTCGCCGCGCAGTCGAACCCCCGGCAACCGGTGCAGGCTTTCGGCCGCTGAGGCGGCGGACAAAGCACGCTTGTCCCGGGGACAAGCAAGCTTGTCAGCGCACAAGCAAGCTTGGCGCGGGGATAAGCGCTCTTGCCTTGGCGAGCGCTTTCGGCCAAAACGCCGGCCATGATCACGCTCACCGATATTTCCGCCCGCATCGCCGGGCGCCTGCTTCTCGACAATGCCAGCGTTTCGCTGCCTTCAGGCACGAAGGCCGGGCTCGTCGGGCGCAACGGCGCCGGCAAGTCCACGCTTTTTCGCGTCATCACCGGCGATCTTGGCTCGGAGAGCGGAACGGTGTCTATCCCCAAGGCCGCACGCATCGGCCAGGTGGCGCAGGAGGCACCGGCAACCGAAGACGCCCTGATCGAAATCGTGCTTGCCGCGGATAAGGAACGCACCGCCCTCGTTGCCGAGGCGGAAACGGCAACCGATCCGCATCGCATCGCCGAAATCCAGATGCGCCTTGTCGATATCGACGCGCATTCGGCCGAAGCGCGCGCGGCGAGCATTCTTGCCGGCCTCGGCTTCGACAAGGAAGCGCAAGCCCGCCCCGCCTCCTCCTTTTCCGGCGGCTGGCGCATGCGCGTCGCCCTTGCCGCCGTGCTGTTTTCCGAGCCGGACCTGCTCCTGCTCGACGAGCCAACCAACTATCTCGACCTCGAAGGCACGCTGTGGCTGGAAGATTATGTCAGGCGCTATCCGCACACTGTCATCATCATCAGCCACGATCGCGACCTGTTGAACAACGCGGTCAATGCGATCGTCCATCTCGACCAGAAGAAGCTCACCTTCTATCGCGGCGGATATGACCAGTTCGAGCGACAAAAGGCTGAGGCCGACGAGCTGCAGACGAAGGCCAAGGCCAAGAACGACGCGGCACGCAAACATCTACAGGGCTTCATCGATCGCTTCAAGGCCAAGGCTTCCAAGGCCCGGCAGGCACAATCGCGCGTCAAGGCGCTCGAGCGCATGGGAACGGTTGCGGCGGTGATCGAGGACCACGTACAGCCGATCACTTTTCCCGAGCCGGAAAAGCAGCCGGCCTCGCCGATCGTCGCGATCCAGAGCGGCGCCGTCGGCTACGAGCCCGGCAATCCGATCCTCAAGAACCTCAATCTGCGTATCGACAATGACGACCGCATCGCCCTGCTTGGCTCGAACGGCAACGGCAAATCGACCTTCGCCAAGTTCATCTCCGGCCGGCTTGCGCCTGAGAGCGGCGAAGTGAAGCTCGCGCCGAGCCTGAAGATCGGCTTCTTCGCGCAGCACCAGCTCGACGACCTCATTCCCGAGCAATCGCCGGTGGAGCATGTGCGCCGGCTGATGCCCGGCGCGCCGGAAGCCAAGGTGCGCGCCCGCGTCGCCCAGATGGGGCTTGCGACCGAGAAGATGGCGACGGCCGCCAAAGATCTCTCCGGCGGCGAAAAAGCCCGGTTGCTGATGGGGCTTGCCGCCTTCCATGCACCCAACCTGCTGATCCTCGATGAGCCGACCAACCACCTCGACATCGACAGCCGCCGTGCGCTGATCGAGGCGCTGAACGACTACGAAGGCGCCGTCATCCTGATTTCGCATGATCGTCACCTGATCGAGGCGACGGTCGATCGGTTGTGGCTGGTCAATGGCGGCACGGTGACGACCTTCGAAGGCGATATGGATGAATATCGCGACCTCATCGTCACATCCGGTAAAAAAAAAGAAGAAAAGCCGCAGCTAGCTGAAGACGCGACGTCGAAGGCCGACCAGCGCAAGCTCAATGCCGAACGTCGCGCCTCGCTGACGCCGCTCAGGAAAAAGATCAACGAAATCGAATCCTTGACGGCGAAGCTGGAGAAACAGATTCAGGCGCTTGACGCGGAACTTGCGGATCCGGCCCTTTATGAAAAGACGCCCGCCAAGGCGGCCGAGAAGGCAAAGCAGCGCGGCGAAGCTGCGGCGAAATTGGCTGCCGCCGAGGAAGACTGGCTGATGCTGTCTGCCGAATACGAAGAAGCGATGGCGGGTTAGCCACAGGGTGACGCTGAAGTTCAAGAAGACCGATGTGCCCAACACCGTCGTCGCCTCGGCCGACTTCGTGACGATCCGCTAAGGCGGGTTGCCAAATCGGGACCGGCTGCCTAGATCTGTCCGACGTCAACGGAAGCCGGCAGGTCGGATATGAACCTTCATCTCGAAACGGACGACGATCCGCGCACCCGCCAGTTCATCGACGAGCACAACCGGGTTTCCGACGCGGCACTGAGAACACCTGAATTCGAGAGGGATCGCGACGCGATCAAGGCGCTGATCGAGCGGCAGGACAGGCTGATCGTTCCGATGCGCCGAGGCGAGTGGCTGTTCGATTTCCGCCAGAGCAAGGACAATCCCCTTGGCATCTGGCTGCGCCTGCCGGCAGATCAGGAGCCGCTGCCGGACGCCGCCTGGGAGCCGGTCTTCGATCTCGACGCCTTCTGCGTCAGCGAAGGCAAGCGCTGGAATTGGCGCGGCGCCGTCACCTGCCCATGGGAGCCGACGCGGGTGCTGCTCACGCTTTCGGACGGCGGCTCCGACCTTCTCCGGCTGCTCGAATTCGACGCGGAGCGAAAACAGGTCGTCGAGGGCGGCTTCGATACACCGGCCGCACGATCGCATGCCACCTGGCTGAGCCGTGACGAAATCTGCTATTTCGGTTCCATCGACAGATTTTCGGCGACCCGCTCCGGATGGCCGCGCGTCGGACGGCGATTGAAGCGCGGGCAGCGACCGGAAGATGCCGCCGTCATGTTCGAAGCTGCAGACGAGGACGTCTACGGCTTCAATCTCGTCATCGACCCTGCCCTATCAGGCGCTTCGGCGGATCGCGGTTTGATCGATATTTTCGTCGCCGCCCACGAGATCGGCGTCGCGAGCGCTTTCCTGATCGCCAACAATGGCACACAGCGGCGCATCGATCTGCCTAAGGAAGCCGATTTCCAGTTCAATCATGATCATTGCCTTTGGCGGGCAAAGACCGATGAGCGCGTTGCGACCGGCAGCCTCGTGCTACAACGCTTCGATCCCGCCTCGGAGACGGCCCTGCTCGGGCCGGAGCGGATCCTGTTTCAGCCTGCCGAGGGCCAGTCCATCGCGCAGATGATGCTGATGCAGGAGTGGTGCGTCTTCATCATCTCCGATCGGCTGCGTCCGCGTCTCATGGTGCTGGACCTGACAAGGCCCGATGCCGAACAGCGCGAGATCGCACTGCCGGCGGATATGCAGACGGTTCACTTCAGGCCGCTTCATGCAGATCTGCATCTTGGCGACGACACGCTCCACATCGTCGGCCAGGGCTTCCTGCAGCCGCCCGTCTGTTACCGTCTCGCGCTGTCGGATCGCAGCAAGCTGGCCGAGCCGATTTTCGTCGCCGCGGCGCCGAGCTATTTCGATGCGACCGATATGTCATCCGAACTGCTGGAGGCTGTTTCCGAGGACGGAACGAGGGTTACCTATCGGCTCGTCCTGCCGAAGCAGTGGACCAAGGGCGCGCTGCCGGTATTGCTTTACGGCTATGGCGGCTTCGATGTCCCGTTGTCGCCAAACTATTCCGGCGTGACAGGACGCTGGCTGGAACAAGGCGGCGCCTATGTGCAGGCTTATATTCGCGGCGGCGGCGAATTCGGGCCTGACTGGTATCGCAGTGCCAAGCGGCAGGGGCGAGACCGGGCCTTTGCCGATTTCGTCGCCATCGCTCGCGATCTCGTCGCCCGCGGCTATACAGTGCCGTCGCGGATCGCCTGCCAGGGCGGCAGCAATGGCGGTCTGCTGACCGGCGTGATGCTGACGCGCTATCCCGACGATTTCGGCGCCGTCTGGTGCCAGGTGCCGGTCCTTGACATGACCCGTTTCCACCTGTTCAGCGCAGGGCAAGCCTGGATGGACGAATACGGCGATCCGGAGACGCCGGTGGACCGGGATTTTATGCTCGGCTATTCGCCGCTTCACAATGTCAGGCCGGCGACCGAGGTCAGCTATCCGCCGATCTATGTCGAAAGCTCCGCCAATGACGACCGCGTGCATCCCTCGCATGCGCGCCGCTTTGCCGCGCGGCTGGAGGAAGAAGGACACCGGCCGCTCTTCCATGAATTCGGCTCCGGCGGGCATGGCGGCGACGGTAATTCCGAAGAGCGCGCCGCCCGCGCGGCGATGGGTTACAGCTTCCTTCGCCAAACCATCATGCGATAGGATGCCATAGAATGGAGGAGGAGAGCTTGTCGGCACGCCTCTTTCTGATACAAACGCGTCAATAATCATACTTTTCATACAGGCTCGAGCGAAACACCATGTCTCCTATCAATCTCGCCATCGTCGGCGTCGGCAAGATCGTCCGCGACCAGCACCTTCCCTCCATCGCCAAGAACCCGGATTTCGAACTCGTCGCCACGGCAAGCCGCCACGGCACGGTCGAAGGCGTCAAGAGTTATACGACGATCGAAGCGATGCTCGACGCCGAGCCCTCGATCGATGCCGTTTCGCTCTGCATGCCGCCGCAATATCGCTACGAGGCGGCCTATAAGGCGCTCGTCGCCGGCAAGCACGTCTTCCTGGAAAAGCCGCCCGGCGCGACGCTCAGCGAAGTGGCCGACCTTGAAGCGCTGGCAAACAAGCAGGGTGCGTCGCTCTTTGCCAGCTGGCATTCGCGCTATGCACCGGGCGTCGAGGCTGCCAAGGCGTTTCTTGCCTCGACGACGATTGAAAGCGTGCATGTGATCTGGAAGGAGGATGTCCGCCATTGGCATCCGAACCAGGAATGGATCTGGCAGGCTGGCGGCCTCGGCGTTTTCGATCCCGGCATCAACGCGCTGTCGATCGTCACCCATATCCTGCCGCGGCCGATCTTCATCACCGAGGCCGTGCTCGAATTTCCCGACAACCGCGACGCGCCGATCGCCGCCGACATTCGCTTCCGCAATGCGGACGGCCTGCCGGTTCACGCCGAATTCGACTGGCGCCAAACCGGCAAGCAGAGCTGGGACATCGTCGCGGAGACGGCAGCCGGCCAGATGGTGCTCGCCGAGGGCGGCGCCAAGCTTTTGATCGACGGCGCGCTCAGATTCGCCGAGCCGGAGCAGGAATATCCTTCGCTCTACCGTCGCTTCGCCGAAATCATCAAGGCCGGCAAATCGGATGTCGACCTCGCGCCGCTGCGCCACGTCGCCGATGCCTTCATGCTCGGCAAGCGCAAATTCGTCGACGCCTTCCACGACTGAGCGTCGCAATAACGTCATGGAAACCGGCAAGATTTGCCGGCCTATGGCAATAGTGTTCGGGGGCAGCCGCTCATGAGCAACAGAATTGGCCGCAAGGGCCGATTTTTCCGCGTGTTGAAGATTGGCATTCTTGTGGTGCCGCTTCTCAGCCTTGCAGCATGTTGGGGCGAAGAGGTCGTCATGCCGCCTGATGCACCGGGCGTTTCCCGATCCGAGGAATATTCCTTCGGATCGGCGACCCAGGCCCAGGATTGGCAGGCCACCAGCAAGGTGCTGGGCCAACTGGAAGGGCGGTTCGGAGAGAAGTCCATGCGTATCCTGTCGCGCAATCTCGCCAGCACCACCGAGCCGCAGACCATCAAGACTTATTATGCCGAACGCCTTGTCCATCAAGCCGGCTGGGCGGAAATGCCGGTCAGCACCTTTGCCGACAAGGCGTGGGCATTCGCTTTTGTCAGTCCGAATGGAAAGCAGGTTTTGGCAGTCGAGGCGCTCGACGCGTCGGAAAGTGCTGGCGGGATCGTGCCCCTCAATATCCTGACGAACCTCGACGAGGACAAAGGTTCGAAACGGTAGCGGTATTCGCTCGCCGGGAGAGCGAAGTTGGACGGCTTCATACAGCAATTCAAAGTGTTACAGCGTCCTTTGCATGTCTGAAAGACGCGCGGCGCTGTGGCGTCGTGGCGAAACGCTCAGGCCTTCTTCTCCCACCGCCCTTCCGGTGTCTGCTGCCAATAGGTGAGGTTATGCCCCTCGCCTTTCAGCTTCTTCCATTGCGCACGGGCGGCTTCCAGTTGCTCCTGGTCGTGACCGTCGAACATGAAGACGATGCGCTCATAGGCATCGGCCGGCGGCGGCTCGGCGCCGTCGACGATGAAACGCACGGTCGCCGCATTGGCATTGTCCGGCGTCACCGTCAAAAGCACCGGCTGGCTTTCGGCGAAATCCGCCTCGTCGGTGCCGTGCGGCAGGAAGCTCTCCTCGCGGAAAGTCCAAAGATGCTGATCGAGAGCATCACGCCGCGCCGGCTCGCGCGTCTGGACGGCAACGCGCCAGCCGCGCTCGACGCTTTTGTCGATGAGCGGCGGAAGCGCGTCCTCCAGCCTGGATTCGGTCAGATGATAGAAGAGAACGTCCGTCATCAGGATTCATAATGGGCGCGAACGAGCTCGTCGAGCAGGCGCACGCCGAAGCCGGAACCCCAGGATTGATTGATCTCGTCCTGCGGCGAGCCCATCGCCGTGCCGGCAATATCGAGATGCGCCCAAGGCGTGTCCTGCACGAAGCGCTTGAGGAAATGCGCGGCCGTGATCGAGCCGGCCTGTCGGCCGCCGGTGTTCTTCATATCGGCGAACTTGCTGTCGATCAGCTTGTCGTAATCCCTGCCGAGCGGCATGCGCCAGAGTTTTTCGTTGCTCGAAAGACCGGCTGCCGTCAGTTGGGCGGAAAGCTGGTCGTCATTGGAGAACAGGCCGGCATGCACATTGCCGAGCGCCACGACGATCGCCCCGGTCAGCGTGGCAAGATTGATCATGAACTGCGGCTTGAAGCGGTCGTTGCAGTACCAGAGCGCATCGCAGAGCACGAGGCGGCCTTCGGCATCGGTGTTGATCACCTCGATCGTCTGGCCGGACATCGAGGTGACGATATCACCAGGACGCTGGGCGTTACCGTCAGGCATGTTCTCGACCAGGCCGATGATGCCGACGGCGTTGACGGCGGCCTTGCGGGAGGCGAGCACATGCATGAGGCCAGTGACGGCTGCCGCACCGCCCATATCGCCCTTCATGTCTTCCATGCCGGCGGCCGGCTTGATCGAAATGCCGCCGGTATCGAAGACGACACCCTTGCCGATGAAGGCGACGGGGCGATCCTTGCCCTTGCCGCCCTTCCACAGCATGACCGCCAGGCGCGGCGGACGCACGGAGCCCTGGGCGACGCCCAGAAGGGCGCCCATGCCAAGACGGCGCATCTCCTTTTCGGTCAGGATTTCCACTTCGACGCCGAGCTTTTCCAGCTCCTTCGCCTTGGCGGCGAACTCGACGGGACCGAGCACGTTCGGCGGTTCGTTGACGAGGTCACGGGCAAGATTGACGCCGCCGGCAATCGCTTCGGAATCGGAAAACGCCTTCTTGGCTCCACTCGGATCGGCGGTGACGATCGTCACCTTGACGGACTTCACCGGTTTTTCTTCCTCGTCGCTCTTCTTCGTCTTGTAGGTATCGAAGCTATAGGCGCGCAGCAGCATGCCCAGCGCAAAATCGGCGGCTGCCCGCGCGCTGGTCTCGAGGCCAGGCACGTCGATGAAGACAGCGGCCTTGTCGGTGTTCTTGATTTTCGAGGCCGCAGCGCCGCCGGCCTTCAGCCAGTCATGGGCGGTGAGTTCGGCGGCCTTGCCGAGCCCAATGACGACGATGCGCTCGACGGGCGCGCCTTCGGGGGCAACAATATCGAGCCCGCTCATGGATTTTGCGGAGAATCGGGCGATCCTCGCAGCCTTGGCGATCACACCTGCCGGGTCGACTGTTTCAGCGCCGGCAGCGCTGTCGGCCTCCGCAGTTTTCAACAGGATCGCCAGGCCGCCATTGAGCTTTGCCGACTTCGAGAATGAAATTTCCAACCTTACTGACATGTCTTCTCCGCTGGGATTCTTTGAAATCCGTCCCTCGCGGATAATTTCGCGTTTGGCGGGTCTGTCAATGGCTTGCGACAATTGTTATGGTCGCCCGCAGCCATCAGGGCTCTCATGTTTTCGTCAGTTTCGTAGATATTCGCGTTGACAGTTTTTTCGAAAAATCGATGTCGGGGTCGGGCAATCCGCCTGCCGAAAACGACTTTCGGCGCATTCATGCTGCTGTTTTGGATGTGGTGGGCGCTGCTTGCCGTCTTCCGCGCCTTTCCCGGAATAGACATCTATTTTTCCCAGCTTTTTTTCGTGGGCGCAGATTGCGACGCGACTGCTGCTGCCGGGAGCATCTGCGGCGGCTTTCCCTATCGCGACGTTGCGACCTTCGACCTGCTGCGCACCGTCTTCTTCCGCCTGCCCTATGTGGTGGCGATCGTGATGGTGTGGAAACTCGTCGAATGCTACCAGCAGCATGGCGCGACCTTCAACGCCGCGCGGGCGCAAAAGCTCAAAGTCGCGCTCGGAACGCTGCTGATCGGGCCGGTGCTGCTCGTCAATGTCGTCCTGAAGGAACATTGGGGCCGGCCGCGACCGATACAGACGGACATTTTCGGCGGTGCGCTGCATTTCGTCGAGGCCGGTTCGCTTGCCGGAAAATGCGTTTCGAACTGCTCGTTCGTCTCCGGCGAGGCGGCGAGTGCCGGCTGGCTCCTCTGCCTTCTGCTCTTCGTTCCGAAATCCCTGCGTTATGCGCTGGCGCCGCCCGTGGCCGCGATCTCGATCCTCACCCCGGCGATGCGGCTATCCTTCGGCGCACACTACCTTTCCGACGTCGTTCTTGGATGGCTTTCCTCGCTTGTCGTCTTCGCCGCATTGCTGGCGTTAACTGAGTCGCAACAGCACCAAAAAAATTCTGAAATTTGAATGAATTTTTGACACCAGCTTGTCGCAAAAGCGCGACAAAGAGCGTAGAGGGATTCTCCTGCAAAGCCGTTTGGGCGTGCAGGTGCTTTCAAGGGCAGGCATGAAACTACTCGAAACATACATATTGCGGCGCGTCGGCCAGATGTTTCTCGTGGCGCTCCTGCCCGTTCTGGCGATCATTTGGACGACTCAGGTTCTGCAGCGCATCAATCTGGTCACCGACAGCGGCCAGTCGATCGGCTCGTTCGCCAAGCTGGCGACGATGATTCTGCCGTCGATCATTCCTGTCGTGCTGCCCTTCGCCCTCGTTATCGCGATCACCCAGACGCTGACGACGATGAACAATGATTCCGAGCTCACCGTCATCGACGCGGCCGGGGCGCGGCGCAGCGTGCTGATCCGCCCGATCCTGCTGCTCGCCGCTGTCATCAGCGTCTTTTCCTTCTTCGTCGACAACGTCGTCGAGCCGCGCGCAAAGACCGTCGTGCGCCAGATGATCGCCGAGACCTATGCTGACCTCCTCTCTTCGGTGATCGAAGAAAAGACCTTCCGCAAGCTCGATGAAGGCCTCTATGTGCAGATCTCGCAGCGGATGGCGGGCCGCATGCTGAAAGGGCTTTTTGTCGCCGACGAGCGCGACCCGGCCTACGAACTGATCTATTATGCGAAGGAAGGCGCCGTCGACGACACGGGCACGACGCTGATCATGCATGAAGGCGAAGTGCATCGCAAAACGCCCGATGGCAACGTCTCGGTCATCAATTTCGATTCCTATTCCTTCGACCTCTCGGACATGACGGAGAATCGCGGTCAGGCGACGCTGCGCGCCAGCGACCGTGACCTGTGGTTCCTGTTCAATCCGGATCCCACCGACAAGGACTATACGATCCGGCCGCAAAGCTATCGCGCCGAACTCCATCGGCGGCTGACCGACTGGATCCTGCCTGTCGTTTTTGCGCTGTTTTCACTGGCGATCGCCGGCGATGCGCGCTCGCACCGCGAAGCGCGGCTGCATCCGATGGTGAGCGCTCTCGCCTATGCCTTCGCGATGCGATGGGCCGCCTTCTACGCGGCCAATCAGATCGACACCGACCCTGAATATATCGCCGTCCTCTACGCCATCCCGATCGTCAGCAGCATCGTCTCGATCGTCTTCCTCGGCCTGCACAAACGACTGGTCATGCCTTCGTTCATCCGCGACCGGATTTCGTCGTTCTGGAGACGGATGCAGGAAAGGCTGCTTGCCGCAACCGGCCGGACCGGCGGGGGCGCTGCCCAATGATGTTCGGGACATTGTCGCGTTATTTCTTTCGCCGCTACCTGGTGACGATGGGCTGGTTCCTGATCGGCGTCTCGGCGATTTCTTTCCTCCTCGATTTCAGCGAGACGGCCGGCCGCATGTCCGGCCTTCCCGGCTACACGATCGGCGGCGGCATCCTGATGACCGCCGTGCGCCTGCCGCTCATCCTGCAGCAAACAGTACCCTTCATCGCGCTGTTCGTCGGCATGACGGTGCTGATCGGGCTCAACCGCAAATATGAACTCGTCGTGACGCGCGCCGCCGGTATTTCGGTCTGGCAGTTCATGTTCCCCTTCATCGCCGGCTCGCTGCTGCTCGGCCTGCTGACGATGACGGCACTCAACCCGCTTGCCGCCTGGGGACAGCGCCAGGCGCTGTTGGTCGAATCCGACTGGCGCGGCGAGAACGCGGTTCTGCGCAAGGCGCCGCAGATCCCGTGGCTGCGCCAGATCAGCGGCCGGGACGATGTCATCATCGGCGCCCAGACGGTTCAGGAGAACGGAACCAAGCTGATCGACGCGGTGCTGATCCATTTCGATTCACGCGGTCAGGTCATTCTGAGACAGGACGCCGCCACGGCAAAATTGGAAGATGGTTACTGGCAACTTAACACCGTTGTCGAGCGCAAGCCTGGCGAAATCCCCGTGCGTAAAGCTTCGGTTCAACTTCGCACCAATCTGAAACAGGACTTCGTCCAGGAGCGGCTGACAGCGCCGGAAACAATTGGTTTCTTTGACCTTTCTAACCGTATTGCGGCGGCCAAATCCTTCGGCATCTCGACCAAGGCGCTTGAGACGCAATTCAACTCCCTGTTGTCCCAGCCATTGCTGCTGGTGGCCATGACTTTCATAGCCGCAACAGTGTCCCTAAAATTTAGCCGGTTCAACCAATCCCGCTCCGTGATTCTGGGTGGCATCCTTTCGGGCTTCATGCTTTATGTCATCACCGTGCTTGTAAAGGCATTCGGAAGCAGTGGAGTCGTGCCTCCCTTCGTGGCGACGTGGATACCGGTGGTCGTCGCGCTGGCCTTGGGTGCGACTATTCTGCTTCATCAGGAGGACGGCTAGTGGCGGCAGGCGACCGCAAGTATTTTAGTAAACAGCTGGTTGCCCTGCTTGTCGGTGCGGCTTTATGTTCCTATTTCGGCAGCGCCCCGGCCTCTTTCGGCCAGGCCAGCGCGCCCGAACAAAATATAGAGAAGAATATTCCCGAAGGGGCCAAGCTCCTGCTTTCGGCCAATGAACTCGTCTATAACCGTGACGCCGACCTGGTGTCGGCGGTCGGCGGCGTGCAGATCAACTATGGCGGCTATAAAATGGTCGCGCAGAAGGTCGAGTACAATCAGAAGACCGGCCGGATGATGGCGCTCGGCAATGTCGAGCTCGTCAGCCCCGACGGCAATCGTATCTATGCCGATAACCTTGACGTGACCGACAATTTTGCCGACGGGTTCCTGAACTCGCTGCGCATCGAGACCGCCGACAACACGCGTATCGTTGCCGAAAGCGGCGAGCGCGTCGGCGGCACGTTGATGATTCTCAACAAGGGCGTCTATACGGCCTGCCTTCCCTGCGCCGAAGATCCGAAGCGCGCCCCCTTCTGGCAGGTCAAGGCCCAGCGGGTGATCCAGAACGGCGAGACGCATACGATCCGTCTGGAGAGAGCGCGCTTCGAGCTGCTCGGCCATCCGATTGCCTTCCTGCCGTTCATCGAAGTTCCCGACAATACGGTGAAACGCAAGTCCGGCTTTCTGTTTCCGACGATGAGCCTGTCGCAGAATCTCGGCTTCGGTCTTTCCGTTCCTTATTACTATGTGATCTCGCCGAGCATGGACGCGACGGTTACCGCCACGGGCTACACCGCCCAGGGCTTCCTCATCGAAGGCGAATTTCGCCAACGATTCGAAAATGGCACGCATATTCTGCGCGTCGCCGGCATCGACCAGGCAAAGCCGGGCAACTTCAGCTCAGGCACCAGCGATGCCGAAGCCGGCCAGCGTGGCATGGTGGCATCGAAGGCCGAATTCCGCATCAATCCGCGCTGGACGTTCGGCTGGGACGTCATGATGCAGAGCGACAACAATTTCTCGAAAACGTACAAGCTGCGGGGCCTGACCGGTACGGATCGTACCAACCAGATCTACCTGACAGGGCTCGGGAAACGCAATTATTTCGACATGCGGGCGTTCTATTTCGACGTCCAGGATGCCGATCGGACGAATACCGCTGAAAAGCAGCAGGCGATCGTCTATCCGTCGCTCGACTATCACTATGTGGCGCCGCAGCCGCTTGCCGGCGGCGAGCTTTCGGCGGATGTCAACCTGACGAATATTTCGCGCACACATGATGACTTCTATACCGTCGACGGCTTCGACCGTTTCCGTGGCCTGAAAGGCCAGACTTCGCGGCTGACTGCCGAGCTGCAATGGAAGCGCACCTACGTCACGCCGACCGGCCTGGTGATTACGCCGCTTCTGGCCGCGCGCGGCGATGCCTTCGCGCTGAACATGGATGATCCGACCGGCTACACCGGCAACTATATCGACGGCAATTCCGCCACCCGCTCGATGTTCACGGCCGGGCTGGAGATGCGTTATCCGATCTTGATGACGACGGATAACAGCACCCATATCCTCGAGCCGATCGCACAAATCTATGCCCGCCCCGACGAGCAGCTGGCAGGCCGCCTGCCGAACGAGGATGCGCAAAGCTTCGTTTTCGACGCCACCTCGCTGTTCGACCGCGACAAGTTCTCGGGTTACGACCGGGTGGAAGGCGGTACCCGCGCCAATGTCGGCGTTCAGTATACCGGTACATTCGACAGCGGTTACAAGCTGCACGGCATCTTCGGCCAATCCTATCAGATCGCCGGCCAGAACTCGTTTGCGACCGATGACCTCGTCAATGTCGGCGCGGATTCGGGCCTTGAAACCGACCGCTCCGATTATGTCGGCCTTGGCGGCATCGAAACACCGTACGGCGTTTCCGTCGCTGCCTCCTACCGGCTCGACGAAAAAGATTTCGAATTCCGCCGCGGCGATCTGACGACGGCCTACCAGAACGACACCTTCTCGACGCAGTTGACCTACACTCATCTCAGCGCCCAGCCGGCATATGGCTTCGCCGAGGACAATGACGAGATCCAGACCAACAGCAGCGTCAAGTTCAAGGATTACTGGTCGATTTTCGGTGGCATTGCCTGGGATCTGAACAATGATGTGATCAGCCGGCGGACGATCGGTCTCTCTTATGACGACGAATGCACGATCTTCACGATCGCCTATACGGACAGCAGAGATTCCGACGACGAGTCGGGAAGCGACTGGACGATCGGCGCACGGCTGACCTTCCGCACGCTCGGCGACATCAAGATCGGTACCGACACTCTCGAATGACGGGCGATCAGCGCAAACATGGCCTGAAGCCATTCTTTCGCCGTAAGCCTGTGCAGGACATTGCCGCCAGTCGGTATCTGAGGCATAGGGGTTTCGCGCCGTGATGGAAGCGATTTCAGCGTGTCTCGCACTGTGGTAAGAACGCCGCGAACAACGTCTCGCGGCGCTATCGGGAGGTCAACAGATGATTGACGCGAAAAAAGCCATAACCAAGTTCCTCGCCGGGGCAGCGCTTGCATTGCTGACGGGCCTTGCCGGTCCAGCGCTTGCGGCCAGTGAAGTCAAGGCCGTGGTGAACGGCACCGCCATCACCAGCGGCGATGTCGCCAAGCGCCAGGCCTTCCTGCGCCTGCAGCATACGAAGGCCGATGCCAAGACCGCTCAGGAGCAATTGATCGACGAGACGCTCAAGCGGCAGGAAGTCGCCCGCGTGCGTATGTCGGTTTCGCAGCAGGACGTCGATGCGTCTTTCGCGCGCTTTTCGAGCGGCAACAAGCTTTCCCCCGAGCAGATGTCGCAGATCCTCGATCGCGCCGGCGTCGGCGTCGATCATTTCAAGGGTTTCATCGCCGTGCAGATGAGCTGGCCGCGCGTCGTCAACGCCCGCTACGGCTCGACCTCGCGGCTGTCGAACTATGATCTCGTCTCGCGCATGATGCAGAACAACAAGCAGAAGCCGGTGACGACGGAATATATGCTGCAGCAGATCATCTTCGTCATTCCGCAAGCCAAGCGAGGCGCCATCACCGGCAAGCGCAAGGGCGAGGCCGAGGCGTCGCGCTCCAAATTTCCGGGTTGCGATCAGGCAAAGGTGTTTGCGGCGACGATGCGCGACGTTTCCGTGCGCGATCTCGGCCGCATGCTCGCCCCCGAGATCCCGCCGGATTGGAAGCCGCTGGTCGAGCAGGCCAAGGGCAACACGACAGGGACCCGCGTCACCGACAAGGGCGTCGAATATCTGGCGATCTGCAGCCAGCGGCAGGTCTCCGACGACCAGGCCGCCGAAATGGTCTTCCGCCAGGAAGATCTCGACAAGTCCAAGGCCGGCAAGGATGCCAGCCCGGAAAACGAAAACAGCAAGAAATACCTGGATGAACTGCGCAAAAAGGCGCAGATCGCCTATCGCTGACCGACAATGGCGATACCGTTTTCGCGACCGCTTGCGCTGAGCCAGGGCGACCCCGCCGGCATCGGGCCGGATATTACTCTGATGGCCTGGCTCCGGCGGCGTGAACTCGGACTGCCGCCTTTCTTCCTGATCGGCGACCCCGATGTTCTGGCGTTGAGAGCCCGCCAGCTCAATCTGGCGGTTTCGATCCGCGAGACCGATGAAGCCGGCAGGGCCGCCGGCATGTTTGCCGATGCGCTGCCCGTCATGACCATACCGGCCGGTATCGAGGTCGTGGCCGGCGAACCGCATGCGGCAACGGCGAAAGGCACGATCGCGTCGATCGAGAAAGCCGTGTCGCTTGTCATTGACGGCGAGGCGCTCGCAGTCGTTACCAATCCGATCGCCAAGGCAGTGCTTTACGAGGCGGGTTTCCGGTTTCCCGGCCACACCGAATTTCTCGCCGATCTCGCCGCCAGGGCGACCGGCCGGCCGGTGACACCGGTGATGATGCTGTCTGGACCGAAGCTCCGGGCCATTCCCGTCACCATCCATATTCCGGTCCGCGACGTGCCGCAGGCGCTGACGGGCGACCTGATCACGGAAACCTGCCGGATCGCCCATGAAGATCTGAGGCAGCGCTTCGGCATCGAGGCGCCGCGGCTCGCCGTTGCCGGCCTCAACCCGCATGCGGGCGAAGGCGGGGCGATCGGTACGGAGGACGAGGACGTCATCCGTCCGGCGATCGAGCGCCTGCGCGACGAGGGCATCGATGCGATCGGCCCCCTGCCCGCCGATACGATGTTCCATGACGAGGCGCGGGCGCGATACGACGTCGCCGTCTGCATGTATCACGATCAGGCGCTGATCCCGGCCAAAGCACTTGGTTTCGACGACAGCGTCAACGTGACGCTCGGTCTTCCCTTCGTGCGCACCTCGCCGGATCACGGCACCGCTTTCGGCATTGCCGGCAAGGGATTGGTGCGCGAGCACAGCCTCGTTGCGGCGCTGAAGCTCGCCGCCCAGCTCGGCCGCAGCGCGGAAAGCCGCCGCTGATGGCAGCACTCGATGGCCTGCCGCCGCTTCGCGACGTCATCCAGCGTCACGGCCTCGATGCACGCAAGGCGCTCGGGCAGAACTTCCTGCTCGACCTCAACCTCACGCAGAAGATCGCCCGCACGGCGGGAGCGCTCGAAGATGCGACCATCTTCGAGGTCGGCCCCGGCCCCGGCGGGTTGACGCGCGCGATCCTGGCACTCGGCGCCAGGAAAGTTATCGCCATCGAGCGCGATGCCCGCTGCCTGCCGGCGCTCGCCGAAATTGCCGATCACTATCCCGGCCGGCTGGAGGTGATCGAAGGCGATGCGCTGAAGACGGATTTCGAGGCGCTGGCGCCGGAAGGCCCGGTCAAGATCATTGCCAACCTGCCCTACAATGTCGGCACGCAGCTATTGGTCAACTGGCTGTTGCCGAAAGCCTGGCCACCCTTCTGGCAGTCGCTGACGCTGATGTTTCAGAAGGAGGTCGGTGAGCGTATCGTCGCCAACGAAGACGACGACCATTACGGCCGTCTCGGCGTGCTCTGCGGCTGGCGGACGGAAGCACGCATGGCCTTCGACGTGCCGCCGCAAGCCTTCACGCCGCCGCCGAAGGTAACCTCGACGGTCGTGCAGCTGACGCCGCGCGAAAATCCCATCCCCTGCGCTGTCGGCAATCTGGAAAAGGTGACACAGGCGGCCTTCGGCCAGCGTCGCAAGATGCTGCGCCAGAGCCTGAAGCCGCTCGGCGGCGAGAGCCTGCTCCTCAAGGCTGGGATCGATCCGGCGCGGCGAGCGGAGACCCTGTCCGTCGAGGAATTCTGCCTTCTCGCAAACAGCCTGTAGGCAACTCCAGCAACGTCTGAAGCGGCTTTCCCAGGACATGCGCTAATTTAAAGCGACGGCGTCTCTTCCAGCAACTCGCGGACGAAGTCGAACATGCCATGGCGGCGGTCGCGGCGCAGGCGCTCGGCCTTGACGATCGACTGGACGGCGTCGAGGGCGGCGTTGAGATCGTCATTGACGATGACATAGTCGTATTCGCGCCAGTGGGCGATCTCGGCGCGGCTGTTGGCGAGGCGCGTCTGGATGACCTCTTCGGAATCCTCGGCACGGCGGTGCAGCCGCGACTGAAGCTCGGTCATGGTCGGCGGCAGCACGAAGATCGAGACGACGTCGGCCGACATCTTCTCCTGCAATTGCTGGGCGCCCTGCCAATCGATGTCGAAGAGCATGTCGCGGCCTTCGGCCATGGCCTGCTCGACCGGCTCGCGCGGCGTGCCGTAGAAATTGCCATGCACCTCGGCCCATTCGAGCAGCGCGTCGCTATCGCGCAGCCGCTCGAACTCGCGCACACTCTTGAAGTGGTAATGCACATCCTCGACTTCGCTCGGGCGACGCTGGCGCGTGGTGACGCTGACGGAAAGGCCGATTTGCCTGTCGGTCTCCAGCAGCGTGCGCGCGATGGTGGACTTGCCGGCGCCGGACGGCGACGAGATGACAAGCATCAGACCGCGGCGGGCGATCTGCACGGGCGAGGAGTTCGCCGGTTTCATGTCTTACTCCAAATTCTGGACCTGCTCGCGGAACTGGTCGATCACGACTTTCAGCTCGATGCCGGCGGCGGTGACCGCCGAGGCATTCGACTTCGAGCAGATGGTATTCGATTCGCGGTTAAATTCCTGTGCAAGGAAGTCCAGCCGGCGCCCGGCGGGGCCACCTTTCACCAGGAGATCACGCGCTGCGGCGATATGAGCCTTCAGACGATCGATTTCCTCGCGCAGATCCGCCTTGGTCGCCAACAGCGCGGCTTCGGCGTGCAGCCTTTCGCGGTCGAGCGCGGCCATGCCGTCCATCAACAAGGCGACCTGCGCGGCAAGCCGGGCCGCGATCTCCTGTGGCGAGCGCGACGGATCGGCCTCGATCGTCCGCGTCAGGCCTTCGATCGTCGTGACGTGGTCGTGAAGAATGCGGGCCAGCGCCGACCCTTCCTGTTCGCGCATTGCTCTCAGATCGGCAAGCGCGGCCAGCAGGCCGGCGGCGATATCGGCGTCACGGGCAGCAAGCGCCTCCTCGCCATCCTCGCTTTCGCGGAATTCGACGATGCCGCGCACTAGAAGCAGCGTATCGAGCTTCAGCGGCGCCGGATCGATGACACCGTCCAGCTGCTCGCGCATGGCCAGCACGGCGGCAAGCGCTTGCCTGTTCAGCACCGCCTCGAAACGGTTCTCGTCGGCGGTGACGGATAGCGATGCCTGCAGGTTGCCGCGGCTGAAGCTTTCACCGGCAAGGCGCCGGACCTCTGCCTCCATACGCTCGAGGCCGGGCGGTAGGCGCAGACGCAGGTCGAGGCCCTTGCCGTTGACCGAGCGCAGTTCCCATGCCCAGCGCCAGCGGCCGCTCGTTCCCTCGCGCCGCGCAAAACCGGTCATGGACTGCAAAGCCATGCGAGCCTCCCGAAAGTCTCAGTTGATCTTCTTTTTCTTCGGCGGCGCTACGGTCGCGCCATTATCCGCCGGCTGCTCTTCCGGCTGGCCGTCGACTGCGATGTTCGGGTCCGAACCCTTGTCAGCTTCGAGCTTGCGCCAGCGCTTGACGTTGGCATTGTGCTCCTCGAGCGTCGCAGCGAAAACATGGCCACCGGTACCGTCGGCGACGAAATAGAGATCCTGCGTCTTCCAGGGATTGGCGACGGCTTCCAGCGCATCCTTGCCGGGATTGGCGATCGGCGTCGGCGGCAGACCCTTGATGACATAGGTATTGTAAGGCGTGTCCCGCTTCAGGTCCGACTGGTAGATCGGCCGGTCAGCCGGTTTGCCCTCGCCGCCGAAGAGGCCGTAGATGATCGTCGGGTCGGACTGCAGGCGCATGCCCTTGCCGAGCCGGTTCAGGAAAACGGAGGCGACATGGGCACGCTCGTCGGGAACACCGGTTTCCTTTTCGACGATCGAGGCGAGTGTCACGAACTCCTCCTTGGATCGCAGCGGCAGCGAGGAGTCGCGCTTGTCCCAGATCTGATCGACGAGCTTCTGCTGCGCAGCCGCCATCTGTTCGACGATCTCCGAGCGTTTGGTGCCGCGCGAGAATTTGTAGGTATCCGGACGCAGACTGCCCTCGGTCGGCAGTGCCGCCGGCAAATCGCCTTCCAGCACGGTATCCTGCAGCATACGATCGAACATCTGGCGGACCGTCAGCCCCTCGGGGAAGGAAACGGAATAAAGAATGGACTTGCCCGATTTCAGCAGCTCCATGATATCCCTCATGGAGGCCCTCGCCTTGATCTCGTATTCACCCGCCTTCAAGCTCTCACCGGCAGAAAGATGCGTTGCCGTGAGATAGCGGAAGATGCGGGCATCGCTGATGATCGCGTTGCGCTCGAGGTTTGAGGCGATTTCGGTCAGACCAGCGCCGTTGCGGACGATGAAATTGGTGTTGGTCTGCAGCGGACCCGGGTTCCGATAGGTCGATGTGGCGTAGTAGAAGCCGATGACGGCGACGACGCAGACCAGAACCGCCATCGTCATGATGAAGTTCAGGAAAAGAACGACCTGGCCGCGGGCTTTCTTGGACCGCTTCGGCGGCTCCGGAACGCGCTCCGGACGCAGGGCTTCGCTCGGCGACTTCGGGATAATCGGTCCCTTCTGCGCCTGGGTATCGTTGCTCTGGTTCGTCGTATCGCTCACCGGCAATCCTCTAAAACTTGACCCTCACTTCGCTATTTCGCGAAGCAATGCGGCAAAAGCAGGTTCTGCCGCCGTTCAACGAGCCGCTGACGGTCGTTATGCTTTCGCACGCCCGCTTACGCAACGTAGAGGACGGCCGGTCTGCGGTGCAAGGGAGACCCGTCACACCGCTTGCAGAACTCTTATTGCGCGTAACGGCGCAGTACGAGCGATGCATTCGTGCCGCCGAATCCGAATGAGTTGGACAGGGCCACGTTGATTTCTCGTTCACGTGCCTTGTGCGGAACAAGATCGATCGCCGTCTCCCGTTCGGGATTGTCGAGATTGAGCGTCGGCGGCGCGATATTGTCGCGAATGGCAAGCGTGGTGAAGATCGCCTCGATAGCGCCTGCAGCACCGAGAAGGTGTCCTGTCGCCGACTTGGTCGAGGACATGGAGATCTTCGACGCCGCATTGCCGACCAGCCGCTCGACGGCGCCGAGTTCGATCGTGTCGGCCATGGTCGAGGTACCGTGTGCATTGATGTAATCGATATCGGCCGGCGTCAGCCCGGCGCGCTTCAGCGCCATCGCCATGCAGCGGCCGGCGCCCTCGCCATCTTCGGACGGCGCGGTGATGTGATAGGCGTCGCCCGACAGGCCATAGCCGACGATTTCGGCGTAAATCCTGGCGCCGCGCGCCTTGGCGTGTTCCAGTTCCTCGAGCACGACGATGCCGGCGCCCTCGCCCATGACGAAGCCGTCGCGGTCGCGGTCATAGGGGCGTGACGCCTTCTGCGGATCGTCGTTGTGCTGGGTCGACAGCGCCTTGCAGGCGGCAAATCCTGCAAGCGAAATGCGGCTGACAGGGGATTCCGTGCCGCCGGCGACCATGACGTCAGCATCCCCCAGCGCAATCAGCCGCGCCGCATCGCCGATCGCATGCGCACCCGTCGAGCAGGCGGTGACGACCGAATGATTGGGTCCGCGCAGCTTGTGGCGGATCGAGACCTGGCCGGAGACGAGGTTGATCAGGCGACCGGGAATGAAGAAGGGGGAGATGCGGCGCGGGCCTTTGTCGCGCAGGGTATAACCCGCTTCGACGATGCCTTCGATGCCGCCGATGCCGGAGCCGATCAGCACGCCGGTGGCGATCTGGTCCTCATCGGTTTCAGGATGCCAGCCGGCATCGGCAAGCGCCATGTCGGCGGCGGCCATGCCGTAGATGATGAAGGGATCGACCTTGCGCTGCTCCTTCGGCTCCATCCACTGATCGACATTGAAGGTGCCGTCGGTGCCGTCACCGATAGGAATGCGGCAGGCGATCTTGGCGGGAAGGTCGTCGACCTCGAATTCGGTGACGAGGCGGGCGCCGTTCTGACCGGCAAGCAGCCGGGACCACGTCACCTCGGTTCCGCATCCCAAGGGTGATACCATGCCGGTACCGGTGATGACGACACGTCTCATCGCGTGCTTTCCCCCGTCTCTTATGTTCTATGGAGAAATATGCCGAAAAGAAAAGGGCGGACTCCAGGCCCGCCCTTTCTCAAATTCACAGGATCAGGCCTGGGCCTTCTCAATAAACTTCACGGCATCGCCGACCGTCAGGATCGAGTCGGCAGCGTCGTCAGGAATTTCAACGCCGAATTCTTCTTCGAAAGCCATGACAAGTTCGACCGTGTCGAGCGAGTCAGCGCCCAGATCGTCGATAAAGCTGGCGCTCTCGACGACCTTGTCGGCATCAACGCCAAGATGATCAATAACAATTTTCTTTACGCGTTCTGCGATATCGCTCATGTCGGTTTCCTCGACCTTATGTCCTGATCGGAATGCCGTTGCGGCACCCCTACCCTGTTTCAGCCTGCGATGTTTTCAGACATCCTCGGCAAACTCGTTTACCCGGCTTCAGAGATGTCCCAGGCTTGCAAAAAGCCCGCCGGTCCGTCTGCTTTCTCGGGACGACTGTTGACAGTCATGGCCCGCTTAACATGCTTTATGTCTGCCGCAAAGCCAGAAAATCAACGCTTCGTGATTGCTCAACATGCTATTGGTGGAAATATTCCCATGCCAACAGTTTGTCGTTTCAGATCATCGCCATGCCGCCGTTTACGTGCAGCGTCTGGCCCGTCATATAAGCGGCCTCGGAGGACGCAAGGTAAGCGACTGCCGAAGCGACCTCGCCGCCCGTGCCCATGCGCTTCATCGGGATCGCTCCCATGATCGCTTCCTTCTGCTTGTCGTTCAGCTTGCCGGTCATGGCGCTCTCGATGAAGCCGGGTGCCACGCAATTGACCGTCACGTTGCGGGTGGCGATCTCCTGCGCCAGGGACTTGGTGAAGCCGATCATGCCGGCCTTGGAGGCGCAGTAATTGGCCTGGCCCGGATTGCCGGTGACGCCGACGACGGAGGTGATGTTGATGATGCGGCCATAGCGGCGACGCATCATCGGATGCGTCAATTCGCGCGTCAGGCGGAAGGTCGACGTCAGGTTCACTTCGATGACGCTGTCCCAGTCCTCGTCGCTCATGCGCACGAAGAGGCCGTCGCGGGTAATGCCGGCATTGTTGACGAGGATGTCGACGCCTTCGAGGTCGGCTTCGGCCTTCTGGCCGAGCGCCTTGACCTCGTCGCGGTCGGAGAGGTTTGCCGGGAAGATCTTGACGCGCTCGCCGAGATCGGCGGCCAGCGCTTCCAGCTTTTCGACGCGGGTACCGTGCAGGCCAACGACGGCCCCCTGCTTATGAAGAAGGCGGGCGATTTCCTCGCCGATACCGCCCGATGCGCCGGTGACGAGAGCCTTGCGGCCGGAAAGATCGAGCATGGAAGCGTTCCTTATATCTGGAGATACCAATCAGGCCATGAGGGCGGCGATGGCCGCGTCGATATCCGCCGGACCGTTGACGGAGATGCCGTTGATCGTCTTGTCGATGCGGCGGGCAAGGCCGGTCAGCACCTTGCCGGAACCGAGTTCATAAAGCGTCGTTACGCCATTTCCGGCGAACCATTCCACCGTCTCGCGCCAGCGGACCTGACCGGTCACCTGCTCGACCAGCAGGCTGGCGATCTCGTCGGCGCCGGTCACCGGGGCGGCACGGACATTGGCGATGACGGGCACGACGGGATCGGACTTGGCGACCTTTGCCAGCGCTTCGCGCATGGCATCAGCGGCGGGCGCCATCAGCGTCGAATGGAACGGAGCAGAGACCGGCAACAGAATGGCGCGCTTGGCGCCCTTGTCGGTCGCAAGGGCCGCCGCCTTTTCGACGGCTGCCTTCTCGCCCGAGATGACGATCTGGCCGCCGCCATTGTCGTTGGCGATCTGGCAGGCGCCGACGGCGGCCGCTGCCTCACAGACGGCAACGACGTCGGCATGTTCGAGGCCGATGATCGCGGCCATGGCGCCGACGCCGACGGGGACGGCGGCCTGCATGGCATTGCCGCGGATGCGCAACAGCCGCGCGGTATCGGCGAGCGAAAAGGTGCCGGCGGCGCAAAGTGCCGAATATTCGCCGAGCGAGTGGCCGGCGACGTAGGCGACCTTGGACTTCAAATCCAGCCCTTTGGCTTCGAGAACGCGGATAACGGCGATGGAGACGGCCATCAGCGCCGGCTGGGCGTTCGCCGTCAAGGTCAACGTATCCTCGGGACCGTTGAACATGACGTCCGAAAGCTTTTCACCGAGCGCCTCATCGACCTCTTGGAAAACGGCGCGGGCTTCGGTAAAATTCTCGGCGAGATCCTTGCCCATGCCGACGGCCTGGCTGCCCTGACCGGGAAAAGTGAAAGCAATGGTCATTCTCATGTCCCTGGCTGATGCCCTGATTGCGCCCCTTAAGGCTGTTTTGCCTCCAATTGACATTCTTTCCGGCAGAGTCAAGTGGCGGCTCATTCTCCGCAAAGCCTTTCGCGCGCGCGCGAAAGGCCGGTTTTTGCTCTTGCGCTCCGCCAAATCCAGCCTAGATTTGCGCAGACCTTCCCAAGGCTTTCACCTCTCTCCCAAGGTTTCTCCATGAAGTACAATTCACTAGGCCGCACCGAGATTTCCGTTTCAGAGATTTGCCTTGGCACCATGACCTGGGGCTCGCAGAACAGCGAAGCCGATGCCCATGCGCAGATGGATTACGCCGTCGAAAAGGGCGTCAATTTCTTCGATACGGCCGAACTTTATCCGACGACCCCGGTTTCGGCCGCGACACAGGGCTGGACGGAAGACTATATCGGCAGCTGGTTCGAGAAGACCGGCAAGCGCGGCGATATCGTGCTCGCCACCAAGGTCGCCGGCCGCGGCCGCGATTATCTGCGCGGCGGCGAAGGTGCCGATGCGAAGAATATCCGCCTGGCGCTCGAGGCCAGCCTGACGCGGCTGAAGACGGACTATGTCGACCTCTACCAGATCCACTGGCCGAACCGCGGCCATTTCCATTTCCGCCAGAACTGGAGCTACAATCCGTTCACCCAGGATCGCGACAAGGCCATCGCCAATATGCTCGACATCCTGGAAACACTCGGCGCTCTGGTGAAGGAAGGCAAGATCCGCGCGATCGGCCTTTCCAACGAAACCACCTGGGGCATACAGAAATATCTGACGCTCTCCGAACAGAAGAGCCTGCCGCGGGTCGCCAGCGTCCAGAACGAATACAACCTGCTCTACCGCCATTTCGATCTCGATCTCGCCGAACTCTCGCATCACGAGGATGTCGGGCTGCTCGCCTATTCGCCGCTCGCCGGCGGCATCCTGTCCGGCAAATATATCGACGGCGGCAGGCCGAAAGGTTCGCGCGGCTCGATCAACCACGATATCGGCGGTCGCCTGCAGTCGCTGCAGGAGCCCGCGACTAAAGCCTATCTGGAGATCGCCGCAACATATGGCCTCGACCCGGCAGCAATGGCGCTGGCCTTCTGCCTGTCACGTCCCTTCATGGCCTCGGTCATCATCGGCGCCACCGCGATGGAGCAGTTGAAAATCGATATCGGCGCGGCCGACATTACGCTTTCGAACGAGATCCTGGCGGAAATCGCCAAGGTGCACCGGCAGTATCCGCTGACGCTTTGATCATATTTGTTTGGCGCCTGCCCGATGCCGACCATTGGCCTGCATCGGGTTCGGGTGTCCGATTGCGCTTGCCTTTGCCCAAAAAATCCGTATAAGCCGCCCTGTTCGTTAACCCGGTCTTCTGGCTGGTGGCTGAACGGAGGGCCGGTTTCCTCACGGAAATCGTTCGGAACGGAAGCGTTCCAGCCTCCCGTGTCTCCGCTCTCGACCGTCTCGGAAACGCTTTCTTGCCTGGGCCCGCCCAATCAGGAGCAGTCGTTGAGGCTTAGCCGCCGAATATCGGGTTGAACCAAACGCAAGAAAGGCAAAGCTGTCATGGCTCTTTATGAACATGTATTCCTTGCCCGGCAGGATATTTCCGCTCAGCAGGTCGATGCCCTCGTAGAACAGTACAAGGGTGTGATCGAAGCGAATGGCGGCAAGGTCGGGCGTATCGAGAACTGGGGCCTCAAGTCCCTCACCTACCGCATCAAGAAGAACCGCAAGGCGCACTACGCCCTGATGGACATTGATGCACCGGCTGCTGCCGTCCAGGAAATGGAACGTCAGATGCGTATCAGCGAAGACGTTCTTCGCTACATGACGATTGCCGTCGAGAAGCATGAAGAAGGTCCGTCTGCCATGATGCAGAAGCGCGACCGTGACGACCGTCCGCGCGAAGGCGGCCGTGGCCCGCGTGAAGGCGGCTTCGGCGATCGTGACCGCGGCCCGCGTCCGCCGCGTGAAGGTGGCTTCGGCGACCGCGACGACCGTCCGCGCCGTCCGCGCGAAGACCGTGTATAAGGGAGATCTGAGATATGTCTGAAACTTCCTCCGCTCAGGTTCGCCGCCCGTTCCATCGCCGCCGCAAGACGTGCCCGTTCTCCGGCGCCAACGCGCCGCGGATCGACTACAAGGACGTACGCCTGCTGCAGCGCTACATTTCCGAGCGCGGCAAGATCGTTCCGTCCCGCATCACGGCCGTTTCCCAGAAGAAGCAGCGCGAACTCGCCCAGGCGATCAAGCGCGCCCGTTTCCTCGGCCTGCTGCCTTACGTCGTCGCCTGATCGGCTGACGTGACCAAGTCATGAGGGAAGGCACTCGTGCCTTCCCTTCTCCCTTCCGCGATGGGCGCGGATCGGAACTCTTAAAACCCATGTTGAGACGTTTCTGAATTCGATTCAGCAACATCCTCTAACTGCTTGATGAAGCAGGACAGCGACCTTGAAACGACCGAACATTAAAACGCTGCTGATCGGCGCACTCGCCGGATTGACCGCCGCCCTGCTGGTGCTGGGCGCGAGCATGCAGCCGTCGTTTTTCAGCGCGCTTCTCTACACCGCCTCGGCTCTGCCGATCCTGATCGTCGGGCTTGGCTGGGGCAATACCGCCGCGGTCTCGGCCGTCGTCAGCGCCGCAGCACTCGGCGCGATCTTGATCTCGCCTTCCTTCGCGCTGATCATGACGATGGTGACGCTGCTGCCGGCCGGTTGGCTCAGCCATCTCGCCAATCTGGCGCGTCCGGCCGCCGAACTCGGCGGACCCGACCATCTGCTTGCCTGGTACCCGCTCTCCGATATCCTGCTGCATCTCTGCGGTCTGGTGACGCTCGCCGTCATCGTCATCGGTGTGATCATCGGCTACGGACCTGAGATCACCGATCCGATCGTCGATCTGCTGATCACCTCGCTTAAGCAGCAGCAGCCGGAATTCATGCCCGATCCGGCAGCGACCGCGCAGACCAAGTCGCTGATCCTGCTGATGCTGCCGGCTTTGCAGGGCGGCATGTGGGTCAGCATGCTGTTTGCCGCCTATTATTTTGCCGTGCGCATCGTTGCAGCCTCCGGCCGCGGCCTTCGTCCGCGCGAGGATATTCCCTCGTCGCTGCGGATGAACCGCAACTCGATCTTCATCTTCCTGGCCGGGCTTGCCGCCTGCTTCTTCGGCGGCGTCCCGGCGCTGGTCGGTGCGACCGTGATCGGCGCCTTCGGCGCCGGTTTCATGCTTTCCGGTTTCGCCTCGCTGCATTTCCGCACGCGCGGCAAGGATTGGCGCATACCGGCCCTCATCCTCTGCTATCTGGCCTCGACGCTCATGCTGCTGCCAGCTCTGCTCATCCTCGTCCTCGGTCTCAGCGATACGCGCAAGGCGATCGCACTGACCCCGACGAAAGATGCTGATGCCCCCAAACAATCCGATACGAAAATCTGAGACACAAGAAAGGAAAAAGAAAATGGAAGTCATCCTTCTCGAACGCATCTCCAAGCTCGGCCAGATGGGCGAAACCGTAAAGGTTCGCGACGGCTTTGCCCGCAACTACCTGCTGCCGCTCGGCAAGGCGCTACGCGCCAACGCCGCCAACAAGACCCGCTTCGAAGCCGAGCGCGCGACGCTCGAAGCCCGCAATCTCGAGCGCAAGTCGGAAGCCCAGACGGTCGCCGACGTTCTCGACGGCAAGTCCTTCATCGTCGTGCGTTCCGCCGGCGAAACCGGCCAGCTCTACGGTTCGGTTGCTGCCCGTGACGTCGTCGAGATTCTCGCCTCCGAAGGCTTCAACATCGGCCGCAACCAGGTTCACCTCAACACGCCGATCAAGTCGATCGGCCTGCACAAGGTCGAGCTGCAGCTGCATGCCGAAGTCGAAATCCACGTCGAGCTGAACGTTGCGCGTTCTGCCGAAGAGGCAGAGCGCCAGTCCAAGGGCGAAGAACTCACCTCGGTCGACGCGATCTACGGCGTCGACGAAGACGCGCTGCGTCCGGAAGACTTCTTCGATCCGGAAGCTGACGGCGTCGACGAAGACGAAGCATAATTCTCGTCGGAGCGATCCGCGTGAAGGAAAGCCCGGCCACCGCGCCGGGCTTTTTCGTTTCCAACCCTTCGATATGAGCTGCCGATCGGTTCGCTTTTTTAAGGGGATCTTCCGGATGTTTTTGCTGCGTGCCTTATCGCATCGCGCTAAAATGACATTCTCCGAAACGGATGGGCTGAGTCGGCGCCATACCGTGTCGTGCGGGTGACACTGCCAGTATTTCTCCTTTGTGTCGCCCAAGACTGTGGAGAAGTCGAACAACGTGCACAGCGTTCAGGATTTAGGCGAAGCGAGCCCCCGCTCCTTTCGTAGCCTCTTGATTTTCGCGTCCGGAATTGCAAATCCGGAGCTGGAAAAAGACAGAACGGATGATGATGAACGACGCCGCTCGAAAGATTACAGCTGTTGCCCCGTCGGAGCAGCATTATCGCGAAGCACCCAACAATATCGAAGCCGAGCAGGCGCTTCTGGGTGCGATCCTGATGAACAACGACGCCTATTACCGGGTGTCGGATTTCCTGAAGCCGATCCATCTCTATGAACCGCTGCATCGGAAGATCTTCGAGGTTGCCGGCGATATCATCCGCATGGGCAAGATCGCCAATCCGGTTACGATCAAGACCTTCCTGAAGGCCGACGAGAAGGTCGGCGACATGACGGTTTCGCAATATCTGGCGAGCCTGGTTAGCAATGCCGTCACCGTCATCAATGCCGAGGATTACGGCCGGGCGATCTACGACCTGGCGCTGCGCCGGGCGCTGATCACCATCGGCGAGGACGTCGTCAACATCGCCTATGACGCGCCGCTCGACATGCCGCCGCAGTCGCAGATCGAGGATACCGAACGCCGCCTCTTCGAACTGGCGGAAAACGGCCGCTACGACGGCGGCTTCCAAGCCTTCAACGATGCGGTTGCGCTGGCGATCGACATGGCGGCCGTCGCCAAGGAACGTGACGGCGGGCTTTCCGGCATTTCCACCGGCATCCATTCGCTGGATTCCAAGATGGGCGGCCTGCAGCGGTCGGACTTGATCGTGCTGGCCGGACGCCCCGGCATGGGCAAGACCTCGCTTGCCACCAACATAGCCTACAATATCGCCGCCGCCTACGAAGGCGAAGTCCAGTCGGACGGCAGCATGAAGGCGAAGAACGGCGGCGTCGTCGGCTTCTATTCGCTCGAAATGTCGTCCGAACAGCTCGCCACACGTATCATCTCCGAGCAGACCGAAGTTTCCTCCTCGAAGATCCGCCGCGGCGACATCAACGATGCCGATTTCGAAAAGCTCGTCGCCTGCTCGATGATGATGCAGAAGGTGCCACTCTATATCGACCAGACCGGCGGTATCTCGATCGCCCAGCTTTCGGCCCGCGCGCGCCGTCTGAAGCGCCAGCGCGGCCTCGACGTGCTTGTGGTCGACTACATTCAGCTGATGACCGGCTCGGGCAAATCCAGCGACAACCGCGTGCAGGAAATCACCCAGATCACCACCGGCCTGAAGGCGCTCGGCAAGGAGCTCAACGTTCCGATCATCGCGCTGTCTCAGCTCTCGCGCCAGGTCGAAAGCCGCGACGACAAGCGGCCGCAGCTTTCCGACCTTCGCGAATCCGGCTCGATCGAGCAGGACGCCGACGTCGTGCTCTTCGTGTTCCGCGAGGAATATTACGTCAAGAATTCGGAGCCGCGCGACATCCACGATCCCAAATATCCGGAATGGGAAGCGCTGTTCGACAAGGTGAAGGGCACGGCCGACGTCATCATCGCCAAGCAGCGCCACGGGCCGACGGGCACGGTGAAGCTCGCCTTCCAGTCGGAATTCACGCGCTTTGCCGATCTCGCCGATCCCTCCTTCACCCAATATGAAGAGCACTGATCGCGCGGATGCTGCGTGCAGCGCCGGGCTTTCCCTTGACATAGTTGAGCTTTAAACTGGCCGGAGAATCCTTCTCCGGCTCTTTTCGATGCGGATCATGAGCGAATTTTTCGACGCCCCCGAAGATGACAATTTTGCCTCGGCAGGCCTGCGGCTGACCGTCGACCTGACCGCCCTGACGGAGAACTGGCGCGACATGGCGCGCCGCTCCGGTGCGGCGCGCACCTCTGCGGTCGTCAAGGCGGATGCCTATGGCATGGGCATCGAGGATGCCGGCGAAGCGCTCTATATGGCAGGCGCGCGCGACTTCTTCGTCGCGACCGTCGACGAGGGCGTGACGCTTCGCCTCTATGCGCCGGAGGCGCGCATCTTCGTGCTTTCCGGAATCTGGCCGGGCACCGAGCGGCGCTTCTTCGACAATGATCTGGTCCCGGTGATTTCCTCCGACGAACAGCTCGCCTTCTGGATGGCGGTGCTTGCCGATTACGGCGACTACCCCTGCGCGCTGCATGTCGATACCGGCTTCAATCGGCTCGGACTGCATATCGACGATGCGATCGCGCTCGCCGACGACGTCTCGCGGCCGGCGAGCTTCGCGCCCGTGCTTGTCATGAGCCACCTCGCCTGTGCCGACGATCCCACCCATGCGATGAACCGGCAGCAGCTCGAATCATTCCACAGGGTTAGCGCCGCTTATGAAGGCATCGATTCAAGCCTTGCCGCCTCGGCCGGCATCTTTCTCGGCGAGGATTATCACTTCGACCTGACCCGCCCCGGCATCGCGCTCTATGGCGGCGAACCGGTCTGCGGCATGGCGAACCCGATGCGGCCAGTGGCGACGGCGGAAGCGCGTATCATCCAGGTACGCAACGTCGAAGCCGGCGAGACCGTCAGCTATGGGCGGGCGCTGCAGCTTCGCCGTGAAAGCCGGCTGGCGATCGCCTCTGCCGGTTATGCCGACGGCTACATGCGCAGCCAGTCGAGCGGCGGCGTGCCGCTGCGCCAGGTGGTGCCGCAAGGCGGGCAAGGTTTCATCGCCGGACACAAGGTTCCGGTTGCCGGCCGGATCACCATGGACCTGACGATCTTCGATATCACCGACCTGCCCGACAATGCCGTGCGCGCCGGGGATTATGTCGAGCTGTTCGGAAAGAACCTGCCGGTGGACGATGTGGCGCGGACATCCGGCACAATCGGATATGAGATCCTGACCAGCATGGGGCTGCGCCACGAGCGGCGCTACCTGGCCGAGGAATAGCCTTCCTATTCAGCGGCTGCTGAGGGCGAGACGGACGCCGAGCGCCACGAAAAGTGCACCGAGGCCGCGATCGAGCCAGAGGCCGATTTTTTGATTATGCCTGATTGCATCCGCAAGGCGCCCGCCGAGAAGGACGAGCGGCGGTTCGATGAAGGCGGCGACGACGATGATAAGCCCACCATGCAGCATGAGCTGCGCCCATACCGGCCCTGCCCCTTCGACGACGAATTGCGGCAGGAAGGCCAGGAAGAATATCGCCACTTTCGGATTGAGCAGCGACACCAGAATTCCCTGCCGGTAGATTCTTGCAACCGGCAAACTTTCACCGGCAGCCTTTATCAGGCCATCGCCGCCGCCGGAGCGCAAAGCCTGAATGCCGAGCCAGACGAGATAGGCGGCACCAATCCATTTGACCGTCGAGAAGGCGACGGCGGAAGCGGCAAGTATGGCCGAGAGACCGAGTGCGGCCATCAGCACATGCAGGCAGGCGCCGGACCAGACGCCGAACAGAGCGGAAAAACCGGCACGTTTGCCGCTTCTCATCGTGTGACCGAGGATGAAGGCGATATCGGGACCGGGCGAGAGATTGAGCAGAACCGCCGCCGACAGAAATGCAAGCCAGTGCGCAAACGAATAATCGAACATCTTCCACCGTTCCGGATAAGCAGCGGCCGAGGATAGGCATGGGTGCGCTGATGGGGAAATCATTAGTTTTGATCCGTCGTGATAGCCATTATCTCAGGCACGACAATGATTCGGTGAAGCGGCGCGTCGCTTCGCTCGGGAACCCGGACTGAAAGAGTAATTGATGGCGAAGGCCAGGACACAATTCATCTGCCAGAGTTGCGGCACGGTTCATAACCGCTGGGCCGGCAAATGCGAGAACTGCGGCGAGTGGAACACCATCGTCGAGGAAGATCCGATGGGCGGAATCGGCTCCGGTCCCGGCAAGACGCCGAAGAAGGGCCGCCCGGTGGCGCTGACGGCGCTCTCCGGCGAGATCGAGGAGGCGCCACGCATCCATACCGCCATGTCGGAGCTTGACCGGGCGCTCGGCGGCGGCTTCGTGCGCGGTTCGGCGGTGCTGATCGGCGGCGATCCCGGCATCGGCAAATCGACGCTGCTGATGCAGGCCGCCGCCGCCCTTGCGCGGCGCGGCCACAAGATCATCTACGTCTCCGGCGAAGAAGCCGTGGCGCAGGTCCGACTGCGGGCGCAACGCCTTGCAGCGGCCGATACCGATGTGATGCTGGCGGCCGAAACTAATGTCGAGGATATTCTGGCGACGCTCGCCGAGGGCAAGCGGCCGGACCTCGTCATCATCGATTCCATCCAGACGTTGTGGAGCGAACTTGCCGAATCCGCGCCGGGGACGGTGACGCAGGTGCGCACCGGGGTGCAGGCAATGATCCGTTTCGCCAAGCAGACGGGCGCCGCCATGGTGCTCGTCGGCCACGTGACCAAGGACGGACAGATTGCCGGGCCGCGCGTCGTCGAGCACATGGTCGATGCCGTGCTCTATTTCGAAGGCGACCGCGGCCATCACTACCGCATCCTGCGCACAGTCAAGAACCGCTTCGGCCCGACCGACGAGATCGGCGTCTTCGAAATGTCCGACAGAGGATTGCGCGAAGTTGCTAATCCTTCCGAGCTCTTCCTTGGTGAGCGCAACGAAAAATCGCCGGGTGCTGCCGTCTTTGCCGGCATGGAGGGCACCCGCCCCATTCTCGTCGAGGTGCAGGCGCTGGTGGCCCCAACCTCGCTCGGCACGCCGCGGCGCGCCGTGGTTGGCTGGGATTCGGCACGGCTCTCTATGATCCTTGCGGTGCTGGAAGCCCATTGCGGCGTCCGGCTCGGCCAGCACGACGTCTATCTCAACGTCGCCGGCGGTTACCGCATCTCCGAACCGGCGGCTGATCTTGCCGTCGCCTCAGCGCTCGTTTCCTCGCTTGCCGGTATTGCCCTTCCTGCCGATTGCGTCTATTTCGGCGAAGTCAGCCTGTCGGGCGCCATCCGGCCGGTTGCGCACACCGCCCAGCGCCTCAAGGAAGCCGAGAAGCTGGGCTTTTCCGCAGCCCTGCTTCCGTCCGCCTCCGCCGAATTGCCGAAGGGCTCCGGCGGGCGCTGGAGCGAAGTCGCAAGCCTGCCGGATCTGGTCGCGCGCATCGCCGGGTCGAAGGGAGCGCTGCGTGTGGAAGACGAGGTTTGATCCTTTCATTGCCGGGAATGGTGATGATATAGGAGGCACACGATAAGGCACGACACGGCCGCCAAGCGGCAGTCCTGGAGTTGAATTTACATGCCCATTACGATTTTCGACGGTATTGTCATCGGCGTCGTGCTCTTCTCCGCCGTGCTGGCGATGGTCCGCGGCTTTTCGCGCGAGATCCTCTCGATCGCCAGCTGGGGCGGTTCGGCCGCCGCTGCCTATTACCTCTATCCCTACCTGCTGCCCTATGCGAAGAAATATACCGATGACGACCGTATCGCGATCGTCGGTTCGGCAGCGGTCGTCTTCCTGATCGCGCTCATCGTCATCTCCTTCATCACGATGAAGATCGCCGATTTCATCATCGACAGCCGCGTTGGCGCGCTCGACCGCACGCTCGGCTTCCTGTTCGGGGCAGCGCGCGGCGTGCTGCTCCTGGTCGTCGCCGTCGCCTTCTGGAACTGGCTGGTCGATGCCGACCACCGTCCGACCTGGGTCAACGAAGCGAAGTCGAAACCGTTCCTGGATTCGATGGTCGTGAAGCTGAAATCGGTTCTGCCGGAGCAATTTGCCCAGATGATACCGGAAAGCATCCGTGATAAGCTGCAGCCGCCGGCACAGGGCGCCGAAGGTACCACTCCGCCGACGGGCGACCAGGCTCCGGCGGAAGACGCACCGACCGCGCCTGCGGACGGCGCGCAACAGCCGGCGAATTGACACAGTGTTCAAGAGCTTGACCCGCCTTCCGGCAATCGCCATTTGAGCGGGACGTGAAATGAGGGTCCGGCCGGGCATTCCAGCTCCGCCGGGCTCAGCTATTTCTGGAAATGCCGATCCATTCTTGTGAGAGCAGAGGCCCGCAGAAATGAACCAGTCCCATTCCTTCCCGACCGACGATCCGCTCGACGGAGATACGCTGCATGAAGAATGCGGGGTTTTCGGAATTCTGGGACATCCGGATGCCGCCGCGCTCACGGCTCTCGGCCTGCATGCTCTGCAGCACCGCGGACAGGAAGCGGCCGGTATCGTCTCCTTCGACGGCAAGCGCTTTTATCAAGAGCGCCACATGGGCCTCGTCGGCGACCACTATACCAATCCGATGACGCTTGCCCGCCTGCCTGGCAGCATTACGATCGGTCATACCCGCTACTCGACAACCGGCGAAGTGGCCATGCGCAACGTGCAGCCGCTCTTTGCCGAACTGGAAGAAGGCGGCATCGCCATTGCCCATAACGGCAATTTCACCAACGGCCTGACGCTGCGCCGCCAGATCATCGCGACCGGCGCCATCTGTCAGTCGACCTCCGATACCGAAGTCGTCCTTCACCTCATCGCCCGTTCCCGCCACGCTTCCACGTCCGACCGCTTCATCGATGCCATTCGCCAGATGGAAGGCGGCTATTCGATGCTCGCCATGACGCGCACCAAGCTGATTGCCGCGCGCGACCCGACCGGCATCCGCCCACTGGTGATGGGCGAACTCGACGGCAAGCCGATCTTCTGCTCGGAGACCTGCGCGCTCGACATTATCGGCGCCAAGTTCATCCGCGACGTGGAGAACGGCGAGGTCGTCATCTGTGAAATCCAGGCTGACGGCTCGATCAGCATCGATGCGCGCAAGCCCAGCAAGCCACAGCCGGAGCGCCTCTGCCTGTTCGAATATGTCTATTTCGCCCGCCCGGACTCGGTCGTCGGCGGCCGCAACGTCTATACGACGCGCAAAAGCATGGGCATGAACCTTGCCAAGGAATCGCCCGTCGATGCCGACGTCATCGTGCCGGTGCCGGATGGCGGCACGCCGGCGGCGCTCGGCTATGCGCAGCAGAGCGGCATTCCCTTCGAATACGGCATCATCCGCAACCATTATGTCGGGCGCACCTTCATCGAGCCGACCCAGCAGATCCGCGCCTTCGGTGTGAAGCTGAAGCACTCGGCCAACCGGGCGATGATCGAAGGCAAGCGCGTGGTGCTGGTTGATGATTCCATCGTGCGTGGCACGACGTCCCTTAAGATCGTCCAGATGATCCGTGAAGCTGGGGCGCGCGAAGTCCATGTCCGCGTCGCAAGCCCGATGATCTTCTTCCCGGATTTCTACGGCATCGACACGCCTGACGCGGACAAGCTGCTGGCAAACCAATATGCCGATGTCGAAGCCATGGCGAAATATATTGGTGCGGATTCGCTCGCCTTCCTGTCGATCGACGGCCTCTATCGTGCCGTTGGCGGTGAGGACCGCAACCCGGCCCGGCCGCAGTTCACCGACCACTATTTTACCGGCGACTATCCGACCCGCCTGCTCGACAAGAACGGCGAGTCCATGGGCAACAAGATTTCCATGCTTGCCAGCAACGGCTGACACGGCGCGCCGGTTTTTCCATTGTCCATTCCGAGGGGTGCATTGCACCCCTCTCCCTTCGTGAGGGAACACGACATCATGAATATCAATCTTGAGGGCAAGATCGCACTCGTCACCGGTGCGTCGCGCGGCATCGGCTATTTCACGGCGCTGGAACTTGCCAAAGCCGGCGCCCATGTGATTGCCTGCGCACGCACGGTCGGCGGGCTCGAGGATCTCGACGATGCGATCAAGGCCGTCGGCGGCACGGCGACGCTCGTGCCCTTCGACCTTGCCGATATGAACGCGATCGACGCGCTCGGCGGCTCGATCTTCGAACGCTGGGGCAAGCTTGACATCCTCGTCGCCAATGCCGGCGTGCTCGGCGTCATTTCGCCGATCGGCCATATCGAGGCGAAGGTGTTCGAGAAGGTGATGACCATCAACGTCACCGCGACATGGCGGTTGATCCGTTCGGTCGACCCGCTGCTGGCCCGCTCGGATGCCGGGCGTGCGGTGATCCTCTCTTCGGGTGCTGCCCATAAGTGCCGCCCCTTCTGGGGCGCCTATTCCGCTTCGAAGGCTGCGGTCGAAGCGCTGGCACGCACATGGGCGGGTGAAAGTCAAAACACCCCGCTGCGGGTCACCAGCGTCGATCCGGGTGCGACACGCACGGCGATGCGGGCGCAGGCCGTGCCCGGCGAAGTTCCGCAGTCGCTGCCGCATCCCTCCGAAGTGGCGAAGGCAATCCTGCCGTTGCTCGGGCCTGGTGTGACGGAGACGGGCAAGCTGTTCATCGTCCGGGAGAACAAGCTCGTCGATTATCGCCTGCCGGAATAAGTCACTGCATAACTCCTTAAATCGGTACCGATTTAAGGATAAAATTATGCAGAGTTCAAAGTGCTACAGCGTCCTTTGCGGCTCTCGAAAAGACGCGCGGCGCTGTAGACGTTTCAATTCGCAGCGACGGCGGGGAATAGATGCGCCAGGCCCGTTTCCGACGGGCATAGCGCATTGAGGTCAACCGGTCCCTGGATGCCGTCCAAGGTGCCGTTGTCGGCAAATTGCCAGATCGACCAATGACTGCACGCTTCCTGACTCGGTTCCCTGAACACACTACGCAGCCATAGATAGTGGTCGGGAAAGCGCGATTCATTGCCTTTCAGATATTGATCGAAGAACTCCTGCGTGACGTAGAAAATAGGCTTTTCCGGAAAAGTGCTCTTCAGCTCGGTGAAAAAGGCGTTCACCTCAGCAACCATTTCCTCGAGGGTCGGGACTTTGCTGCAATTGCCGACAAACTCCAGATCGACGGCGATGGGCAAGGTTCCCTGCTCCTTCGGCACGGTCGCCAGAACATTCTGCGCCTGATCCTTGCCCGGGCGGCAGAAGGTGAAGAAATGGTAAGCGCCCCGGACCATTCCCGCATCTCCGGCGCGCTGCCAGTTGTCGGCGAACTTGGAATCCCGATGGTCTCCGCCTTCGGTCGCCTTCATGAAGGCGAAGCGGACATTCGGCTGCGCGGCAACGACCTTCCAATCGATATCGCCCTGGTGATGGCTGACATCGATGCCTTGGATCGGATAGTTGCTGAGAGAGGGATTGTTGAAGCGAAGCATCCCGAAATCGTATGCGAAATATGCAGCGAATGCGACCGCCAGAACTGCAGTCGCTCCGATCGTTCCCCAGACCAAGCTTCTCACTCATTCCCCCTATTTTCAGCAATCTGCCAATTGGCTATTCGCGATTTGCGCCGTGAAAATGGCGGACGAGGTCCAGCGTGCGCACCGCTCGGAGTGTGAACCAAGCCCGGGTCGAGCGGCATGGGCTTTTACGCGATTCTTTCCATCCGGCACCGTTCGAGCAACGGGTAGCTATCGAGGAATGGTTTCAGGCGCGATACCATCGTTTCCAAATCATCGCCATATATGTCAAGCGCCGTGTCCTGTGGACCTTGCCAATTACTTGCGACCAAACCAACGCCTTCAAGAAGCCGTCCGAATTCATCCACCACGTGATTGATATCGCAAGTTTCTTAGACCGAGGCCGGTAAATCGGTTCCGTTGACATAGATCGCCAGACCATGCTGGCGCCCGAAATCGATCCCCTGCTGACCTGGGATGTGCAGAGTCGATCCGATTGGCGCAAGCATGGATTCCAAGACGTTGATGAGCAGGGTCAATCGTGCATCTGTGGGATTGTCGACTTCCATTTCGATGTCGCATTCTTTGATCTCGCCGCTCGGTTGCTGCAGCGTTCCACCCCCAACCACCCTCATGCGATGCCCGCGTTGCTCCATAAAGGCGTCCAGACCATCCTCCAGCGGCGCCCTATCCATGGGTTGAAGGCGAGCATTCAGTGTGACGACAACAATCGTCTTCTTTTTGGATTTTCCAAATAGACCCAACATTCTCCGCCCTCCTAGATGATAGCTTCGCTTCGTATTCGAAATTTCCTGAAACGAACAGACATCACCTCATTCCTCCGGAAGTTGTTAGGTGTCCGACCGCCGCCAGAACAAACAGCAGACCCTTGACCTTTTTTCCGGCGCAAGCCATAACCT
The DNA here is from genome assembly GCF_013087625.1 of Rhizobium changzhiense. Classification (NCBI taxonomy): domain Bacteria; kingdom Pseudomonadati; phylum Pseudomonadota; class Alphaproteobacteria; order Hyphomicrobiales; family Rhizobiaceae; genus Rhizobium; species Rhizobium changzhiense. The sequence continues at coordinate 295,086 of NZ_JABFCQ010000001.1, forward strand.
TCGCCATGAAAACGGTTATCTGCATTATCTGCCGGAAGATTATTCGCTAGCGCGAGCGCTGGCCCGGCCGTTTTCGTCTCCCAAATAGTCAAGATGCGAAACGCCCCGGTCCGCCGGTCGCGATATTTTTCTGATCGTGCAATTTGGGAGAGTGAAATGGACGCGACGCCAGAACTGAAGCTGTACAACACGCTGACACGGGAAAAATCGGTGTTTTCGCCGATCGATCCCAACAATGTCCGCATGTATGTCTGCGGCCCGACCGTCTATGACTTCGCTCATATCGGCAATGCCCGGCCGGTCATCGTCTTCGACGTGCTGTTCCGGCTGCTGCGCCATGTCTATGGCAAAGACCACGTCACTTATGCCCGCAACATCACCGACGTCGACGACAAGATCAATGCGCGCGCACTTCGGGACCATCCGGGCCTGCCGCTCAACGACGCGATCCGCGCGGTCACGGAAAAGACCGAGACGCAATTTCACGCCGATGTCGCCGAACTCGGCTGCCTGGAGCCGGACTTCGAGCCGCGCGCCACCGACAATATCGTCGAGATGACCGAGATCATCGAGAAGCTGATCGGCAACGGTCATGCCTATGTCGCATCGGGCGAAGTGCTGTTCGACACCAAATCCATGGCGGATTACGGTCAGCTTTCGAAGCGCCCGCTCGACGAGCAGCAGGCCGGCGCCCGCATCGCCGTCGATGCGCACAAAAAGAACCCGGGCGATTTCGTGCTCTGGAAACTGTCGAGCCACAACGAGCCCGGCTGGGAGAGCCCATGGGGCCGCGGCCGGCCCGGCTGGCACATCGAATGCTCGGCGATGAGCAAGCGCTACCTCGGCGATGTCTTCGACATTCACGGCGGCGGGCTGGACCTGATCTTCCCGCATCATGAAAACGAGATCGCCCAGTCGCGCTGCGCCCACGGCACCGAGGTGATGGCGAATGTCTGGATGCATAACGGCTTCCTGCAGGTCGAAGGCCGCAAGATGTCGAAATCCGAAGGCAATTTCGTCACCATCCACGAGTTGCTGCACACGGAAATCTTCGGCGGCCGCAAATGGCCAGGACAGGTGCTGCGCCTTGCCATGTTGATGACGCATTACCGCGAGCCGATCGATTTCTCGATCAAGCGACTGGAAGAGGCTGAACGTCTGCTCGCCAAATGGCCGGCAACAGATGCCGGCGATGCGGCGCCTGATGAAAGCGTGCTGAACGCGCTTTCGGACGATCTCAATACGGTCGCGGCGGTGCAGGCATTGCATGCATTGGCGCAAGCTGCCCATACGGATCCCGCCGTGGGCGCCACCTTTGCCGCAACGGCCGACCTTCTGGGTCTGCTGCCGAAAAAGATCGAGATCGACGAAGCCGTCGCATCGGCAATCGATGCGCTGGTCGCGATGCGTCTCGAAATGCTGAAGGCGAAAAACTTCACCGAGGCCGACAAGATCCGCGACGAGCTGACGGCGAAGGGCATCGAGGTTAAGGACGGCAAGGATCCGGTGACGGGCGAGCGCGTGACGACGTGGGAGGTCAAGCGGTAGGATGGGTTCGGCGGCGAGACATACCCCCCTCTGCCCTGCCGGGCATCTCCCCCACAAGGGGGGAGATTGGCTGGAAGCGCCCGCTCGCCCCGATCAAAGATCAGAAATGGCCGAAGCTGCCTGGTGCACGATCAAGATTTCGGGAAGCCGGCACGTCTTGCCGATCTCCCCCCTTGTGGGGGAGATGCCCGGCAGGGCAGAGGGGGGTGTGCCCCGGTCACTTCAGAGCGAGAAGCAGGACATGCCACATGCACCAGTTCCGCTGCAACGACGGGCGAACGCCCGACGCATGCGCAAGGCCATGACCGATGCTGAACTGAAACTCTGGAATGAGCTTCGTGCCCATCGCCTGATGGGCCTCAGCTTCCGTCGGCAGATGCCGATCGCCGGCTATATCGTCGATTTCGCATGCCCCATCCATCGCCTTATCGACGAAATAGATGGCTCGCAGCACGCCCTTGCCCCTAATTTCGTCTCCGATGAGATCAGGACTCAACGTCTCCAGTCAGACGGCTGGACTGTTCTGCGCTTCTGGAATGACGATATTCTCCGGGATATGGACAACGTGTGCAGCCATATCATCCGCACCATCGGAACGGATCTGCCATGACCAAGACCTATACCGGCGGCTGCCAATGCGGAGCGATCCGTTTCCGCGTCAGCGGCGACGTCAAAGATTCGTCGATCTGTCATTGCCGCATGTGCCAGAAGGCGTTCGGTGCTTATTATGCGCCGCTGGTCTCCGTGCGCGGCGCCGATTTCGAATGGACACGCGGAGAGCGGAAAAAGTTCCGCTCTTCCAATTTCGTCGAGCGCGGCTTCTGCGGCGACTGCGGCACGCCGCTGACCTACGAGGCGCCGGATGGAATGGCAATTGCCGCCGGCGCCTTCGACGATCCTTCGGCATTTCCGCCGCTGGTCCAATTCGGCATCGAGGGAAAGATCGGTTTCGTCGATCATCTGCACGAATTGCCGGGGCACCGGACGGAGGAGGATGCGCAAGCCGCCCCCTTCCTGCTTGAGCTCGTCTCCTACCAGCATCCCGATCATGAGACGCAGGCATGGCCACCCAAGGAGCTCGGATGACGACGGAAACGGACAAAAGCGGCGGATGCCAGTGCGGTGCATTGCGTTACCGCGCTGGAAGCGAACTCGGCTATCCCCATCTTTGCCATTGCCGCATGTGCCAGAAGGCGGCGGGCAATTATTTTATGCCGCTGGCTGCGGCAAAGCGCCAGGATTTCGAATTGACGCGTGGCGCGCCGAAATGGTTTCAGTCGTCGGATCTGGTGCGACGCGGTTTCTGCGGCGAGTGCGGGACGCCGTTGTTCTACGACATCCCGGGGACTGATTTCATCAATCTCACGCTCGGCTCGCTCGACGAGCCTGATGCCGTCAAGCCGGTGGCGCAGTCGAATACCGGTCAGAAGATGTCCTGGTTTCACGCGCTCGACGATCTGCCGCTGGAACCAGAACCTGAAACGCCCAACCGCGAAAACGCGATCGCGGCAAGCAATCATCAGCACCCCGACCACGACACGAAAATCTGGCCCCTCGGAGAGACCTCATGACGGACACGATCAAGACCGGCGGATGCCAATGCGGCGCCGTGCGCTTCCGCATCTCGGGCAAACTTGGACGCCCCTCGATCTGCCATTGCCGCATGTGCCAGAAGCAGTTCGGCGGCTTCTTCTCTGCGCTCGTCACCGCGCCTGAGGAAGGCATGGAATGGACGCGCGGCGAGCCGAGCTACTTCCAGTCCTCGGTCAATATCGAGCGCGGCTTCTGCAGCAATTGCGGCACGCCGATGACCTATCGTCATCCGGGCGGGCTGGAGCTTGCGATCGGCACTTTCGACGATCGCAGCGACCTCGCACCGCAGATCCAGGTCAATTACGAGGCTCGCCTTCCCTGGGTCGAAGAAATCTTCGAGGCGCCGGTACTGAAGGATCAGGATTTCTATGCACGGCAGGAAGCGATCATCTCCTTCCAGCATCCCGATCACGATACAGAAGTCTGGCCTGCGAAAGGCGTGAAGATATGACCGAGATCCTGCGCACACTCTATCCCGAAATCGAACCCTATGCTTCCGGCCATCTCGATGTCGGCGACGGCCATGTGATCCATTGGGAGCGCTCGGGAACGCCTGGCGCCAAGCCCGCCGTCTTTCTGCATGGCGGCCCGGGCGGCGGCATTTCGCCCGCCCATCGCCGGCTTTTCGATCCCGCTCTCTACGACGTCATGCTGTTCGACCAGCGCGGCTGCGGCAGGTCGACGCCGCATGCGGAACTCCATGCCAACACGACCTGGCACCTCGTTGCCGATATCGAGCGGCTGCGCGAGATGGCAGGCGTCGACAGCTGGCAGGTGTTCGGTGGCTCCTGGGGCTCGACGCTGGCGCTCGCCTATGCCGAGACACATCCGGAGCACGTGTCCGAGCTCATCCTGCGCGGCATCTATACGCTGACGAAGGCCGAGCTCGACTGGTACTACCAATTCGGCGTCTCGGAAATGTTCCCTGACAAGTGGGAGCGCTTCATCGCCCCCATTCCGGCGGAAGAGCGGCATGAAATGATGCATGCCTATCATCGTCGCCTGACGCATGAGGACAAGAACGTGCGCCTCGCAGCCGCGCAGGCCTGGAGCATCTGGGAAGGCGAAACGATCACGCTGCTGCCGGAACCTTCGACGAGCGGCAAGTTCGAGGAGCCGGAATTCGCCTATGCATTTGCGCGCATCGAAAACCATTTCTTCGTCCATGCCGGCTGGATGGACGAGGGACAGTTGATCCGCGATGCCGGCAGGCTCAGGGATATTCCCGGCGTCATTGTGCATGGACGCTACGACATGCCCTGCCCCGCCAAATATGCCTGGCTGCTGCACAAGGCCTGGCCGAAGGCAGAGTTCCACCTGATCGAGGGCGCGGGCCATGCCTATTCGGAGCCTGGGGTTCTCGATCAGCTGATCCGGGCGACGGATAAGTTTGCCGGGAATTGAGACTGACGGCTGGCATCGGCGGCAGCCGGATGAGGGGCAGCATCCGCACTCCATAACAACCCGCTTGGCGGGAGGAAACGACATGAAAGAACGCATTTACCTCTTCGACACGACGCTCCGGGACGGGCAGCAGACGCCCGGCATCGATTTCTCCGTCGAGGACAAGATTGCGATCGCCGCCATGCTGGACGAGTTCGGCATCGATTACGTCGAGGGCGGATATCCCGGCGCCAATCCGACGGATACGGCCTTCTTCAGCGAGAAGCGCACCAGCCAGGCCAGTTTCGTCGCCTTCGGCATGACGAAGCGGGCGGGCGTTTCGGTCTCCAACGATCCCGGCATTGCCGGGCTGCTGCAGGCAAAATCCGACGCCATCTGTTTCGTCGCCAAGAGCTGGGATTATCATGTCGCGGTGGCGCTTGGCTGCACCAACGAGGAAAACCTCGAAAGCATCGCCGAAAGCGTCAAGGCGGTGGTTGGCGCGGGCAAGGAGGCGATCGTCGATTGCGAGCATTTCTTCGACGGCTTCAAAGCCAATCCGGCCTATGCGCTCGCCTGCGCCAAGACGGCCTATGAGAGCGGCGCACGCTGGGTGGTGCTCTGCGACACCAATGGCGGCACGCAGCCCCCGGAGGTGCGGGCGATCGTCGAGGCGGTGATCGCCTCAGGCGTTCCCGGCCACTGTCTTGGCATCCATGCGCATAACGACACCGGCCAGGCGGTCGCCAATTCGCTTGCCGCGGTCGAAGCCGGCGTCAGACAGATCCAAGGCACGCTGAACGGCATCGGCGAGCGCTGCGGCAATGCCAATCTGGTGACGCTGATCCCGACGCTGGCGCTGAAGAGCGCCTACAACACACGTTTCGAAACGGCGATCGACGAGGAGCGGCTGCTTAACCTCACCCGGCTCTCGCATGCCTTCGACGAGTTGCTCAACCGCTCGCCCGACCACCAGATGCCCTATGTCGGCGCTTCCGCCTTCGCCACCAAGGCCGGCATCCATGCATCGGCGCTGCTCAAGGACCCGCGGACCTATGAACACGTGCCGCCGGAAACCGTCGGCAACTTCCGCAAGGTCATGGTCTCCGACCAGGGCGGCAAGGCGAACTTCATCAATGCGCTGAAACGGCGCGGCATCCAGGTCGCCAAGGACGATCCCAAGCTCGACCTGCTGATCTCCATCGTCAAGGAACGTGAATCCATCGGCTATGCCTATGAGGGCGCGGATGCGAGCTTCGAGCTGCTGGCGCGCCGCACGCTCGGCACGATCCCGGAATTCTTCACCATCGAAGGCTTCCGCGTGATGATCGAGCGCCGCTTCGACAGTCTCGGCCGCGTGAAGATTGTCTCGGAGGCGGTGGTCAAGATCACCATCGACGGCCAGACGCTGATGTCGGTTGCCGATGCCGAAGGCCCCGTCAACGCGCTCGACCTCGCGCTACGCAAGGATTTCGGCAAGTACCAGCACGAGATCGACGATCTGGTGCTCGCCGATTTCAAGGTGCGTATCCTCAATGGCGGCACGGAGGCGATCACCCGCGTGCTGATCGAATCCACCGACAGCGACGGTGTGCGCTGGTGGACGGTCGGCGTCTCGGAGAACATCATCGACGCTTCGTTCCAGGCGTTGATGGATTCCGTCATCTACAAGCTGATGAAGAACCGGCAGCTGGCGGGCAAGATCGCTGCGGAATAAACCTATTCCGCGGCTCGGCGGAGGGTCCCACCCCTCGCCAGAATACCATTCGCTTCCTTCGGACTCCGGCTTCCAACGCAGGGCGCCGGATCATTGCGTCGTCTCCCGCTTCAAATCCTCTCACCCTTCGTTCAACGAAATGAATTGGCCTATTCACGGCGCTTAAGCTAGGCCGGATCAGAAGAAGAACAAAGATGGAAACACCGATGTCGACCGATGCATCCGTTCCGTTGGCGAAGAACGAAGACAGTCCGCGCGGTTTCGCCTTTGCGCTGACGGCCTATCTGCTCTGGGGCTTCCTGCCGATCTACATGAAGGCGGTGGCGCATATCTCGCCGGCCGAGGTGATCGCCCATCGCATCGTCTGGTCACTGCCGCTGGCGGGCATCGTGCTGATAGTGCTCGGGCGCACGCAGGATATCCGCGCAGCGCTCAGTTCCCCGCGCATGCTGGCGATGGCGGCGCTGACGGCGTCGCTGATCACCGTCAACTGGGGCACCTATGTCTGGGCGATCGGCGCCGGCCATTCGCTCGATGCAGCACTCGGCTATTTCATCAATCCGCTGTTCAGCATCTTCCTCGGCGCGATGTTCCTCAAGGAAAAGCTGCAGCCGCTGCAGATCGCCGCGATCGCGCTTGCGGCGCTTGCCGTCGCCATTCTCGCTCTGGACAGCGGCGGCATCCCGTGGGTGGCGTTGACGCTGGCGGTCAGCTGGGGTTTCTACGCCCTGTTGCGCAAGACGCTGCCGCTCGGGCCGAACCAGGGCTTCTTCCTCGAAGTGCTGATCCTCAGCGGGCCGGCCCTTCTCTACATCCTCTATCTCGAATTCGGCGGCCAGGGCCACTTCTACCGCACCGGTCTTGCAGATACGACCCTGCTGCTCGGCTGCGGCGTCATCACCGCCGTGCCGCTGATGATTTATGCGAACGGCGCCAAGCTGCTGAAACTCTCGACGATCGGCATCATGCAGTATATCGCGCCCACGATGATCTTCCTGATCGCGGTCTTCGTCTTCCGCGAGCCATTCGGCACGGCGCGCATGATCGCCTTCCCGCTGATCTGGGCGGGGTTGTTCCTCTATAGCTGGTCGATGCTGAAGGGAAGCCGCGGGCGCTAGCTGCTCGGTCCCGCCATTTTATGAGCATTATTCCTTCGGAGCGGAGGCATCATGGCGGAGCGCATAGGCTCAAAGCCATGATACCAGCGCCACGCGAATAATGATTCCGGCCAGCGCACACAAGACGGCGACGCCTGCAACGGGTCGGAGCGCAGGTACTGAAGCGGTAAGAATGGAGATACCGGGAAGGTCGAGAGGGTTCAGCAGCAATGCGGAACTATGAATGATTTTCTCGGTTGGGAGGCTTAGCTCCTTGTGAATGTCGAATAACAGTGTGACGGCTGCGCTCGATCCTGCCAGGCACTTCGTCAGGAAGAACAGGACATCCTGTTGCGAAACGCCGAGCAACTGCAGCAGGGGCTGCGTAACGGACGTGAATGCTGAGAGTGCTCCTGTACTTTGGATTAGTCTTACTAGCGCAAGAGAGATCACGAGCACCGGCAGGACCGAGGAAATGACCCGAATGGCATCTGCGCCACCGCGATTTATCGCCGCGAGCAGGTCAAGCCTTGCGGCGACGTGGTAATCCGCTTTGTCATCGGAACAAATCTTTCCAGACACAGGACGGCGCCCAAGCATCCAATATGCAAGAGTGGACGCGACAAGCGCTCCGCAAATGCCGTTCAATATGATCAATGCGGGATCGACACCGAGACCGGCGAGCGGAAAGCTGGCATTTGCCGGCGCCGCCGCAAGCACTGCGGCGAGGGCGGCGGCCATAAATCTGTCCGATGTTTTTCTGTGCGCCATGAGCGACAGGGCCGCAATCGGGGCAGCCGAACTTACGAGGCTGAGCTGTAAGACCGCCAAGGCTCCCAAACCATCCAAGCCGAAAGACCTGAAGAGCGGATTGGCTCGGCCGGCGACCCATCGCAATGCGCTCATTCCTTCGAGGTAACGCATCAGCGAGAATGTCACGATCATCAGCGGCAGAAACGTAAATATCGCAATATCGACGGCACTGCGCCCAGCATCCAGGATAGCATTGATCAGAATCGTCATAGAACACGAGAGGATTTGACGGCCAGGCTGAAATTCTCGGCCGGCCTGATAGGAGAAGCGCGGCCCCCGGGGATGTCGGATCCCCGGGGCCCCTTGTCGTTCAATTCCTATTCCGGTTTGAAAGTCTCATCGAAGAAATCCGCAACTTCGGAATAAACCTGCATGCGGTTGCTTTCCATGAGGGCGAGGTGTGTCGTCTCTCCGATTTCGACCCATCGCCGGTAAGGGGTGCCGGTGAGTTGCTTGAAATAGGCCTGCGCCAGATCAAGCGGAACGTCGATGTCCCACTCGCCATGCAACAGCAGCACCGGAGAGCGGATCTCGCTCGGCTGATAGTAAGGATTTCCCGCTCTCCAATAGGTGCGGATGTCCTGGATGGGACCGTTGGTGGCTCGGAGTTTTCCTTGCTCCCTGTCAGCTTCCGAGGTCTCTTCTGAAAGCGTGAATTTTGCCCAAAGATCGAACCAGCCCTCGGGAACAAGACGTTCACGCGCGTATTCGGGTGCCGTGCTCAACCAACGAGCCAAGGCGGCGTGAACCGGAACAAGCCGATAGGAACCCAGGGGGCCGCCCTGGTCAATCGGGATGGGAATGTCGCTGAGCCATTGCGGCGCGAGCAGCGCGAGCTTGACAACCTTGTCCCCGTTGCGCGCGGCATATGCGCCCGCCACGGTACCACCCCACGACATTGCGAAGACGTTGACGGCCTTGAGACCGCGAAGTCGGAGGACGAAATCGACCGCCGTAGCGAAGTCCGCAACACCAGTGTCGGTGGCGACAAGTGGCGGGTTCAGATCGGGCTCCGCCAGCATTTCCGGCGGTCGGCCGGACTTTCCGTAGCCCCGGACATCAACCGCAAAGACGTCGAAGCCTTGATATGCAAGGAAGTCAATGAAGGAGATCCCGTTGAAAGGAACATCGTAAAGACTTCCGGATGAGAAGGTCGCCCCGTGCACCATCACGATGGTTCTCTCCGCGAGAAAGGCTTTATGGTCTTTCCTTATCTTGTTGCGGACATAGAGCTTGATGCCATCGGTTCCGCTATCGACGTAGTGCTCTTCGAATGCAATCTCGCCGGCGTGAAAACCTGAAAATGTGAGCTTGTTCTTAGACATAGGACCACCTGAATTTTTCGCCATCGCGGGTGACATATCCGGCAGACGAGCCGGGGAAATGCGTTGAGAAGTACATCGCGTGCTTGTCGGCTGTGAGTTCAAGTACGCGCCGTCTGGACTGGGCCGCCAGGTCCAAAAACTCGCAGAAGACCGTGTTGAAGTCCGGACGTTCCACCTGGATTGGGTGATGCATGACATCGCCTGCGAATATTGCCGATTCATTATCCGCTTCCAGCAAAACGGACATGTGGCCGATGCTGTGCCCGGGCGTCGGCAAGAAGGTGAAGCGATCCAGGAATGTGCCACCTTCCCTGTCGATGAAATCAGCAATCCCCGCGTCGATTACGGGCCATACGCTGTCTTCATAGACGCCGGAACTGGGAATATTGACGTCGTTGTGGCTGGCCGTTGACGAGTAGTATTCCTGCTCGACGCGCGGAAAGATGTAACGCGCATTCTTGAAAGTGGGGACCCATTTCCCATCCTGCAGCACGGTATTCCAGCCGGAATGATCGACGTGGAGATGGGTATTTATGACGAAGTCAACATCTTCCGGCGCAACACCTGCACGACGCAGTCTGTCGAGAAATGGAATGGTCTGATGATGAAAACCGGGGTTGCGAGGCCTTTCCTTGTCGTTACCCGAACCCGTATCAATCAGAATGACGTGATCGGGCGTCTTTACCAGCCAGGTGTGTATGCTGACGACAAGGGTGTCGCGGTCCTCGTCCATATCGATCCCGGCGAGCATGGGCCCGATCGCTTTGATCTCTTCAGATTTGGCGCTCGGGTAAAGAAACGAGGGCGGTACGTCGTGCAGGTACTGTTCCTGCACTTTCCTCACCGTAACGCCGGCAATATGATATTCCTTTCCAAGATCGCTCATGGAACTTCCTTTCAAATTGAACTGAACCGGGACAGCGCTGTCTGATGGCCATGGACAATAAGAAGAATTCGTGGAACGATCAAATCGATGAATGAGATTGTCTCCATCGATCATTTCAATTTGTGGTCCTTCGACCTGAACCTGCTTGTTGCGTTCGATGCGCTCATGAAGGAGCGGAGCGTGACGAAGGCTGCTGTTCGCCTGAAAATCCAGCAGCCTGCCATGAGCCACAATCTCGGAACTCTTCGGACATTGCTCCAGGACGAGCTCTTTGTGCGTGTCGGCCAGGTGATGCAGCCAACCCATCGAGCGCTACAGTTCGCGGAAGCCGTAGAGCAGATACTGAGCCGCACACAGCAAGCAATTGTAACTTCGACGACCTTCGAACCTGGTCGGGCGGAGCAGATATTCCGCATCGGTTTTTCCAGTGAGTTGGAGGTGTTGCTGGTGCCGCGTCTGGCGGCCATGCTGAACGAGACAGCCCCGGGTATCAAAGTGCTTGCCCGTTCGGTCGATCCGGAACTGGTTCACAAGCTTCTTGACGACACTGTCATCGATCTTGGCGTCGGCTGCTTTGATGACGGCAACAATAGACATCGGCGAAGCCTGCTATTCGAGCAGTCTCTGATGTGTTGCTACAATCCGAGGCTTGTTGAACTTCCCGAAATATTGGATCGTGACACCTATCTCGGGCTGAAGCATGCACTGGTTTCCCAAAAGGATGCCATCGAAGGCTGCATTGATACAGCCCTCAAGCGCATTAACGTGCATCTCGACGTGTCGGTGGCGGCTCCGGAATTTTTGACTGTGCTTACCGCTGTCCTGGAAGCGCCCTTGATCGCGACCCTGCCGAGCAGAATCGTGAAGCGGTATGCCGGCCTGTTTGGCTTGGCGGTCGCCGACGTTCCCCTCGATTTAACGGTAAGCCCGATATCGATGGTCTGGTCGGCGGCAAGCGACAATGATCCCGCCAACCGATGGATGCGATCTCAGGTGACGCAGCTTGTTTCGGCTTATAGCTGAATTCGCCTGCAATATAGCTTGACCGCGCCAGGGGCCCCCTGCCCCGCCTACATTTTCGAAATCACTTCGTCCTCGCCGTCACGATCGGCGGCGAGTTGGGCTGCCTGGGCCATGATCGCCGGAATAATGCCGGAGATCTCGTCGACGACGAGCGGCTGCACCCGGTGGGCGGTGTGCAGGAAGCCCTCTTCGGTCATATGGCGCATCAGTTCCATCATCGGATCCCAGAAACCGTTGACGTTGGCAAAGACCATCGGCTTCTCATGGCGGCCGAGCTGCGCCCAGGTCATGATCTCGACGATCTCCTCCAGCGTACCGATGCCGCCGGGCAGCGCCACGAAGGCATCGGAGCGCTCGAACATGGTGTGTTTGCGCGCATGCATGTCAGGGGTTACAATGAGTTCGTTGAGCTGACCGAGCGAGTGGCGAGTCGCTTCCATATCGATCAGGAATTCGGGAATGATGCCCGTGACCTGACCGCCGCCCGAAAGCACGCCGCTGGCAACCGCGCCCATGATGCCTTTGGTACCCCCGCCATAGACGAGGCGCAGGCCGTATTCGGCGATCTCTCTTCCGAGAGCACGCCCGGCCGCCATGTGGGAAGGATCGCGTCCCGGCCTGGAGCCGCAGTAAACGCAGATGGATCGAATCGATACAGATTGTTCGGTCATGAGGGCAAAACAACTATTCCATTTCAATGCAGTCAAGAAAATTGACTGAAAAGCAGCATGCCTAGCTTGCCTAATTGCTTTGAATGCTTGTGGAAAGCAACGGGAATCGCTAGCAATTTTGGGTATTACGGCAAATTGCCGCCTTGGGAGACATAATGATGAAGAACCGTGCCGGCTTGCTGGCCCTTGCAGTGCTCGCAATCGCAATCCTACTGATGGTGTTTGTCGTCATGCCGCGCATCGGCAGCGATGCAACCAAGGTCGGCGACGCCATCAACCAGGCGGGCACGGAGGTCAAGAACACGGTTAACGAGGCGGCAAAGACATCGCGCTCCGCCGTGGGCGACGCGGCTGCGGTCGCCGACCAGGTGGGTCGCCTTTCGGCCGATGCCGGCGTATCGCTCAGTGAGCTCAAGGCGCTGTTTGCCGACGGCAAAGGCCCGGCCATCGATGTCTTCACTGCCGCCAAGACCAAGGCCGTCAACGCGCTGACCGCGCTTGCCGATTTCACCATTCCCGAGGGCCTCGATCCCGCGACCCAGACCCTTGCCGCCAAGGCCAAGGACGGTGGCGCGAAGGCGCTCGCCATTGTCCGGTCGCTGCCCGAGAACATTGCCGATGCGCTTGCCGCGATCGCCAAGGCCGAGGTTGCGCTGACCGGTGCGCCGGACACCGCCCCTGGGGCGAATACGGCAGCGGAAAATACCGGCCCGAAGCTTCCGGCCTTCGACGTCTTGCGCGTCGAGCCCGACGGATCGACGGTGATTGCCGGTTCGGCCGAACCGAACGGCAAGCTCGAGGTGCTCGACGGCGAGAAGGTGGTGACGACGGCCAATGTCGATGCGAGCGGCGATTTTGCTGCCGTTCTCGACGATCCGCTTCCGGCCGGCGACCATCAGCTCGTGCTCAAGTTCACAGGCAAGGACGGCAAGAGCACGCTTTCCGAAGAAGTCGCGACCATTTCCGTGCCGAAAGACGGTAATGGCGCCAATCTGCTCGCCATGGTTTCCAAACCCGGCGCGGCGAGCCGCATCATCACCGCGCCGAAGGCCGGAACCGAAGTTGCCGATGCCTCCAATCCGATGGTGCCGCCTGCTGACAAGCCGGCAACCGGCGAGCTGGCTTTGCAGACGCCGAACCTCACCGACACCCCCTCCGGTGGCGCTGATACCGCGCCGGCCATTCCCGGCACCGCAGCACCGGATAATACGAATATGCCCGACGTGATGGTCAATGCCGTCGAGATCGAAGGCAACAAGATCTTCGTCGCCGGCACGACACGCGCCAACGCCAAGGTCATCGGTTATGCCGACGACAGCCTCATCGGCCAGGACACGGCCGGCTCCGACGGCCATTTCGTCATCGACGGCGTGGTGGCGCTTTCGGTCGGCGACCACAAGATCCGCGTCGATGTCGTCGATCCCGCAGGCAAGGTGATCGTGCGTGCGGCGGTGAATTTCAATCGCCCGGCCGGCGATCAGGTGAGGGTTGCCGCGCAATCGGCGCCCGCCGACGCGAACGGTGCTTCCTCGATGGTGCCGCTCGACGAAGGCGAGCTCGGCAAACTCAAAGCAGAAGTCGGCAAAGCCTTCGGGCTGCTGAAGGGGCTATTTGCCGATGGCAAGCTGCCCGGGGCCGAACAGCTTGCGGCGGCGCGCTCGGCAACGGAATTCGCGCTGCGCTCCGTCGCCGACTTCCGTCCGGCCGCCGATGCGCCTGATGTCTTCAAGCAATCGTCGGGTTCCTCCTCGCAGATCGCCGGCAATGCGCTGAAGCTGCTGCAAGGCTTGCCTGGGGATGCGAAGTCCGTCGGTGCCGCACTCGACAAGCTGGGCGGGATGATCGCCGAACTCACCGCTGCACCCGCGCCGGCAACGCCATCTGCAGACGATGTCGGAAGCAACCAGCCGAAGACGATCGAACAGGCGCCGCTGACGGCAAATAACGCGGCGGTCATCATTCGCCGCGGCGACACGCTGTGGCAGATCTCGCGCCGCACCTATGGCCTCGGCGTCCGTTACACGACGATCTATATCGCCAACGAGGACAAGATCATGAATCCCGATCGCATTCGCCCCGGTCAGATCTTCGGCCTGCCGAAGGATGTATTGCCGAATGCCGAAGAGCTGCACCGCAAGCGCATGTCCGGCCAGCATCTCTAAGCTGTAAAACAACACGACAAGGCCGGGCGGGATAAGCGCCCGGCCTTGTCGTTTCCTTACCCCAGCAATTGTTGTATTCGTCCGCCCGGCACCCTATCTGGCGGTGGCGGCTGCGGGTTGTGGGAAGCGCTTTCAGGCCCGTTCCGGTTCCGCGCTCTTGCCGACATCGAAGCGCCTCAATCGGGGCAAGCCCATCCGGGCTGGAGACAAGCATGGCAAACGGCAAGACAGTCTCGGAATCCAACCTGGCGCAGACGCTTCTCAACCTCTGGCCCTACATGTGGCCGGCCGGCCGGCCCGACTTGAAAATGCGCGTCGTCTGGGCCTCGGTTTACCTGCTGATCTCCAAATTCGTCCTGCTGCTCGTTCCCTATTTCTTCAAATGGTCGACCGATGCGCTGAACGGCAGGATGGATCTTGCCGGCTCAGTGCCGCCGCTGCTGGCCGGCGCCATCGCGCTGGTGATCGCCTATAACATCACCCGGCTGATCCAGCTCGGCCTCAACCAGCTGCGCGACGCGCTCTTTGCCAGTGTCGGACAACATGCGGTGCGCCAGCTCGCCTACCGGACCTTCGTGCACATGCACGAGCTGTCGCTGCGCTTCCATCTCGAGCGCAAGACCGGCGGGCTGTCGCGCATTATCGAGCGCGGCACCAAGGGTATCGAGACGATCGTGCGCTTCACGATCCTCAATTCGGTCCCGACCGTCATCGAATTCCTGCTGACGGCAGCGATCTTCTGGTGGGGCTACGGCTTCTCCTATCTCGCCGTCACCGCCTTCACCGTCTGGGCCTATATCTGGTTCACGATCCGCGCATCCGACTGGCGTATCGCCATCCGCCGGTCGATGAACGACAGCGATACCGACGCCAACACCAAGGCGATCGACTCTCTCCTCAATTTCGAGACCGTCAAATATTTCGGCAATGAGGAGATGGAGGCAAAGCGTTTCGACAAATCAATGGAACGATACGAGAAGGCGGCGACCGATGTCTGGACCTCGCTCGGCTGGCTGAATTTCGGCCAGGGCGTCATCTTCGGCATCGGCACGACCATCATGCTGGTGCTGTCGGCGCTGGCGGTGCAGCGCGGCGAGCAGACGGTCGGCGATTTCGTCTTCGTCAATTCGATGCTGCTGCAGCTTTCCGTACCGCTCAACTTCATCGGCTTCGTCTACCGCGAAATCCGCCAGGGACTGACCGACATCGAGCAGATGTTCGATTTGCTTGAGGTGCAAACCGAAGTCAAAGACGCGCCCGATGCGACCGAACTGCGGATCGGCCAGGGCGCGATCTCCTTCAAGGACGTGCATTTCGCCTATGATGCGGCCCGTCCGATCCTGAAAGGCATTTCCTTCGAAGTGCCGGCCGGCAAGACCGTCGCCGTCGTCGGTCCGTCGGGTGCAGGCAAATCGACGCTGTCGCGCCTGCTCTATCGTTTCTACGATATCCAGAGCGGCGCAATCACCGTCGACGGTCAGGATATCCGCACGGTGACGCAGAAGAGCCTGCGCTCGGTGATCGGCATGGTGCCGCAGGATACCGTGCTCTTCAACGACACGGTCGCCTACAACATCCGCTACGGTCGCACATCGGCCAGTGACGGCGAAGTCTTTGCCGCCGCCGAGGTGGCGCAGATCGCGCATTTCATCGAAACACTGCCCGAGGGTTTCGAAACCAAGGTCGGCGAGCGCGGGCTGAAGCTTTCGGGCGGCGAGAAGCAGCGGGTGGCGATCGCCCGCACCATCCTCAAGGCGCCACCGATCCTGATCCTCGATGAGGCGACGTCGGCGCTCGACACGACGACGGAACGGGAGATCCAGGAGGCACTCGACCTGGTTTCGAAAAACCGCACGACGCTGGTCATCGCCCACCGGCTTTCGACGGTGATCGGTGCCGATGAAATCATCGTGCTCAAAAGCGGCGAGATCGCCGAGCGCGGAACACATGCCGCCCTCCTCGAAAGGGACGGTCTTTATGCTTCGATGTGGAACCGCCAGCGCGAGGCGACACAGGCGGAGGAACATCTGAAGCAGGTGCGCGAAAGCGACGACCTCGGCGTGATAACGCGGCTTGCTCCGGCAAGCTGACAGGGTAAACCGACGCCGGCCGGCTTTTGTTGTTCAGAACCCCGGCGCGGGAACCAGGGCCGAGGCCACAGCATTGCCCCAGAGACGGTTTTTCGCTAACCAGCAAAAATGAAAACGCAAGGAGACCGGCAGCCATGAGCCTGTTCAACACGGTTCGCAACACGATCGTCCCCGTGCACAAGGAAGGTTATCCCTTCGTTGCCGCCTTTTTCGTCGCGTCGCTGGTCTTGGGCTGGATCTTCAAGCCGCTCTTCTGGATCGGCATGATCTTCACCCTCTGGTGCGCCTATTTCTTCCGTGATCCGGAGCGCGTGACCCCGCAGGACGACGATCTGGTGATCTCTCCCGCCGACGGCAAGGTCTCGGCGATCCAGATGGTGACCCCGCCGGCCGAGCTCAACCTCGGCTCCGAGCCGATGTTGCGCATCTCCGTCTTCATGAACGTCTTCAATTGCCACGTGAACCGGGCGCCGATGCGCGGGCGCATCGTCAGCATCAACTACCGCTCCGGCAGCTTCGTCAACGCCGAGCTCGACAAGGCGAGCGAAGACAATGAGCGCAACGGGCTGGTGATCGAAACCGGCCACGGCCAGATCGGCGTGGTGCAGATCGCCGGCCTGGTGGCGCGGCGCATCCTTTGCTGGGCGAACCCCAACGAGCCGGTGGATGCCGGCGAGCGCTTCGGACTGATCCGTTTCGGCTCGCGGCTCGATGTGTTCCTGCCCGCCGGTGCTGCGCCACGCGTCGCGCTTGGCCAGACGGCGGTTGCGGGAGAAACCGTGATCGCCGAATTCGCCTCCGCCAAGGGTCCCGTCATCAGCCGCCGCAGCTAGGAACGTCGATATGGAAACGCCCTTTCCGCCCTTCGAGCCCAATGGACCTGATGATTCCGCCCGCGGCCCGCGTCTGCGCGAAATCCCGCTCCGGCTCGTCTTTCCGAACCTGATCACCATTCTGGCGATCTGTGCCGGGCTGACCGGCATCCGGCTGGCTTTCGAGAACCGTTATGAGCTCGCCGTCGCCATGGTGCTGCTCGCCGCCTTTCTCGACGGCATCGACGGGCGCGTGGCGCGGCTGATGAAGGCGACTTCGAAGTTCGGGGCGCAGATGGATTCGCTTGCCGACATCGTCAATTTCGGTGTCGCACCCGCCCTCGTCGTCTATGTCTTCGCGCTCGACCAGGCGCGTTCGCTCGGCTGGATCGCCGCCCTGATCTATGCGATCGCCGCCGGGCTTCGCCTTGCCCGCTTCAATGTCATGGCCGAACGCGAGAACAAGGCGAGTTGGCAGTCGGAATATTTCGTCGGCGTGCCGGCGCCGGCCGGCGCCATGCTGGTGCTCTTGCCGGTCTATCTCGGCTTCCTTGGGCTGGCGACGGACCGCACCTTCGCCTATCTCTCGTCGATCTACACGGTGGTCATCGCCTTCCTGCTGATCAGCCGGCTACCGGTCTGGTCGGGAAAATCGGAAGGCAATCGCTTGCGGCGCGATCTCGTGCTGCCGATGATGCTCGGCGTCGTGCTCTATGTGGCTCTGCTGATGAGCTACACCTGGGAGGTGATGGTCTTCACCG
Source organism: Rhizobium changzhiense (assembly GCF_013087625.1). Taxonomy (NCBI): domain Bacteria; kingdom Pseudomonadati; phylum Pseudomonadota; class Alphaproteobacteria; order Hyphomicrobiales; family Rhizobiaceae; genus Rhizobium; species Rhizobium changzhiense. The sequence continues at coordinate 312,967 of NZ_JABFCQ010000001.1, forward strand.
TTGCCGCCTACCTCATATCGCTCCCCTTCGGCGCACGAAAATGGCGGCGGAAATACGGGACGCTGACGATCGAGGAACCCGGCATCGGCGACGACGATATCGGCCGGCATATCTGATCTCCGAACATTTCCGGACTTCTCCGAATGACGGAAATGCTTCTCTCCCTTCGTTGAGACCTATCCCCGGGAAAAGCATGCGCTTTCCCCGGAGAAAACTCTGCGCTTGTCCGAGTGAAAACTATTCCGTGCTTTTCCCCAGAAAACCGTGTTCTGACTTTTATTGGAACTGCTCTCTTCAGTAAGTATTAACCAACGTAGGCTTCAGTTAAGCCTCGCGAATTATGGTGGGCGTTTACAAATCCTGATAAGCTACGCCCCCGTTTTGTCGCTATTCGTGACGAAACATCAAACTATAAATTACCCAGGGAAGAACCACGTAAGGAGAGTATCGTGACTTCGAAGAAGAGCAGTACCGGCGAACAGCAGACGGCCAAGCCAGATCTCGCCGCCAACTATCGCCCCGTCGGCCTGAAGGCTGTTGCCGCAGCATCGCTGATGGCGAAGCATAAGCCGACCAGCGTCAAAAAATCCGCTTGAGGCGGAAGGCTTCAATTGGAATCATGCGTGCTTTCGGGTTACATGCGTTAGGCACCGCTGACGAAGTGAATGACGAGGCGATCGCCGGAAGTCTCCCGACAACGCTCTGGCGACATAAGCACAACCCGAAAAACCTGATGGACGAAGCGACGCATCGCCGCCGCTCATCTGAGACGTCGGCGCCGATCGGTCGCCGACCGGCCTGTAGCTATACGGATAGTGTTTAGAAGAAGCTGAGTTGGCCGTCGTCAGGCTTGTGCTTGTCGGGCGCCTTCAGCGGCTTTTCGACGACGACCGGCTCCTGCAGGTCGGGACCCATGTTGGCAACCTTGTTGACCTTGTCGGAGACCGGTACGGCCTCGAAGAAATCATCCTGAACCGGCTGCATCAGGTCGACCACCTCGCGCGGTTCCTGCGTCTTGCAATCGAGCCAGCGCGAAAAATCTTCGGGCTTGATGACGACAGGCATGCGATCATGGATCGCTGAAATGCCCGAATTGGCTGACGTCGTCAGGATCGCGCCGGTATCGACCTCGGAGCCGTCGGCCGAGGACCATGTCTCCATCAGCCCGGCAAAGGAGATCACTCCACCTTGGCGCGGCCTGATCCAGTAAGCCTGCGGCTTCTCGCCGCTTTCCTTCGACGGGCGATGCCATTCATAGAAACCGGAGGCCGGAATGAGCACGCGGCGATGACGCATGGCGGCGCGGAAAGAGGCCTTGCCAATCGCGGTTTCGGAGCGCGCATTGATCAGCAGCGGGAAATCTCTCGGATCCTTGACCCAGCCCGGCGTGAGGCCCCAGCGCACGAGCACGGCGCGCCGGTCGGCCAAGTTGCTGCCCTGCTCTCTGCCCTCGCCTGATATGACGACGAGGATCGGCTGCGTCGGCGCGATGTTGTAGCGCGCCGGAAAATCGTCGAGATCGAGACCGGAGAAGACGTCGCTCAGGTCGACGCTGGAGACTGTCAGGGCGAAACGTCCACACATCGGTCTGTCTTTGCACCCGGCACGTATCCGGTCAAGACGCCTCAGCCTCTCGGCGCGAAGAGGATAAGGCTGGCGCCGGCAAGGCAGATTAGCGCACCGCCGATATCGTAACGATCAGGCACGCGGGCTTCGACCAGCCAGAGCCAGAGCAGCGAGGCGAGGATATAAATGCCGCCATAGGCCGCGAAGGTACGGCCGGCAGCTTCGCTCGGCACCAGCGTCAGAAGCCACGCGAAAAGCGCCAAGGAGACTATGCCCGGCGCCAGCCACCAGATGGGCTTTTCGAGCTTCAGCCATGCCCAGAAGGCAAAGCAGCCGGCGATCTCGAAGAGGGCGGCAAAGGCAAAGATGATGTAGGTCACGGAAGCACCTTTCGAATCCCCGTCGCACTATTCATCCGATAAGATAAACCATCACAGCAACAGAGCAGCCTCCGATGATCTCTACCGCCAAACCCGGCTCCGCCGCCATTCTCGAACGCGACGGACGATTCCTTCTGGTGTTGCGGCGCAACCCGCCTTCCGCCGATATGTATGCCTTTCCCGGCGGGCGGGCCGAGCCCGGTGAAACACCGGAGCAAACGGCATTACGCGAACTCCATGAAGAGACCGGCATTTCGGCACGCAATCCGAGGCTGTTTTCGACCTACGACCTGAAGACGCATGCGGCCGACGGCAGCGTCAACAGCCATTTCCTGCTGTCGGTCTTTCGCGTCGATGCGGATCGAGATGCCGTGGCGGAAGCCGCCGACGATGCGGCCGCCCTCGGCTGGTACACTGTGGAGGAAATCCGGCAATTGCCCGTGCCACAGAGCGTGCTCGAATGCGCAGAGCGGCTTTCGGGCGGCGAATAGACGTGGAAATTTTAAAGCACGCCTTGTTGCCGTCATGCTGAGCGTATCAACTGTGAGCATGATTCCCGTTCGACGCGTCTTTCTGTCCCTGCTCGTGCTCGCCGGCCCCACGATGGCGCAGGGCAAGAATACGCCGCCTCCACAGGAGGAGGAGATTGCACCGCCGATCGTGAGCGTGCCCTATGACGACAAGCTGGCGCGGTTCGCCGAGGTGCTGGGTTCGGTGCATTATTTAAGAACACTCTGCAAGGCGGCGGGTGGCGACGAGTGGCGAAACGGCATGCAGCAGCTGCTCGATTCGGAGACCGGCAACGAGCCGCAGCGCAAGGAAAAGCTGACGGCGGCCTTCAATCGCGGCTATCGCGCCTTCGCCTCGGTCTATACGGATTGCACCCCGGCGGCCATCGTGGCAGAAGAGCGCTACCGTAACGAAGGTGCAACACTTGCCACAGAAATTACCTCGCGCTTTGGAAATTGACGTTTAATTAACCTGTTTTCGCAAGCGGACGTGTCGTTTTGGGAAAAGGCTGTTAGTGTTGTTAACTGTGCAGTAAGACATGAGAAGTTCTGAGGAAAAGACAATGGAAGCAAGCCTCAACGACATCGACGACATGATCGTCCACGAAAAGATGCAGGCAGCTCTGGAGTACCAGAACGAGGCTTGGGCCGACGGCATGGCCGACGGGATCGAGCCTGAAATCATCGCTGATGCTGCCATTGCACATGCGCTGCGCGAGACGATCAGATTGCATGGGGAAAAGAGCGCCGAAGCCCTGCTCGATTCGCTGCGTGAGCGCATGCTTGCCGGCGAATTCTCCGCGAACCGCACCCTGCAATAATTTATCAGAGAGTTTGATGCACACCGGTAAAGAGAAAGTTTCGCGAATTTCGCTCGCGCCGGTGCTGCTTGCGTTCAGCCTCGCCGCCGGCAATATTTTCCTTGCGCCGGCAGCCTACGCGCTTTCCGAACTGCACAAGATCCCCGGCCAGGCGGCCAATGAGGCGCCGCCCGCACAGGGAAGCGCTCAGGGACAGAGCCAGCCGCAGGGCGGGACCACTCCCGGTGTTCCCATGGCCGATCCGCTGGTCAACAACCAGAACAATCAGGGTGTCGACAAGACGCCGGGCGCTCAGGACAATTCCAAGCCCGCCGAGGTGATCTACGACATCAGCAAGGTGCCAGAGCCGGTTCGCAAGATGCGCGAGCAGATCGTCGAGGCGGCTGCCTCTGGCGATCTCGAGCGGCTGCGGCCGCTGATGGGCGCCGGCGCCGACCAAACGCAGGTGACTGTGGGCGAACCGACCGACGATCCGATCGGCACGCTGAAGGATTTGTCGGGTGATCCCGATGGCGACGAGATCCTTGCCATCATGCTCGACATCATCTCGACCGGCTTCGTGCATGTCGGCCAGGGCACAGCAGACGACATGTATGTCTGGCCCTATTTTGCCGAGAAGGACCTGAAGTCGCTGACACCGCCGGAGCGCGTCGAGTTGCTGCGCATCGTCACGGCCGGCGATCTCTCCGACATGCAGGAATTCGGCGGATATAATTTCTATCGCCTCGGCATTACGCCTGAGGGTAAATGGAAATTCTTCACAGCGGGCGATTGATGCCTGTCTCGCCTGCGCTTTTCACGTTTCGCATGGCGCTTGCGATCCACCTCGTGAAGACATACCTCTGAGCGATGACCAACGCGACAGGTTCCGCCATGCCAGCCGTATTCCTAAAAGACCGCTCCTTGCTCTTCGTCAGCGGCGCGGAGGCCCAATCCTTCCTGCAGAACCTGATCACCACCGATATCACTGCGCTCGGGGCCGACGAGGCGCGGCCCGGGGCATTGCTGACGCCGCAGGGCAAGATCCTGTTCGACTTCATGATCTGGCAGGACGGCGAAGGTTACATGATCGAGACCGATGCCGGCCAGCGCGACGGCCTGCTGAAGCGGCTGACGATGTACAAGCTGCGCGCCGCCGTCACAGTTGCGCCAAGCACCGAAGAGGGTGTCACCGTTTCCTGGGGCGAGGATGCCGAGGGCAGCCAAGGCGCCCGAGACAGTCGCTTCGCCAAGGCGGGCGTCACGCTGACCCGCCGGGCAGGGAGACACGGAGATGGTGCAGAGGCGCTCTACGACGCGCTGCGCATCAGCCACGGCATCGTCGCATCAGGATCTGACTTCGCCCTGCAGGACGCCTTCCCGCATGACGTGCTGATGGATTTCAACGGCGGCCTCTCCTTCAGGAAAGGCTGCTATGTCGGGCAGGAGGTCGTCTCGCGCATGCAGCATCGCGGCACTGCGCGCCGGCGCGTCGTGACGGTGTCCGCCGCAACGGATCTGCCGGGGACCGGGACGGAGATTACCGCCGCGGGCAAGCCGGTCGGAACGCTCGGTTCGGTCGACGGCGGCAATGGACTTGCGATCGTGCGCATCGACCGCGCCAGCGCCGCGATGGCGGCAGGCACGCCGCTGCTGGCCGGCGAAACGCCTGTTTCTCTTGCCCTGCCGGTATGGTCCGGTCTCGTCTTTCCCGCCAGCGCCGACGAGGCCAGCGCGTGACAACGACGAAAGCTCCGCGTGCCTGGCAACGCATGCTGTCCGGGCGCAGGCTCGACCTGCTCGACCCTTCGCCGCTCGATGTCGAACTGATCGACATCGCCCATGGGCTTGCGCGCGTGGCCCGCTGGAACGGCCAGACCTCCGGCGATCATGCCTTTTCGGTGGCCCAGCACAGTCTCGTCGTCGAGGATATCTTCCGCCGCTTCAACGACGCGCGGCCGCAGGAGTGCCTGATGGCGCTGCTGCACGATGCACCCGAATATGTGATCGGCGACATGATCTCGCCGTTCAAATCGGTGGTCGGCGGCGGCTACAAGACGGTGGAAAAGCGGCTGGAGGCTGCCGTGCATCTGCGCTTCGGCCTGCCGCCGCATCCCTCGCGCGATCTCAAGGACCGGATCAAAAAAGCCGACACGATCGCCGCCTATTTCGAAGCGACCGTGCTTGCCGGTTTCACACCCGCCGAGGCACAGAAATTCTTCGGCCAGCCGCGCGGCATCAGCAAGGACATGCTGATGATCGAGCCCCTGCCCGCGATCGAAGCGCAGCGGTTGTTCTGCGAGCGCTTCGCGGCGATCGAGGTCGAACGGGAGATGGTGTCGTGACCTTCATCGTCGTCTCGCCGCTGTCGCGCATCGCAGAAATGGCAGTGCGGCACAAGGCGCGTGACATGATCAGCCTGATCGCCAAGGAGCAAGCCTTTCACCGGCCGGGCGTGATCGCGGCCGAGCGCCATCTGACACTTGGTATGAACGATATCACCTTCAAAGGCACCGGCGATCTCGTGGCGCCTGGCGAGACGCATGTACGCGGGATTATCGACTTTGCCGCCTCGTGGCGGCAGGAGACGCCGCTGCTTATCCATTGCTGGATGGGCGTGTCGCGATCGCCGGCCGCAGCGCTCATTGCCGCGCTGTCGCTGGCACCCGATCAGAGCGAGGAAACGCTTGCCGGCCGGCTGCGGGCCGCCTCGCCTTTCGCAACGCCGAATGCCCGGCTGATCGAGATCGGTGACGCGCTGCTTAACCGCGGCGGCCGGCTTGTCGCGGCGGTGCGGGCAATCGGACGCGGTGCCGATGCCGACGGCAATGCGCCCTTCGTGCTTGCGATCCGAGACGCCGCCTGCGGTTGACGCTCCCGCCAGCCGCTCCATCTAGCCCCCGACCACGAACAACCGACAGGGCCAGATCATGGAACAACAGGCAGCCGATGTCCTCCTCGCCACGCGAACGGCACTCAGCCAGGCAAGCGCACTTGCCGTGCAATATTCCTTCTCCGTCCTCGGAGCGGTGATCCTGCTCGTCCTTGGCTGGACACTCGCCGGTTTTGCCAGCCGCTGGGCTTATGAAGGCCTGTCGCGCGTTCATGGCATCGACGAGACATTGGCGCGATTCTTCACCAATGTGCTGCGCTATGCGCTGCTCATCCTGGTGTTCATCACCGTGCTCGGTCAATTCGGCGTCCAGACCGCCTCGATCATCGCCGCCCTCGGCGCGGCGGGCCTGGCGATCGGACTGGCGCTGCAAGGGACGCTGCAGAATATTGCCGCCGGCATCATGCTGTTGATCCTCAGGCCGTTCCGCGTCGGCGAATATATCGAGACCAGCAGCGTGGCGGGCACGGTGCGTGAAATCGGATTGTTTGCAACCGAACTCAGAACTGGCGACGGGCTCTACCGGTTGGCGCCGAATTCGACGCTCTGGAACACGCCGATTACCAATTTCAGCCGCGAGCCCACGCGGCGGGACGAGCTGAAAATCAGTGTCGCCCCTGAGGACGACATCGATCTGGCGATGGAGAGGCTGATGGGCCTTGCCAAAGCTGATTCCAGAGTGCTGACGTCACCGGCACCCAGCGTCTTCATCGATAGCCTCGGTGACAGTGCGATCTCCGTAACGCTGCGCTATTGGGCAAAGACCGGCGATTGGTGGCTTGTCAGCCGTGACATGGTGAAGCGCGTGAAACTCGCCTTCGACGAGAATCCTGCCGCTGTGGCGAATGCTTCAGATGCCGCGCCGTCAAAAAAGTCCAATGGCGGGGCAACCGCCGAAAGACCGACGCAGACGCGGCAGTAAGACATTGCAGCGCCGCGGACCTTTTAAGACCAGCGACGCTGTGCGCACGTTGAAATTGCTGCATAGCTTTGTCCTTCAATCGATTCCGATTTAAGGAATTGTGCCGTAGCTATTGGATGACGCCGCAGGAAAGTCTTTCGCCGGCATCACCAGAAGGCTGGCTGCGATAATCATCCGAATTGGCGTGCACCATCAATGCGCGGCCGCGAATACCGTCGGTCTTGCCGTCAAGCGTGACCATGCTGTCGAAAATCTGTGCCCGCAGCACGCCGTCCTGCCCGACATATTGGTTGGGCATGTCGCCGGCGTGCGGACCCTTGGCGGCAAGAATGCCATGCTCCGCCTTCTCAGGATTGAAATGACCGCCCGCCGATTCGTGATGGGTCGCGGCGTCGCAGCGGCCGGTCTCATGAACATGGAAGGCCACCCATTTGTTCGCCGGCAGTCCCGATATCTCGACTTCGATCAGGACGCCGCCAGTGGCGGCAGCCGTCAGCTGTGCGCGACCGTCTTCCTTGCCGTCCTTGCCGACGAAATTGGCGACCGCCGTCTGCTTGTCCTGAGCGCCTGCCGGCAATGCAACCGCAAGCAGGCTCAGGGCGGCGATAATGCGCATGGCTTCCATGGAGATCTCCTTCCGTCCAGTTGTCCTTCTGAACGTGTCAAACCGGAAGGTGTTCCTGATCCCGAGCGTCGCGTGTCCGACAGGACGCGCTAGGGACGCTCTACGACTTTAAATTGGCGCATAATCCTTTCGGAAAATCATTCCTATTTTCGGCGTTATCCGCACAAATATCGGACGAGAAAAGCCGGCCAAACGGCCGGCTTGCAGATTACCCGAATTGAGACGCCGGTCGTCAGGCGACAGCGTTGAAGTCGAACTGGCCGTAAGTGTTGCGGTAGAGATCGTCGGACTGATCGCCGGTCGCCGGCGCGGTCTGCTGCAACGGATAGGAAACCGCGATGCTGCTTGCCGCGCCACTGTTGCGCGTGTCCATCATCAGCGCGATGAGGCTGCCGGAAAATTTCGGCTGCGTGTCGCCGCTCGTGTCGTCTTCCAGGAGTTCCTTGATGATGCCGGGCTTCTCATCGGCGGCGCGTTCGCCGCGGCTGAGGACGCCATCGCCATTGGCATCGAGACGCGAAAGCGTCGCCAGATATGCATATGAGGTGTCTGAAACGGATGTGGTGCTGGTCATACAAACCTCCATTCACCGCCTTTTGCCGGTGGTGTTTGTACGCAATACGAACGTGGAAAATCAGTGTTGACTCGGTGGTTAAACTGATTTGCGCAGTGCGTCAATAAGTTGTTAACTTCTCATTAACGATGATTGACAAGAGTTAACGGAATGCGCCGAGGCCAACCTTCCGCCTGCGTCAGACAACGGGCTCTACCGGTATTTCAGCGATTTTTCACATAGAAAACAAACGTCTAACAAACTGCCATCGCTGCTGCACTGCAACCGAATATTAATCCAGCCCATCCAGAATGGGCGTTGCAAGGCACCACCTTGACGTTCGGCTTATAAAAAATCAATTTTATGTTCACTTTAGAAAGGTTTTCCGAAGCGATGAGGTACGTTCATCAGTTGAAGACGATCATTGCCGTCGCAGCCGTCCCACTGGACGCGCCCACATGAAAGCTGAAGCGCTCTTCTGGCAGCAATGCAGCCAGGCCGTCACGGCCGATGGATCGGTCGATGCGCAGCGTCTGATGGAGCTGGTGATCGCGACCTACCGCGTCCACGAAAGCGACTATGGCGAAATCGAGCGAAGCGCTGAAACATTGTTGAGGGAGAACCATAGGCTGAGAGGCAATATTTCAGCCCTCAGCCAGGCGTTCGACGGACAGAAAAAACTCTTCGAAATCATCCTCAACAACCTGCCGCTTGGTCTCAGCGTCTTCGACGCCGACCAGCGGTTGACGCTTTCCAACATCCGCTTCCGTCAGCTCTTCGACCTAACGGATGAAGATGTCATTGCTGGCGCGACAATCGCCGATCTCACGGCCAAAATGCGCGGCACGGAGAGCGCCAGCGCCAAGCCCGGCCGGCGGACCGGGCGACATTCCTCCGCAAACGCAAGAAGCAGAGGTATCCGTCGGCGCGAATGGTTGATGGATGATGGCCGCATCATCCAGAGCATGGTGACTATCCTTTCCGACGGCAGCAACATTTCCATTCATGCCGATATCACCGAGGATCGAAGGGCGGCCGAGCGCATCACCTATCTCGCCCACCACGACCCGCTGACCGGCCTTCCGAACCGCATCCATTTCCGCGAGCAGGTCGATGCGACGCTCACAGAACGCAAGCCCGATGAGCAGATCGCCCTCGTCCATCTCAATCTCGACCGGTTCAAATCGATCAACAACACGATGGGCGTGTCAGTCGGCGACAAGATCCTACAGCAAGTCGCAGAGCGCATCCGAGCCTCGGCCGGTTCGGAAAACACCCTGGCGCGCCTCGGCTCGGACGAATTCGCCATCCTGCAGACGGGCAAGCAGCAGCCGTGGAACGTGACGGCGCTTGCCGAGCAGATCCGTCGTGAGCTTTCCGAACCATTCTTCCACGGCGAGAAACAGGTGGAGCTCAGCGTCTCCATGGGCATCGCAATCGCCCCTGAGGATGGTGAGGAAACCGATATTCTGCTGAAAAATGCCGGCGTGGCGCTGTCGCATGCCAAGGCGGACGGGCGCAAACGCGAGCGCTTCTTCGCCAGTGAGATGGAAGCGCAGATGCAGCTGCGCCACGCGCTGGAGGCAGACCTCAGAGCAGCCGTCGAGAACGAGGAATTCGAGCTGCATTACCAGCCGCTTTATGACCTCTCGCAGCGGCGCATCTGCGGCTTCGAAGCTTTGATCCGCTGGAACCATCCGGTCCGAGGCCGCGTTCCACCGATGGATTTCATTCCGCTTGCCGAAGAGGTCGGCCTCGTCGTCGATATCGGCCGTTGGGTTTTGCGCCGGGCCTGCAACGATGCAGCGTTATGGCCGGAAGGCATCAAGGTCGCCGTCAACGTTTCGGCAATCCAGTTCAGCAGCAGCGACCTGACGCGCGATGTCAGCGAGGCGCTTGCCGCCGCCGCGCTGTCGCCGTCGCGGCTCGAACTCGAAATCACCGAGAGCGTGCTGATGGAAAATCTGAGCGAAGTGCTGCCGATCCTGCATGCGCTGAAGGAGCGCGGCATCCGAATCTCGATGGACGATTTCGGAACCGGCTATTCCTCGTTGAGCTACCTCTCGAGCTTCCCCTTCGACAAGATCAAGATCGATAAATCCTTCGTCAACGACATCGTCGACAACAAGGAAGCGCATGCGATCATGCACGCGATAATCCTGCTCGGCGATGCGCTTGGCATGCGCGTCACCGTCGAAGGCGTCGAGACGGCCGAGCAGCTGGCGTTGCTCGAATGCGAGGAATGCGACGAGATCCAGGGCTATCACATCAGCCCGCCGCGACCGGCGCGTGACGTGCCCTATCTTCTCTCCCTGCCGCCGAAGAACGGCGGCGTGACGCGTCTCCCCAAAGCCAAGCGCTGAGATCACCCTCGATTGCGACTCGTACGGCAAGCCGTTAGAACAGGATGATTTTAGGCCGACCTGGCCTAAAATCTGAATCCTGTTCTACAATATATAGTTAGAGCATGATGTCGCCCGAAAACCGCTCACACTTTTCGGCATCATGCTCTAGAAAATCGACTGCGATTCCGAGATCTGGTTGTCGCATTCTCTTACCGTCCGCATCCACTTCCGCGCCGATGCTCTATCGGCGGAAAACGATTTTCCTCATGACAGGTGGCGCTATGTTCGCGGCTGAAGCCTTCTCCCCACACGAAACGCTTGCCGCGGCGCTGATTGCGCATGCGGCCGACGGCGACGACGGCTCGCACGACCTTGCCCATATCCTGCGCGTCTTCAGGAATGCCATGCGCATCCATGCGGGAGAAGGCGGCGACGGGCGGGTTCTTGCCGCTTCCGTGCTGCTGCACGACTGCGTCGCCGTCGAGAAGGATTCGCCGCTGCGGGCAAAAGCATCGGATTTGGCGGCGGAGAAAGCATCGGCGATCCTGGCAGAACTCGGCTGGAGGGGCGCGGATATCGAAGCCGCAGCCCACGCAATCACCGCGCACAGCTTCTCGGCCGGGGTGGTGCCGCAGACGCTGGAGGCGAAGATCCTGCAGGATGCCGACCGGCTGGACGCGATCGGCACGATCGGCGTCGCCCGCTGCTTCTATATCGCCGGGCGACTGGGATCCGGGCTCTACGATCCGTTCGACCCGGCGGCGGCAGACCGTCCGCTCGATGACAAGCGTTATGCCATTGACCATTTCCAGACGAAGCTGTTCAAACTGGCGGAAGGATTCCAGACCGAGACCGGCCGCAGGCTGGCGGCCGCGCGTGACAAAAGCCTGCGCGATTTTCTCTCGGAATTCATGGACGAAATCTAGGAGAACGGCATGCGTGTCAGCGACCTCTTCATCTATCCGCTCAAGAGCGCCCGCGGCATTGCGCTGCCGGCCACCGACATCGACGCCTACGGGCTTCCCGGCGACCGGCGGGCGATGGTCACCGATGCGCAGGGGCACTTCATCACCCAGCGCGAGTTGCTCGACCTCGCACGTATCGAGGTGCGACCGGAAGCGAAGGCCTTTCGGCTGCTGATGCAGGGAAAACCTGACATATCGGTCCAGCCGCCTCAGCCTGAGACCCGCATGGATGTGACCGTGTGGAAATCTGCCGTCAGCGCCGCCGTCGCCGATCCGGAGAGCAACCGGCAGCTTTCCGAATGGCTTGGCCGCGAGGTGCGCTTGGTCTTCTTCGACGGGCAGGCGCGGCGGACGGCGAATGCCGAATGGGCCGGCGAAGCCACGCCCGTCACCTTTACCGACGGCTACCAGATCCTGGTGACGACGACCGGCTCGCTGAAGGCATTGAATGCCGATCTCGCCGCCCATGGCGAGGGCAGCGTCGGCATGGAACGCTTCCGTCCGAACATCGTCATCGAAACCGACGAGGCCTGGGCGGAGGACCGCTGGGCGGCGATCGAGATCGCCGGCATCCGCTTCGATCTCGTCAAACCCTGCTCCCGCTGCATCATGACGACGCAGGACCAACTGACCGGATCCCGCGAGGGACCAAACCCGATGCCGGCCATGGGCCGCATCCGCATGTCGGCCGACCGGCGTGTGCCCGGCCCGCTCTTCGGCTGGAACGTTACGCCGCGCGGCAGCGGCAGGATCACGATCGGTGACATCGTCCGCATCGTTGAAGAGAAGCCGGAAGGCTGGGCGCTCAAGCGTCGCGCCGCAGCGTAGCCTTTTCAGACGCGATCGAGCGCGGCATCGATCTCCGCCATGACATCGGTCGGCAGCGGTCCCTTTTCCAGCGCGCCGGCATTTTCCTCCACCTGGGCAACGGTGCGGAACCCCGGAATGGGAAGGGTGCGCGGCGAGCGTGCCCAAAGCCAGGCAAGCGCGCCCTGCGTCAGCGTGCGGCCGCCTGAGGTCAAGAGATCGCGAACGGCATCGAGCCGTGCGGCGAATTCCGGGGCCATGCGCCCGTCCTTGAAATAGACCATCCAGTCAAGGGCCGCCCCACGGACATCTTTGGCGCCCACCGCCTTGTCGGCGGTGAACTTGCCGGTCAGCAGCCCCATCGCCAGCGGACCGCGATTGATGGAGATCAGCCCCTTCCCCTCGATCACCGCAATCATCTCCGGCACCGGTTCGAAAACGTTCATCGTATGCTGGATCGAGACGTAGCCCTGGCGGCCGACATGACGGGCGGCGCGATCGGGAAAATCGGTGCTCCAGCCGAACGCATCGATCTTGCCTTCGGCGCGCAGCGCTTCCAGCGTATCGAAGACGGCATCCGATTGTTCCAGCGGAAAATCATTGAGGTGGAACTGCAGGAGATCGAGGCGATCGCGCTTGAGACGGCGCAGCGAGGTCTCGACCGAATGGCGGATGAAGGCCTCATCGGCGAAGGCACCGGTTGCCTGCTTGGTTTCCGAATCGGTGGCGAAGCCGAACTTGGTGGCGATGACGATATCGTCGCGATTGCCGATCGCCCGGCCGAGCACCTCCTCCGAGTGGCCGGCTCCGTAATTCGAGGCCGTGTCGAAGAAACGGATGCCGAGTTCGATGGCGCGGTTGATCGCCTGCACGGATTCATCGTCGTCGACATCGCCCCAGCCGAGCGGCGTGTCGCCGGCGAAGAAGGGACCGCCGATCGCCCAGCATCCCATGCCGAGGCGCGGAATTTCGCGGCCGTTCCAGAGCGTGATCGTCGTCGGTGATGCGGTCTTGGTCAGCATGAGGTCCTCCTTGATTGGCAATCCTCTGAAGACATAGGAAGCGCTCACGGGTGGGTAAACCGCCAAATCCGGAGGATGTTTTGCACCCGTAAAAAACGGGGTCAGGCGGAAATACCATTCGGGCCGGAAAGCGTCCGCAAGGCTGGATTAAGCGCCTTGAGCGCGGCCTGAACGAAGCCCTCGCGGGCAGCTGCCGCCTCGATGCCGCGCGGCTCGTAGACATGACGATGCAGAAAGAACCCTGTCAGACGGAAGGCGGCTGCGAGACTATCGAAATCGGCGGCGTGATTGCCCTCGATGCTGAGGAACGGCGGCAGAAGCAGCATCTTGTCCGCCCAGGGAGCACCAGCGGCACGGCTGACGGCGCGGCCGGATTTCGGCGAGACATAGACGAGATTGGAACGGGCGCCGGTGGCGGCGCATTCGGCAAGATCGAGGCCGAAGCCGAGGTCGTTCAGCACCGCAAGCTCGAAGCGCACGAAGAGTTCACCGGCATCGGCCGGGTTGTGCAGGTGATCGAGGATGACCTCCAGCGCATCGAAGAGGTGCGGATGCGGGTCACGCTCCGGCAGCAGCCGCAGCAGCGCGCCCATCGCCTGGACGCCGTAGACAGCAGTGGCCGTTTCCATCAGTCGGGCAGCGCGCAGCGTCACCGGCTCGACGCGGAATTCGCCCAGATGCTCGTCAAGCCGGGCACGCCAGATGACCTCCACCGCATTGCCCGCTTGCAGCACCGGCTGCATGGCGCGCGAGCGGCCGGAGCGCACCAGGCCGAGATGGCGGCCGCGATCACGCGTCATTACCTCAGCGATGACGCTGGTCTCGCCGTGGCGCTTGACGCCCAGGATGATCGCATGGTCCTGCCACTGCATCGAAAGAAGTCCTTACGGCTGACGAATCATCCTACTGCATAATTCAACGCGTTACAGCGTCCTTTGCGCGTTTGAAAAAACGCGCTGCAATGCAAGGTCTGGCTTCCGTCATGGACCGCGTCAGGCGACAGCCGGGAAAAGCCTCTGCAGGAATTCCCGCATCGCCGTTTCGTCGAAAGGCTTCACCAGAAGCGGTATGTTCTGCAGATCGGGCGGGAAATCGCCGGTATCGGAATAGCCGCTGACGAAGCCGAAGGGGATGCCGATATCGAGAAGATGGCGGGCAAATCCGAAGCTCATCCCCTCGCCGAGATTGACGTCGAGAAGGGCGAAATCATATGTCTCCGCAGCAATGGCAGCCCTCGCCTGTTCGACGCTGCCGACGATATCGATGCTCTCGACGCCGGCCAGGCGGAGAATATCCTCCGCCTCCATCGCGATGATCAAACTGTCTTCAAGAACCAGAACACGGATTGCGCTCATGATTCGATGCCCCTCGTCGGGCGCCTGTCGCAGCACCCCGGCCGTTTCGCCAACATCATTGCCCTCCGGTGCCCCGCATGGCACGCTATCGGTGAATTCCGCCAACTTTTCTGAATAAACCATTTTTCTGCCCGGTCGATAAGAATCAAAATCGGAGGAAGATGACGGCCGACCTTATTTTCCTTGCTGCTAATCTGCATTTAAAAAAGACATAACGAAGCTGCTTGGCTGAAGCATGTCGCGCAAAACTGTGCAGTGGTTTTGCGCTGACGACATGCGTAAAACAAAGACCTAAAATGCGAGGAGCGAATCTGAAAGATCGCGACGCGCTTTAGATGAACGGGCGTTTGCCCTCTCCGAGCCCTTCCCAGCCTGATATCGCCATCAATTCCTCGCCATTCAGCACCTCGCAGCCGCGCTCCTGCCAGCGGATCAACCCACGTTCGCTGAGCTTTTTCAAGGTCTTGTTGGTGTGAACGATGGAAAGGCCGAGCGTGTCGGCAATATGCTGCTGGGTGATGGGGATGAATTTGCGGCCGTTGAAGATATTGAGCTTCCGACCGCGCTCGAACAGGAAAGCGATCAGGTAGGCTGCTCTTTCCAGCGCCGTGCGGCGGCCTATACTCAAGAGATGCTCATCCAGGATGCGCTCCTCGCGCGCGGCGATCCAAGTGATGTCGAAGGCGAGCGAGGCGTGCTGGTTGTAGAGCGTCATCAGCCTGTCACGCTCGAAGACACAAAGGGACACGGGCGAAAGCGCTTCAACGGAATGCTGCATCTCACCGGCAATCGTTCCCTGCAGTCCGACCAGGTCGCCCGGCATGATATAATTCAGAATCTGGCGGCGTCCGTCCTCCAGCATCTTGTAGCGGAAGCCCCAGCCAGCGAGCACCGTGAAGAGATGAGCGCTATGTGCGCCCTCGACGAGGATGGTGGAGCCGGCATCGACGGCAAGCTCACCCCTCTTGAAGCTCGAGACGAATTCCAGCTCGTCACGGCTGAATTCCCTGAAATGTGGCAAGGGCCGCAAAGGACATTGCTCGCAAGGGGTCTTGAAAGAATTGATGGGTCTCGACGTCGCCATACTTGCCCTTGCCGTCGCAAAATCGGCGCGCCAACATTGGCGCGCCGTCCATCAATGAATGCGCGAGCCACGGATTTGTTCCGTGAGCGATGCGAGTTCTTTATGCGAAAACAAAGGGCTGGCGCCAACCCGACGAAATCCTTGCCATGTTTATTTCGGGAAATCGAGCCCCATTTCGCGGAACCGCTCAGGATCATCACCCCAATTCTCGCGAACCTTGACGAATAGGAAGAGATGGACCGGCTGTTCGAGGATCTCCGACAATTCCTTGCGGGAAGCAGTCGAGATCGCCTTGATGGTTTCACCACCCTTGCCGAGCGCGATCTTCTTCTGGCTATCGCGCTCGAGATAGATCACCTGCTCGATCCGCACCGAGCCGTCCTTGCGCTCTTCCCACTTCTCCGTCTCGACATGCGAGGCATAGGGAAGCTCCTGGTGCAGGCGCAGAAACAGCTTCTCGCGGGTGATCTCGGCAGCGAGCTGGCGCATCGGCAGATCGGAGATCTGGTCTTCTGGATAGTACCACGGCCCCTCCGGGAGCGTTTTCGCCAGATAGTCCATGAGGTCGTCGCAGCCGGAGCCGTTTTCGGCGGAGATCATGAAGGTGCGATCGAAAGCGATCTTCTCGTTGGCGCTCGCGGCCAGCGCCAGCAGATCCTCGCGGTTGACGCGGTCGATCTTGTTGAGCAGCAGTATCTTCGGCTGCCGGACTTCCTTGAGGCCTTCGAGGATGGCCTCGGCATCGCCGCGCAGGCCGCGCTCGCTATCGATCAGAAGCACGATCAGATCGGCATCCCTCGCACCGCCCCAGGCCGAGGTCACCATGGCTCGGTCAAGCCGGCGGCGCGGCTTGAAGATACCAGGCGTATCCATGAAGACGATCTGGGCATTGTCGTGGATGGCGATACCGCGGACGATGGCCCGCGTCGTCTGCACCTTATGGCTGACGATCGAGACCTTGGCGCCGACGAGGCGGTTGACCAGCGTCGACTTGCCGGCATTGGTCGGCCCGATCAGCGCGACAAAGCCCGAATGCGTCGGACCATTGGTTTCTGCAGCAGCTTCGGCCGCGATATCTTCTTCTTGTGTCATTGTCCCGTCAGTTTCCGGCAGGCGATTGCTGCCAAATGCCTTCGCGCTCGAGCATCTTCGTTGCCGCCACCTGTTCGGCGGCACGCTTCGACCGCTCTACGCCGGTTTCGGGCTTAATGCCAGCAACTTCCACCGTCACCTTGAAGCGCGGATCATGATCCGGTCCGCTGCGTTCATCAACCCGGTAGATCGGCGTGACGCCGAATTTCGCGTGCGACCATTCCTGCAGCTCGGTCTTGGCGTCGCGCTTGGCGCCATCTGCCCGCACCGCCCTGCCCTGCCAGTAACGCAGAATGAACCGGCGGGCGACTTCGAGGCCGCCGTCGAGATAGATCGCGGCGATCAGGCTTTCGACGACGTCAGCGCGCACATTCATCATGCGCTTGCCGGTGAGTTTCTTCACATCGGCGCCGGTGCGGATATAGAGGTGAAGATTGAGTTCGTCGGCGACCGCAGCACAGGTTTCGGCGCTGACGAGCTGGTTGAGGCGAACCGAGAGCTCGCCTTCTCCCGCCGTGCCGAAGGTGCGAAACAGAAGCTCGGCGATGCAGAGCCCGAGGACCCTGTCGCCGAGGAATTCCAGCCGTTCATAATTGCCGCCCTTTTCGGTGCGGGCGCTGGCATGGGTCAGCGCGCGATCCAGGCGTTCCTTTTCAGCGAAGTCATGACCGATCAGGCCTTCAAGCTTTGCGCGGTCCACCGCAGAAAGCGTCTGCGCCTTACTCATTCAACAACCTTGAAGAGGCGGTCCCAACGCATGTTCGTCGGCCACTTCCAGATTTCGCGGAAGGAGGTGTCGTTGCCGAGCGAGAAGAAGATGACGCTGGCACGGCCGACAAGATTTTCGGCAGGCACGAAGCCGACGTCGAAGCGGCTGTCGAGCGAGTTGTCGCGATTGTCGCCCATCATGAAATAATGGCCTTCCGGCACGATGAATTCACGGGTGTTATCACCACGCGACACCGGAGACTGATCAAGCGTGTCGTAGGACTTGCCGTCGTCGAGTGTTTCGCGGAACACCGGCACGTCCTCGCCCGGGTCGAGCTTGTAATCCGAAGTGAACGCCCCGTCCGCCACCTTCGGAACCGGCTTGCCGTTGACGTAGAGCACGCCGTCGGTCACCTGGATGCGGTCGCCCGGCAGGCCGATGCAGCGCTTGATATAATCGATGTCGGGGTTCGGCGGGAAACGGAAGACGACGATGTCGCCACGCTTCGGATCGGCACCGAAGAGGCGGCCGCTGAATATATCGGGCGAGAAGGGCAGCGAATATTTCGAATAGCCGTAAGCGAACTTGTTGACGAAGATGTAGTCGCCGACAAGCAGCGTCGGCATCATCGAACCGGACGGAATGGTAAAGGGCTGGAACAGCACCGTTCGGATCACCATCGCCAAAATCAGCGCCTGGATGATGACTTTGATATTTTCCCACAGGGCGTTCGGCTTGGCTTCGACTTTTTCGGACACGCAGTCTTATTCCTTCAAGACGCCGCTGAGGCGCAATTCTTTCTGTCGTTCTCTCTAGCGGCTTCGGCCGGTTGCGGCAATGGCGACAACATCAAAAGCGACGAGAGGTCGCGTCGAACGCTTCCGAGGTCGCGTTCAACCGCTTCCGTGGTCGCGATCAACCGCTCCCGAGATCACGATCAACAGCTCCCGAGGTCGCGGTCAGAGGCTCTCGGGCAACGCCTCGATAATAACGAAGGCCTGCGCCAAGGGATAATCATCGGTTATTGTCAAATGAATGGCGGGCCTGTGCCCCGCGGGCAGCAACGATTCGAGGATCAGGGCGGCGGCGCCTGATAAGAGCATGGTCGGCTTGCCGCTCGGCAGGTTGACGACACCCATGTCCTTCCAGAAGACGCCCTGCGCTATGCCGGTACCGAGCGCCTTGGAACAGGCCTCCTTGGCGGCAAAACGCTTGGCATAGGATGCGGCACGGTTTGCCCGCTTATCGGACCGCGCGCGCTCGATCTCGGTGAAGCAGCGATGGGTGAAGCGCTCGCCGAAGCGCTCGATGGATTTCTCGACGCGGCGAATGTCGATCAGATCGCTGCCAATGCCGATGATCATGCCGGAACCTTCCGTCGCTTAAGAATTCTTGATCGGGTTCATATGCTCGGCATGTCGCCGGCCGGAACGGCAAGACGCAGGCGGGCCCGCTCCATCAGCCGTATATGGCGGCGCGTCTGAAAACCTCTGACGGTGTAGAACGTCAGCGCATAGAGCGCAACGGAGGTGACGATCGCCGGCGGAATGGCACCGACCAGCATCGGCTCCAGCACCGGCTTCCATAGCTCAGTGAAGTTCAGCTTGTGGAAAAGGGCGGCGAGATCCACCGTCTGACCGGCCAGTTGATCCTCGCGGCTCAACAGCAGATGCCCGATCTCCCACGTGATGCCCCAGATAAAGGGATAGGTCAGCGGATTGCCGAAGGCGGCGCAGCCGAGGGCGGCGGCCACCATGCTGCCGGAAAGGAAATAGGTGATGACGAAAGCCATGACGAAATGCACGCCAATGAAAGGCGTCCACGAGACGAAGACACCCGCAGCGACGCCGGCGGCAACCGCATGCGGCGAAGCGCTCAGGCGCAGGACGCGCATTGTCAGGTAACGGATCGGGCGAAGGAAACCTTTGCGAGGCCATAAAAGCTCCCGCATCTTTTCCTTGAATCCCGCAGGTTTGCGACGGCGAAACAACATGGCCGGTATTTAGTGCAGCGCACACCACCATGACAAGAGCGGCAAATGATACCGCTCGAAAAACCGCCCCTCAGTTCTCTTTGCGAAAAGGAGCTTCTTCATGCCGAGGGGCGTCCGTTATGCATAACGTCCCTCACTTACCTCAAGTATAAAGTCCAGTATCAGCGATTGCGGAACAGACCGCGGTCGACCTGGCGCTGACGAAACTCGAGATCGATACGATCGAGCGAGCCATTCAAATATGCCATTTCACGTTCCTGCGTGGTCGGAGCGCGAAAGGCGCGAGCGAATTTCTTGATAGGGTCAAACATTACCTTGTCTCATCTTCTGTTTATGTTTCGATGACCAGAAGATAGGCCTTGCAAAGGTTAATTACCACCGCCGCAACATGGATACAGCCATGCACTCAACGCATCGCTCGCCTTTTTAATGCGCCGTTTCGACCCCAAAACGATCATAAAATGTGCAATCTTTCGCTCGAATTCCTGAGCGGCTTAACAAAAACTTACTCGTAGAGGCGCCGGATCGTGGCGATGCAATCCAGTTCCTTCATCTGGGCGAGCAGCTGGTTGAGCTGACGCAGGTCCCAGACCTCGACCTCGAGCATCATTTCGGTGAAATCGGCCGCGACCCGCACCGTGTTCAGCAAGCGAATATTGACGTCGAGGCCTGCGACCGTCTGGGCGACCTTGGCGAGCGTGCCGGGTTCATTCAACCCATTCACCATGATACGCGCCATGAAACGCGACTTGTTGGCTTCGTCGAGATCCCAGCGCACGTCGATCCAACGATCGGGCTGATCGTCGAAACGCTGCAGGCTCGGCGACTGGATCGGATAGATGGTGATGCCGTTGCCCTGGTCCATGATGCCGACGATGCGATCGCCGGGCACGGCGCCGGTCGGCGCGAACTTGACGTCGACATTGCCGGACAGGCCGCGAATCGGGCCGATATCGGCCTCAGTGTCGATTTCCGAATGGCCTCCCTCGTGCCCTGCCTTGGTCTTGCCCGGGATCTTGAAGATCATGCCGGCGGCGCTGCGGACGTTGAACCAGCCGTCATCGCCGGAGGGCTTCACGGTGACCCGCTCATCCTGATGATCGGGATAGACGGCGCGCAGCACGTCGAGCGAGGACATCTCGCCGCGGCCGACGGCGGCGATCGCATCCTCGACATCCTTCTGGCCGAGACGGTGCAGCGCCGGCTTCATCGCTTCGCGCGAGAAGATCTTGCCGGCCCTGTTGAAGGTGCGCTCGAGAATGCGGTGGCCGAGACCGGCATATTGCTTGCGGATCGCCATGCGGGTGGCGCGGCGGATGGCGGCGCGCGCCTTGCCGGTCACGACGATCTCCTCCCAGGCGGCCGGCGGAACCTGCACGCCGGAGCGGATGATCTCGACTTCGTCGCCATTTGCAA
The DNA here is from genome assembly GCF_013087625.1 of Rhizobium changzhiense. Classification (NCBI taxonomy): domain Bacteria; kingdom Pseudomonadati; phylum Pseudomonadota; class Alphaproteobacteria; order Hyphomicrobiales; family Rhizobiaceae; genus Rhizobium; species Rhizobium changzhiense. The sequence continues at coordinate 334,003 of NZ_JABFCQ010000001.1, forward strand.
GCCGCGTCACCAGCGGCATGATGCGGCCGTTGATCTTGGCGCCAACCGTGGTGTCGCCGATATTGGTGTGCACCGCATAGGCGAAATCGATCGGGGTGGCGCCACGCGGCAGGGCAATCAGCTTGCCCTTCGGCGTGAAGCAGAAGACCTGGTCCTGGAAGAGCTCGAGCTTGGTGTGTTCGAGGAATTCTTCCGGGCTGTCGCCCTCGGCGAGCGCCTCAATCGTATGACGCAGCCAGGAATAGGCATTGGATTCACGAGAAAGGATGTCGCCATCGGCATTGGTGGCGCCGTCCTTATAGAGCGTGTGGGCGGCGATGCCGAATTCGGCGATTTCGTGCATGCGCTTGGTGCGGATCTGCAGTTCGATGCGCTGGCTAGAGGGGCCGACGATGGTGGTGTGCAGCGAACGGTAATCGTTCTGCTTCGGCGTCGAGATATAGTCCTTGAAGCGGCCGGGCACGACGCGCCAGCGCGTGTGGACGATGCCGAGCGCCCGGTAACAGGAGGGGATGTCCTCGACGATCAAGCGGAAGCCGTAGACATCGGAAAGCTGCTCGAAGGAAAGCGATTTCGACTGCATCTTGCGGAAGACCGAATAAGGCTTCTTCTGCCGGCCCTTGACGTAGGCGCTCGTCAGGCCGCTTGCGACCAAAAGGTCGCGCAGTTCGGCCTCGATCTTTTTGACGATGCCTTCGTTGCGCTTCGAAAGCTCTTCCAGCCTTTTGGTGACGGTCTCGTAGGCTTCCGGGTTCATATGCCGGAAGGAGAGTTCCTCGAGTTCCTCGCGCATGTCCTGCATGCCCATGCGGCCGGCGAGCGGCGCATAGATTTCCATCGTCTCCTCGGAAATGCGGGCGCGCTTGTCGGCCGACATGTGATCGAGGGTGCGCATATTGTGCAGGCGATCGGCAAGCTTGACGAGCAGCACGCGCACATCGTCGGAAATGGCCAGCAGCAGCTTGCGCAGGTTTTCTGCCTGCTTGGCCTTCTTGGTGACAAGGTCGAGCTTCTTGATCTTGGTCAGACCCTCGACCAGGCGGCCGATATCCTCGCCGAAGAGTTCGTCGATCTCGGCGCGCGTCGCCGTCGTATCCTCGATCGTATCGTGCAGAAGGGCAACCGCGATGGTCGATTCATCGAGGTGCATGTCGGTGAGAATGGCGGCGACCTCGAGCGGATGGGAAATATAGGGATCGCCGCTCGCGCGCTTTTGCTGGCCATGCTTCTGCATGGCGTAAACATAGGCTTTGTTCAGCAGTGCTTCATTGGCATCGGGCTTGTATTGCTGAACCCGCTCCACGAGCTCGTACTGCCGCATCATTCCAAAGCCACTCCGATAAAAATAAAAGCGCGCCAATCAACGATTGGCGCACACATGGGCAATAATATGCCTAAGCAATAAAGGTGCAAGATTGACGATTGGTAATCGTCGCTCTTTTGCATCGCATGCAGCTTTTTCCGGATCGCATCTGACCGATGCGACAGGGGATCGGCCAGCGCGCTTAGTAGTCGTCGCTCTTTTCCGGCGGCACGAGGCCTTCGATGCCGGCAAGCAGCTCTTCTTCCGACATCTGGTCGAAAGTGATCGTCTCCGGCACGTCGTCCTGCTCTTCGCTATCGGCTGCGGCGACACCGCCGGCGGCGATCATGCTTGCCGGATCGGGCTCGGGCTCGTCGACTTCGACATGCTTCTGCAGCGAATGGATCAGATCTTCCTTGAGGTCATCGGGCGAAAGCGTCTCATCGGCAATTTCGCGGAGCGCCACCACAGGATTCTTGTCATTATCGCGATCAATGGTGATCGAGGCACCCTGGGAAATCAGCCGGGCGCGGTGGCTGGCGAGCAGAACCAGCTCGAAGCGGTTCTCCACCTTGTCGATGCAATCTTCAACTGTGACACGGGCCATTGCCTGTCCTTTACGGTCGTCATTTCGGGATCAACACGCCCGATACAATTAAAACCGGGCAAATACAAGTTTTTCATTCCGGCTCCCCTCGTCTTTATCCGCGGCTGAGCTAGATTTCCATGGAGAATGTCATAATTCCACCGAAGGTTGCTTGGAATATGTCGAATCGTGCCCTAAATCTTTCATATATGAATAATTCATAAAGTAAGGATCAGATCGAAATCGAAACACAAGCTATTGTTTTTATTGAAGTTTGGCCCATGCGGATTTCGATTGCTCTCATTGGATTGGTAAGCGATGTTTGACCCACGCGAAAAAATTGCACTCTTCATTGACGGCGCCAACCTCTACGCTGCATCCAAGAGCCTCGGCTTTGACATTGATTACCGCAAGCTATTGAAAGCATTCCAGAAACGCGGATATCTGCTGCGCGCGTACTATTATACCGCTCTGATCGAAGATCAGGAATATTCGTCGATCCGGCCGCTGATCGACTGGCTCGACTACAACGGCTACAAAGTCGTCACCAAGCCCGCCAAGGAATTCACAGATTCCATGGGCCGCCGAAAGATCAAAGGCAACATGGACATCGAGCTTGCCATCGACGCCATGGAACAGTCCGAAACGGTCGATCATCTCGTCATCTTCTCGGGCGACGGCGATTTCACGAACCTGGTCGAGGCGTTGCAGCGCAGAGGCCGCAAGGTCTCGGTAATCTCGACCATGGCGACCCAGCCGCCGATGATCGCCGACGACCTGCGCCGGCAGGCCGATCATTTCATCGATCTCTTGTCTCTGAAGGCTGAAATCGGTCGCGACCCCTCCGAGCGGGCGCCACGCCCGGCCGAAGTCGCCCCGGCCAGCGATTTCGAGGACTGACCTCTCGCTGTAACAATTTGAATTATGCAGAGGCGCGGCGGCCAGCTCCTCGCGTGGCCACGCCTTTACACGGACGAGACGCGACAACGGCCGATTGTAGTGTGATCGGCCCCAGCGTGGTCAACCATGAGCCTTCAGCAGGCGGCTCTTCTGCCGGTTCCAATCGCGCTCCTTCTCGGATTCACGCTTGTCGTGCAATTTCTTACCCTTGGCGAGCGCCAGTTCCATCTTTGCCCGACCGCGATCGTTGAAATAGATCTTCAGCGGGATCAGCGTCATGCCTTCTCGGTTGATCGCAGAGCGCAGGCGATGGATTTCACGGCCCGACAGCAGCAGCTTGCGGCGCCGGCGCGGTTCGTGATTGAAGCGGTTGGCCTGCAAATATTCCGGCAGGTAGGAATTGATCAGCCAGATCTCGCCGCCCTCATCCGAGGCGTAGGATTCGGCGATGTTGGCCTTGCCTTCACGCAGCGACTTGACCTCCGTGCCCATCAGCACGATGCCAGCCTCGTAAGTATCGATGATCTCGTAGTTGAAGCGGGCCTTGCGGTTTTCGGCCACGACCTTGTTCACCACGCGTTGGCTGCCTTTGGGGGCCATGACGACATTCCAATTTCTTTTTGGGGCGCGAAAAGCCGCGCCCTCATTTCTTGCCCTTATGTAAGGGAGAGACCCCGTCTTGTGAAGAAGGCCCGTCTCGTCAGTTCAGCAGGCCTGCATGGCGCATGGCGGCGTCGATCGCCGATTCCGTTGCCGGCTCCAGCGTCGAAAGCAGCGGCGAGCGAACGTTGCGGCTCATCCGGCCAAGTCTGGAGAGCCCGTATTTGGCGCCGCAAAGACCCGGCTCAAGGAAGATCGCCTTGTGCAGCGGCATCAGCCGATCCTGATATTCCAGGGCGCGGGCATAGTCGCCTGCCAGCGTTGCCGCCTGGAAGTCGGCGCAAAGGCGCGGGGCGACATTGGCCGTGACCGAAATACAGCCGACACCGCCATGGGCGTTGAAGCCAAGCGCCGTCGCATCCTCGCCGGATAACTGCCTGAAATCCGTGCCGCAGCTGATGCGCTGTTCGGAGACGCGCTCGATCTTGCCCGTCGCATCCTTGACGCCGACGATATTCCTGTGCGCCTTGGCGAGCGCACCCATCGTTTCCGGTGTCATGTCGACCACCGAGCGGCCGGGAATATTGTAGATATAGATCGGCAGATCGACGGCCTCGGCGATCGCCGAAAAATGCGCGATCAAACCCTTCTGCGTCGGCTTGTTGTAATAGGGCGTGACGACCAGAACGGCGTTCGCACCGACCTTTTCGGCGTGCTGGGCAAGCTCGATCGCCTCACGCGTATTGTTCGAGCCAGCGCCGGCCATGACGGGAACGCGTTTTGCAGCAACCTCGATGCAGAGTTCCACCACCCGTTTGTGCTCGGCATGCGACAGCGTCGGGGATTCGCCGGTCGTGCCGACCGGAACGAGACCACCGCTGCCTTCCTTGATCTGCCAGTCGACATGAGCGGCGAAGCTGTCTTCGTCGATCAGTCCGGCATCCGTGAAGGGGGTGACGAGGGCGGGAATGGACCCATTGAACATGCAAAGCTCCTCACGACCAAATCCTTGCTTCGGCCGCATTCCATGAATATGAGTTGCGCACCATAAAGCGCCGAAATCATCGCGACAAGCGCGCAGAGTTCGGTTTAGGGCAAATTCCGATAGCAGATGTGAATGAATTTTACCTGGTACGGTAAGGTTTCGTTAAGATGCCTCTAGCCAAATGGCAGGGCGTGTTTTCGTTGCGAGATCCCGGATGAAGAAAGCTGTCTTGATTCTGTCCGCCTTCGGCTTCATTGCCGCCGCGTGGAGCAGTGTTGCGTCGCCGCTTCCCGGCGAGAGCACTGCCACGCCTGCCGTCAAGCCGCTCGGCTTCATTCCCGAAACAGCCATACCGGAATCGATCACGACAGGCGCCATTCCGCGCAATCCGACCATCGCGCCCGTCAACGGCGACCTGAAAGCCGGCCTCAACGCGCTTTCCGACAAGGACCCGCAGCTGGCACTTTCGATCCGCAACGGCATGCGCGACGGGACGCTCGACCGCCATATCCTCACCTGGGCGATCGCCGTTTCCGGATTGAAGGGTGTTCCTTCTTATGAAATCGCCAGCGCCGCGCAAGAGCTCAAGGGCTGGCCGGGTCTTTCACGGCTGCGCGCCTATTCCGAACGCGCGATCTATGACGAGAATCCCGCCCCTTCCGCCGTCCTCGCCGCTTTCGGCGATACCGCGCCCGAGACGATGCAGGGCGCCGTCATCCTCGGCCGGGCGCTGGTAGCGTCAGGCAAGCAGCCGCAGGCGGCAAAATATATCCGCAAGGTCTGGCGCGGAGAGGCTCTCGACAAGGCGACCGAGGACAAGATTCTCATCGAGTTTTCCGCGCTGTTGACACCTGCCGACCATAAGGCGCGGATGGACTATCTGATGTATCGCGGCCGGGTGGCGCAGGCCAAGCGCTTCGGAGACATGGGCCAGGCGCAGTCGCTCTACACGGCCTGGGCTGCCGTCGACGCCAAAGCCGGCAATGCCGGCGCGCTGCTCAACGCCGTCGATGCGAAATGGCGCGGCGATGCCGGCCTGCTGTTTGCGCGGATCGAATATCTGCGCAAGCAGGACAAGTATGCCGAGGCGGCAGCACTTCTGCAGCAGATGCCACCCGAGCGTAGCGAACTCGTCAATTCCGGCGAATGGTGGAACGAGCAGCGCATCATCAGCCGTGGTCTCGTCGACCAGGGACAGTTCAAGCCTGCCTATCGCATCGTCGCAAACTACGCCGCAACGAGCCCGACGGATATCGTCGAGGCTGAATTCCATGCCGGATGGTACGCGCTTCGCGGCCTGCAGGACCCGGCAACGGCGGAAAGACATTTCCGCAAAATCCTCCAGACATCAAACGGACCGATCTCGGTTTCACGCGCCTGGTATTGGCTGGGACGAGCAGCGGAGGCCGGAGGCCCCGGCAAATCCAGCGAATTCTATGCGAAGGCCGCGAATTTTCCGGGCACCTTCTATGGACAGCTCGCGGCCGAAAGGCTGGGGCGAAAGACGCTTAATGTCACCTATCCCGCACCGAGCGCGGCCGACCGGCAACGCTTCCAGGCACGCGAAGCCGTGCAGGCGATCGCCCGGCTGGAAGCCGCCGGCCATGGATGGCGGGCCGCCATTCTCTATCTCGCGCTCGCCGATCAACTGCAAAGCCCCGGTGAATTGGCTGTCCTTGCGGCACGGGCCGAGCTGTCCGGCGATCATCACCTCTCGCTGCAGATCGGCAAGATCGCCTATGGACGCGGCATCGATGTCGCAGCGCTTGCCTTTCCGGTCGGCGTAATCCCGGCGAACGCCAATATAACAGGCTCCGGCAAGGCGCTTGCCTATGCCATCGCCCGGCAGGAAAGCGCCTTCAACCCGGCCGCCGTATCGGCGGCGAACGCGCGCGGCCTGCTGCAGCTTCTGCCGGGAACAGCCCAAGCGGTGGCCAAGCGCCACAACATCGCCTTTTCCAAGGACAAGCTGACGGCCGATGCCGGCTATAACGCGACACTCGGCGCCCATTATCTCGGCGAGCAGATCGACGCCTTCGGCGGCTCCTATATCCTCACCTTCATTGCCTATAATGCCGGACCGAAGCGAGTGCCGGAATGGATCGGCCGCTACGGCGATCCGCGCGGCAGGCCGATCGACGAGATCGTCGACTGGATCGAGCGCATCCCCTTCCCCGAAACGCGCAACTATGTGCAACGGGTGATGGAGAATTACGAGGTTTATAAAGCCCGTCTCGGCCAGCCCACCGATATCGAGCGCGACCTGATCGGCGGGCGCAGCGCCTCCTGAAGCCATTTGGCGCGGCTTGAAAAGCAAGCTACATCTTCGGGATCAGACAGGTCTCGAGGATGCGATGCCGGATATGGATGCAGGCGGTTTCCAGGAACGATTTTATACGTCTTCTGATGGGTTGAGGCTTTATGCCCGCGACTATCGACCCGATCAGGCGGCAACCGCCGGATGGCTGCCGGTGATCTGCCTGCCCGGCCTGACCCGCAATACGCGGGATTTTCATCCGCTTGCGCTGCTTCTCTCCCGGGACACAACAATGCCGCGCAGGGTGATTGCGCTCGATTCGCGCGGACGGGGAAACTCGGCATGGGATGAGAACAAGGCGAACTACAATCTCGCCATCGAGGCCGGCGACGTCCTTGCCGCCTGCGCAGCGTTCGGCATCGAGCGGGCGATCTTCATCGGCACGTCGCGGGGCGGGTTGATCGTGCATCTGATCGCGGCGACGCGGCCGGATCTTCTCGAAGCCGTCATCCTCAACGATATCGGGCCTGTGCTCGAGGCCGAGGGGCTAATGCTGATCCGCGATTACCTCAACAGCGGCAGGAAGCCGGCGAACTGGAACGAGGCGGCCGATATATTGAAGGAAAATCATGGCGCGTCGTTTGCCGCGCTTGCAGAGCAAGACTGGCGCGAGATGGCGCTTGCCCTTTATCGCGATATCGATGGAAGGCCGGTCGCCGACTTCGACCCGGCGATAGCAGAGGCACTGAAATCGATCGATTTCAGCCAGCCGTTGCCTGATCTCTGGGGGCAATTCGAAAGCCTGAGCCGGTTGCCGCTCATGCTGATCCGCGGTGAAAATACGTCGCTGCTTTCACAGGAAACCGCCGACGAAATGGCGCGGCGGCATTCGCGGCTGATCCTTCATGCTGCTGAAGGACAAGGGCACGCGCCCCTCCTGCATCTCGGCAATATCCCCACGACAATTCGAGCTTTTCTCCACACCTGCCGATAACCTCACGAAATTGGTCAGCTGGCACAATGGGCCATTCGTCCGAATCAAAAAGCCCGGCTCGAGAGCCGGGCTTTCCTGATTGACCGAAGTCAGATCAGATTAGAACGAACGCTGCAGGCGGAAGTAGCCAGCCGTCTGATCGTCATCATCTTCCGGATCGAGGTACTGAACCGAAGCCTTGGCGTAGAAGTTGTCGACGATCTGGTAATCAACCGTCAGACCGACCTTCCAGGCATCGCCGTCGCCGAAGTCGTCGCCAGCAACGTAGTAGTCGCTGTAGTACTGAACACCAGGAGTGATCTTGAGCTTGTCGGTTGCCTTGATAGCGTATTCGGCAGCGACAACCCATTCAGCCTTGGTGTAGTAGGAGCTCGGGCCGGTAGCGTATACGGCAGCGAGGCCGAGCGTACCAGGACCGATGTCAACCGTACCCATTGCGCGGACAGCGCCTTCTTCGTTGTCGACGTCGTAGCCGGCAGTGATCTGGTAGCTGAACGCACCAGCCTTGCCGCCGAGACCGACTGCAACACCAACGTTGTTCGGCTCTTCGTCCGTCTTGTAGAAGCCGTCTTCGAGTTCGTCGACGCTGATGCCAGCGTAGAAGGCATCGGTTTCGTACTGATAACGGATAGAGTTATGCAGCGTGACCGGCGAGCCGATGTCGTCGGTTTCGCCGGAGAGACCATCGTCCCACCAGCTGTAGAAGAGACCAGCGCGGAAGCCCGCGATGTCGAGGTAAGCGGAGTCGAGGATGGCTTCCTGCTCAGAGGAGTTGTCAGCATTGAACTGCATGACGATGACGCCGGTCAGCGGACCATACTCGGTGTCGCTCTTGGCCGTGAACTGAACCTGGCCACGAGTTCTTGCATCCCAATCGGAGTCGTTAGAAGCCGACTGATTGAGCGGCTGATCGCCAATATCAACCTGGAAACGGATGTAGCCTTCGATCTTGAGGCAGGTTTCGGTGCCCGGGATGTAGAAGTAGCCGGTGCCGTAAGCGTCGCAGACGCGAACATATTCAACCGGTTCCGGCTCGGCAGCAACGATAGCGTCAGCAGCCTGAGCACCGGAAACTACTGCGAGAGCAGCAGCGGAGCCGAGAAGAAGGCTCTTGATGTTCATAAATGACCTCCAATTCAAAGTTTCGATCGGGTTTGGGATCTTTCGCTGAGCAGCGTTCCCTGCCCCATCCCCGTGTTTCAAGAAGTGGACGATCAGTCGCCCTTGCTTCCGACATTGAAAATACAAGACGGAAGCCGTCACGCAATCACCAACTTACTCGGATGGGTGATTTGAGGGAGCCTTCCCGACATTCTGTTGCTGAAAGGACACAAGTCGGGCAGCCGCCCCCGATTTCCTTTATGCTTTGTTAAGAAAACCCTGATTTTGCGGAGGCTTAGGGGAGGCCAGCAAAGAATTGAACATGCGCTTTGCGACACATTCGTGACGCTTTTTCGTCAAAATGCGCTCTTGCGGGGGATTCATGATTGCCGGAAGCGTAACCCGACGTGCACCGATCCGCTTTCGCCCCCTGCTGGTGGCTTCAGCGCGGGAGGTGATTCCCGCAGGCGATTCTCTCGCTTGAGACAGAGAGATCGTTTCGTCGCCCGGCCTAGCCGACTAAACGAACATGAGTCCCTGCTAGAAACTAACGATCGACGCGTGTTCAGGAAATCGGGATGGCGGAGAAGATGGGATTCGAACCCACGATACGCTTTTGACGTATACTCCCTTAGCAGGGGAGCGCCTTCGACCACTCGGCCACCTCTCCGGTGCGGCCTAACTATGGTGACCGGTCTGTGAATGCAAGGGTTTTTTGAGTTTTCACCAGAAGAAATGCAGCGAGACAGCATTTCGGCTGGTTGCGAAAACAGACCTCACTCCTGCCGAGATCCGCCGAATTTGATCGCGCTTCGTTCTCTTCGATAAGGAAGCCGAGCTTTTGCCGCCCGGCGCCCGGCAGGATGGCGCGCCGGGCACGGCGTTCCCTTGCCACGATCGGTCCTGATCTCAGCCGAGCAGGCTCTTGAGGTCAGCAGAAGGGTCGGCGAGAATCGATTTGTCGGGATTGGTCCCGGATTCCAGCAGTTTTTTGCCGGTCACATAGGCCTTCGCGTCGTTGATCGCATCGACGGCGATCAGCCGGCCTTCCCTGAAGTACCAGACCGAATGGGCGCCTTCGCGGGCGCCGGGGCGCAGCAGCGTCTCGTCATAACCGAGATTGAAGCCGGCGATCTGCAGCTTGACGTCATACTGGTCGGACCAGAACCACGGCTTCGGATCATAAGGCTCGCTGCCGCCGGCGATGACGGCTGCCGCCGCTTCGGCCTGGTCGACGGCGTTCTGCACCGATTCGAGCCTGATGCGGCCGCCCTGCCAGGGAAGTGCGGCGCAATCGCCAGCCGCAAAGATCGCCGGATCGGAGGTGCGGGCAAATTCGTCGACGACAATGCCGTTGGTGACTTCGAGACCGGCTTCCTTGGCAAGCTGATCGTTCGGCGCGACGCCGATGCCGACGACGGCGAAATCGATGTCAATGACCGATCCGTCGGAAAGTGCGGCGCCGCTGACGCGGCCATCCTTGCCGATCAGGTGCTTGAGCCCGGTCTTTTCGCGGATCACCACGTCATGGCTTTCATGGATCCGGCGCATGATGTCGGCGGTTTCCTTCGCCGCGACGCGCTGCAGAATGCGGTCGGCCATCTCGATGACGGTCACTTCAAGGCCGCGATGGCGGGCAACGGCTGCCGCCTCAAGGCCGATGTAACCGCCGCCGATGATGAGGACGCGGCGACCGGGACGCATCTCGTCGGCGAGCAGATCGGCATCGCGCTTGTCACGGGCGACATAGACGCCGTCGAGATCGCCGCCGATCGCGGCCGGCAGCCGGCGCGGCGTCGAGCCGGTGGCCAGTGCCAGCGTGCCGTACTCGAGAACGGAGCCGTCCTGCAGCAGAACCTGCTTGCTGTCCGGCTTGATCTGCTCGGCCCAAGTCGAAAGGCGAAGGTCGACGTCATTGTCGCCATACCAGTGCTGGTCGCGAAACAGCAGGCGGTCGAAGCTCATTTCGCCGAGCAGGTATTTCTTCGAAAGCGGCGGGCGCTGATAGGGAGCGACGTCTTCGGCGCCGATGAGGGTGATCGGGCGCGTATCCTTCAACGCACGCAGCTTGGCCGCCAATGCGAAACCGGCCTGGCCCGCGCCGATGATCACCAGTCTATCCGTCACGATCTCACTCCCGAAACTGCGCCCGACACTCCGTCAGGCCTATCGCCTGCCTCATGCACCGTCAACGGAAAGCGGCCTCTTACATTCAGCCGATTTCGATCCAGCGGTGCTCGTGGAAGGACTGTGCCATGGCATGCACCGACTTCTCTATCCTGAGACCGTCTTCGAATGTCACGATCGACGACGGCTCGCCTGAAATTGCCCGGATCAGCTCGCGGCATTCGATGATCTTCAGATCGTTGAAGCCGAGGCCATGGCCTGGCGCCGGGATAAATCGATCATAAGGCCGATGGGCGGGTGCCGCCAGTATCTTGCGGAAGCCCTGTTCGGAGCCACGGCCGTCGGCCTGATAGAGTTCGAATTCGTTCATGCGCTCCTGGTCGTAGACGATCGAGCCTTTCGAGCCGAAAATCTGCAGGGCGATGCGGCCTTTGCGACCCCAGGCGGCGCGATTCGCCATCAACACGGCAGAGATGCCGCCGCCAAGCCGCATCAGCACGTTGGCGCCATCGTGGTTTTCGACGGCACGGCGACCGCCCTCGCTCAGCGGGCGGTCGGCATAGGGTTTGACCATATCCGTTATGACGGCCTCGACATGGCCGAAGAGATACCAGAGCAGCGAGAGCGGGTGCACGGCGAAATCGTCAAGCGCGCCGTAGCCGGCGGAAAGCTCGCTCTTCCAATAAAAGAAGACATCGGGATCGGCCATGAAATCCTCATCCATCTCGACGCGGATGTGGTTGACCGTGCCGATGGCGCCCTCGCCAATCAGCGTCCTGATATGCCGCATGACAGGATTCTGGATGTAATTATAGCCAAGGGCGGCAACCTTGCCGGATCGCTTCGCCGTTTCCAGCATGCGTTCGGCATCGGCATAGGCCGGCGCCATCGGCTTTTCGCACCAGACATGCTTGCCGGCATCGAGGGCTGCAATCGCCATCTCGGGGTGGAACTGATTGGGCGTGGTGACGGAGACGACGTCGACCTCCGGGTCGACAATCAGCGCCCGCCAGTCGGCCGTCGCCTTCTCGAAACCGAATTCGCCGGCACGCGTCTCAGCAAGCCCGGCATTGGCTTCGGCCAGATGCACGAGACGTGGGCGCTCGACATCGCCGAACACCGTCTTCACCGCATTCCAAGCCAGCGCATGGCATTTGCCCATGTAACCGGTGCCGATCAAACCGATGCCGAGTGGCTTCATTTCCGTCTCCTCCAGAGCTGCGCGCGGATTTTTGGAATATTTGGATCATTTTGACAAGGGACCTGCTCACAGGCATTTCTGCGCCTTTCCCTGACAAACTGTCTAAAAGCCTTCAATTACAGAGGATTAAAAACAATTAGGCGTGTCGTTTGAAATCGTTTATGCTCGATAATATGGAATATTTGTTTCATCTCGTGAGCCGCAAGCATGGATAACGATCCCCAGAGGCACACACGCGTGCCGCGCGACTTTGAAAGCCTGCGCAGCACCATCATCGAGCGCAAGGCGAGCATGCCGAAGCGACTGGCGCAGGTCGCCGCCTTCGCGCTCGGCAATCCCGACGAAATCGCCTTCGGAACGACGGCGAGCATCGCGGCCGCCTCCGACGTCCAGCCCTCGACGCTGGTGCGCTTGGCGCATCATCTGGGTTACGGGGGCTTCTCCGACCTGCAGAGCATTTTCCGCGAAAGATTGCGCGACCGGACGCTCAGCTATGAAGAGCGGCTCGTCACGCTGGAGCAGGCGAGCGGCGACGATGAGGACGCCAATCTGCTCTCCGGCTTCATTGCCGCCGCCAGCCAGTCGGTCAACCGGCTGGCAGCGACGGTGCAGAGCGATACTTTCACGAAAGCGGTGAATATCCTTGCCAGCGCCGAGACGATCTATCTGATCGCCAAACGGCGCTCCTACCCGCTGACGGCGCACATGACCTACGCTTTTTCCAAGCTCAATATCCGCCACCAGATCGTCGCCTCGCCGAACGGCGTCGACCCTGAAATGGTGCAGTTCGCAACACCGAAGGACGCAGCGATCGCGGCGAGTTTCTCACCCTATGCGGCCGACAGCCTTAACCAGAGCCAGGAGCTTGCCGACCGCGGCGTCCCCGTCATCGCGATCACCGATTCGGCTTTCTCGCCGCTTGCCGCCTGCGCCACCCACTGGTTCGAGGTGGCGGAGGCGGATTTCGCCGGCTTCCGCTCGCTTTCGGCCTCGATGGCGCTGACAATGGCACTGCCGGTTGCAATCGCCGAGCGGCGGCGCAAGCGTCTGCAGTCAAAACCTGTAAAAGGCAAAATGGAATAAACATTCTGAATTGACAAAATATCGGAACCAATGTTTCATTATTGAAAATTCGTAGGCACTGGAAGCCGCGCAAAATCTAGCGGGAGGACATCATGGTACAATCGAATCCGGGTTCACAGCCGGAGCCGGCGCTTGATGTGATCACCATCGGCCGTTCCTCGGTCGATCTTTACGGCCAGCAGATCGGTTCGCGGCTTGAGGATATCGGCTCCTTCGCCAAGTCCGTCGGCGGCTGCCCGGCCAATATCGCCATCGGCACGGCGCGGCTCGGCCTCAAATCCGGTCTCATCACCCGCGTTGGCGACGAACAGATGGGACGCTTCATCCGCGAGCAGTCGGCGCGCGAAGGCGTTGCGACAGACGGCATCGTCACCGACAAAGAGCGATTGACGGCACTGGTGTTGCTTGCGGTCGAGGCCGAGGGCGTGTCGCCGATGATCTTCTATCGATCGGACTGCGCCGACATGGCGCTCGATGAAGGCGATATCGACGAAGATTTCATCAGATCGTCGCGCGCCGTTCTCGTTTCCGGCACGCATTTCTCGCGGCCGAATACCGAGGCCGCGCAGCGCAAAGCGATCCGCATCGCCAAGGCGAACGGCCGCAAGGTGATCTTCGACATCGATTACCGGCCGAACCTCTGGGGCCTTGCCGGCCATGCGGAAGGCTTCGAGCGCTACGTGAAATCCGACCGCGTCTCTTCGAAGATGAAAGAGACGCTGCCGGACTGCGATCTCATCGTCGGGACCGAGGAGGAAATCCTGATCGCTTCCGGCGCCGATGACGTGCTCGGTGCGCTGAAGGAGATCCGCCGACTGTCGCCGGCGACGATCGTGCTCAAGCGCGGCGCCATGGGCTGCATCGTCTATGACGGACCGATCGCCGACGATCTCGAAGCCGGCATCGTCGGCCAGGGCTTCCCGATCGAAGTTTTCAACGTGCTCGGTGCCGGCGATGCCTTCATGTCCGGTTTCCTGCGCGGCTTCCTGCGCGACGAGCCGCTGAAGACCTGCGCCACCTGGGCCAATGCCTGCGGCGCCTTCGCGGTCTCCCGTCTTCTCTGCTCGCCGGAATATCCGACCTGGGCGGAGCTCGACTTCTTCCTGACGACCGGCAGCAAACATCGGGCGCTGCGCAAGGACGAGGCGATCAACCATATCCACTGGGCATCGACCCGGCGCGGCGAAATCCCGCTTTTGATGGCACTGGCAATCGACCACCGCTCGCAGCTCGTCAGCGTCGCCGATGAGCTCGGCGTCGGCCATGAGAAGATCGTCGCCTTCAAGCGCCTGGCGGTCGCGGCAGCGGCGCGGGTTTCGAATGGCCGCGACGGCTACGGCATGCTGATCGACGAGCGCTTCGGCCGCGACGCCTTCTTCGATGCGGCGACGAAGAATTTCTCCTGGATCGGCCGGCCGGTGGAATTGCCGGGCTCGAAGCCGCTGCGCTTCGAATTCAGCCAGGATATCGGCTCGCAGCTTGTGGAATGGCCGCTCGGTCATTGCATCAAGTGCCTGTGCTTTTATCATCCCGATGATCCGGCTGACCTGAAGACGGAGCAGCAGGAGAAGCTGCGCACGCTGTTCGAAGCCGCCCGCAAGGTCGGCCGCGAGCTGCTGGTGGAGATCATCGCCGGCAAGAACGGGCCGCTCACCGACGACACCATCGCGACCGCGCTGGAGGAGCTCTATGCGCTCGGCATCAAGCCGGACTGGTGGAAACTGGAGCCGCAGGCATCCAGCGAAGCCTGGAAGAAGATCGATGCGGTGATCGCCAAAAATGATCCATGGTGCCGCGGTATCGTGCTCCTGGGGCTTGAGGCGCCTGCCGACGAGCTGATCTCCTGCTTCGAGGCGACGCTGGCTGCCCCCTCCGTGAAGGGCTTCGCCGTCGGCCGGACGATCTTTGCCGATCCGGCGCGCGCCTGGCTTTCCGGCGAAATGAACGACGAGGAGGCGATCGCCGACATGGCCGGCCGCTTCCGGCAACTGACAGAGGCGTGGCTGAAAACCCGCGGACATCAGTAGACTTTAGAATTAAGCCCCCTCCCCAACCCCTCCCCACAAGGGGGAGGGACTTAACCCGGAGCACCGCCTCACGCCATCAGCAAGCTTCCCTTTGGAGGAGACGTTGCGGCGAGAATGTAGAGAGCCCTGCAGGTTAGCCCTCCCCCTTGTGGGGAGGGGTTGGGGAGGGGAAAATGCGAAAAGAAAGATTGCGGGAGGCCTCGATGGGCAAGACGATACGGTTGACGATGGCGCAGGCCGTCGCGCATTTCCTGAAGGTACAGATGACGATTGTCGACGGCAAGAAAGTGCCGATCTTCGGCGGCGTCTGGGCGATCTTCGGTCACGGCAACGTCGCCGGCATCGGCGAGGCGCTCTATCAGGTGCGCGAGGAATTGACGACCTATCGCGCCCACAATGAACAGGGCATGGCGCATGCGGCGATCGCCTATGCCAAGGCGAATTTCCGCACGCGCTTCATGGCCTGCACGAGCTCAATCGGTCCGGGCGCGCTAAACATGGTGACGGCCGCCGGCGTGGCGCATGTCAATCGTATTCCCGTTCTCTTCCTGCCGGGCGACGTCTTCGCCAACCGCGCGCCGGATCCGGTGCTGCAGCAGATCGAGGATTTCGGCGATGGCACGGTTTCGGCCAATGATGCCTTCCGTCCGGTTTCCCGCTATTTCGACCGCATCACCCGGCCCGAGCAGATCATCACGGCGCTGAAGCGCGCCATGCAGGTCCTGACCGACCCGCTCGATTGCGGCCCGGTGACATTGTCGCTCTGCCAGGATGTCCAGGCCGAAGCCTACGATTATCCGGAAAGCCTGTTTGCTGAAAAAGTCTGGACGACCCGCCGGCCGCAGCCGGATGCGGACGAGCTGGCGAATGCCATCGCGCTGATCAAGGCGTCGCAGAAGCCGGTGATCGTTGCCGGCGGCGGCGTACTTTATTCGCAGGCGACGAAGGAGCTTGCCGGCTTTGCCGAGGCCCACGGCCTTCCCGTCGTCGTCACCCAGGCCGGCAAGTCGGCGATCAACGAAACCCATCCGTTGGCGCTCGGCTCGGTCGGCGTCACCGGCACGTCGGCGGCCAATGCGATCGCCGAAGAGACAGATCTCGTCATCGCCGTCGGCACACGCTGCCAGGATTTCACCACCGGCTCCTGGGCGCTGTTCAAGAATGACAGCCTCAAGATGGTCGGCCTCAACATCGCCGCCTATGACGCGGTGAAGCACGACAGCCACCCACTGGTGACTGACGCCCGCGAAGGACTGAAGGCGCTTTCGGCAGGGCTTTCCGGCTGGAAGGCGCCGGCAGCACTCGCCGAGAAGGCGACTGCGGAGAAGAAGGTCTGGATGGAGGCTGCGACCAGGGCGATGGCGACGACCAATGCCGCCCTGCCCTCCGATGCGCAGGTGATCGGCGCGGTGGCGCGCACGCTCGGCGGCGAGAATACGACGGTGCTTTGCGCTGCGGGCGGCCTTCCCGGCGAATTGCACAAGCTCTGGCGGGCGACGGCGCCGGGCAGCTATCACATGGAATACGGCTTTTCCTGCATGGGTTACGAGATCGCCGGCGGGCTTGGCGCCAAGATGGCGCATCCGGAACGGGATGTCGTCGTCATGGTCGGCGACGGTTCCTACATGATGATGAATTCCGAGCTCGCCACCTCGGTCATGCTCGGCCTCAAGCTCAACATCGTCGTGCTCGACAATCGCGGTTACGGCTGCATCAACCGGCTGCAGATGGGAACCGGCGGCGCCAACTTCAACAATCTGCTGAAGGACTCCTATCACGAGGTGATGCCGGAGATCGATTTCCGCGCGCATGCCGAAAGCATGGGCGCCATCGCCGTCAAGGTCGCCTCGATCGCCGAGCTGGAGCAGGCGATCACCGACTCGAAGAAGAACGACCGCACCTCGGTCTTCGTCATCGACACCGATCCGCTTGTTACCACGGAGGCCGGCGGCCACTGGTGGGATGTCGCAGTGCCTGAGGTCAGCCCGCGCGAACAGGTCAACGAAGCGCGCAAGGGCTATGTCGAAGCACGCACCGCCCAGCGCATCGGCTGATCTATTGCTATGATTTCTCGGAAGAGCGTCCCGGCTCTTCCGCAATGCTTTTAAGGAGAATGTTGATGAAGGCCAAACTCGGCATGTCGCCCATCGCCTGGTGGAACGACGATCTTCCTGAGCTCAGCGACGATGTGTCCCTCGAGGAATGCCTGCGGCAATCGCGCAGCGCCGGTTTCACCGGCATGGAGCAAGGCCGCCGTTTCCCTAGCAATCCGGAAGAGATGCTGCCGATCCTGCGCGCCGCCGACGTGACGCTGTGCGGTGGCTGGTTCTCCGGCACGCTGGTCAATGAGGAGCTTGCCGCCAACAAGGACCGCATCGCGCCGATGATCGCGCTGTTCAAGGCGGTCAATGCACCTTGCATCGTTTATGGCGAAGTCGGTCGCTCGATCCAGGGCGACCGCTCCAAGCCGCTCGCGACCAAGCCGCGCCTCTCCGATGACGAGATGAAGGCCTATGCGCGTCGCGTCACGGAATTCGGGGAATGGTGCGCCGAGCAGGGCATGCCGCTTTCCTATCACCACCACATGGCGGCCGTGGTCGAAACCGAGCCGGAACTCGACGCCTTCATGCGCCATTCGGGCGAAGGCATCCCGCTGCTGCTCGATGCCGGGCATTTGGCCTTTGCCGGCGGCGACGTGCTGCGCGCCATCGGGAACCACCACGCCCGAATCAACCATGTTCACGTCAAGGATATCCGCAAGCCCGTGGTGGATGGACTTGACCGTAGCCGGCAGTCCTTCCTCGATGCGGTGGCACTTGGCGCCTTCACGGTGCCGGGCGACGGCTCGCTCGATTTCGGCGCCATCGTCCAGCGGCTGGCCGATCACGGCTATGAAGGCTGGTTCGTTGTCGAGGCCGAACAGGATCCGCGCAAGGCTCCGCCGCAGAAAATGGCCGAGATCGGCCACGCCGAGTTGATGCGCGTCATGACGGCTGCGGGCTATACCGTGGAAACGGAAGGCTTCCCCAAGGGATAAAGGTAGCAAAAGCCCCCTCCCCAACCCTCCCCAAAAGGGGAGGGACTGACCTAGCCGCCGCCAAGTGCCACAAGCGACCTTGATGAAAGTCGCAACGGTGATGATTTTGAAGGCGGTGCTGCAGACTAGCCCCTCCCCCTTGTAGGGAGGGGTTGGGGAGGGGAAATTTCCAACTTACGAGGAAAAACACCAATGCCAAATCTCAAGGTGAAACCGTCCGGGACACATGGCCGCGTCACGCATGTCACCCCGGAAAACGCCGGCTGGACCTATGTCGGCTTCGATCTGCATCGGATGAAGCCGGGCGAAACCGTTTCGGGAGAGACGGGCGATCGGGAAGTCTGCCTCGTCTGGGTGACCGGCAAGGGAAAGGCGTCTGCCGGCACCAAGGATTTCGGCACGCTCGGCGGCCGCATGAACCCGTTCGAAGGCGCGCCGCATGCGCTCTACATCCCGATGGAATCGACGTGGTCGGTGACCGCGGAGACCGATCTGGAGCTCGCGGTCTGCTCGGCACCCGGCGGCGGCACCTATCAGGCGAAGGCCATCCCGCCCGGCACGCATCCACAGGTGACGCGCGGCAAGGGCACGAATGTGCGCTACGTCAACAATATCATGCCTGAAGACGACAGCTCGGCGCATTCGCTGCTGGTCGTCGAGGTGATTACACCGGGCGGCCACACCTCCTCCTATCCGCCGCACAAGCACGATCAGGACGACCTGCCGAACGAGAGCTTCCTGGAAGAGACTTATTACCATCGCCTCAACCCGCCGCAGGGCTTCGCTTTCCAGCGCGTCTACACCGACGATCGCTCGCTTGACGAGGCAATGGCGCTCGAGGACGGCGATGTGACGCTGGTGCCGAAGGGCTATCACCCCTGCGCCGCCTGCCATGGCTACGACCTCTACTACCTCAACGTCATGGCCGGGCCGCAGCGGATCTGGAAATTCCACAATGCCGCCGAACACGAGTGGCTGCTGAAGGTGTAAGCGTCGCGTTCGATCGCTAAATAATCTGACAGCGCGAAATCGCCGCTGATGGTTCACTGCCTCCATCCAAACACTGATGGAGGATCACCATGCACAGCTCGAACTTCACGATACCGGCTCGAAATATTCGCTCTTCGCGTCCTACGCGACCCGGCCTGTTCCTTGCCGCAATCACGGCGGCGCGCTGGCTGGCCCGCAAAATAAACGAACGACGCAACCGGAATGCGTTGATGGAGCTTTCCGACGAACAGCTGAAGGATATCGGCCTTTCCAGGGGGCAGACGCTAAGCGATGTTCATGTCTACAGCCGCTACTAAAGTGCTGTTATAAGTACGGTCGGTTCTGGCCTGTCTGATACGGAATATGCAATGTCGCAGTTCTCAACGGCACCGCTTCTGAAAACGAAGATGGTCACTATTCGTGACATCGTCTGCAATGGCGAGTGCCGTCATAAGAGCGACGAGGAATGCGCCCACAGGACGAGCCTCGTCTATCCCTATCGCGGCGTCTTCATGCGCCATGTCGGCCGCAATGATACGGTGGCCGAAGCCAATCAGGTCTTGTTCTTCAATGCCGGTCAGGGCTATCGGATCAGCCACCCGATCGAGGGTGGTGACGCCTGCATCGATCTGGCGATCGACGACTCCATGCTCGAAGAGCTGACGCCGAAGGAACAGGCGCAGCCCGGCCTGCCCTTTTCCTTCCGCCGCCAGCGCCGGCGGATCGATCCGCGCGCGCAGGCGCTAGTTGCGCTCCTGCGTCATGGTCTCAGCCGCAACGTCGCCGAAACGCTGGAAGCGGAAATATTGGCGCTGACACTCGTGCGCCGCTCGCTCGGCGAGCGCACGTCACATGCGGCGGGCGCCAGCGCCGGCCGGCAGAAGCTGGTCGACCGGGCAAAGCTGGTGCTTTCCTCCGATCTCGCGCGGCGCTGGACACTTTCGGAAATCGCCACGGAAGTGGGCGTCTCGCCCGTTTATCTGACCCAGGTCTTCCAGCAGGTCGAGGCGACGCCGCTCTATCGCTACCAACTGCGGCTGCGGCTTGCCCGTGCTCTCGATCTGCTCGGCCAGTATGAGGATCTGACCGCGCTCGGTCTCGATCTCGGCTTTTCCAGCCACAGCCATTTCAGCGCATCCTTCAAGCAGACTTTCGGGCAGACTCCGGCCGAATTCCAACGGGCGGCGCAACTGCGGCGCAGGTGAAAGCCTACAGCGCCGCGCGTCTTTTCAGACGCGCAAAGGACGCTGTAGCACTTTGAATCCCCGCATAATTCCTTAAATCGATCCCGACTTAAGGAATTATGCGGAGGGTCGATCGCTAAAGATTTCGACAGCGGCGATGCGGTCTTCGATGATCTTATGATCCTGTCCCGATCCGGGGACGACCGACAGGAGGATCACCAGATGAAGAAGACTACATGCGCTGCCTGCGACTGCGAACTTGGCGCGGAGACCATCACCGTCAAGCTCGGCGGCAAGACTGTCGAGGTCTGCTGCCAGGAATGCGCCGAGGCGTTGAACGAGGCGGAAGCCGCGACAACGGCCGCTTCGAGCGGCAAGGAATAGACGACAGCAGGAAAAGCCGCGCTGGCGAGTGCGGCTTTTCCGTCTCAGGTTGGTAAAAGCCCGTAGCGCCAACCGCGGCGCTTCGCATTCTGCGACAGCACCAGGAAGGCAAGGATGAACATGCCTGCCTCGGCAAAGACCGGCACCATCCAGATCCCCTGCTCGCCGAAGACGAAGGGCAACAGGAAGGTGAGCGGCAGGGTGAACAGATAGGGCCGCGACAGGCCGAAGATCGCCGCGCGCGGGGCATCGCCGATCGACTGGAAATAGGACGACAGGATCAGCATCTGCCCGAAGAGAAAATAGGCGCCGATCGTCCAGGGCAGAATTCGTCTGACCTCGGCGATAATGGCGGGATCGGCGACGAAGACGGCGCCGAGGCGGCCGGCCAGCAATTCGACGGTGATCTCCACCAGGGTGCAATAGACGAGTGCTGCGAGCATGGCGATCTGCAGGCTGCGGCCGACCCGGAGCCCGAGGCCGGCACCGTGATTATTGCCGGCGACCGTCTGCAGCGCGATGCTGAGGCCAAGCAGCGGCAGATAGGTGAAGGTCATGATTCGGGTGATGATGCCGTAGGCAGCCACCGTCGCAACATAGTCTGCCATGCTCCAGAGCGAGACGTTGATCAAAATGGCGGCCGAGGCCAGCGATATGCCGATGAAGCCGAGGCTCATCGGCGCGCCGAAGGCGACGATGCCGCGCCATTCGGCAAGAGCAAATCCCGCCGAAGGCCTAAGTGCCGCCGGGCGGCGCCAGCGATAGGCGAGCACGGCTGCGAGACAGGCGAACTGCGAGGCGATGGTGCCGGCTGCCGAACCGAGCACGCCCCAGTGCATCACCGCCATGAACAGCCAGTTGGCGAAGATGTTGAGCAGCGAGGCCGACAGCGTCACCAGCGTCATGAAACCGATCTTGCCTTCGCAGCGCAATCCGTCGAGATGCAGCGACAGGAAGAAGCCGACCGGCGCACAGGCGATCATCGCGCCCATGAACAGCATGGCGCCATCGGCCACGGCGGCATTGCCGGCGGCACCGGCATCGATGATCTGCCGGCCGACAGTCCAGTAGACCAGATTGAGAATGAGGGTAATGGCGAACGTCAGCGCATGCGCGCCGGCAAACACCCGACGCGCGCCTTGACGGTCGTCGGCGCCGAGCCGGCGCGCGAGGATGCTCGCCATGCCGTTTGAGACCAGCGACTGCAGGGCGACCAGCAGCATCAACCCCGGGAAAATCAGGCTGACGGCAGAGAGCGCATCCGGGCCGACATAGGCGCCGAGGAAATAGGCGTCGACGACGGTGAACAGGCCGTTGACGGTGGTGATCGCGACGATCGGTGCCGTCCTGATGAAGACCCCCGGCAGCCAGCCGGTGAGAAAGGCATTGCCTTGGGAAAGATCGGTCATAGAGAAATCCGTGTAATATCGGCGAGACGCTAGCCCGGCTTGTAATCATGCGGATTCGGGCCGCCTCAAAATGAAAAGAGAGGCAACTTACAGGTCGAGTACCAGATGCGGCACGCCGTTCGAGGTCTTTCTCGGCGAGATGCCATCGGCATCGATCTGCGCGTTCACACGCTGGCGAAAGGCGGAAAAGCTCTCGAAGGTAACGACATCCACCGGCTCGTCGAAATGGATGGTGATCCTGTGGAGGTCGCCGCCCGGCAGGGCCGAAAGCGCCAGGACTTCGCCGGTGAACGGCTGATTAAGATAACGGCCGCGAATATGCGCGCCGACGAAGAGCGGCGTCTTCGGGCTAGCATTGGGCTTTGCCGCAAGCGCCGCAAGCGTGTTCCAATCGCGCACGCCGTGCTGGCGGGCAATCATTTCCAGGGCCGCACTGTGGGTCAGCGTGGTGCCGCGATCATTCATCGCCTGGCGCAGGCGCTTGGCCTGGGCCTTCAATTCGTCAATGGCAGGATAGGTCGTCGTCATGGCGTGAGCCTTCGCAAGGCATGCTCTTCGACTGCGGATGGGAGCTCGCATTGCCGCCAGTCAGCATGCACAAAGGGCCGTGACCATGATCGCGAGGACTTCACCATGGATTTTCATCCGCGAGCGGCCGGTGCCTCGAACCGGCCTTTGTATGCGCGAACGCCCCCGATATGTCAAGAATGGCGCATCTGCGCCGGGAATGCGCAACTTTGGGGCAGATCTGCACGAAATCGGTGCGATTTTCCTGCAAGCTTCACAGAAGCATTCAATCTTAACGGTGTTCTTCAGCAAATGTCAGCATTCTTCAGCTAATATCCTGTCGTATAACAAGCGGAGGCTAAAAGGGCCTTTCAGATGCACCTCGACACAGAACACCCCAAGCCGGAACGTGCCTACAGGGAATTCAATCTCGACAGGCCCGGCAACATCATCTTCGTCGGCCATCACCTCAGCACCGGAACGCAGGTGCGCTGCCTGATCCGCACGATCACGCTTGCCGGCGCATTGCTCGAAGTCAGCCCGAACCTGGAAATACCGAGCCATTTCTTCCTCGAAATCCTCGGCATCCATGACGAGATCGGCGCGACCGTGGTCAAGCGCGAAGGCGAATTGGTGACGATCAGCTTCAACATGCTGATCAATCCGGAATTCCTGCACCACGTGTTGCGATTGAACTTCGAAACCTGAGGCTTTTTCCGATCCGTGAATCATCGCGGCGCGTCGCCTTTGTTTCGCTGCTCCGTCTTGCGGCGAGACGCGCGATGATCGGAACGGCCCAGAGAAATCCGCGCCATTCCGGACGATCGAGCGGATCGCTCAAGGGATCATGGCGGATCCGGCGATTGCCGATTTCGATTTCCCTAAAGAGAACAACCCAGTTGAGATCCATTGCTTCATCCTCCATCTATTTGGCTCAGGCATTGAGCTAAGCCTTCGCGCCCCTCCGATGTAGAGGCGCTGGGGAAAGGGGGTTTTCATCCATGAAAGATGCGAGCTGGGACGACCTGCAACTTTTCTTCCACGTTGCGACCGGCGGCGGGCTTTCGGCGGCGGCGACGCGCACCGGGCTCAGCGCACCGACGATCGGCCGGCGCATGCTGGCGCTCGAACGGGTGACCGGCCGCTCGCTCTTCAGCCGCGGCCCCACCGGTTATCTGCTCGCCAAGGACGGGCAGGAGCTGCTCGATCGCGTCCGGCTGATGCAGGATGCTGCGCGTGCGATCTCCGACTGGCGCGGCGAGGTGCTGACACTGCCGATCGTCTCGACGGCCGCCGACAGCTGGACTTCGCGCTTTGTCGCCGACCATCTGGCCAGCGTCTGGACGCCGAAGGATGGATTCCGCATGTGCTACAAGACCTGTGATGCGAGCGTCGATTTCACCTATCGCGAGGCGCATATCGCCATTAGCCACAGCCGGCCGGAGAGCGGCAACGTCGCGATCCGCCGTTCGGTGAAGGTGGCACATGCGGCTTATCAGGCGGCCGGCTATGACGAGACAAACTGCAACTGGATCTCGCTCGGCACCGATACCGCCATCACGCCGGCGGACAAATGGACTTTCGAACAGCCGGATTCCTGGATCACCAGCTGGACGAACACACCACATATGCTCTTTTACCTCATCCGCGGCGGTGCCGGCCGCGGCGTGCTGCCCTGTTTCATCGGCGATCAGGAGCGCAGGCTCGTCCGCGCCGGGCCTGTCATAGACGAACTGACCTATGAGATGTGGATCGTTGCGCATGACGATGAGCGGCAACGGCCGGAAGTCAGGATCGTCATCGACCGCCTGGCGGCGCTCTTTGCCGATCATGAAGATCTGTTTGCCGGGCAGAGACCGTCCGCGTGACGCGACGGCATGAAAAAACGCGGGCCATTCGACCCGCATTCATTAGAGCGGTTCAGCTTTTCATGGAATCGGAGAACCGCTCTAAGTTTTTATTTTTACGCAATTCCGCACGGAAAACCGCTTCGCACTTTTCCTGGAATTGCTCTAATAGGTAGGTTTTTGCCGGCTCAGGCGGCGAGATGCCGCTCAATCTCGTCGACCGGCATATTGGTATAGTCCTTCGCCAATTCTAAGGAGATCGCTGCCTGCGTATCGGCGCTGAGGGCCGGCCGAAGCGCGCCGAGTGCTTTCGGCGGCGCAACGAGGACAATGCGGCGGACATCCTTTTCCTGCGCCAGCTCGTCCATCCTTTCCGCGACCTGTTTCAGGAACTGGGCTTCGGCCTGATCCTGCCAGTTGGTCTCCTCGACAGCACTGCGACTGAAGCCATCGGCGGCATGGCTGCGGCCGGGCTTGTCGGCGCCGATCTCGCGGTCGGGCTCGCTCGGCTGTGTCAGAGTTTCCAGCACCTTCAGATTCATCAGCTGGGCATCGCCGGCATTCTGCATGATCAGAGCCTTGGCTCCGTTGCAGACCACGACCCATGATTTCCAAGGGATTTTAACGTCGGTCATCTTCAACTCCTCGCTGTCATCATTCGAAGCGCGCCGTGCTTCATCGATCAAGGCACAACGCCCGGCAATTGAAAGAGTTCGGGAAAATTGCGCCGAAATCGAACGGGGCGGCGATCCGGCCGGCCCCTGCTGCATAGAAAAGCAAGCTCGGGAGATTGACGATGAAGACATCACTGCTCGCCTATGCCGGCACCTTTTTCACCCTTCTCGTCTGCGACGGGATATGGCTCGGCCTCATCGCCCGCAACTTCTATCGCGACCAGCTGGGAGCGCTGATGCTGCCCTCGCCCAAGCTGGCGGTCGGCGCACTTGTTCTACCTGTTCTTCACCGCCGCGATGGTTGTGCTTGCCGTGCTGCCGGCGCTGTCGGCGGGCTCTATCGTCACGGCGTTTCTCCACGGTGCCACTCTGGGAGTGGCGGCCTATGCACTTGTGACATCACCAATCTCGCCACGCTTTGCAACTGGCCGCTCGCCATAAGCCTGGTCGACATGGCCCGGAGCACGGCTCTGACCGCGCTGACTGCAGTCGGCGGATATCTCGCCGTCAGATTTTTTTTGGCTGAAACGGGAGCTTGGAGATGAAAGCCCGCGTCCCGATAATGGACATCGGGCGTCCCGCTTGGGAACAAAGTTTAAACTCGTTAAAATTGTAATTTTATATTTGACGAATGTGCAAAACATTCATGTGACCTTGGTTGGAGCAAGACCCCAGCTTGAATGAGATCAAGACCAGCTTGCTCGCGATCAAGACCCCAAACGTGCCATGTCTGACGGAGAATGTGAATGACTATGCTCCGCGCTACACACCTTGCCACGGTCAAATCCGCTGTCTACGACCTGCGCTGGGAAGAGTTCAACGTCAAGCGACCCGCCCGTATCGTCGCTGTCCGCCCGTGCCTGACCGGTGTGTCGATGCGAAGCGCCGAGATCATCGATATCTCGCAGGGCGGCGCCACCTTCGTCGTATCGACCACCGCCGGTCTGCCGAAACATTATTATCTCAACATTCTCGGCCTCGCCTACCGGATCGGCTGCGCCGAGGTCTACCGCCATAAAGAACGCATCGGCGTGCGATTCATCAACATCATGGACCCCGAGGTTCTGCGCCGCGTCGTCCGCACCGATTTCATGATCGGCAACATGGAAGCAATCGACGCCCGGCGTGCGCCGATCTTCCGCGCGTAAACAGGCCGGCGACACGCGCGGCGCTGCCATTGCGGAAATAATCTTGCTTGCGTTGGCCGTGCCCGGGCCTATTGTTGCGCCGATTGTCAATATGTCCGGGAAACTGCCTTCGCATGTCCGCCTTTTCGCGCTTCACACCTCTTGCCAGCGCCCTGCCCTCCACAGTTCCCTTCGTCGGCCCCGAGGCGATCGAGCGCCAGCGCGGACTTGCCGTTTCGGCGCGCATCGGCGCCAATGAGAACGGCTTCGGCCCAGCCGCTTCCGTGTTTGAAGCGATGCGCGAAGAGGCCGGCAATATCTGGAAATACAATGATCCGGAGAATTTCGCGCTTAGGGAAGCGCTTGCCGCCCATCTCGGCGTCTCGGCCGCCAATATCGCCATCGGCAGCGGCATCGACGAATTGCTCGGCCAGATCGTCCGGCTGGTGATCGAGCCGGGCGCACCCGTCGTCACCTCGCTCGGCGCCTATCCGACCTTCAATTTCCATGTCGCCGGTTTCGGCGGCCGGCTGGTGACCGTTCCCTACGCAAACGACAGCGAGGATCTCGACGGGCTGCTCGATATGGTGAGACGCGAGAATGCGCCGCTCGTCTATTTCGCCAACCCCGACAATCCGATGGGAAGCTGGTGGGATGCCGACAGCATCGTCGCTTTCGCCCGCGCGCTGCCCGAGACGACGCTGATGGTGCTCGACGAGGCCTATAGCGAGACGGGGCCGGCAGGTTCGCTGCCGTCGATCTCCTCGCTCATCGAGCTGCCGAACGTCGTTCGCACCCGCACCTTCTCCAAGGCCTACGGGCTTGCCGGCTCACGCACCGGCTATGCGATCTCGACGGCGGGCACGGCTCAGGCCTTCGACAAGATCCGCAACCATTTCGGCATGAACCGGCTGGCGACGGCAGCAGCGCTCGCGGCACTGAAGGACCAGGCCTATCTCGTCGAGGTGGTCGGGAAAATCCATGCGGGCCGGGAGCGGATCGGCGGTATCGCCCGGGTGAACGGCCTTCAACCGTTGCCCTCGGCGACGAATTTCGTGGCGATCGACGCCGGACGCGACGGCGCGTATGCGCGAGCGATCGTCGACGGGCTGATGGAGCTCGGGGTTTTCATCCGCATGCCTGGCGTGGCGCCGCTCAACCGCTGCATTCGCGTCAGCGTCGGGCCGGAGGCGGATATGGCGCTCCTCGAAGAAGCGCTGCCGCAGGTCCTGAAACAGATCGGCTGATAAAACGAAGAACCGCGGCCGGTGGAGGATCCGGTCGCGGTTCCGTTCTCCCGGCGTCGGCCCCGTCCAAAGCGCCCCGCCAGCTCCCTCTTTTTGAGGTTGTTATTGCTGCTCTTGTCGAATTGATCGGAGACGATCTCAGAGCATGATGCCGAAAAGTGTGAGCGGTTTTCGGATGACGGCCGACCTGGCCTAAAATCATCCTGTTCTAGTGAACCGTCATCCACTCGCGGGCGGCGCGCAGCGCTGCTGCGAGCTGCATCTTGTCCATGGCGGCGGCCACGTCGGCACGAAGCTCGGCGGCGCGGTCGTTGCCCTTGATTGCGGCGATGTTCAGCCATTTGTGGGCTGCGACGAGATCGACTTCGCAGCCGCGGCCGGTCGCATACATCAGACCCATTTCACAGAAGACATCGGCGTTGTTGTCGCCACCCATGGTGGCCGTTTCAGCATTGTGCATTTCAAAGCGTGCCATCGGTTTTATCCCTGTTAGCCTGTTTATGACTGACCCTGTTTTACCTCCGGGCCTTGCCGTCTATCGCGGCTTAGGCCCTTCCGGTCCGGCGGGTTTGCCCCGCTCGTTTGATGGGTTCACTATGCCAAACGGCTTTCAAAAAACGCCTAAAATGCATGATTAATTTGAGACAAACAAAGTGCAAACGCTTGGTAAAATTGGATTTTCGTTAAACATCGGACTCCCTGCGAATTAAGGATTTTCGCTCGAATTTTACGAAAGATTCAGATTTGAAAATAAAGGGATCGTTCATCATGAAATCAGCAGGCCCTATCTGTGGAAGCTCACCGCACGGCTTTTCTCGTGTTTTTCAGCCAGGCGGCATGACAGCGATTGACCCTGTTTACCTTTACGTTCGCGTCAGTTATTTTCCCCGCGATCAAGGACATCATGGAGGAAAAGATGATCCGCAGCTTCGTTCTCGCCGGCGCCATAACAGTCATCGCGGGTATCGCGCATGCCGAGGAGCCGATCGTCGGCAACTGGAAGACGGCCGCCGGTGATACGGCGGTGATCGCATCCTGCGGCGGCAGTTACTGCGTGACACTGAAGACCGGTAAATATGCCGGCCGGAAGATCGGCACGCTTGCGGGAACCGGCGGCAGCTATGCCGGCGAGATCACCGACCCGGCCGCCGAAAAGACCTATAGCGGTTCCGGCAAGATTTCCGGCAATTCGCTGAGGATGCAGGGCTGCGTGATGAAGATCCTCTGCAAGTCGCAGACCTGGACGCGGCTCTGAAGCCATAAGGCGCGCACGCAACGATCATCCCAAACTGAGAAGCATGCCAACGCGACGGCGTGCTTCGAAGCCCTTTGCGGCCTTCTCCGTCAAGCCGTCCGGCGAAGCCGAACAGTCGAACTGGGCCCGCGCCTCCCTACAAGTCCTCTTCGCAACCTGGCCGAGCCTGCCCAGAAAGCTGAACGGCTGATGAACCGGGATCTCAGCACTCGTTCAGCCGTCGCATGGCAAAACTCTTGTCACGATAGAGTTGCGTATCGGGGATAAGGGGATGAACATCTATATTCTGGCAAGACGCTTTAGCATCATCACGCTGTTTGCGGCGATCTTCGCGATCACATTTTCAGCGGTCGTGGTGCACGAAGGCGGCGGCGGCGCGCAGTCGCATTTCGGGGCAAGCTATACCTGCCTGGAGAGAAACGGCACCTTCTGCGCGCCCACGGTGCGGTGACCGGCATCCACACACCGAGGAAGATAAAAAATCGGGATTCCGCCGGCGCGCGTCGTTTGCTTGTCAAGAACAACTCTCTATAATGCGTCATGAACAAACGAATCTCCCTTTTGTCGCCCCTCGACACATCCTCTCCACCGCCTTTCCAGCCTCAGAGCTTCGATGATCCCGCCAAGGCGGTCGAGACGCTGACGGCGCTTTACGAGCGCAACACGGCGTTTCTGATAGAGAGCTTCAGCCACCTTGCGCAGGGCGCTCCGATCTCCTCGCGCTACCGCGCATTTTATCCGCAGGTCAGCATCGAGACGACAAGCTTCGGCCATGTCGATTCGCGGCTTTCCTACGGTCATGTCACGGCACCCGGCATCTACACGACGACCGTCACCCGACCGAAGCTCTTCAAGCATTACTTGAAGGAGCAACTGGCGCTCTTGATGAAGAGCCACAACGTGCCTGTGATCGTCTCGGAATCGACGACGCCGATCCCCTTGCACTTCGCCTTCGGCGAGGGCGCGCATGTGGAAGCTTCGACCAACGCCTTCGTCGACGTTCCGATGCGCGATATCTTCGACACGCCCGACCTCAACACCACCGACGACGAGATCGCCAATGGGGAATATATCCCGCCGCCGGGAGAGCCCTCACCGCTTGCGCCGTTCACCGCGCAACGCATCGACTATTCGCTCGCCCGGCTGTCGCATTATACGGCGACGCATGCCGAGCATTTTCAGAATTTCGTGCTGTTTACCAACTACCAGTTCTATATCGACGAATTCTGCGGCTGGGCGCGCAAGCTGATGGCCGAGGGCGGCGACGGCTATACCGCCTTCGTCGAGCCCGGCAATGTCGTCACCCTGCCCGGCTCGAACGCGCCGGAGACGGATGCGGCGCTGACCCGCCTGCCGCAGATGCCGGCCTACCATCTGAAGAAGAAGGGCCATGCCGGGATCACCATGATCAATATCGGCGTCGGCCCGTCCAACGCCAAGACGATCACCGACCATGTCGCCGTGCTGCGCCCGCATGCCTGGCTGATGCTCGGCCACTGCGCCGGGCTACGCAACAGCCAGCGGCTCGGCGACTATGTTCTCGCCCATGCCTATATGCGCGAGGACCATGTCCTCGACGACGACCTGCCGGTCTGGGTGCCGATCCCGGCGCTGGCCGAAGTGCAGGTGGCGCTCGAAGCGGCCGTTGCCGAAATCACCGGCTATGAAGGTTTCGAGCTGAAGCGCATCATGCGCACCGGTACCGTCGGCACGATCGACAACCGCAACTGGGAACTGCGCGACCAGCGCGGGCCGGTGAAGCGGCTCTCCCAGGCGCGCGCGATCGCGCTCGACATGGAATCGGCAACGATCGCCGCCAACGGATTCCGCTTCCGCGTGCCCTATGGCACGCTGCTCTGCGTTTCCGACAAGCCGCTGCACGGCGAGTTGAAGCTGCCGGGCATGGCAACGGCCTTCTACCGCACGCAGGTCAACCAGCACCTGCAGATCGGCATCCGCGCCGTCCAGAAGCTTGCCGCCATGCCAAAGGAAGCGCTGCATTCACGCAAGCTGCGCAGCTTCTTCGAAACGGCCTTCCAATAGGCCGGTTCCTCACCTGCCGGTCACGACAGGTGCTGACTGCTGCACAAGCATCTGCGGCCTGCCGGCGGCAACATTCAGCCCCGCGATCAACAGGGTGAAGGCGACGAAGACGAAAGCGACGCGCAGGAGAATCTTCAGCCCATCGCTTTCGACGAACTCCAGCTCACGCTTTTCATGGCGGCGCGCCCATATCTGGCTTGCCACAGCGATTTCAAAAATACTCATTGCTATTCTCCTCGACAGGTTTCGACGAAGCCTTGTCGAGTGCTGCCTTGCGATTTCGACACGAGCGGGCACAAAAGATTTTTTCCCGCCGCTGTCGAAATGCGCGAAGATCGTTCGTCCAGAGGTATTGGAACACGGCAAGGAAGGTTGTCCGCGATGAAATATCTCTGTCAGGTCTGGTTCGACGGCGCGATACTCGACGCCATGACGAAAGAGGAGAAGGCCGAGCTCGACACAAATTCCCTCGACTACGACAAGGACCTCGCCGAAAGCGGGCATATGATAATCGCCCAGGCGCTGCAGCCACCGAAATCGGCGGTGATCGTGCGGGTGCGCAATGACGAGATGTCGGTGACGGACGGTCCCTTCACTGAGACGAAAGAGGCGCTCGGCGGCTTCATCCTGATCGAGGCAAAGGATCTCAACGAAGCGATTCGCGTTGCCGCCGGTATCCCGCTTGCCAAGCTCGGCGCGATCGAAGTGCGGCCAATCCACGAATTCGGAGCTAAGTGAGGAGAGACCAATGAAATTTCTATGCCAGATCTGGTTCGACACCGAAAAAAGCAAGCTAGTCCCTCAGACCGAATGGGATGCGCTGACACAGGAGTGCATCATCAGCGACAATCGCTGGCGCGAGAGCGGTCATCTGCTGGTGGCGCTCGCGTTGCATGAACCGTCAACAGCAATCACGGTCCGCCTGCGCGATGGCGAAGCCTTTGCGACCGATGGCCCATTTGCCGAAATCAAAGAGCACCTCGGCGGTTTTGTGCTGATCGAAGCTGAGACTATCGAGGAGGCGAAGACGATCGTCTCGAGTTTTCCGATCCTCAAATATTGCTCGATCGAAGTGCGCCCGACTTACTCCATCCAGGATGGGAAATAGCCATGCGCTACATCTGCCTGATTTATAACAGCACCGACACCGACGGCACGCTGACGCCTGATGAAACCAATGAACTGATCAAAGCCCATTTCGCCTTCGACGAAGAACTGCTCCGCGATGGCATCATGATCCATTCCGACGCGTTGGAGATGCCTGACCAG
This sequence comes from Rhizobium changzhiense, assembly GCF_013087625.1. Lineage (NCBI taxonomy): Bacteria > Pseudomonadati > Pseudomonadota > Alphaproteobacteria > Hyphomicrobiales > Rhizobiaceae > Rhizobium > Rhizobium changzhiense. Next base: position 366,140 of record NZ_JABFCQ010000001.1, read on the forward strand.
GCGATGGTACTGCGCGTTCGAAACAACACGCTGTCTGCCACCGACGGTCCCTATGTCGAGACGAAGGAGCACCTGGCCGGCTTCTATGTCATCGAGGCACCTGACAGGGTCAAGGCAAAAGAGATTGCCGGGCGGATCCCTTCGGCGCGTTTCGGCGCGGTCGAGCTCAGGCCCGTACGGACGCTGACGCTGCTGGAGTAGGTGGTCGTTGGAAACCGTCATCGAGGAAATTTACCGAACGCAGTCGCGCCGGGTGCTGGCGACGCTGATCCGCCTGCTCGGCGATTTCGACCGGGCGGAGGAAGCACTTCAAGATGCTTTTGCCGCAGCCGCCCGGACTTGGCCGGTGGATGGCATTCCCGGCAATCCCTTCGCCTGGCTCGTTTCGACGGGACGCTTCAAGGCGATAGATACGATCCGGCGGCGGGCACGTTTCGATGCTTCGCAGCAGCACATCGAGGACAGCCTCTACAGCGTCGACGAAACGGAGATCGGCGATATGGAACCGATCGAAGACGACATGCTGCGGCTGATCTTCACCTGCTGCCATCCCGCTATTCCGGCCGACGCGCAGACGGCGATGGCGCTGCGGGAAATCTGTGGATTGACCACCGAAGAGATCGCGCATGCCTTCCTCATTCCAGCCCCGACGATCGCCCAGCGGATCGTGCGCGCCAAAGGCAGGATCCGTGCGGCGAAGATCCCCTATGAAGTGCCGGGCCGCGAGGCGCTGCCGCCGCGACTCGACCGAGTGCTGCACGTCATCTACCTCGTCTTCAACGAGGGCTATTCGGCCTCTTCGGGCGAGGAGGTGGTCCGCGCCGACCTGACCGCAGAAGCGATCCGTCTGGCGCGACTGCTTCTGGCGCTGCTGCCGCATCCAGACGTCTCCGGCCTGCTGGCCTTGATGCTGCTGCAGGATTCCCGCCGCACCGCCCGCAGCGGTGAGCAGCGATCGCTGGTGCTGCTTGCCGATCAGGACCGCTCGCTCTGGGATCATGCGAAGATTGCGGAAGGCCTGGCGCTGCTCGCCGCAGCGATGGAAGCCGGAGAGATCGGCACCTATACGCTGCAGGCGGCGATCGCCGCCGAACATGCCAAGGCGCCGGCTGCCGAAGAGACCGATTGGCGACGGATCGCCTTCTATTACGATCTGCTTCTGGCCGCACAGCCCTCCCCGATCGTCGAGCTCAACCGCGCGGTGGCGATTGCGATGGCGGAAGGGCCGGCGAAGGGGCTGGAACTGGTCGATGGCATTCTGGGACGCCGGGAGCTGCAGGCCTATCACCTCGCCCATTCGGCGCGCGCCGATTTCCTGCGCCGTCTCGGCCGGAGGCAAGAGGCGATCGCCGCGTATGAAACAGCGCTGTCGCTCTGCCGGCAGGAGCCGGAGCAGGCATTTTTGAGAAAACGCATTTCAGAGCTTGCCGCGGCGTCCGAGCGGCAGTGAGATCGCAGTTCCCGTCAGCGCCGAGACAATGATCAACAGGTGGGCATTGACGCTCGCCTGCGCCAGCGCGGCCAGAGCCATCCGCTCGCTCGATGCGCCCAAGGCGATGGCGCCGGCGGTGATGCCGGCCGGATAAGTGCCGACGCCGCCCGGTGCATGCATCGGCAGCACGGAGGAAAGCTCGCCGCCCAGCGCGCCGCCGAAGCTTGCCGCCATCGGCAGCACGCCCATCAGGCCGAGCGCCCATGCGAGCACCATCACCTTCACCAGCCAGTTGAAGATGGTCATCGTCCAAGCGCGCGCAAAGGCGATGGCATCGAGCGGCAAGCCGTTTTCGATCTCGGCGACGAATTTCTGCGCCTTGTTCGGCAGCAGCCTGGCGGCGAGGCGCAGCAGCGGCTTGCGGGCGGCGAAGGCCGCGACCGGCAACAGCAGGAAGGCTGTCCAGAGCGCCCAGGCAACAGCGGCATCGGCTGAAGCGACGGCAAAGCCGATGCCGGCGGCGGCCAGAAGCGCGTGTAGGTCGAGCAGCCGCATGACGAACAGCGCCGAGGTTCCGCGCGTCAGCGGAATGCCGAATTCGGTGCGCATCAGCAGCGGAAAGCTGGTCTCGCCGGCGCGGAAGGGCAGCATGATGTTCAGCAGATTGTGGATCTGCGTGACGCGGAAGAGGACCGCGAACCGGCCAGCCGTCTCGTTCGGGAAATAATCATAGATGCGCCAAGTGCGCAGGAAATAGGTGCTCGTCAGCAGCACGAGCGCACCGATCACCGGACCCGCGCCGACATCGGACCACTGCCTGATGATAACAGGCCAACCCCAGAACCATTGGATGAAGAGGCCATAGGCTGCGACGATGACGACCGTCAGAACGGTCATGCGATTGCGCATAAACCAGGATTGCCGGCTTTCAACGATCGAACTCTTCATGTAGTAGGCATTCCTCGCTTGGCTTCGGCATAGGCAGCGGTTCCGTCGCCAGGCCTTTTATGAGAAATGAAGGTTGCGCACAACGACGGAGTTGATGGCGGGGCCTTCTGCGCCGACGATCCGAGCGACAGACTGGTAGATGACGGCGCCTCGCCGGTTTGACGTGGAGATCGATGTTGGAGCGGATTACCAGAAGCATTACGAGCGCAAGCATTTTTCTGGCGGCCTATTTCCTGCTGAACATCGCGCTTCGCATCGCCTTGCCGCATACGCTCGATCTCGACGAGGCGGAGCAATCCTTCTACTCGCAATACCTGCTTGCCGGCTACGGTCCGCAGCCGCCGTTCTACAACTGGATCCAATATGCCATCGTCTCGGTGACCGGCATATCGATGTGGGTGCTCTCGGTGCCGAAGAACATCATTCTCTTCGGCTGCTATCTCTTCTACGGCCTTGCTGCCCGCGAGGTGCTGAAGAGCCGTTCGCTCGCAGCCGTCGCCATGCTGAGCCTGATTACCCTGCCGCAGGTTGGCCTGATGGCGCAGCGCGAACTGACCCATACGGTTGCCCTGCTGTTTGCGACCTCGCTCTTCCTTTTCGGTTTTTTCCGCACGCTACGCCAGCCGACGCTCGGGAGCTATCTCCTCATCGGCATCGCCACCGGCATCGGGCTCATCTCGAAGTATAATTTCGCCATCCTGCCATTTGCCGCCCTCATTGCCGTGCTTCCGGAGCGGGAATGGCGCAGCCGTCTCATCGACTGGCGTTTGCTGCCGGCCGCCGTCCTTGCCATTCTGATCGTGCTGCCGCATGCGCTCTGGCTGCCTGACAATCTCGCCAGCGCGTCTGCACCGACGCTGGAGCGGATGACTGCCGAACACTTGGCCCCGGCCGGCCTTCCCCGCATCGGGCAAGGACTGCTGTCTCTCGTGATCGCCGTCCTCGGCTTCGTCGCATTGCCGATCGTTCTCATCGCGGCCGCCTTCCGGCGTGACTTCTTTCGCGCGCTCTCCTCTTCCAGCCCGATGATCCGGGTGATCGAGCGGATGATGGTCATCAGCCTGCTCGCCTTCGTCGGCGTGGTCCTCTTCGCCGGCGCCAGCGATATCCACGAGCGCTGGCTCGACCCATGCCTGCTCGTGCTGCTGATCTATCTGTTCCTGAAACTGGAAACCGCGAACATCGATCTTTCCGCCGGTCTTGCGCGCTTCCGGCCCGTGGTGCCGGTCTTCATGGTCGTCATCCTGTCGATCCTTCTTTTCCGGATCGTCGGCATTCAATATATCGACACTTATACGAGAACGAACGTACCCTTTTCCGGCTACGTGGCTGAATTGACCGCGACCCGCAAGCCGGTTCTCATCGTCGCGGGAACCAAGTTCATTGCCGGCAACATGCGGCTGAAGTTTCCCGATGTTCCCGTGGTGATCCCGTTCTTCCCCGGACCCGGAGTTCCCGAATATGCGGACGCGAAGGGGCCGGTGCTGGTTATCTGGCGCGGCGAGACCGCAGATGATCCAACAATTTCCCCCGGCTTCGCCAATGACCTCGTCAAATCGGGCATTCATCTGCAAGAGTTGAAGACGCTGACGCTGCCCTATCTCTTCGGTGACGGCAAACGCAGCTTCTCCATTGGTTACTCCTGGGTGGAAGGCGGCGCGAAATAGCGCCCCGGCAGGTCAGCCGATTACGGGGAATCCGGCATTGCCCGCTGGCAACCGGCGGACACTTCATGTAGTAGCCTTCCGCAAGCGCGGCGGCAGCAGTAAAGATTGCGCGGCCGTCCGGCCTTTTGGAGATGAAAGTTGCAGACATCGGTAGAGCCCATTCGCGGTACGAATGATCCGGTACAATCGCTCGAACTGTCGCTGGTCGTGCCCATTTTCAACGAAGAGCAAAGCGTCGGCCCGCTTGTCGAGCGTGTCGTGGCTGCGATGGTTAGCTACCCCCATCGCTGGGAGCTGATCCTCGTCGACGATGGCAGCACGGATGCGACGCTCGTCAACGCCCGGAAGTACGTCGGACGCGAGGGGCTGGCGCTCAGAATCGTCGAGCTGCAGCGCAACTTCGGCCAGACAGCCGCCATGCAGGCCGGTATCGACACCGCCCAGGGTCGCCTGATCGCGACGATGGACGGCGACCTCCAGAACGATCCGAAGGACATTCCTTCGATGGTCTCCGAGCTAGAACGGCGCGAACTCGACCTCTTGGTCGGCTGGCGCAAGAACCGCAAGGACGGTCTGTTCTTGCGCAAGATCCCGTCGTGGTGCGCCAACTACCTGATCGGCCGTATCACCGGCGTCAAGCTGCACGATTACGGCTGCAGCCTGAAGATCTACCGTGCCTCGATCATCAAGCAGGTGAAGCTGATGGGCGAGATGCACCGCTTCATCCCAGCCTGGGTCGCCGGTGTGGTGCCGAGCTCGCGCATCGGCGAGATGGCCGTCACCCACCATGCCCGCGAGCACGGCGTTTCGAAATACGGCATTTCGCGCACCTTCCGCGTCATCCTCGATCTGCTGTCGGTGATGTTCTTCATGCGCTACAAGGCGCGGCCGGGGCATTTCTTTGGTTCGCTGGGTCTCGGCCTCGGCGCGCTCGCCATGCTGATCCTGCTCTATCTCAGCTTCGACAAGTTCATCCTGGGCAACGACATCGGCACGCGACCGATGCTGATGGTCGGCGTCGTGCTGCTGCTGTCGTCGGTGCAGATGATCACCACCGGCATCCTGGCGGAAATGATCGCGCGCACCTATTACCGCGACGATGCCTCTCCGAATTATATCGTGCGGCAGATCTTCGACGATCAAAGCCAAGCCTAAGCCGGCAGCACGATGCTGAAGCGCGCGACGAGGACGATCAAAACCGCGGGCCTGCTGCTTGCGGCCTATTTCGTGCTCAACATCGTGCTGCGCATCGCGCTTCCGCATTCGCTGGAGCTCGACGAGGCCGAGCAATCCTTCTTCTCGCAATATCTGCTGGCGGGCTACGGCCCGCAGCCGCCCTTCTACAACTGGATGCAATATGCCATCGTTTCGCTGACGGGCATGTCGATCGGCGCGCTGATCGTTCCGAAGAATATCCTGCTGTTCCTGTCCTATCTCTTCTATGGCCTTGCCGGGCGGCGTGCGCTGAAGGATGAGGCACTTGCCGCCGTCGGCATGCTGGCGCTGATCACCCTGCCCCAGGTCTCCTACATGGCCCAGCAGGATCTGACCCACACGACGGCGCTGCTTTTTGCGAGCTCGCTGTTTCTCTACGGCTTCTTCCGCACGCTTGACCGGCCCGATATGGCGAGCTACCTGCTGCTCGGGCTTGCGACCGGCATTGGGCTGATCTCGAAATATAATTTCGCGCTGATGCCTGTCGTCGCCTTGATCGCCATCTTGCCCGATGCCGAATGGCGGCGCCGGGCGCTCGACTGGCGCATATTGGTCGCGGTCGCCGTTGCGCTCGTCATCGCCCTGCCGCATGCGATCTGGCTGCGAGACAATCTCGCATTCGCCTCTTCCGATACTCTGGTCAAGATGGCCGCCGGCAACGAACCCGCCGGCATCGTGCGGATCGGCAAGGGTCTTCTCGCCTTTCTGGTCGCCATCATCGCCTTTGCGGCGTTGCCGGTGGTGATCTTCGCTGCCACCTTCCGCCGGGATTTCGTCCGGGCGCTCTCGGCGGGCAACCGCTGGACCGGGATGATGGAGCGGATGATGCTCGCAAGCCTCGCCGGCATCGCTTTGATCGTGCTGTTGACCGGCTCGACAACTGTTCGCGAGCGCTGGCTCGACCCCTTCCTGCTGGTGCTGCCGATCTACTTCCTTGCGAAAATGCAGGCCGCCGGGCTCGACTTTTCCGCCGGACTGCGCCGCTTCCGGCCGGTACTGCCGGTGCTGATGGCCTGCGTGCTGATCGCACTCGGATTCCGCGTCGTCGGCGCCGGGCTGATCGGCACTTACAGCCGGCCGAATGTGCCGATGGCGGGTTTTTCGCGCGAGATGACGCGACAGGCGCAACCGGCGCTGGTGATCGCTTCCGACACCTATATCGGCGGAAACATGCGGCTGCAATTTCCCGATGTGCCGGTGGTGATCCCGGATTTTCCGGCACCGGGCATTCCGGCCTATGCCGAGGCCAGGGGGCCGGTGCTGATCGTCTGGCGTGGCAAGAAGACGGCGACGGCTGCCGATGCGCTCATGCCGGAGCGGTTTTCCGCGGCGCTGACGGCGGCTGATATCGCGCTGCAGGAGATCGGCTCGCTGTCGCTTCCCTATTATTTCGGCCGCCAGGGCGACAATTTCGCACTCGGCTACGCCTGGGTGCAGCCGGAGACCAAATAGATGACCGAGAGCAAGCTTCGCGACATCAGGTGGATCTTCGTTCTGCTGGCAGCCTATTTCGCGCTTCAGGTCGGCGTGCGGCTCGCTACCTCGCATTCGCTCGATCTCGACGAGGCCGAACAGGCCTTCCGCTCGCAATGGCTTGCCGCCGGCTACGGCCCGCAGCCGCCCTTCTACAACTGGCTGCAATACACTGTCTTTCAGTTTGCCGGCGTCTCGCTGACCGCCCTTTCCATCGTGAAGAACCTCCTGCTGTTCATCTCCTATCTGCTGTACGGCCTGACGGCGCGGCTCGTGCTGCGCGACAAGGCGCTGGTGGCGATCGCCACGCTCGGGCTGCTGACGATCCCGCAGATGGCTTTCGAGATGCAGCGCGACCTGACGCACACGGTCGCGGTGTTCTTCTCGGCCAGCATCTTCTTCTACGGCTTCATCCGCAGCCTGAAGCAGCCGAGCCTTGCCTCCTATCTCATCGCCGGCATCGGCATCGGCTTCGGCCTGCTTGCCAAATATAATTTCGCGATCCTGCCGGCGGCAGCCCTGATTGCCGCGCTGGCCGATGCGCGCCTGCGGCAGCGGATCTTCGACTGGCGGCTGGTGCTGACAGCGGCGGTGGCACTCGTCATCACCCTGCCGCATCTCTTCTGGCTGAAGGACAATCTCGATTTCGCCACCGCGCGCACGCTGGAGAAGATGACCGCGAGCGGCGATGCGAGCTATCTCACGCAGGTCGCCATGGGCGTCAGCTCGCTCGCCCTCGCCACTATCAGCTTTGCCGGATTGACCGTGGCGGTATTCGCGCTCGTCTTCGGCAAGAACCTTCGTCCGGCGCTTGGCTCCGGCTCGGAATGGACGCGGCTTCTCGAGCGGATGATGCTCGTTTTCTTGGCCGGCATTCTGCTTTTGATCGTCTTCGGGGGTGCTGCCGGCATCAAGGATCGCTGGCTGGTGCCGATGCTCTTCATCCTGCCGCTCTATTTCTGCCTGAAGATCGAGGCAGCAGGCGTCACGACAGACAGAGCGTTCCGGCGTTTTATACCCATCCTCGCCGTCATCATGATCAGCGTGCCGGCGGCCCTCTATGGGAGCGTTGCGACTGCACGCTTTACCGGTCATTACGAGCGGCTGAACAGGCCTTATGCCGGCATGCTGGAAACCTTGCGCAGACAGGCCGAACCGGCGGCGATCCTTGCCGGCGACAGCCTGCTCGCCGGAAACCTCAGGCAGGATATTCCGAGCGTTCCGGTTCTTTCCGTGGATTATCCCGGCTTCAATCCGGATCTCTCCGGCCGGCGCCCGCTTCTCCTCGTGTGGCTCCTCCCCAAGGGCGGAAGCGAAGCACTTCCGCCTAATATGGCTCAATGGCTGCAGACCAATCTCGGCATGTCCGCCCCGCAGGCGTCGGTGATCGGCGTGCCTTATGTCTATGGGCGCGGCGACGACAGCTATCGTTTCGGCTATGCCTGGGTCAACCAGCCGGGCTGAGCGCAATCAGGATTTCAGCTCCCCCAGGCCGCCATCCAACGCCAGTTTCGTGATCCTCGCTATCTCATTCACTGTGCTCTGAGGCGCTGAGCCATTGGCTCGTTGGCCATATCTAGCGTGTTCAAATATTGTAAAAGTATTGTATTTGTCATATACTAAGAGCAGGAGTAAACTTACATGGCACGGGCAAAGACCTTTTCCCTTGGCGATACCTATGAGGGGATCCTATCGGATCTTGTCCGCAATGGCCGGTTCGGCACCGAAACCGAGGCCGTGCGGGCAGGCATCCGTATGCTCGCCGACCACGAGTTGAAAATACAGGCGCTGCGTAGGGACATTCAGGCGGCGGACGCCGAGATCGAAGCCAGCCTCGGCAAGGAATACGCTACCGGCGCGGATCTCCTCAAAGACGTCATGAACAAAAGCTAGGGCCATCAAACCGAAACGCCTGATTATCGCTCCATCCGCCATTGAGGATCTGCGGAATATTCGGCGCTATATCGCCGAGAGCAATCCCCATTACGCGCAGGAATTCCTGGCCGACCTGACCGCGAAGATTGCCTGGATCGCCCAAGTGGACTTCACCGGATCTCCCCCGCGACCACATTGCGGAAGGCCTGTGCGGCCTGCCCTACCGGAACCGCTGCATCTACTACCGCTCCTATCACGACCGCATCGTGGTCTTACGTGTCAAGCATGGCGCCGAGGATATCAAGTCGCAGGATTTCGAGCTTTAGGCCCAGCCAGCTGGACTGAGCGCAATCAGGATTTCAACTCCTTCCAGGCCAAATCCAGCGCCAACCTGGTAATCCTCGCTATCTCGTCCACCTCGGCGTGGCTGATGACGAGCGGCGGCGAGGCCAGCATGCGGTCGCCGGTGGCGCGCAGCACCAGACCGTTCGCCAGCGCGTGGTTGCGCACCAGCGCACCGACCTGATCGGGCTTGGCATAACGGGTGCGGGTGCTCTTCTCGGCGGCAAGCTGCAGGCCGCCCATCAGGCCGATGCTGACGGCTTCGCCGACCAGATCATGGTCTGCCAGCGCTGCCCAGGCCCTGCCGAAATAGGGGCCAATATCGTCGCGCACCCGTTCGACCAGTCTTTCCTCCTCGATGATGCGCAGGTTTTCGAGGGCTGCGGCGGCGCAGACCGGGTGGCCGGAATAGGTGAAACCGTGGTTGAAGTCGCCGACCTCGTTGATCAGGACATCGGCGATACGGTCGCTGACGAGTACGCCGCCGATCGGCAGGTAGCCGGAGGAAAGCCCCTTGGCGATCGGCGCCAGATCGGGCTCGACGCCGAAATACTGGTGGCCGAACCAGGCGCCCAGTCGACCGAAACCGCAGATCACCTCGTCGGTCACCAGCAGGATATTGCGCGCCTTGCAGATGCGGTCGATCTCCGGCCAGTAGGTCTCGGGCGGGATGATGACGCCGGCGGCCCCCTGCACCGGCTCGGCGACGAAGGCGGCGACATTCTCCTCGCCGAGTTCGTCGATCTTCGCTTCGAGCTCGCGGGCAACCTTGAGGCCGAATTCATCAGGCGTGAGATCGCCGCCCTCGCCGTACCAGTAGGGCTGGCCGATATGGACAATGCCCGGTATCGGCAGGTCGCCCTGCTCATGCATGTATTTCATGCCGCCCAGGCTGGCGCCGGCGACCGTCGAACCGTGGTAACCGTTTCTCCTTGATATCACGATCTTCTTCGACGGCTTGCCGACGGCGCTCCAGTAGACGCGGGCCATGCGGAACCAGGTGTCGTTCGCCTCCGAGCCGGAGCCGGTGAAGAAGATATGGTTGAATCGCTCGCCGGCATGGGAGGTGACCTTCTGTGCCAGCAGCGTCGCCGGCGTCGAGGTCGTGCCGAAGAAGGTGTTGTAATAGGGCAGCTCATTCATCTGCCTGGTGGCGGCATCGGCGATCTCGCGGCGGCCATAGCCGATATTGACGCACCAGAGGCCGGCGAAGCCATCGAGATATTTCCTGCCGTGATTGTCGAAGATGTAGACGCCCTCGCCGCGCTGGATGATACGCGCGCCCTCGGCATTCAGCTTCTTCATGTCGGCGAAGGGATGCAGATGGTGTGCGGCGTCGATCGCGGCAAGGTTCGAGGGTGGGTAAGTATCGGGCATGATTGGTAAAGACCCTCACGGATTGAAAGGCTGATGTCGATGGGATAGGAGCTTGGCCTTGTCCCGGGGGATTTTCAAGGTCATGGCAAGCGACAGGATGGACGGCAAGACGAAAGGCGACGACCCGCGTTTCGAGATCCTGATCGTCGGCATGAACGGCGACCTGCGCGGCAAGCAGCTTCTATCAGGCGCCGAAGACAAGGTCTGGGCCGGTGACATCCGCCTGCCGACATCGACGCAGTCGCTCGACATCTGGGGCGACGATAATGACGATATCACCGGCCTGTCGCTGACGATCGGTGATCCCGACGGCAAGGTCATCCCCGACCGGCGCAGCCTGGCGCCGATGCCCTGGGCGCCCGAGGGCTCGATGCAAGTGCTCGCCACCATGCACGAATTCGACGGCAGCCCGAGCTTCATGGATCCACGTGCCATCCTTGCTTCGGTGGTCGAGCGCTATGCGGCGCGCGGGCTGACGCCCGTCGTGGCGACCGAGCTGGAATTTTACGTGATGTCGGGAGACTGGCGCGAGACCGGACGCCCCTGCCCGCCCGAAAGCCTCACCTATCGCGGCGAACCGAACGGTTTCCAGCTCTACGACATGAGCGCCGTCGACGCGCTCGATGGCTATTTGCAGACGCTGAGGGCCTATGCGAAGGCGCAGAACCTGCCGGCGGATGCGACGACGGCGGAATTCGGGCCGGGCCAGTTCGAGGTCAACCTGCTGCACCGCGCGGATGCGCTGGCAGCCGCCGACGATTGCCTCTATCTCAAGCGCATCGCCGAACAGGCGGCGCGCCGCCACGGGCTGAAATCGACCTGCATGGCCAAGCCCTATTCCGAACATGCCGGCTCCGGCCTGCATGTGCATGCGAGCATCATCGACGGGCAAGGCCGCAACATCCTCGATGCCAAGGGCGGCGAACCGAAGCTGCTCAAATCGGTGATATCGGGCCTGCTCGACTCCATGCGCGCGGCGCAGCTGATCTTCGCCCCCTTTGCCAATTCCTACCGCCGCTTCCAGCCGGGCTCGTTTGCGCCTGTGGATCTGACCTGGGGCAGCGGCCATCGCGGCACGGCGATCCGCATCCCCGACAAGGATGGCCCGGCCGCACGCATCGAACACCGCGTCGCCGGCGCCGACGCCAATCCCTATCTGCTGCTGGCGGCGATCCTCGGCGGCATGCTCACCGGTCTCGATGGCGAACTCGACCCCGGCGAAGAGACAACGCCCTCGCACATACCGGCGAATACGACGCGACTGACGCATGATTTCCTCAGCGCCGTCGACACCTTCCGCACCTCGCCCTTCATCGCCGATATCTTCGGCGCGCGTTATCAGGCGCTCTATGGCGACACCAAGCGCAAGGAAGCGCTTGCGCATCTGCGCACCGTCTCGGATTTCGACTACCGCACCTATCTGCCGCGGCTCTGAAATTACGCGGCGGCCGACTTACGCAGCCGGCCGACTTACGCAGCGGGCTCGCGGCGTTCGTCCGCATTCACTTGAGCGGCGAGACCCTGCTTGACGAGAACCTTCAATTCGCCCGGATGCAGCCGGATCGAGACGTCGCGTTCGAGCGGCAGCAGTTCGCCATCCATGACGCAATTGGCCTTGGAGCGCAGTTTCGGGAAATGCAGGTGCACTTCGGCCGGGTGCATCACCATGACATCGGCATTCTCGCGGACCTTGCCGCGCAGCATGTCGATGGCGAGACGGGCGACACCGAGGGGTTTCAGCGGATTTGCCGTGTAGAAGCCGAGTTCGCCGCTTCTCAAATCATCGGCGTAGAGCAGCGCGTTCTCGCCGAAGGGATTGTTGGAGACCGAGATCGCCGACACCCTGCGGCGCTCGCGCATGCCGATCGCTTCGAACTCGACCTCGAATTCCGGCGGGTTGAAGATGACGCCCAATGCCGCCTTCGTGCTCGCCCGGATCTTGCCCAGCCGGGAGCGATAGCTGTAGGCGTTGCGGTAGCGCACCATGCGGGCATGCAGGCCGGCGGAAAACTGGTGGATGAAGGGCCGGCCGTTGGCGCTGGCGATATCGACATTATCGACCTCACCGGAGGCAAGCACATCGAGCGCCTGCCAGATGTCGAGCGGCACACGCAGCGATCGGGCAAAGAGGTTCATGGTGCCGGCGGGCACGACGCCGAGCGCAATTCCGTTTTTCCACGCAATCGATGCCGCCGCCGAAATCGTGCCGTCGCCGCCGCCGGCGACGATGCCGTCGATATCGTCGCGCTTGGCCGCCCGCTCCATGGCGGGAACGATTTCCTTTCCTGAGAAGACGATGGCGTCGAAATCGTGCCCCGCTTCGCGGAAAGCCGCCTCCGCCCTCTTCTCATAGGCCAGCATGTCGGTGGTCTTAAAGGTCCCGCCGTCGCGATTGAAAAAGCCTACAAGCTTCATAAGAGCTCCCGTCCCTGGCGCGGAAATGCTCCTGCCTTGCCCCTGAGATGGTTGCGATATCGGCGATTTCAAGCGCAGCCTTCTTTCCTGACAGAGGGCAGAAATGCAAAAATTGCAATAGACGTATGCACATAGCAGGACGCTGCACTGCAAAAAATGCACTCGACGGCAGCCGCAAGCTCACGGATAGATGGTCTATCGGAGACATCGTTTCCACCTCCCGCCATTTCCACCGATCGGCTTGCGGCCGCGGCTGCGCCAGCGCGCCATTGCCAAGCAGAAACCGCCTCGAGGAGCTCTCGTGAGTGAGATTGCCGCCAATATTTCTGTTGATAGCCAGGATGAAGTGCTGCCGTCGGCAATGACCGTGGCGCTCGTCCAGCTGGCGCTCGCCTGCGGCGGTTTCGGTATCGGCACCGGGGAATTCGCAATCATGGGGCTGCTGCCCAATGTCGCCGAGACCTTCTCAGTCACGACTCCGCAAGCCGGCTACGTCATCAGCGCCTATGCGCTCGGCGTCGTCGTCGGCGCACCCGTCATTGCCGTGCTCGCCGCGAAGATGGCGCGGCGCACGCTGCTTTTGACCCTGATGCTGATCTTTGCCGCCGGCAATATATCGAGCGCCATGGCGCCGACCTTCGAGACCTTCACGCTGCTGCGTTTCGTCAGCGGCCTGCCGCACGGCGCCTATTTCGGCGTCGCGGCCCTTGTCGCCGCCTCGATGGTGCCGGTGCATCGCCGCGCCCGCGCTGTTGGCCGCGTCATGCTCGGCCTGACCGTTGCGACACTTCTCGGCACGCCGTTGACGACCTTCTTCGGCCAGTCGCTCGACTGGCAGGTGGCGTTTTTCTCGGTCGGCGTGCTCGGCCTGCTGACCGTGGCGCTGATCTGGTTCTACGTTCCGAAGGACAGGGTTTCCGCGGAGGCGGGCTTCCTGCGCGAACTCGGCGCCTTCCGCCGGCCGCAGGTGTGGTTGACGCTCGGCATCGCCGCCGTTGGTTACGGCGGCATGTTCGCAATGTTCAGCTATATCGCCGCGACGACGACTGAGGTCGCAATGCTGCCGGAAACAGCAGTTCCGATCATGCTGGTCCTCTTCGGCGTCGGCATGAATGCGGGCAATTTCATCGGCTCATGGCTCGCCGACAAATCGCTGCTCGGCACGATCGGCGGCTCACTTGTCTACAATATCGTCGTGCTGACCACCTTCTCTCTGACCGCCGCCAATCCCTATTTGCTCGGTCTCTCCGTCTTCCTCGTCGGCTGCGGCTTTGCCGCCGGCCCGGCGCTGCAGACGCGGCTGATGGATGTCGCCGCCGACGCGCAGACGCTTGCGGCCGCGTCCAACCATTCCGCCTTCAACATCGCCAATGCGATCGGCGCCTGGCTCGGCGGCCTCGTCATCGCCGGGGGTTATGGTTTTGCGGCAACCGGTTATGTCGGCGCGGCGCTGTCCTTCCTCGGCCTCTTCGTCTTTGCAGCCTCGCTACGCCTCGAGCGCCGCGACCGGAGCTCGCAGGCCGTCTGAGGCCAGGCGCAGCTCGCGGCCTTCCGGGCTGCAGAAGACATAAGCGTCACCCCAGGCGGCCAACGCCTGGATCACGGGCTTCAGCGTCATGCCGAGCGGCGTCATTGCATATTCGACCCTCGGCGGCACGACCGGATAGACGGTACGTGACACCAGGCCGGACTCTTCCAGTTCACGCAGTTGCTTGGTCAGCATGCGCTGGGTCACGGCCGGCAGCTTACGCCGCAATTCGTTGAAGCGCAGGGTTCCTTCCATCAGATGAAACAGGATCACGCCCTTCCACTTCCCGTCGAGGTAAGTCAGCGTCGCTTCGACCGGGCAGCCGGGGAAATTCTTGACGAGCTTGGCGCGCGGCAATGACATTTACAGTATCCTTTTGGGTACTACGTACAGAATTTGTGCATTCTTGCGTTGTCAGAACATAGTGCGCATCTAGCTTCCGTGCAACGAACACAGGAGTTTCCCATGCGCGCCGTCGCCTATAAAACGCCCCAACCGATCTCAGCCGAAACCTCGCTGATCGATGTCGAGCTGCCGATGCCGGAGGCTGAGGGCCACGATCTGCTCGTCGAAATCAAAGCGGTTTCGGTCAATCCCGTCGACGTGAAGATGCGCGCCCATTCCGCGCCGCCCGCGGACGAGCTCAAGGTGCTCGGCTGGGATGCCGCCGGCGTCGTCAAGGCCATCGGCGCTGATGTCACACTGTTCAAGCCCGGCGACGAGGTGTTCTACTCCGGCGTCATCAGCCGCCCGGGGAGCAATGCCGAATTCCATCTCGTCGACGAGCGCATCGTCGGCGCCAAACCGAAGAGCCTCGATTTCGCGGCGGCGGCCGCCCTGCCGCTGACCTCGATTACGGCCTACGAGGCGCTGTTCGACCGGCTGAAGGTGCAGGACGCGGTTTCGGGAGCGGGACGCTCCATCCTGATCATCGGCGGCGCCGGCGGCGTCGGCTCGATCGCCATCCAGATCGCCCGGGCATTGACCGACTTGACGGTGATCGCCACGGCCTCGCGGCCGGAAACGCAGGACTGGGTGAAGGAACTCGGCGCGCATCACGTCGTCGACCATTCCAAACCGATCGCACCGCAGGTGGCAGCGCTCGGCATCGGCGCGCCGGGATTCATATTCTCGACCACCAATACCGATAGCCATATCGGCGACATCGTCGAAGCGATTGCGCCGCAGGGCCGCTTCGCATTGATCGACGATCCGAAGACGCTCGACATCGTGCCCTTCAAGCGCAAGGCCGTCTCCGTTCATTGGGAGCTGATGTTCACCCGCCCGCTCTACGGCACCCCTGACATGATCGAGCAGCACAAGCTGCTGAACAAGATTTCCGAACTCGTCGACGCCGGAAAGATCCGCACCACGCTTTCAGAGATCGTCGGGCCGATCAATGCGGCAAACCTCAAGACGGCGCATGCCATGGTCGAAAGCGGCAGAATGAAGGGCAAGGCGGTGCTTGCGGGATTCTGAGATCGCAGCCAACAGGCCCGGTGTTTCCCGCACGGTCGTATATAAACCATACCCACCTGGAATGCCGCATCGCCGGGTGCGACATTCTGGCGTTAAGCATTTACCCTGCTTGACTTTTTCCGCGTTCGGGACCACCTAGCACTCACGTGGATGACACTCATCAGACACGGATTTCAACGGAGCCATCATAACGATGCCAAGCGACAGTAGCAGTCGATTGCCTTTGCCGTACGCGGCCCTCGTGCGCTGACCGACTCCTGTCGGCTCGCCCGATCGGACGCTACGGCGGATCGACGGAAAGGCGAGCCTCAAATGAATATCAATCGCTTCCCTCTTCGGGCAGGCCATGCCGCCCGTGCCTTCATCAACAACAGCCGCGGCGCAACGATCGCCGAACGCGTCGAAGCGTTGAACGCGCTGAGCGTCCAGGACGCCGGGCGGGTGCTGACCGGCATGCCGCTGGACTATGCGGTCAACATTCTCGACCGGCCGGAGCTTCGCAACGCCGCACAGATCCTTGCGCTGCTCAACGCCGAGGATGCCGCCCGGCTGCTGCACGGCATGTCGAACGACCGCGTCGCCGACGTGCTGCTCGAACTCGACGCTGAGACCCGCGCCCGGCTGTTTTCCAGCCTCGACGAACCGGTACGCATCGCGATCCAGCACCTGATGGGCTATCCGCCGCGCACGGCCGGCGGCATCATGACGACGGAGTTCGTCAGCGTGCCTGATAGCTGGACCGTCGCCCGCACACTCGACCATGTGCGCCAGGTCGAACGCTCGCGCGAAACCGTCTACGCCATCTATGTGCTGGATGAGGTCAGCCATGCGCTGCTGCATGTGGTGACGCTGCGTCGCCTCATCACCGGCGAGCCGGACGCTTCGATCCTCTCGGTGGCGCAGAAGGGCGCGCCGGTTTCGGCCGATCCGCTGATGAAGCAGGAGGATGTCGCCCGGCTGATCCGCAAGCACGACCTGCTCGCCCTGCCCGTCACCGACGAACATGGGCAGATGCTCGGTATCGTCACCGTCGACGACGTGATCGACACGATGATAGCAGACACGACGGAAGCGGCCCAGAGGTTCGGCGGCATGGAGGCGCTCGGCCAGCCCTACATGAAGATCAGCTTCGCCGGCATGATCCGCAAGCGCGCCGGCTGGCTCGCAGCCCTGTTCCTCGGCGAGATGCTGACGGCAAGCGCCATGCAGCATTTCGAAGGCGAGCTGGAAAAGGCCGTGGTGCTGACGCTGTTCATCCCGCTGATCATGAGCTCGGGCGGCAATTCCGGTTCGCAGGCGACCTCGCTGATCATCCGGGCGCTGGCGCTCGGCGAACTGAAGCTTTCGGACTGGTGGAAGGTGCTTTTGCGCGAGTTGCCGACGGGCGTCGTGCTCGGCGCGATCCTCGGCCTGGTCGGCTTCATCCGCATCGTCTTCTGGCAGTCGGCCGGGCTCTACGATTACGGCCCGCACTGGCAGATGGTCGCCGTCACGGTGTTTGCCGCCCTGATCGGGATCGTCACCTTCGGTTCGATCTGTGGTTCGATGCTGCCCTTCGTGCTGCAGAAGCTCCGGCTCGATCCGGCCAGCGCCTCCGCCCCCTTCGTCGCCACGCTGGTCGATGTCACCGGGCTCGTCATCTACTTCTCGGTGGCGCTGCTCATCCTCAGCGGGACGCTGCTCTAACCCGCAAGCAAGCCCGAGGGGAATTATTTTCCCTCGGGCAGCTTCAACGGCCCATGCGTCTTGATGCTGCGGATGGCGAAGTTCGAGCGGATGTCGCTGACATTCGGCAGGGTCAACAGCGTTTCCGTCAGAAGCCGCTCATAAGCGGCGAGATCCTCCACCACCACTTCGGCGAGAAAATCGGCCGTGCCCGAAATCAGAAAGCAGGAGACGATCTCGGGAATGGCGAGCATCGCCTTCTGCTGCGCCTCGGAATTTTCACGGCTGTGCTGGACGACCTTGAATTCGACGAAGACGGTCAGGCCGAGACCGACCTCCTTGCGGTCGATATCCGCCGTGTAACCGCGGATGATCCCGGACCGTTCGAGATTGCGGATACGTCGCAGGCAGGGCGACGGCGACAGGTTCACCTTCTCGGCGATCTCGACATTGGTGGCCCGCGCATCCTCCTGCAGGCACTTCAGGATGGCGATATCGAATTTATCGAGATTTGGCATTTTCGCGATCCATATAGACGTCAGTTGGCAGAAGATTGCGCATAGCATGTTTTTTGAGCCACAAATAGCAAGGACATGCCCTGACCTCTAGCGCTAGTCTTCTCTTCAACCGGACAGGCTCCGGATGAAGGAAAGGACAGGACGATGACCACCATTGCTTTCACGAACGACAAGTCGCCGTCGCAGGTACTGGGTTATGCCGGCGGCACTATTACCGTGCTGATCTGGGCGACATGGTTTCTGGTCACCCGCCACAGCGCCGCAACGCCGCTCGGCTCGATCGACATCGGGTTGATCCGCTTCGGAATCCCGGCGCTGGTGCTTTCGCCGGTCTGGCTGAAAACGGGGCTGCTGCCGAAGGCGCTGCCACTGCACCTGCTGGCGATCATGGTGTCCGGTTCCGGCGCCGTCTTCTTCCTGCTGACCACGCTTGCAATCCATTCGACGCCGGCCGCCTCTTCGGGGATTCTGCTCGGCGGCTCGATGCCGCTCGCCGCGGCGCTGATCGGGATTGCGCTGTTTCGCGAAAGACCTGACAACACCCGCATCGCCGGGCTCGTTGCGATCGTCGCCGGCGTGCTGATCCTGCTTACGCAGAGCCTTGCGGACGCCTCGCTGCCATGGACGAGCTTCGTACTGCTGCCGGCCGGCGCCATTCTCTGGGCAAGCTATACGCATGCCTTCCGCCGCTCCGGTCTGACCGCCATGCAGGCGAGCGCCCTGATCGCAGTCTGGTCCTTCCTGATCATGGGCGCGCTGGCCCTCATCTTCGGCATCTCGCTGCCACAGGCTCCTCTCCAGGAGATCGGTCTTCAGGTGCTGAGCCAGGGCGTTCTTTCCGGCCTCGTTGCCATGGTGGCCTACGGCACTGCCGTCAGAACACTCGGCGGAACACAGGCTGCCGCCTTCACGGCGCTGACGCCGGTGCTCGCAACGCTCGGCGGCGGCTTGCTGCTTGGCGAAGCGATCGGCATGACGGAAATCAGCGCCGCCGTGATCACCGGCATCGGCGTGGCGCTTTCGACAGGTATCGCCACGCCACGCCGCTGAGATCCAACACAAACAGCAGATCGAAAGCCGCCTGCAGCCATCGCTGCGGCGGCTTTTTCAATGGAGACGGCGTCCTTACCGAGCTTGGAACGGACACCTTAGGCCTGGATGACGACGACCCTGGCGCCGACTTCGACGCGGCTATAGAGGTCGATCACGTCGTGGTTCATCATGCGGACACAGCCGCTCGACATGGCGAGACCAATCGATTGCGGCTGGTTGGTGCCATGAATGCGAAAATGCGTGTCGTTGCCCCCGCGGTAAAGATACATGGCCCGCGCACCGAGCGGGTTGTTCGGGCCGCCCGGCATGCCGCCGGCGAGCTTGCGATAGCGCTCTTCGCGGCGCTGCATGTTTTCGGTGGGTGTCCAGCTCGGCCACTCGGCCTTTCGGCCGATATAGGCGTTACCGGCAAAGGCCAGCCCCTCGCGGCCGACACCGACGCCGTAGCGCACCGCCCTGCCATCGCCGAGGACGTAATAGGCGCGGCGCGCGGGTGTATCGACGATCACGGTGCCGGCAGCATGCGTGGTTTCGTAGGCCACTTCCTGGCGGCGGAGCTCCGGCTTAATCTTGTCGATCGGCACCTGCTTCAACGGGAATTTTTCGTCCGGAAGTGCGGCATAGTTCGTCTGGCTGTTCAGACCGGTCGAAGAGCAGCCGGCCACAAAAAGCGGCAGAGCGATCAGAAAGCCCCGGCGGGAGATCGTCATGAATGTGTCCTTAGTGCGTCAACTTGATGTCGCAAGCTAAGGAAATTATGGTTAACGAACGGCTAACAGCCTCCGGCGGAAGGCGATCACGAAGGCGTCAGCGCGTAAGAATTGTAGGCGGCGAGGACAATTCGCCTCACATATTCGGATAGACCGGCCCCTCGCCGCCCTGCGGGGGCACCCAGTTGATGTTCTGGTTGGGATCCTTGATGTCGCAGGTCTTGCAGTGCACGCAGTTCTGGGCGTTGATGACGAAGACGTCCTTGCCGTCCTTCTCCACCCATTCGTAGACGCCGGCCGGACAGTAACGCGTCGACGGGCCGGCATAGATGTCATGCTCGGACGACCTCTGCAGGGTCATGTCCTTGACCTGCAGATGCACCGGCTGGTCCTCCTCGTGATTGGTGTTCGACAGAAACACCGAGGACAGGCGATCGAAGGTCAAGACGCCGTCGGGCTTCGGATAGGCGATCGGCTTGTGCTGTGAAGCCGGCTCCAGGCTCTCAGCATCCGTCTTGCCATGCTTCAGCGTGCCGAAGACGGAAAAACCGAACAGCGTGTTGGTCCACATGTCGAAGCCGCCGAGCGCTACGCCGAGCGCCGTGCCGAACTTCGACCACAGCGGCTTGACGTTGCGGACACGCTTGAGGTCGCGGCCGATATCGCCCTTGCGCCATTCATTCTCGATCTCGATCACGTCGTCATGGCTGCGGCCGGCTTCGATCGCGGCGGCGATCTTCTCGGCCGCCAGCATGCCCGACAGCACCGCATTGTGGCTGCCCTTGATGCGCGGCACGTTGACGAGACCGGCCGAACAGCCGATCAGCGCCCCGCCGGGGAAGGAAAGCTTCGGCACCGACTGGTAGCCGCCCTCGGTGATGGCACGCGCCCCATAGGACAGTCGCTTGCCGCCCTCGAAGGTGGTGCGGATCGCCGGATGCGTCTTGAAGCGCTGGAATTCCTCGAAGGGATAGAGATAGGGGTTCTTGTAATTGAGGTGGACGACGAAGCCGACGGCCACCAGATTGTCTTCCAGGTGATAGAGGAAGGAGCCGCCGCCGGTCTTCATGCCGAGCGGCCAGCCGAAGGAATGCTGCACCAAGCCCGGCCGATGGTTTTCCGGCTTGACCTGCCAGAGCTCCTTAATGCCGATGCCGAATTTTTGCGGCTCGCGGTCCTTTTGCAGATCGAACTTGGCGATCAGCTGCTTGGCGAGCGAGCCGCGCACACCTTCGCCGATCAGCACATATTTGCCGAGCAGTTCCATGCCGCGGGTATAGTTCGGCCCGGGCTCGCCGTTCTTCTCGATGCCCATGTCGCCGGTAGCCACCCCGATGACGGCGCCCTGGTCATTATAGAGCACTTCGGTTGCGGCAAAGCCCGGATAGATCTCGACGCCGAGTTCTTCGGCCTTGGTCGCCAGCCAGCGACAGACGAGCCCGAGCGAGACGATGTAGTTGCCGTGATTGTTCATCAAGGGCGGCATCAGGAAGTTCGGCAGGCGAACAGAGCCAGCCGGACCGAGCAGCAGGAAGTGATCGGCGCTGACCTCGGTCTTGAACGGGTGGTCGGCCTCTTTACGCCAATCCGGCAGCAGCCGGTCGATGCCGATCGGATCGACGACGGCGCCCGAGAGGATATGCGCGCCAACTTCCGCGCCCTTCTCCAGCACGACGACGGAGAGTTCCGGATTGACCTGCTTCAACCGGATTGCCGCTGCAAGACCAGCCGGGCCTGCGCCGACGATCACGACGTCGAATTCCATGCTCTCGCGTTCGGGCAGCTCAGTCGTCTCGGTCATTCACTCGTCTCCGCTTGGCGGCACGCGGCCGTCATCCCGTCATGGCACTTTCTTGTCAAAACGAGAAAGCATTGTCGAGCCGGGATACGACAGCCAATCTTCCAATTCGCACAATGATGAGGCCTCGTGAGCCAGATTTACATAACGCTTACGTCAACGTCAATTATCAAACACCGCCGATCCGGTCACATGCCCTTTCCTTTTCCGCCGCTTGCGCCTTATACATCGCTCGAAGCTATCGGAGGACAATCATGGATCTCGGCATCAACGGCAAACGGGCACTCGTCCTCGCCTCCTCGCGCGGCCTCGGCCTCGGCATCGCCGTCGCGCTGGCGCGGGAGGGCGCAAACGTGCTGCTCTGCGGGCGCAGCGGCGAACAGTTGGAGGCCAATTGCAAGGCGATCAATGGCGAAGGCAAAGGCCGGGCCGACTGGATCTGGGCCGATCTCGGGGACGAACGCTTCGTCGAGATGACGACGACGGCAGTGAAGGAGAAGTTCGGCGGGCTCGATATCCTCGTCAACAATACCGGCGGACCGATGCCCGGCACGACAGAGGACATGACGGGCGAAAAGCTCGAAAGCTATTTCCTCTCCATGGTCGCGCGCGTGATCACGCTCACCAATGCGCTGCTGCCCGGCATGAAGGCGCAGGGCTGGGGCCGCATCCTCACGGTCGCCTCATCCGGCGTGATCGAACCAATCGCCAATCTGGCGCTGTCGAATACGCTGCGCCCGGCCCTTGCCGGCTGGAGCAAGACGCTTGCCTCCGAAGTGGCGGGCTTCGGCGTCACCACCAACCTGCTCTTGCCGGGCAGTATCCTGACGGCGCGGCTCGACGATCTCGACGGCGCTGCGGCAAAGCGGACCGGCAAGAGCCTCGAGGAGATCCGCACCGACAAGGAAGCGCGCATTCCGGTCGGCCGCTACGGCAGGGTCGAGGAATTTGCCGCAACGGCTGCCTTCCTGTGCAGCCAACCGGCAAGCTACATCACCGGCTCGCTCATCCGCTGCGACGGCGGCGCGGCACGATCCGTCTGACCATTCCCTCTCAGCCGACGCGGGCAGCCGCCGCCCATGTCGCCACACTTCGGATCATCTGTTCGACATTAGCCGGATCGTCCGCAAGTTCGGCGAGCTCGGAAAGACGATGGAAGCCAGTCAGGATCGCAATGCGGCGCCGGTCGAGCCTGCGTCCGGTCAGCATTTCATAGGCCGATACGATGCGTGCGGTCAGATCGGGCGAGATGAAGTTCGAGTAGATGAATTCCTGGTGCAGCGGGCCAAAGCCTGAATCGGCGAAATCATAGATGCCGTTCAGCCTCTTTTGCGCATGGTCGAAGGCCATGTTCCAGCCATGACCATCGAAGAAGCCGTAGATGTTGCCGTAGGGATCGGGTGGCAAGGCTTCGAAATCCGAAATAATGGCCTGCGCAAAGCTCCTGATGTCAGGCGGCAGCAGCGGCAAAGCCTTTATTCGCACCGTCTCGGGCGATTGCCATGGCTGGATCGCCCCGGCACCGGCCGACCGTATGCGATCGGCATCGAGCACGTGCAACTCGGCGTAAAAACGCGCAAGATCATCCGCGAGGCGCCGACGATCGCCTTCGCCAAGCGCATCATAATCTTCTGCAATGAGATGTTCGCCGTCGAGCTTGGCATGGCTGGAGAAGATCGGCGGCCCGTCGTGAATGCGCATGTCGGGAACCGCCATCGACAGCGACGGCCGAACGATGTCGAGCAAGGCAGCCTCCTTCTGAAGCGCTCTTTCCGCGCCGAGATTGCGGGGAAACTTGAAGATCAGCGTGTCATCGACGTCGACGGCAAGCGAATCCCAGCCCTTCGCCGCCAGCTTGAAGACGGAGGCCGTGAGTTCGGGAAACAAGCTTGTTATGAGGGAGCGAAATTCGCTGGCGTCCAACTCAGTCATGACGACCTGCCTTCTCTCGTTTTTCCGTGTTCTTCCCGCTCGATGGACGGCATACGGGTCGGCATCGTTGCCTAGCGAACCACCTTCGCCGCCGCCGTCGGGCGGCATCGGACTACACTGGCTCCATATTAGTATAGTTTGAATATTACGGAATATTCATTACAAAATTTTAAGCCGTTATAACCACTTAGTGATCGCGCACCGGGAATTATGTCTTTTTTGCGCCGCAATATAAGCAGCTCAATCAGAGCATAAAATTTGCAACCTTGCTCAAGACCGGTTCTCGCCCATGAAGAAATTTTGGATCACCGTCAGCGTTATCGCAATTGCCGCCATCGGCGTCTGGCAATTCGGGAATCTGATCCCTTATGCCTCCCGAATTCCCTACCTTTCGCAGTTCATCAAGCAGCCGGCCGGCGGCAATGGCGGCGGGCAGCAGGCGCAGGCCGATCAGGGGCAGGGCAATCAGGGGCAGGATGGGGGCCAACATCAGGGCGGCGGGCGCAGACGGGGCGGTGGCGGCCCGACCGTCGTCAAGACCGTCGCAGCCGCGAAAACGACGCTGCCGATGGATGTGACGGCGACCGGCTGGGCCGATGCCGATGACAATACGACCATTGCCGCACAGGAACAGGGCCTGATCGTCAGCGTCGATGCGCAGGATGGGGCGACGGTGAAAGCCGGCGACCTGATCGCCAAGCTGGACGACCGGACAGCCAAGGCCACCGTCGACAAGGACAATGCGATGATCGTGCGCGACGCGGCAACCCTTTCGGAAGCCGAGACCGCATTGACGCGCGCGCAGGACCTCTTCAACCAGAAGGCCGGCACCCAGCAGAGCCTCGACCAGGCGGTCGCCGCCCGCGATACCGCTGCGGCCACGGTCGATGCCGACAAGGCGTCGCTTGCCTCCGATCAGATCTTGCTCGAGCACACCGATATCCGCGCTCCGTTCGACGGCCGGCTCGGCGATATCGCCGTCAGCAAGGGCGCTTTTCTCAGTGCGGGGGCGGCAATCGTCACCATTGCGAAATACGATCCGATCTATGTCAAATTCCACCTGCAGGAACGCTATCTGCGGGAGCTGAAGAGCGCTCTGGCAAGCGGTCCGGTCGAGGTCAGCACCGCCCCCAATTCCACCAAGGGGCAAGTCCGGAAAGGCGAGATCAGCTTCTACGACAACACGGTCGATACGGCCTCGGGCACGATCCTCGCCAAGGCGAAATTCGAGAATGCCTCCGGCGCTCTCTGGCCCGGCCAGTCGGTCAACATCGTCGTGCATTTCAACAATGACGAACAGCAGGTGGTGGTGCCAACGGTTGCCGTCAGCCCCGGCCCGGAGGGCTTCTTCGCCTTCGTCGCCAAGGACGGCAAATCGCATCTGACGCCCGTCACCATTGCCCGCGCAAATGGCGGCTTCACCGCCATAGAATCGGGTCTTCAGGCAGGCGATCACGTCGTCGTCGAGGGCCAGGGGCAGCTCAGCGACCAGCAGGCGATCAACGAGCAGTTCGACGAAAAGGCGCTTGATGTCGCCTCCGCCGAAGAGCCTCGGCAACAGCAGCCCTCCGAGACAATCGCGGTGGGAGCTCAGCAATGATCCCGAATTTCTGTATCCAGCGCCCCGTCGCGACGACGCTGCTTGCGATCGGCGTCATTCTGGCCGGTCTTGCCGGTTATCAGCTCGTACCCGTCGCAGCGCTACCGCAGGTCGACTTTCCCACCATCAACGTTTCGGCGCAGTTGAGCGGTGCCTCGCCGCAGACGATGGCGACCTCGGTTTCGACGCCGCTGATCAAGCAGTTCGAGACCATTCCCGGGATCACCGAAATCAGCGCCTCCAGTTCGCTCGGCAGCACCAGCATCGTGCTGCAGTTCGACCTCAGTCGTAATATCGATGCGGCCGCAGCCGACGTGCAGGCCGCGATTTCGCATGCCACCCGGCAACTGCCCGACAATCTGACGACGCCGCCGAGTTATCGCAAGACGAACCCGGCCGATGCGCCTGTCATGCTGCTCTCGGTGCAGAGCAACACCATGCCGCGCAGCAAGCTTGACGACATCGCCGAGAACATCATCTCGCCGTCGCTTTCGACGCTTCCCGGCGTTGCCCAGGTCAGCGTCTACGGTGCGCAGACCTATGCCGTGCGCGTCGAGGTCGATCCCAACAAGCTTTTGACCCGCGGCATCGGCATCGACACCGTGAACAAGGCGCTTGCTGCCGCCAACAGCCAGCAGCCTGTGGGAACGCTGCAGAACAATTCGCAGAGCATGACCATCACGGCGAATACGCAGCGCACCAGCGCCGAACAATTCCGTTCGCTCGTCATTGCCAATCCGAACGGCGCGCCGATCCACCTCGGCGATATTGCCGATGTGCAGGACAGTGTTGAGAACCAATATACCGGCAGCTGGTACGACGGCCAGCGCGGCATCATCCTTGCCATCCAGCGTCAGCCGGATGCCAATACGGTCGATGTCGTCGATGCGATCAATGCCAAGCTGCCGCAGCTTCACGCCGAAATCCCGCCCTCCGTCAACACGGTCGTCATGAATGACGCCGCAAAGCCGATTCGCGATGCCATCTCCGATGTGAAGTTCACGCTGCTGCTCACGATCGGCCTCGTCGTTCTCGTCATCTACCTCTTTACCGGCCATGCGACCGCAACGATCATTCCCGGGCTTGCCGTTCCGCTGTCGCTGATCTCGACCTTCGGCATGATGTATGTGCTGGGCTACAGTATCGACAACATCTCGCTGCTCGGGCTGACGCTCGCGGTGGGGCTCGTGGTGGATGACGCCATAGTCATGCTCGAGAACATTCTGCGCCATGTCGAGGAAGGCATGCCGGTGCGAGAAGCGGCGATCAAGGGTGCGGGCGAAGTCAGCTACACCATCATTTCCATGTCAGTTTCGTTGATCGCGGTCTTCATCCCGATCCTGCTGATGGGCGGCGTTGTCGGCCGCGTGTTCAACGAATTCGGCATGGTGGTTGCGATTGCGATCATCTCCTCGGCAATCGTCTCGCTGACCGTGACGCCGATGCTCGCCTCGCGTCTGTCCAACCACCAGAGCCGCCCGCCGCTCATCATCCGCATCTTCGATGCCGGCTTCGAACGGACGCTGCGCGGCTATGACAGGGCTGTCGGCTGGTGCCTTCGCCACCGCCCCACGATCCTCGGCGTTTTCCTCGCCTCGGTCGCACTGACGATCTATTTCTTCATGACGCTGCCGACGAGCTTCTTCCCACAGGAGGATATCGGCCGCCTGACGATCAGCACGCAGGCCCGGCAGGACATTTCCTATTCCGCCATGGCGGCGCTGCAGCAGCAGGCGGCAGCCGTCGTCAAGGCGAACCCGGCGGTCAACCATGTGATGTCGACGATCGGCGGCAACCCGAACAAACCGCAGAACAACGGCTCGATGTTCGTCGAACTCAAGGACAAGAAGGAACGTCCGCCGCTTGACCAGACGTTGCGCGAACTGCGCACGGCGATCAACAAGATCCCCGGATTGCAGGCCTTCGTGACGCCGAACCAGAGCCTGCGCTTCGGCGGCCGCCAGACTGCCAGCCAATATCAACTGGTGGTGCAGGCGCTGAGTGCTGATCAGACCAACCTCTGGGCCGGCAAGATCCAGGCGGCTATGCGCAAGGATCGGCTGTTCACCGACGTGACCTCGGACGCCCAGAACAACGCGCTGCAGGCCAATATCGTCATCGATACCGAGCGGGCAGCCGCCTACGGGATCGACAACGATACGCTGCGCACGACGCTGCAAGAATCCTTCAGCGGATATGCAGCGGCGGAAATCCAGTCGACCGGCGACAGCTACGACGTCATCGTCGAATATGACACCAGCAAACCCTGGGATGACCAGAAGCTCTCGGAGATCCGTGTCGCCTCGGCCAATGGCAGCCTCGTGCCGCTTTCCAACTTCGCGCATGTCGAGCGCACGGTCGGCCCTGTGACAATCAACCAGACGGGCCAGCTGGTCTCGACCACCGTTTCCTTCAACCTGCCGGAAGGCGTCTCGCTCAGCGACGCGACCGCGGCAATCGACCAGATCAAGACGGAAATGAGCATGCCGGCCGACGTCTTCACCTCCTATGGCGGTACAGCGCAGATCTTCGAGCAGTCTCAGGGCAATACGCCATACCTCATCCTGGCGGCGGTGCTGACCATCTATGTCGTGCTCGGCGTGCTCTACGAGAGCTTCATCCATCCGCTCACCATTCTCTCCGGCCTGCCTGCGGCGGCATTCGGTGCGCTGCTGGCGCTTGATATCATGGGTTTCGACCTGTCGATCATCGCCCTTATCGGCCTGTTGATGCTGATCGGCATCGTCAAGAAGAACGCGATCATGATGATCGACGTGGCGGTGGAGACCATGCGCACGACCGGCGAAAAGGCG
This sequence comes from Rhizobium changzhiense, assembly GCF_013087625.1. NCBI lineage: Bacteria > Pseudomonadati > Pseudomonadota > Alphaproteobacteria > Hyphomicrobiales > Rhizobiaceae > Rhizobium > Rhizobium changzhiense. Next base: position 393,980 of record NZ_JABFCQ010000001.1, read on the forward strand.
ACGGTGGCGATCCACGAGGCCTGCGTGCGACGCTTCCGGCCGATCATGATGACGACCTTCTGCGCCCTGCTCGGCGCCTTGCCGATCGCGCTCGGCACCGGCGCAAGTTCGGAACTGCGCCAGCCGCTCGGCATCGCCGTCGTCGGCGGCCTGATCGTCTCGCAGATGCTGACGCTCTTCATCACCCCGGTCATCTTCGTCGAGATGGACCGCTTCGGCAATTTCCTCGGCCGCCTCATCGGCCACAAGAAGGTCGAGGAGTCGGAGGTACAGGAGGCAAGGGCAATGGCTGCCGAGTGATGACGGCCCTCTAAGTTCGGCATTGCCGATTGACCCTTGCGGCGCACTTCTTCTTCCAACCGGGAGAAGAAGTGCGCCCGCGATCACATCAACGTCCGCTCCTCTTGAATGTGTCACGCCTCTGTGGCATCACCCGCCCTCCTTGATCCGGGCGTTCGCACGCCCCCGCGGAGCGATGCTCCGTCTCCAATAACAATCGGCATGAAGAGGTGCGGGCATGGCTCAGGCGCTGGGTTTCGACTTCGGCACGACGAATACGGTTCTCGCCATGGCGGATGGTGGGGCGACACGCTCGATGGCGTTCACGAGCACGGCGGGTACGGCAGACAGCATGCGCACGGCGCTTTCCTTCATGAAGGATGCCCAGCTCGGCGCCTCAGTGCTGAAGGTGGAAGCAGGCCATGCGGCGATCCGCCAATTCATCGACAATCCCGGCGAATGTCGCTTTCTGCAGTCGATCAAGACCTTTGCCGCAAGCGCGCTGTTCCAGGGCACGCTGATTTTCGCCAAGCGGCATAATTTCGAAGATCTGATGGAGATTTTCGTCAGGCGCCTGCGCAACTATGCCGGCGACCACTGGCCTTCGGATGTCAGCCGCATCGTCACCGGCCGGCCAGTGCATTTTGCCGGCGCCAGTCCCGATCCGGCGCTGGCGACCGAGCGCTACAATGAAGCGCTGTCGCGCTTCGGCTTTCCCGAAATCCACTATGTCTACGAGCCGGTCGCTGCCGCCTTCTACTTCGCGCAGAACCTGAAGCAGGATGCCACCGTGCTGGTCGCCGATTTCGGCGGCGGTACCACCGACTATTCGCTGGTCCGCTTCGAGACCGTCGCCGGCAAGCTGACGGCAACGCCGATCGGCCATTCCGGCGTCGGCGTGGCCGGCGATCATTTCGACTACAGGATGATCGACAACATCGTCGCGCCGCTGATCGGCAAGGGCAGCCATTTCAAAAGCTTCGACAAGATCCTCGAAGTGCCGTCCAACTACTATTCCAGCTTCGGCCGCTGGAACCAGCTGTCGATCTTCAAGACGACGCGCGAATTCGAGGATCTGAAGAAGCTGGTGCGCACCAGCCTGGAACCGGAAAAACTCGAAATCTTCATCGACCTCATCGACCATGACGAGGGCTACCCGCTCTATCAGGCGGTGTCGGCGACGAAGATGGCACTCTCGGCATCCGAGGAAGCGCCTTTCGATTTCGCGCCGCTTGGTCGCGGCGGACATCGCAGCATCAAGCGGAGCGACTTCGAAGGCTGGATCGCCGATGATCTCGCCCGCATCGAAGGCGCGCTCGATGACGTGCTCGACAAGACCGAGACGAAGCCTGCGGAGATCGACAAGGTGTTTCTGACCGGCGGCACCTCCTTCGTGCCGGCGGTGCGCCGCATCTTTACCGAACGCTTCGAGCGCGACCGGATCGAAAGCGGCGGCGAACTGCTGTCGATCGCCCATGGCCTGGCGCTGATCGGCGAACGCGACGACATCGCGCAATGGACTGTGCAATAGAGCAAACGAGGGCGGGCAATCTGCCGGCTGCCCTTTCAATGCCTGAGTCACTCCGCTAAGCTTGCCGCATGATCTCCGCCAACGACCTTTCCCCAGCCGAGCTCGCGGCGCTTCTGCATTTCCATGCCGATGCCGGCGTGGAATGGCTGCTGGAGGAAGAGGCGATCGACCGCTTCGCCGAGTTCGAAGCGATGAAGGCCGCCCGCCGCCCGCCGGCGGCACAAGCGCAGCAGCAACGCGCCGCCGCTGGGGAACGCCCTGCCCCAGGTCAGACACCGGTGCGCCCGAATGCAGCGACACGCCCAGTACCTGCCGAACGCGCGGCCTCCGGTCCGCAACCGGCAATCCCGGATGGCGAGGCGGTGCAGCAGGCGCGCTTCGTCGCCGAAACCGCGCGATCGCTCGTCGAGCTCAAGACCGCGATCGAAGCCTTCAACGGCTGCAACCTCAAGCACAGCGCCCGCTCGACTATCTTTGCCAGCGGCGATGCCGAGAGCGGGATCATGGTGATCGGCTCGGCGCCGAGCGCCGAAGACGATCGCGAGGGCATGCCCTTCTCGGGAAAATCCGGTCAGCTGTTCGACAAGATGCTGGCGGCGATCGGGCTGACGCGCTCGGGCGTTCTGTTGACGCAGGTCATCCCCTGGCGACCACCTGGCAATCGTGCGCCCTCGGCGGCGGAAATGGATATCTGCCGACCCTTCATCGAGCGGCAGATCGCGCTTGCCGAACCGAAGGCGATCCTGCTGCTCGGCAATTTTTCGGCGCGCTTCTTCTTCGGCGAAAACGATACGATTCACGGGTTGCGCGGCCGTTGGAAGGAGATTGCCGCTGCGGACTGTGTCATTCCTGCCATAGCCAGCCTGCATCCGCAGGATCTGTTAACCGCACCTGTAAACAAGCGGCTGGCCTGGAATGACCTGCTGGCTTTTCAGGCGAAGCTTAAGTCCCTCTCTTTGCTTAGAAATTAGCCAAAGTTGAATAATTTGTGAATCAATCTATGCGTTTTTCGCATGGCTGTATCCCGCCGTGATGCATTGCGGAATCTATGCTGCATCGCAATATCAGCTGTGTCTTGGGAGGAATCACAGGAACCAAGGCCATGAACAAGCGTTTTCGTCCTATCCATAGCGGGTTTGAAACCCTTCGCCTCGCCGGCGACCAGATTCGTTCAACTCAAGGCTACAGCCGTTTCGGCTTTGCCACGAACGAACAGATGATTGCACGCGGCACCGGCATCAACAGCCGCACGGCGCGCCCGAACGCGATTTTTTCGGACTTCCAGCAATATTGAGCAGGAATTCAACGTCTCGCGGCGTCCTTTGCGCGCCTTAAAAAGACACGCAGCGCGGCAAGCGCCTCGCCTGCCCTTCGTATCAAGAGTACCCCAACATGTCGACGATCCTGATATCGCTTCTGCGCAACATCGAAACCTTCGAGCACATCCGCGTCGCGGTCTGCGCCGCGCGGGAATATGAGCGCGAGCTTTCGGTCAAGCCGGCCGATGTCGGCACGCGCATTGGCGCAGGCGCTGCCTCGATCGTTCTCTAGAACATTTCCGAGTCATGGAAATGCTCTATCTCTTTGTTTTCGCGCATTCCGGACGCAAAACCGCTGCGCACTTTTGCTGGAAGTGCTCTGGTCAAACGGCCATTTCCTCGATCTGGGCCTTTGCCCATTCGAAGGCTTCGTCGACATAGGCGAACTTGACCGCCTGCCAGGCGCAATATTCCTCGACGAAATCCCGCGATATCCAAAGGTGCGTCTTGCGCGGCTCGTCATGCCAGCCGACGCAGCCGCGCTGCGCCGCCTTTGCCAGCAGCCGCTGCAGATGGGTGCGCGACATCATGAAATCGGCAGCGAGCGCGCGGGTTTCGACGCGGCCGACGGACAGCCGTCCCGGCTCTCTGCTTTCCATATCCATCCGGGCCATATCCATCGGGGCCACGTCCATCCGGGCGATGAAGTTGTCGACGACGAGACCGCCGGCTTCCGTCCAGAGGAACAGCGCCACCTGCTCCGGCGGTTCGCGCCAGGCGGCATCTTCGAGGCAATGGCGGGCAATACGCGGCTGAATGAGCCGCATCATTGATGGATTTGCTTGGAAAAAGGCTGCTCTTAGACCGCCGTCGAGCAGGTCGAGCGCAGCGAGATTGGAGTGAATCCAGGCAAACATTCCCTGATGGCTGACGTCGGCCGGTTCGAAATGACGTGGCCGCCGCCGCTCGTCGCCGGGCGTGTGGGTTATGAAGCGATAGGTATAGAGTTCTTCGATGAAGGCGAGCACGGTGTTGCGGCTCGCCACCTTGTTTGCGGTGATACGCCCGGTCAGCCGGACGGCAGTGAAACCCGATGTCGGGTCGCGCGGATCATATTCCAGGTGGAGGGCATAGGCAGTCTGGGTCAGAAGCCAGCGTTGATGGGAGGCGAGCAGTCGCGCCAGCCGCGGGCCGGCATCGAACATGCCGCGCATCTGCCCGGCCAAAAAGCGAATGCTCATCAGAAAGGAAGAGTTCCCTACCAATTGCTCCGCTGTGAATGCCATTATGCTTTTCTCCACCTCCGCTCGCCGGCCAGCGTTCGGAGCAACGACACCCGAGAGCTCCTCCGGCATCAGCGGCCATTCAGACATGCACAGCTTGGAATAAATGATACTCTCTCATGTTCAACAATCATATTCCGCAGACCGGCGGTATCCCAAGAATTCACCATTCTTTTCACTCTCTGCGCGCAAGTTTCAAGCCACCGCAATCCCCGCGTTAAAACCTTGATAACATGCGCTTACGGGCGTCAGGCTTGCGGCGTCGTGGCCTTGCGCGCCTCTCTCTGCTCGATGCCCAGCTGATGCTCGCGATAAATGATGAAGATGCCGGCGGCGATGACGATGACGGTGCCGATCAGCATGGTCACGCTCGGCACGTCGCCGAAGACGAAGTAGGCGACGATGCCGCCGAGCAGGATCGAGGTATATTCGAACGGCGCGATTGTGGAGACGTCGGCATGGCGGTAACTTTCCGTCAGCAGGATCTGCGCGACGCCGCCGCAGAAACCGGCGGCGATCAGATAAAGCGCCGCCGGCCATGCCAGGATGAGCCAGCCGAAGGGAAGAGAAGCCAGCGAGAACACCGAGGCGGTGATCGAGAAATACAGCACGATCGTCGCCGTCTTCTCTTCCTCGACGAGGCGGCGCACCTGGATCATCGCCATGCCGCCGAGAACGGCCGAGAGCAGCACGCAGAGCGCGCCGACGGCCTGTTCTGCTTCCATGCCGCCGTCGCGAAACAGCGTGAGTTTCGGCCAGGAAACGATGGCGACGCCGACGATGCCGACCAGGACGGCGCTCCAGCGATAGATGCGCACGGTCTCACCGAGAAAAACGGCAGCGAAGATGACAGCGACGAGCGGCAACGCGTAGCCGAGCGCGATCGCCTCCGGCAGCGGCAGATGCAGCAGGCCGTAAAAACCGAAAGCCATCGACAAGATGCCGATCGTGCCGCGCTTCAGGTGACCGATTGGATTGGCCGTGTAGAAGGCGGCCCGCAACTGCCTGTTATAGGCCAGATAGGCCATGATCGGGAAAAGCGCGAAGAACGACCTGCAGAAGGTGACCTGACCCGGCGGGATGTCCGAGCCCGCCAGCTTGATGAAGGTCTGCATGGCCAGGAAGACCACGACCGACGAGACTTTCAGCGCAATGCCTCTCATCGGGTTTCTGAGAACCGAGTGCATGATCCTGGCTCTTGATACTGACTTAACCGGAACGGGGAGACGCGTTCGACTCGGGAACGCAGCAGGTGACGCCTTCCATCGTAGCGAAAGAAAAGCCCGATTGGCGAAAAAACCGCAAGCAACTTGAGAGAATCACAAAAACGCCGTCAGTGGCAGGCTCAACCGTGCTGCTTATGCGCCACCGCTCTGAAATTTCCCGTTTTGAGCCATTCACCCCGAAAATGTTCATCTCTCGGGGCTAGCCGTTAACCAATTGAAAACCATAGGCAAGCATCGTTTTTATCGCTGATCTCGAAATTTTCTTCACCACACAAACAATTGCCCGTTCCTTCCAGGATCCATTTGATGAAGCCGCTTAGCGCCGAAACCATTGCCCAGTCGCAGAATGCGACACCGCGCTCCATGCGCGTCGTCACCGACGGTATCAGCACCGACCTCGAGCGCTTCAGCGCTGACAACACCCATATCGTCAAGCAGATCAAACTGCTGGCGATCAATGCGCTGATCGAAGCGGCCAGAGCCGGCGAGACCGGAAAGGGCTTTGCGGTCGTTGCCAACGAGGTGCAGCGGCTGGCGCAGATCGCGACCGACATCACCGGCAGGTTCGAAAGCAACGTGCTTGGCCGCATCGGCCTCAGCCGCGCCATGGCCGATTCGCTGGTCGAGGAGATGGAGGGCGTTCGCCTGACCGATCTGGCGCAGACACTGGTACAGCTCATCGTCCGCAACCTTTTCGAACGCACGGCCGATGTACGCTGGTGGGCGACGGATCCGGCGCTCTGGCAGGCGCTGCAGAACCCGAGTCAGGAAACCGTCGCCTTTGCGGCGGAGCGTCTCGGCGCCATCAACCGCTTCTACACCGTCTATCTCGATCTCGTCATGACCGATCTCTCGGGCAAGGTGATCGCATCCGCCAATCCCAAGTTCCAGCGCAAGATCGTCGGCACGAGCCTTGCCGGCGATCCGTGGTTCCGCGCGGCGTCGGCCTGCTCCTCCGGTGACGCTTATATCGTCGACGACGTCAAAGCGAGCCCGCTGCACGACGCCAGGCATGCGCTCGTTTACGCCACAGGCATCCGCGAAGAGGGCAAGCTCGACGGGCGGCAGATCGGCACGCTCGGCGTCTATTTCGACTGGCAAAACCAGGGCCAAGCGATCGTCGAGAAAGAGGCCAACCTGCCGCCGCAGCTGGCGGAAAGAACGACGGTCATGCTGCTCGACGGCAAGAGCCGGGTCATTGCCACCACCAATCCCACCCTGCTCTTTTCCCATTTCGCCCTCGCCAATCCGTCCGGTCAGGCGAAAGGCAGCTACTACGATAATAATGGCTCGATCGTAGCCTTCGCGCGCACTCTCGGCTACGAGGATTACGACGGGCTCGGCTGGTACGGCGTCGTCGTGCAGCAGACGGAAAACGACGCGACGATCAAGGCTGCTCTCAACCTGAAGTAGCGCCCCTCTCCCCGCTGCCGTGTTCATCCGTTGCCAATAAGATATTTTGCCCGCGAACTTGGTGTTCGCGGGCAATTTGCTTTAAGTTTAGTTCAGACTTTAATGTAATCATCCCCGGCAAAATTTATGGCAGAGTGCGCCCGCCTCTGTATTCGCGATTATCAAATAACGGTCTTCAGGAAACACCATGCGAACAGATACCGGCCAGGTCATTCATCTGGCAGATTACCGTCCCACCGACTTCGTGCTGGAACGTGTGGACCTGACCTTCGAACTCGACCCGACGGAGACAAAGGTCGAGGCGCGTCTGATCTTTCATCGTCGCCCGGGCGCCGATCCGGCAGCGCCGATCGTTCTCGACGGCGACGAACTGACGCTGACGGGGCTGCTGTTCGACCAGGTGGAACTGGACCATTCGCATTACGACGCAACACCGGAAAGCCTGACGGTGCGCGACCTGCCGGAGAGCGCGCCCTTCGAACTGACGATCACTACCGTCATCAACCCTGAGGCCAACACCAAGCTGATGGGCCTTTACCGCACCGGCGGCATCTACTGCACACAGTGCGAGGCGGAGGGTTTCCGCCGCATCACCTATTTCCCCGACCGGCCGGACGTGCTTGCGCCATTCACGGTCAACATCATCGCCGACAAGGACGCCAACCCGCTGCTTTTGTCGAACGGCAACTTCCTCGGCGGCGCCGGCTACGGCCCCGGCAAACATTTCGCAGCCTGGTTCGATCCGCATCCGAAGCCGAGCTATCTCTTTGCGCTCGTCGCCGGCGATCTCGGCGCCGTCGAAGACACGTTCACGACCATGTCCGGCCGTGAGGTGGTGCTGAAGATCTATGTCGAGCACGGCAAGGAGCCGCGCGCAGCCTACGCCATGGACGCGCTGAAACGCTCGATGAAGTGGGACGAAGAAAGGTTCGGCCGCGAATACGATCTCGATATCTTCATGATCGTCGCCGTCTCCGATTTCAACATGGGCGCGATGGAGAACAAGGGCCTCAACGTCTTCAACGACAAATACGTGCTTGCCGATCCGGAGATCGCCACCGATGCCGACTATGCCAATATCGAGACGATCATCGCGCATGAATATTTCCACAACTGGACCGGCAACCGCATCACCTGCCGCGACTGGTTCCAGCTGTGCCTCAAGGAAGGGCTGACGGTCTATCGCGACCACGAATTCTCTTCCGACCAGCGTTCGCGCGCCGTCAAGCGCATCGCCGAAGTGCGCCACCTGAAATCGGAGCAGTTCCCGGAGGACGGCGGCCCGCTCGCCCATCCGGTGCGGCCGACGACATATCGTGAGATCAATAATTTCTACACGACGACCGTCTACGAAAAGGGCAGCGAAGTCACGCGCATGATCGCGACGCTGCTCGGCAAGGACGGCTTCAAGAAAGGCATGGACCTCTATTTCGACCGCCATGACGGTGAGGCCGTGACGATCGAAGATTTCGTCAAATGCTTCGAGGATGCAAGCGGACGCGACCTCACACAATTTTCGCTCTGGTACCATCAGGCCGGCACGCCACTCGTCACCGCGTCGGGCAGCTATGATGCGGCGGCCGGCAGCTTCACCCTGTCACTGGAACAGATGATCCCGGCAACGCCCGGCCAACCGAGCAAGGAGCCGATGCATATTCCGCTCAGCCTCGCGCTGTTTGGCGAAAACGGCGGCAAGATCGAGCCGACCTCGGTCGACGGCGCGGAATATGCCGGCGAGGTGCTGCATCTCACAGGCCGCACGCAGACGGCCGTGTTCCATGGTGTTGGGTCGCGGCCGGTCGTTTCGATCAACCGCAGCTTCTCGGCACCGATCAATCTGCATTTCGATCAGAGCCCGGACGACCTCGCCCGTCTCGCCCGCCATGAGACCGATCATTTCGCCCGCTGGCAGGCATTGACCGATCTGGCGCTGCCGAACCTGCTGAAAGCGGCCCGCGACGCCCGCGAGGGAAAGCCTGTCATCTGCGAGGCGACCTTCGTCGAGACGCTGATTGCGGCGGCCGCCGACGAGAGCCTCGAGCCCGCCTTCCGCGCCCAGGCGCTGGCTCTGCCGAGCGAATCCGATATCGCCCGAGAACTCGGCGGCAACAACGATCCCGATGCCATCCATGCCGGCCGGCAGGCGGTCCTGAAACAGATCGCCGATGCCGGAAAGGATGTCTTTGCCGGCCTCTACGCAGCGATGACGACATCAGGCGATTTCAACCCGGATGCGAAAAGCGCCGGCCTGCGGGCGCTGCGCAATAGCGCCCTCACCTACCTCTCGCATGCCGAAGAGACGCCGGCCCGCGCCAAGGCCGCCTTCGATGCGGCCAACAATATGACCGATCTCAGCCATGCGCTGACGATCCTCGCCCATCGATTTCCCAACAGCGCGGAGACAAACGAGGCGCTCGCCACCTTCCGTGACCGCTTCGCGGAAAATGCGCTCGTCATCGACAAATGGTTCGCGATCCAGGCCGGCATTCCGGGTGCCGAAACCCTGGGACGGGTCCGCGCCCTGATGGACGATCCGCTCTTCAAGCGAACCAATCCGAACCGGATGCGGTCGCTGGTCGGCACCTTCGCCTTTGCCAACCCTACCGGATTCGGCCGCGCCGACGGCGAAGGCTACCGCTTCCTCGCGGATCAGATTCTCGATATCGACAGGCGCAACCCCCAGCTTGCCGCCCGCATCCTCACCTCGATGCGCTCCTGGCGCTCGCTCGAATCCGTGCGTGCCGATCATGCCCGCTCGGCGCTGATCGAGATCGAACGAGCCGCCGATCTTTCGACCGACGTGCGCGATATCGTCGAGCGCACGCTTAAAGGGTAATTTGATTCGACCGGCCATTAGGAAAAATTCGGCGGCCGGTCGCCCAGCACCTCGAATCACCTGGAAAAACCCGAAATTATAAATAGTTAACGGATTTTTACCTTTGCCTCTGGACAAGGCGAATCACCCATGATTCTCTAGGTCAGGTTCGAGCGAGCGGCGCGCGAATCACATGAGGGACAAGGCGAAGAGATGATGGACGTGCGGCGGGCAACCGTGGCCGAAGGACGGCTGCGTGTCGATTTTGACGGGCTCAAAGCCTGGCGCGACAGCCTTTCCGGCCATGCGACATCGGAACCACTTCTCCGTTATCTGCCGAAGGCCGAGCTGGTCTTGAAGCGGGCCATCCCGGCGCTGATCGTCGCCTTCCTCTCCGTCGTTGCCGCCTCGCATTTCTTCGGCATGATGAGCGAATACGGGCGGCTGGAGGCCTCGGCGCGCCATGCCACCGCACTTTCGGCGGCGACCGCCTCTGCTGTGTTTGCCGATGCGGCAGGCATCTTCGACAACGGCGATATCACCGGGGCGCAGGCCCGCCTCGCCAAATACCTGCCGCAAGACCGGCTGGACAGCGGTGCTTTCGTGTTGCTCGTGCAGGCAAGCGGCAAGGTTTTTGCCGCGACCACCGCCGGGCTTTCGTATGTGGGCAGCAATGTCGGTGATTTCTTCCCCGAGGTCTCGGCGATCCGCCGCTTCGGCGATCGCGCCGGCGTCATCGAAACGACGATCGGCGGCGTGCCGCACTATGCCGAGATCACGCTGATGGGCAATGCCGGCGGTTATATCGTCGCCGCCACCTCGCTCGACGAGATCGACCGGCTCTGGCGCGAGGAACTGGCGCTCAACGTCACGCTGTTTGCCGGCATCTCCTCCATCCTGCTCGTCATCCTCTATGCCTATTACACGCAGGTAAAGCGCGCCCGCGACGCCGACGACATCTTCCTGGAATCGAACCTGCGCGTCGAGACGGCGCTGTCGCGAGGCCGCTGCGGCCTCTGGGACTTCGATTTCGAGAACCGCGAATTCTTCTGGTCGCGCTCGATGTACGACATGCTAGGTCTGCCGGGCTCTGACAAGACGATGGGTTTCGGCGAAGCCGCCCGACTGATGCATCCCGATGACGGCGGGCTCTACGAGATCGCGCGCGCCATCGGCAAGGGCGCTTCCGGCCAGGTCGATCAGATCTTCCGCATGCGCCATGCCGGCGGCCACTATGTCTGGATGCGGGCGCGTGCCCAGGTGATCCGCAGCAATTCCGGCCGCATGCACCTGATCGGCATCGCCATGGACGTGACCGAACAGCATCGGCTCGCCCAGCGCTACGCAGAAGCCGACCAGCGCCTGGCCGACGCCATCGAATGCACCTCGGAAGCCTTCGTGCTCTGGGACAAGAACGATCGGCTCGTCATGTGCAACACGCATTTCCAGCAGGCCTATGGCCTGCCGGACAGCGTGCTCGTGCCCGGCACCGAGCGCTCGACCGTCAATGCCGCCGCCGCCCGGCCTGTCATCGAGCGGCGGATTTCCGATGCCGACGGCTCTGGCTATTCGCGTACGACGGAGGTGCAGCTCGCCGACGAGCGCTGGCTACAGATCAACGAGCGGCGCACCCGCGACGGTGGCAGGGTCTCCGTCGGAACCGACATCACGCTGATGAAGCGCCATCAGGAGCGGCTGCGCGAATCCGAGCGCCGGCTGATGGCAACGATCGGCGATCTTTCCGCCTCGCGCCAGACGCTGGAGAGCCAGAAAGCCGAGCTCTCGACGGCCAACGCCAACTACCAGGCGGAGAAGGAACGCGCCGAGGCCGCCAACAAGGCGAAATCCGAATTCCTCGCCAACATGTCGCATGAGCTGCGCACGCCGCTCAACGCCATCCTCGGCTTCTCGGAAATCCTGCAGAACCAGATGTTCGGGCCGCTCGGCTCGCTGAAATACGACGAATATGCCCGCGATATCCATGACAGCGGCAAACATCTGCTCAACGTCATCAACGACATTCTCGACATGTCGAAGATCGAAGCCGGCCATGTCAGGCTGCATTGCGAGCGCATCGACCTTGTGCCGCTGATCGAGGAAAGCCTGCGCTTCACCGCCATGCCCGCGGCTGAAAAGAACATCGTCATCGAACAGCGCATCTGCTCCGGCCTGACGCTGATGGCCGACCGCCGGGCGATGAAACAAGTGCTGCTCAACCTGCTCTCCAATGCGGTGAAGTTCACCGACAATGGCGGCCGCATCGCCGTGCGCACCCGCCGCGTCGATGGCGCCGTCGTCGTCACCATCGCCGACACCGGCATCGGCATTCCACGCTCGGCGCTGTCGAAGATCGGCCAGCCCTTCGAACAGGTGCAGAGCCAGTATGCCAAGAGCAAGGGCGGCTCCGGCCTCGGGCTCGCCATCTCCCGCTCGCTGACCTCGCTGCATGGCGGCCGCATGAAGATCCGCTCACGCGAAGCGGTCGGCACCGTGATCTCGCTGCGCATTCCCGACGATATCTAGGTGTCGGACATAACCCAGTACCGCTGTTATCTAACTCGAAAACCTTGCGACCACGCCCGAGTCGCCCGCGCGTCGCTTGAAAAGGGGGCCGGATGATGCGCTCATCCCGGCCCCTAACTGGTCTTCACAGCTGCCTGGCAGTCTCACTGCCCCATAGTTGGGGCTCGACCGAGTTTTATGCCGTCAGACGGCAATCTTGCCGCCGCCGGCCTTGGTGATGGCGACGACCGCGGGCCGCACCGGCATATCGGGTTTGAAGTCCGGCCAGCGGGTGGAAAGGTCCTCGTAATAGGACGGGCGGCCGTGACCCGGCCAGTCCTCGCCGCCATCGCCGGGATGCTGCACGGCGACGAAGGCGGTCTGGTCATCCGGCGTAAAGAGGGGGCCGCACATTTCGGCGCCGACCGGCACGCGGAAGAACAGTTTCGACGTGGCACGCGCCGCTCCTTCCGTATCGACGGCCCACAGACCGTCGGTGCGGCCGGTGGCCTTATTGTTGTTGCCGTCCGTCGACACCCAAAGGCGACCGGCGGAATCGACGGCGCAGTTGTCGGGCATGCCGAACCAGCCGTTCTTGGTCGTTTCAGTCGAGAAGGTCGCGCCGACGGCCGCAACGGACGGATCGCCGCACTTCAGAAGCACTTCCCACTTGCCCGAGGTGGCCGTGAAGTCGCCGTCGCTTTCGGAGATCTCGATGATATGGCCGAAGGCGTTCTCCGCGCGCGGGTTGGCAGCGTCCACCTGGTCGGCCTTGCGGCGGGTATTGTTGGTCAGCATGACGTAGACCTTGCCGTTGACGCTGTTTGGCTGGACGTCCTCCGGGCGGTCCATCTTGGTAGCCCCGAGCGCGTCGCCGGCGCGGCGACATTCGATCAGCACGTCGGCCTGGCTGGTGAAGCCGTTCTCGGCCGTCAGCGGGCCTTGGCCGAAGATCAGCGGCAGCCACTGCATGGTGCCGTCCTCATTGAACTTGGCGACATGGAGCGTGCCGCTGTCGAGCAGGTTCATGTTGGCGGCGCGGTCGTTCGGGTTGAACGTAGCGTCGGTCACGAACTTGTAGACATAGTCGAAACGCTCGTCGTCGCCGAGATAGAAGACCACCTTGCCGTTCTTGGCGACTATGGATTCAGCGCCTTCGTGCTTGGTGCGGCCGAGTGCGGTGCGCTTCTTCGGCGTGGAGGTCGGGTCCATGACGTCGACCTCGACGATCCAGCCGAAACGGTTCGGCTCGTTGGGCTCCTTGGAAAGATCGAAACGGTCGTAGAAATTCGCCCACTCGTAGCCGCCTTCCGGCACGCCGTAACGCTTGTAATTGGCGGCTTCCTTGTGGCCTTCCGGCAGATTGCCGGAGAAATAGCCGTGGAAATTCTCTTCCGCCATGATGTAGGTGCCCCAGGGCGTGACGCCGCCGGCGCAGTTGTTGATCGTGCCGATGGCACGGGCGCCGGTCGCGTCCGCACTGGTCTTCAGGCGATCGTTGCCGGCGGCCGGGCCGGAAATGTCCATCGGCGTGTTGGCGGTGATGCGGCGGTTATATTTGCCGTCGGCGACGACCTGCCACTTGCCGTCCGCCTTGCGGATCTCGACGATGGTGCCGCCATGAGCGGCCATCTCGACATCCACCTGCTCCTTGCTGAGCGGGCCTTGCTTGATCTTGCCGTCGACGACCTGGACGAGGCCGGGGAACATCAGATGCGGGTTCGTATATTCGTGGTTGACGACGAGCAAGCCGTGCTCGGACGAACCTTCGAGCGGAATGAAGCCGACATAGTCGTTGTTGTAGCCGAACTGCTTGCTCTGCGCATCGGCCGTCTGCTTCGCCGGGTCGAACTCGGGAGCGCCCGGTAGCACGGCATCACCCCAGCGCAGCAGGATATCGGCATTATAGCCTTCCGCAATGTGATGCTTGTCGTCGACGCCGGCCTCCACTTCGGAGAAGTTGAAGGCGGAGCCCTTGTTGTCAGCGGCGCGCGCCTCGTCGGCGCTCATGAGCGCGATCGGGCTGACAGTTGCGGCAATCGCCGAAACGGCAAGCGAGCCCTGCAGAAAATTGCGGCGCGAGAAGCGCTTGCCGATGATTTCGCCCATCGTCGGATTGGCGCTCATGTTGTGGCCGTCGCCATCGGCATCTTCAAGCTGCGTCGTCGGGAATATCTTCTGGGAAATATGCTCGTTCATTGGCTCGCCTCCAAGTTAAGATTTACCCCAAGTCTGGAGCCTTTCTAACCTAAGGTTACACTATTACAGGTGTGCGACACAGGCATCGAAATGTCGAGCAGGCGGCTCACAAGGCTGAGGCAGCACCGTCCTCTCAGAAAAGCACCGCAAAACGACGATCACGCCGTCCTCACTTTTCATTGCTCCTTCTTTATCTCGCAAATTTGTCGTTTTTAAACAGAGACTTACCGTACATCCACCGATTGTCAACAAATGTCGAACAGTTTGTCGCTGTTTCGCGACGGCTGAGCGCCCGCTAGGGAAATGCTGCACGCAATGTGCTGTCGAAACAATTCAAGGATCATCAATGTTTTCCATTAAGTCCGCCTTTGTTGCCGGTGTCCTGGCACTTGCGTCCTCCACTGCATATGCGCAGACGATCGATGTTCCCGCTGGCACCTATCAGGCGGATGTGACCCACACCAACGTTCTGTGGAGCGTCGTCCATTTCGGCCTTTCCAACTATATCGGCCGCTTCGACAAGATTTCCGCGACGCTCGAGCTCGACCCTGCGGACGTTACGAAGTCCAAACTGACGGCAACCATTGATCCGGCTTCGGTCAGCACAAACTATCCGGCAAGCGAAAAGAGCTTTAATGCAGAGATTGCCGGTGAGATGTTCTTCGATGCGGCCAAATTCAGCGAGATCACCTTCGTTTCCACGGCCATCAACGTCAAGGACGGCAAGACCGGAACCGTCACCGGTGATCTGACGTTCCACGGCGTCACCAAGCCCGTCACGCTCGACGTTACCCTGAACGCGGCGCTCAACCCGCACCCGATGTCCAAGAAGCCGACCGTCGGCTTTTCAGCAACCGGAGTGATCAAGCGCTCCGATTTCGGTGTCGCCGCTTTGGTGGGTCCTGTCAGCGACGACGTCAAGCTGACGATCGAAACCGAGTTCGTCGCTCAGTAAGTGTTCGTTGCCGGTGCAGCCCGACATCGTCGGGTTGCGCCGGCTGTTTTGCGCTCCCATTGCGACGACTGGAAGTCACCCATGTCAGCTACACATTCGGTCCGGGCCTACAGTATGGGTGCAATGATCCTGCACTGGCTCATCGCTGCGCTCATCCTGACCCAGCTTGCCATGGGTTTTCTGATGAGCCGCGTGGAGAGCGTTCCAGATACGCTGCGTTTTGCGATGTTTCAGTGGCACAAGACGTTCGGCATCGCGGTCCTGACCTTGACGATCGCCCGCATCGCTTGGCGCCTGTTCCACACGCCGCCCGCGCATGCGCCGATGACATGGGCGGAACGGGCCGCGGCCAGCATCGTCCATGCGCTGTTCTATGCGCTGATGCTGGTCGTGCCTTTGACCGGCTGGCTGCTGGTGTCGGCGTCCTCTACAGGGATTCCCACCCTTCTGTTTCTTTCCGATACCCTGGTCTGGCCACATCTGCCCATTCCAACCTCGATGCGCGCAACAGTTGAGGCCGCGTCCGAGAATGCGCATGTCATTCTGGCCTATGGTTTCGGGTTGCTTCTGGTTCTGCATGTGGCCGGGGCGCTCAAGCATTCGGTGATCGACCGGATGCCCTCCTTTTCGCGAATGATACCTTTCGGCTGGCTGCGCCGGATGCCCTCCTCCGCAATCGGCGTGCTGGTCTCCGTCGTGCTGGCACTGTGCTTTATCGGCGGCGGACTGTTGATCTCCAGAACGGGCGGCACTGCATCCGTCAATGCTGCGGACCTTGGATCGACTGAAGCATCGCCATCCGGCTGGGTGATCGATAAAACGAAGTCTGCACTGACCTACACGATCAATTTCTCCGGAACGCCGACTGCTGGCACGATCGGAAAATGGGACGCATTCATCGAATTCGATCCGGACAATCTTGGCGCCGCCAAGGCGCGGATTGTCATCGACGCCGCCTCCATCGATTTCGATAATTCATTCGTCAGGCCCAATATCGGCGGCGATGACGGCCTGCAGACGGCCACCCATCCGCTGCTGGAGGTTGTGCTCGACCATTTCGAAACGGCGGGCGAGGCCTATGTCGGCAAGGGCAATGTCCTTGTCCGCGGTGTGACGGTGCCTGTGTCGGTCCCGTTTACGATGCAGCGCGACGGGGCGGGACGGGCCATCGTTGCCGGCACGGCGGAGCTGGATCGTCTGGCCCTTGGACTTGGCCTGCAGAATGACGGAAAGGGTGAATGGCTCGACAAGGTCATCCGCGTAGCCTTCAAGCTCGAAGCGACGCCGTCCGGGCCAATGAGCTAAGCCGGAAAGTCGTTGGCGCCCCGGTTCCTTGAAGAAAAAGCAACCTGTGATCTCAGGTGGTCCATGCGGCGGTGAAAACCGCCAGCTGAGCGGCGAAAGCACGCTTGTATGCCGGCCGCGCTTCGCTGCGGGCGACATAGGCGGAGAGGTTCGGATAGTCGTCCAATATATCCGATCCTTTCAGCCTGAGCAGCACCGTCACCATCAGCAGGTCGCCGGCGCTGAACGCGCCGTCGAGCCAGTCGGCATCGCCAAGACGACGGGAAAGATCGTCCAGCCGTTTGCGGATGCTGACCTCGAGGGCATGCAAGCGCTGCTCGTACCAAGGCTCGTTGCGCTCGAGGATTCTGGCGAGGGCGCGGTCGAAGATCGGCGGTTCCACCGTGTTGAGCGCGGCAAACATCCATGCGATCGCGCGCGCCCGGGCATTCGCATCGTCCGGCAGCAGGCCCGCATGGCGCTCGCCGATATGGAAGACGATGGCGCCGGACTCGAATAAAGCGAGATCGCCTTCTTCATAGGTCGGGATCTGCCCGAAAGGCTGCAGCGCGAGATGCGCAGGTTCCTTCATCTCTTTGAACGATACAAGACGCACGTCGTAAGGCTGACCCACTTCTTCGAGCGCCCAGCGAACGCGCATGTCGCGGGCCAGCCCTCTGCCGCGATCGGGCGATCGTTCAAAGGCGGTAATGGTAATCGTCATGGGTGTTCTCCATAGCTTTGTCCTGAAGACGGTCGGCTAAACGAGAATCCGACAGATCATGCTCGAGATAATCCTCGCGGTCGTTCCATCTGGTGTGAGATCAGGCTTTCACGACATTGAGGAATATTTTCCGAACTGCTTTCGACAGCCGCTTCACCTCCGCTTCCAGCGTCTTGATGTCAGGGCAGTCACCGGCGCGGCAGACGAGTTCGACGAGGCCCGCCGGCGCGCCCTTCGGATCGAACAGGCCGTCGATGGAGAGGCGGATCAGTTGCGAAAGGCCGGTATAAAGCGTGAAGGCTTCGAGGCACATGTCGAGATCGTCTGTTGCCATCAGCGGCTCGCCAAGCACCTTCAGGGCCTCGCCGGTGCTCATCCCGTTGACGGCAATGCCGACGCCCCTGGTCGGTGCGATCAGTGCGAGATACTGGGCGACGAATTCGAGATCGATGACGCCGCCGGGAATGAGCTTCAGGTCCCACGGGCCGGAGGGCGGCTTTTCCTTGTCGATCAGTTCGCGCATCTCGGCGACGTCATGGGCCACCTTGGCAATATCGCGATCGGCCGACAGCACCTCGCGGACGATAAGTTCTGCCTCGGCGATCAGGCTCTCATTGCCGCAGATCAGCCGCGCGCGGCTGAGCGCCATGTGCTCCCAGGTCCATGCCTCTTCGCGTTGGTACTTGCCGAAGGCATTGATACGAGTGGCGACCGGCCCCTTGTTGCCGGATGGGCGCAGCCGCATGTCGACCTCATAAAGCACACCTTCGGCGGTCGGCGCCGAAAAGGCGGCGATCAGCCTCTGGGTGATGCGGGTGAAGTAACGCGTCGCATCGAGCGGCTTCGGCCCATCGGATTCCAAGGCCGCATCGTCATAATCATAGAGCAGGATCAGATCGATGTCGGAACCGGCCGTCAGCTCGAAGCTGCCGAGCTTGCCCATGCCGGCGACCGCAATGCGCCCGCCGGGATAGTCGCCGTGTGCTGCCCGCATCTCGCCTACCACGGCCTCGAGTGCCGCCGCAATGATGAGGTCGGCGAGATGGGTGAAGGCGCGTGCGGCCATCACGCCGTTGATCGCGCCTGTGAGCAGGCGGATGCCGATCAGGAAGCGCTGCTCGGCGGCGAAGATGCGCAGCCGGTCGAGCACCTCTTCATAGTGGCGGGCCTGGGCAAGCGAGCTCTTCAGCCGCTCGCCGAGATAATCACGCGTCGGCAGCTCGGCCATCAGGCCGGGATCGAGCATGCCGTCGAAGACATGCGGCTTGGCGGCGATCACCTCGGCAAGCCGGGGGGCCGAGGACATGATGTTGACGATCAGCGACAGGAGCGCCGGATTGCTGCCGAGCAGCGAGAAGAGCTGTATACCGGCAGGAAGGCCCGAGATAAAGCTGTCGAAGCGCAGCAGCGCCTCATCGGCACGCTTGCTTTCGCCGAAGACGCGCAGAAGTTCGGGCGCCAGCTCCGTCAGCCTTTCGCGCGCCTCCACCGATTGCGTCGCGCGGTAGCGGCCGTAGTGCCAGGTGCGGATAATGCGGGAAATGTCGGATGGCCTGGTGAAGCCAAGTTTTTTCAGCGTCTCCAGCGTATCCGGATCGTCGCCCTGGCCGGTGAAGACCAGGTTTCCGGTTTCGGTGGAAAGCTTGCTCTCCTGCTCGAAGAGGCGGGCATAACGCCGCTCGACCGTCTTCAGCACGTCGACCAGCCGTTCGGAGAAGCTCGGCGTGTCGGAAAAACCCATCATGAAGGCGATGCGCTTCAGGTCGGCATCCGTTTCCGGCAGCAGGTGGGTCTGCTCGTCGCGCACCATCTGGATGCGATGCTCGACATCGCGCAGGAACCAATAGGCCTCCGTCAGTTCGTCACGGGTTTCCGCATCGATCCATTTCGCCTTGGTGAGTTCACCGAGCGTCTCCTCGGTCGACCGGCCGCGCAAGGCCGGCATGCGGCCGCCGGCGATCAGTTGCTGCGTCTGGACGAAGAATTCGATCTCGCGAATGCCGCCGCGGCCGAGCTTGACGTTATGACCCTTGACCGCAATGGCGCCGTGGCCCTTATGCGCATGGATCTGCCGCTTGATCGAATGGATATCGGCAATCGCCGCGTAATCGAGATATTTGCGGAAGACGAAAGGGGCGAGCCCGCGCAGGAAATCGCCGCCCGCCGCAAGGTCGCCGGCAACGGCCCGCGCCTTGATGAAGGCCGCCCGTTCCCAGTTCTGACCCCTGCCCTCGTAATAGATCATCGCCGCATCGACCGGGATCGCCAGCGGCGTCGAGCCGGGATCGGGGCGCAATCTCAGATCGGTGCGGAAGACGTAGCCATCCGCGGTGCGCTCCTGCAGGATGCGCACCAACCGCCGCATCATCCGGGGGAATATCTCGATCGCGTCATCCGGGTCGGGCACGATGCCCGCCTGTTCGTCGAAGACGACGACGAGGTCGATATCGGAGGAATAGTTGAGTTCGGATGCGCCGAGTTTGCCCATGCCGAGCACGATCAGTCCGGAGCCGTCGCTCGGTGCCGCCAGATCCCGCAGCCGCAGCTTTCCACCCTCATGCGCCGCCAGCAGCAAATGGTCGATCGCGGCGGCAACCGAAGCTTCCGCAAGCTCGCTCAGCCAGGCCGTCGTCGCCCGCCCGTCGAAGATGCGCGCGAGATCGGCGAGTGCAACGAGGAAGGCCACCTTGCGCTTGATGATGCGCAGCCTGCTCATCACCACGGATTCCGAAGGCGCCGCCCCCTCGCCGTCCCGCCGCCAGCAGCGCCGCGCCTCGGCGACCAACGCCTCGATCTGCGGCTCCAGCGGTTCGGTAATGGCACCAGCGAGGATGGCGGGATCGAGATTGGCGATCTCGCGCAGATAAGGCGACAGCGTCAGCACGGCCGCAATGAAATCGCGAAGCGGGCTTTCCGTCTTCAGCATCGCAGCCACCGACGGCTCGTGCCTGCCGGCCTCCTGAAGGTCGGCCAGCGCCAGCTTCAGCTCCGTCTGGTTCAGCGGACGCAGCAGCCCTTCGGCGACATCCTTCAGACCATGCGTCGATCTCGTCAGCATGCACTCTCCCTGCTTTAGCGCCTAGGGAAACGACCACGCAGAATCGCGGGAACGCCTCCCTGACCGGCATTAAACTAGGGTCTTGGCGGAAAACCGCCAATACGCGATTCAGCCGATCATCGGCAGCGGGCCATCAGGCAGCCTTGGCCGGGAAGATCATGCTGACGGTCAATCCGCGCTGTTCGGGCTTGTCGGGATCGGTATCGGAGAGTTCCAACCGGCCATTGTGCAGCTCCATCACCGCTTCGACCAGCGAAAGCCCGAGCCCTGTCCCGGGCTTCGACCGGCTTTCATCGAGGCGGACGAAGCGCTTCACCACGTCGTCGCGTCTGTCGGCCGGAACGCCCGGCCCATGGTCGGCAACCGAAAGGCAGATGCCATCCGGGCGGCGGGCGAGCTTCAGCGATACCTTGCCCGCCCCTTCGGTATCGGAGGAATATTTGATGGCATTGTCGAGCAGGTTGAAGATCGCCTGACCGATCAGCTCTCGATTGCCCTGCACCTCGACATCCGGCTCGATGCTGGAGCTGAGGCCAAGCCCGGCCTCCTCCGCCGCCGGTTCGTAAAGCTCGGCGCTGTCGGAGACGATGGCCGAAAGTTCCACCGGCGACATCTCTGCGGCGACCGAGCCGGCCTCGACGCGGGAGATCATCAGCAGCGCGTTGAAGGTGCGGATCAGCTGGTCCGATTCGGAGATAATGCCTTCGAGCGCGCTGCGCCGCGCCTCGCCGTCGGCGATATCGAGCGCATCGGCCGCCTTGTTGCGCAGCCGCGTCAACGGCGTCTTCAGATCGTGGGCGATGTTGTCGGAGACCTGCCGCAGGCCCTCGTTGAGCTTCTCGATGCGCTCCAGCATGGTATTCAACGACATCGACAGGCGGTCGAATTCATCGCCGGATCCGCCCACCGGCAGGCGCTGCGACAGGTCGCCGGCCATGATCTTCTTGCTGGCATCCGACATGCGGTCGATGCGTTTCAGTGCGTTGCGGCCGATGCCGAACCAGATGATGATGGCGCCGAGCCCCATGATCGCCAGGGCCACCATCAGCGCCTGGCGCACCAGCAGACGGAAGCGCTCGGGGTCGCCGAGGTCGCGGCCGATCAGGATCCGCAAGCCATTGTCGAGCACGAAGATATTGGCGATCGCCTTGTGGCGGCGCTCGATGCCGCTATCGGTATAGCGCTGATAGGCGAAGGGGGCGGAGGTCCAGCCGATCTCCTCGAAGACGCCCGGCTGCACCGAGGCGACATTGCCGGCGAGAATATCGCCCGAGGGACCGGCGATCACGTAAAGATTGGCGCCCGGCTGGCGGGCACGCCGCTCCATCATGCGCAGGAGAAGGTTCATGCCGCCAGTATCATAGGCGCGCTGCACCTGCTCCACCTCCTGCCTGACGGCGTCGCGGATCTGGCCCGTCAGCAGCCGCTCCGACATCGCTGTCACATAGAAGACGAGCGTCGCGGCGCAGATGGCGAAAAGCAGGATGTAGAGTGCCGAAAGGCGGACTGCTGTGGACTTGAAGAGAACCTTGAAACGGCTCATCCCTCATCCTTGATCATGTACCCCGCGCCGCGAATGGTCTTCAGGAGCGGCTGGCTGTAGTCCTTTTCGATCTTCGAGCGCAGCCGCGAGACATGGACGTCGATGACGTTGGTCTGCGGGTCGAAGTGATAGTCCCAGACGTTTTCGAGCAGCATGGTGCGGGTCACCACCTGGCCGGCATTCTTCATCAGATATTCCAGCAGGCGGAATTCGCGCGGCTGCAGCGGGATCTCCTTGCCGCCGCGGCGCACCTCATGGGAAAGCCGGTCGAGTTCGAGATCGCCGACGCGATAGACGACGTCCTTATCCGGCGTGCCCTTGCGGCGGCCGAGCACCTCGACGCGCGCCAGCAACTCGCTGAAGGCATAAGGCTTCGGCAGGTAGTCGTCGCCGCCGGCACGAAGACCGGTCACGCGGTCATCGACCTGGCCGAGCGCCGAGAGGATGAGGACCGGCGTATGGATCGCCTTGCGGCGCAACTCGCTGATGACGGAAAGCCCGTCCCGGCGCGGCAGCATGCGGTCGATGACGATGACGTCATAAGTATTTTCCGACCCCATGAACAGGCCGCTCTCGCCGTCACTGGCGTGATCGGCGACGATGCCCGCCTCGCGAAAGGCTTTCGTGAGATAGACCGCGGCTTCGAGATCATCTTCGATGATGAGAATCTTCATGCGGCCGACATTACCCGCCGGCTGCGTTTCGGCAAGGCTCAAAGCATCTTCCTGCGGGGCGGCGCTCATGGCGATCATCCTTCAAAGGTCAGAAGAATAGAGCCGCGCGGAGTTTCGTCCGCGCGGCTCCAGTTGTCTTGAGGATCAGCCCTGGCCGTTGATCGGAAGCGCTACGAAACGGCTTCCTTCATTGGACTGGATCTGGAAGAGCGCGCGGGTGCGGCCGTCCTTCTTCGCCTGGTTCAGCACCTTGACGACATCGTCAGGGCTGGCGACCTCCTGGTTGTTGACCGAAGTGATCTTTTCGCCTTCCTTGATGCCCTTGTCGGCGGCGTCGGAGTCCGGGTCGATGCCGGTGATCGCCAGGCCCTTGCCGTCGTCAGACGGGCCGACCGTCAGGCCGAGATCGGCAAGCGCCTTTTCGGAAGCCGGTGCCTCAGGCTGCTGCGGCTGGTTGTTGTCATCGGCGGACGCATCCTTCTGGTCGATCGGCAGCGTGCCGAGTTCGACGGTGAGAGGCTGGGCCTTGCCGGCGCGCCAGACCGAAAGCTCGACCTTGCTGCCCGGCTGCATCGCGCCGATGCGGCGGCTGAGATCACGGGCATCCTTGATCGTCTCACCGTTCAGCGCGGTGACGACGTCGCCGGCCTTCATGCCGGCCTTGTCACCCGGCGATCCGGCCTGCGGGGCAACGACGAGGGCGCCGCTCGGCTCGGAGAGACCGATGGATTCGGCGATATCCTTGGTCACCGGCTGGATCTGCACACCCAGCCAGCCGCGCGAGACCTGGCCGTCCTTCATCAGATCGGCGACGACGTCCCTGGCGGTCGAGGCGGGAATGGCGAAGGCGATGCCGACGCTGCCGCCCGACGGCGAGAAGATCGCGGTGTTGATGCCGACGACTTCGCCGCTGAGGTTGAAGGTCGGACCGCCGGAGTTGCCGCGGTTCACGGCGGCATCCACCTGCAGGTAATCGTCATAGGGACCGGAGCCGATATCGCGGCCGCGAGCCGAGACGATGCCGGCTGTGACCGTGCCGCCGAGGCCGAAGGGGTTGCCGACGGCAACGACCCAGTCGCCGACACGGACATTATTGTCGTCGGCCCAGTTGACGTAGGTGAACTTCTTGCCCTTGCCGTCGACCTTCAGCACGGCAAGGTCGGTGCGCGGATCCTTGCCGATCAGCTTGGCATCGAGCTCGGTGCCGTCATTCATGACCGCGACGAAGGCCTGGCCATCGGAAACGACGTGATTGTTGGTGACGATATAGCCATCCTCGGAGATGAAAAAGCCGGAACCCTGGGCGACGGGGCGGAGGCGACCCTTGCCGCCCGGACCATTCGGACCGCCATTCGGGCCGTTCTGGCCGAAGCGCCTGGAATGGCCCTGCTGATCATTCGGATCCTGGCCGAACTGCTTGAAGAAGCGCTTCAGCGGATGATCATCGGGAAGGTCGTCGAAGCCGCGGCCGTTGAAATCGAAGGAGAAGCCGTCATTGTTGTTGTCGGAGACGGGATTGACGCGGTTTTCGACCCGGACGGAAACGACGGCCGGCGAAACGGCGTCGACGACATTGGCGAAGCTCGGAACGGCAGGCGCCTGAACCTTGACAGCTTCGGCATAAGACCGGGTGATTTCGAGCGGAACGCCGGTTGCGAGCACAGCGGCTGCGATACCGGCGACGGTAGAAGCCTTGAGCACAGTGGCGAGGGACGGACGTCCGTTGAAATTCTTGAGCATTGGAGCACCTTCTCTTGTTCTTAAATCTTCAGACCGGCGACGCCGGATCAGTCGATGACTAAAGATATAGGACGCCGCACCTTACTGCGAACTGTCCGGCCAATGAAAAGTTCGTAATGTTTGCAATGTTTGCTTTCGGCCGAACATGCCGCCGGCTTCTCTAAAGCATGTCGCGCAAAAGTGTGCAGCGGTTTTGCGACAACGACATGCGTAAAAACAAAGACCTACAGCGCGGCAAGCGAATCTGAAAGATCGCGACGCGCTTTAGCGGCCCGAAATGCCCGCCTGCCGGCTCAGCATGATCGATTATTTCTTCAAAAGCTCGCTCAGCTTCACCTGCTCGTCTGCCGTCAGCTTGCTGCCGGTGGGCTTGCCTGCCCTCTTGCGCGCAAAGACCAGCAGTGACAGCCCGCCGGCCAGCACCAGCAGCACCGGCGCACCCCAGAGCAGCACCGTCTTCATGCTGACACGCGGCTTCAACAGCACGAACTCGCCGTAGCGCGAGACGATATAGGTCAGCACTGCCTCGTCGCTGTCGCCATCGGCGATGCGCTCGCGCACGAGCAGGCGCAAATCCTTGGCCAGATCGGCGTTGGAATCGTCGATCGACTGGTTCTGGCAGACCATGCAGCGCAGTTCCGCCGAAAGGGCGCGGGCGCGCGCTTCGAGCGCCGGATCGGCCAGCACCTCGTCAGGATTGACAGCAAAGGCGGAAAGGGGCGCAAAGAGAACGAAAAGGACGATGAGGAGCCGGGAGAGAAGCCGCGACACCTGCTGAATGCGCCTAACCTCTCCTCCCCTCATTCCTGTGCTTGTCACAGGAATCCAGCCACGGCGCGTCCGCGCCGTGAATGAACCTTTTTGCAAATAAGAGTCTCCCGCGCCCAAGGACTTGGGCGCGCTGGATTCCTGTGACAAGCACAGGAATGAGGGGTGCGGTGAGCACATCATTCAGCCGGCTCCATGGTAGTCGCGGCCGGTTTTACCTTCGCCTTCCTGCGCGGGGCGCCGACACGCAGGCGCCGGTCGCTGAGCGAGACGAGGCCGCCCAAGGCCATGAACACCGTTCCGCCCCAGATACAGAGAATGAACGGCTTCCACCAGATGCGCACGACGATGCCGCCGTCCTTGGTGGCGTCGCCGAGCGAGACGTAGAGCTGGCTGAGGCCGAAGGTCACGATGCCTGCCTCCGTCGTCGGCATCTGGCGGGCGGTGTAGAGGCGTTTGGCCGACCAGGTGTCGGCGACCGTGACGCCGGCGCGGCGGATGGTGAAGTGGCCGCGCTCCTCGGTATAGTTCGGACCGGTCGCCGGCTGCATGCCGTCGAAATGCAGGCTGTAGCCGCCGGCATCCGCCGTTTCGCTGGGCTTCATCTCGATGACATGCTCGGTCTGGAAGGTCGTAACGGCGACAATGCCGAGCACGGTCACGCCGAGGCCGGCATGGGCAAGGGCGGTGCCGAAGGCCGAACGCGGCAGGCCGGTCAGCCGGCGCCAGGCGACAGAGCCCGCCACCTTGCCGATGCCGGCGCGATACCAGAGATCGGCGATGGCGCCGAGGATGAGGAACAGCCCGGCCGCCAGCCCGAGCACGGAAAGCACCGGCCCGCCATGTTCGATGTAGAAGAAGGCAACAGCGGCAAGGAAGGCCAGACCTGCCACGACGTAGAGCCGCTGCAGGGCGCCGAGCAGATCGCCGCGCTTCCAGGCCAGCAGCGGCCCGAAGGGCACGATGACGATCAGCGGCGCCATCAGCAGGCCGAAGGTCAGGTTGAAGAAGGGCGGCCCGACGGAAATCTTATCGCCGGTCAGCGTTTCCAACAGCAGCGGATAGAGCGTCCCGGTGAGCACCGTGCCGCAGGCGACCGTCAGGATCAGATTGTTGACGACGAGTGCGCCCTCGCGCGAGATCGGCGCAAACAGCCCGCCGGCCGACAGCTTCGGCGCGCGGAAGGCAAAGAGCGACAGCGCCCCGCCGATGAAGATCAGCAGGATACAGAGAATGAAGACGCCGCGGGAGGGGTCGCTGGCAAAGGCATGCACCGAGGTCAGCACGCCGGAGCGGACCAGGAAGGTGCCCATCAGCGACAGCGAGAAGGTGAGGATGGCGAGCAGCACCGTCCAGATTTTCAGCGCCTCGCGCTTTTCCATGACGAGCGCCGAATGCAGCAGGGCGGTGCCGGCGAGCCAGGGCATGAAGGAGGCGTTTTCCACCGGGTCCCAGAACCACCAGCCGCCCCAGCCGAGTTCGTAATAGGCCCAGTAGGAGCCCATGGCGATGCCAAGCGTCAGAAAGGTCCAGGCGGCGAGCGTCCAGGGCCGCACCCAGCGCGCCCAGGCGGCGTCGATGCGCCCTTCCAGAAGGGCTGCGACGGCAAAGGAGAAGCAGACGGAGAAGCCGACATAACCGAGATAGAGCAGCGGCGGGTGGATCGCGAGGCCGACATCCTGAAGCACCGGGTTGAGATCGCGGCCCTCGGCCGGCGCCGGATCGAGACGGAGGAAGGGATTGGAGGTCAAAAGAATGAACAGCGTGAAGGCGACCGAAATCCAGGCCTGCACGGCCAATACATTGGCCTTCAGCGTCTCCGGCAGATTGCGGCCGAAGACGGCGACCAACGCGCTGAACAGCGTCAGGATCAACAGCCAGAGCATCATCGACCCTTCGTGATTGCCCCAGACGCCGGAATATTTATAGAGCAGCGGCACCAGCGAATGCGAATTCTCCCAGACGTTCCCGACCGAGAAATCCGAGACGACATGGGCATAGGTCAGCACGGCGAAGGAGAAGGTGACAAGCGCAAACATCGCCAGCGAGCCGATCGTCGCCACATCCATCATCGCCCGGTCATGATGACGGGCTCCGATCACCGGCACGATGGAAAGGATGAGCGCGGTTGCCAGCGCCAGCACCAGCGCGTAATGGCCGATCTCGATGATCATTGCGTCGCCTTCACTTGCTGTCCTTTCACTTCCTGGCCCTGAGCTTCTTGGCCTTGACCTTCATTCCACAGCCCCTGGGATTTGAGCCTGTCGGCCACGTCCTTCGGCATATAGGTCTCGTCATGCTTGGCGAGCACGGTGTCGGCGACGAAGACATTCGTGCCAGTGGCGAACATGCCTTCGGTGACGACGCCCTGTCCCTCGCGGAAGAGATCGGGAAGGATGCCGGTATATTTGACCTTCACGGCATTGGTGCTGCCGTCGGTGACGGCAAATTCCACCGTCGAACCGGTGCCGCGCACGACACTGCCCTCGCCGACCAGCCCGCCAAGGCGGATGCGGGTTTCCGGCGCCACCGGCGTCTTGGCGAGATCGGCCGGCATGTAGAAATAGGCGACCGACTGGCTGAAGGCGAACATGACCAGCAGCACGGCGGCGATGATGAAGCCCATGCCGCCCGCAATCACCGCGAGGCGCTTCTGCTTGCGCGTCATTGCGTCGCTCCCTCCGTGGCTATGCCGAGTTCCCTGGCAAGCGCCAGCAATTGCCTGCCCTCTTCGCCGGGCGGCGGAAAAGCCGCAAGCCCGCGTTTCAAGGCGCCGGCGGCGCGATCCTTGTCGTTCAATACGGCGTAAGAGCGGACGAGCCGCATCCATCCCTCGAAATTGTTCGGATCCTCGCTGAGCTTGGCATCGAGGCTTTCGACCATGCCTCGGATCATTTGCTGCCGGTCGCCGGCGCTCATAGTCTCGGCCGCCGCCACATCTTGCTGCGTCGGATTGCCGGGGGCAGCCGAATTGGCGCCCGAGGCAGCCGAACCGGCGCCCGGGGCAGCCGGATTGGCGCCGGGGGCCGGATTGGCACCTGCCGGCGCGCCGCCGTTCAAGGCAATATGCTGGTTGACCAATGGCAGCCAGGGCGCATCGGCGGGCGATTGTTTTGCCAGCGCCTCGAAAGCCTGGCGCGCCTCATTTGGCCGTCCCGCCTGCTCCATGCTGAGCGCGATGTAGAAGCGGGCACGCGGATTATCAGATTCGAGCGTCAGCGATTGTTCCAGCACTTGCCGCGCCTCCTCCGTCACCACGCCGTCCGAGACCGCCATCAGCGTCTCGGCAAGTCCGTCGAGCCGGACGGGGCTCGGGCCGAGAAGCCGGATGGCATTGCGATAAGCCACTTGCGCATCGTTGACGCGCATCGTGCGGAAATAGATCGGCGCCAGCACGTCCCAGCCCTTGCCGTCATCGGGTTTCTCAGCCAGGTGCCGCTCCGCCTTGACGATCAGCACCGCCACGTCGTTGCCGGGATTTTCCAGCCGCGCTTCCAGCGGCTGCGAGGGCAGGTCCGGCCTGCCCGTCGTCAAATAAAGACAGAGCCCGAGAACCGGCAGGAGCAGGAGGACGAAGGCCTCGGTGAAACGGTGATGCCGTGCGGGTTTCGGCGTCTCGGCCGGCTCGTCGGCCGAGACGGCGATCAGCCGCCGGCCGATTTCCGCCCTGGCGTAATCGGCCTCCTCCGGGGTGATCAGCCCGCCATCGAGATCGCGGTCGAGTTCGCGCAACTGGTCGCGATAGACCGCCGCCTCGCCGGCGCGGATATTTTCCGCCGCCTTCGCTCCGCGCAGAAGGGGGTAGAGCAGGATAACGGCGATGGCTGCCGTCAGAGCGGCAACGAGAATCCAGAACAGCATGTCGCCCAAATACGTGAAGCGCGTCTTCATTCCAACTGCCAAAGCCGGAATGACGAAGATTTGAGGCTAGCGCATAACCCCGACAATCGGAATCGATTTTCGGAAAGGATTATGCGCCATTTAAAGTGATAGAGCGTCCTTAGCGCGTCCTATCGGACGCGCGGCGCTCCATAAGCCGCAATTCAGAGCGGCGACCAGCTGCCGTCGCCGTTGCGGCAGGCAGCGCCGCGCGCCACCGTGTCCTTGCCGTCGACGGTCAGCGTGTGGGTATATTGCCGGCAGTTCTGCGAACCGACCTGATAGGGTGCTGCCGCCACCACCTTGCCGGTCACGTCCTTGCCGGTCCAGAGCACCGGCTGGCCGACAGCAGCCCCTTCCAGCGCGCGATATTCCGCCTCGAGCGCCCGCTGCTTGTCGCTGTCGGTCAAGCTCACGCCGCTGCGGCCGACGATGCCGCCCTGCAGCGCGGTGATGAAGGCGGCCGATGCCGAGGGCTTGCTCGAAAAAATGCCGCGCGAAGCGACACTCTTCGTCGTCGTGCAGCCGGACAGCGCGACGGCGACGAGAAGAGCGGAAGCGATCATGCCTTGCGAGCGTAAAATCATTGCGTCGAACCACGATCAGGGGTCAATTTCAGCCGATCGAAGTGCAGCGTCCCCGTGTCAGCATTAAGGCAAAGCATGCTATACATTTGCCAGTATCTTTGTGACATCAAGCAGTTGCTCATGCAACATCCTTTGTGACGCCGGGCAGGATAAGCTTCGCCTTCAGCCCGCCCCATTCACCGCGGGAAAGCTCGAGCCGTCCCTGGTATTCGTTGGAAATCTCGGTGACGATCGAAAGGCCGAGTCCGGTTCCGGGCTTGCTTTCGTCGAGCCGGCGGCCGCGCTTCAACGCCTCGCGGATCTGGTCCGGCTCCAGGCCCGGCCCGTCATCCTCGACGGCGAGCTCCACCCAATGGCGGCGCGCGCTCGCCTCCACCCCCTTCACATCCTCGCCGGCCTCGACGGCCGAAAGCCGCACCCTGCTCTTGGCAAAACGCGCCGCATTTTCCAGGAGATTGCCGACGGTCTCCTCGAGATCCTGCTGCTCCATGGCTACGGCCAGATGCGGCGGCGAGACGACGAGATCGAATTCGGTATCGACGTTCAGCCGGCGCATGACGCGCACCAGCCGCTCCAGCGCCGGCTCGGCATCGGTGCGGGCGAGCACGGATTCGCGCTGCGCGGCGATACGCGCCCGATTGAGATAGGACTGCACCTGCCCCTGCATCGATTCCGCTTGGCTGCGGACCAGCTCGCCATGGGATTTTTCGAGCACGCGCGCTTCGTTGAGAAGCACGGCGATCGGCGTCTTCAGCGAATGCGCGAGATTGCCGACCTGCATGCGGGCCCGCTCGACGATGCGGCGGTTGCTGTCGATCAGCGCGTTCACCTCGTTGGCGAGCGGCAGGATTTCGCGCGGGAAGTCGCCTTTCAGCTGCTCGCTCTCGCCGGCGCGGATGCGCTCCAGCGCGGCACGTGCCTTGTCGAGCGGCTTCAGGCCGTAGAGAATCGCCAGCGCGTTGACGATCAGGCTGCCGACGCCGAAACCGGCGAGCGCCAGATAGAGGCTGTGGGAGAAGGTGCGCACATCGTCTTCGACGACATCGACATTGCCGGTGACGCGGACGCGCGCCGCACGCCCATCGGTATCCAGCACCACTTCGGTCTCGGCCACCTGCACGCGGTTCCCGGAGGCATCCGTCACCTGATAATAGCGCTCGTAATTCTTGTCGAAGGGCGCCTCGACGACCGAGGGAACCGGTATGAGCGCCGAGCCCAGCGAAGGCGACACCAGCGGTGCCGTCGTATAGGTGCCGAGCGGCTCCACCACCCAGTACCAGCCAGTCTTCGGCTGGGCAAAACG
Organism: Rhizobium changzhiense; assembly: GCF_013087625.1. NCBI lineage: Bacteria > Pseudomonadati > Pseudomonadota > Alphaproteobacteria > Hyphomicrobiales > Rhizobiaceae > Rhizobium > Rhizobium changzhiense. The sequence goes on from NZ_JABFCQ010000001.1 coordinate 425,002, forward strand.
CAGGTCGCCGAGCTGCGGGCTGCCGCTGAGCGCGCCCTGATCGCCGATCGTCACCGAATTGATGACATTATAGAGCTGCGCCCGCAACAGATCCTGGAAGCCGCGTTCGGCGCTCTTGCGGTAGAGGGTGGAGATCAGCAGGCCGATCACCACCAGCGCCACCGTCGACCAGACCGTGGTCAGCAACAAAACACGTGCGGTGAGTGATTTAATTCGCATGTTTCGGCGCTTGGATACGGTAACCGAGACCGCGCACCGTTTCGATCAGATCAACCCCCATTTTCTTGCGCAGGCGGCCGACGAAGACCTCGATCGTGTTGGAATCACGGTCGAAATCCTGGTCGTACATATGCTCGACCAGTTCCGTGCGCGAGACGACCTCGCCCATGTGATGCATGAGATAGGAAAGCAGGCGATATTCGTGCGAGGTCAGCTTCAGCGTCGTGCCGTTGACCGTCGCCTTCGAGGATTTGGTATCGAGCCGCACCGGTCCGCAGATGATCTCGGATGAGGAATGCCCGGCCGCACGCCGGATCAGCGCCCGAATGCGGGCCAGCACTTCCTCGACATGGAAGGGCTTGGTGACGTAGTCGTCGGCACCGGCGTCGATTCCGGCGACCTTGTCGCTCCAACGGTCGCGCGCCGTCAGAATCAGCACCGGCACGCCGCGGCCGGCGCCGCGCCATTTTTCGAGAACGGTGACCCCGTCCATCTCCGGCAGGCCGATATCGAGGATGATGGCGTCATAGGGTTCGGTGTCACCGAGGAAATGGCCTTCCTCACCGTCGAACGCCTGGTCGACGACATAGCCTGCCTCCTTCAGCGTGTCGGCCAACTGCCGGTTCAGATTAACGTCGTCTTCGACTACCAGGATGCGCATCGGTCCGCCTTCGTCCGCTTCAAATCGATCAATTGTCCTGAATAAGCCGATTCCGCCTACATCGGAACCTTTACCGTGACTTTGCGTGGGCGCTGGCCGTTACCCTGCACAAGAACGGTGATGATGCAGGTATCGCCCACCGGTTGCACGGACAGGAGCTGGCCGCCAGTCTGCTCGACGACCTGGGCTGCGGCGGCGCTGCAATCGCCTCCGATACGCACGACAAAAGTGCCCGCGGCGTCCGGTGAGGGCGCCGATACCACCAGTCCGGCGGCCAATGCTGCGACGCTCAGAGGAAAGGCCATGTGTTATGCTTTCAAGGTAATGCCAACTTGCCCCGAATATGTACTCACGCGACCTGAATGGCAAATGAATGCACTGTAATGCAGGGTGTTTAGAACTGTTCTCGACTGTTCGGGACAGCCGGTTTCAGCGCCTCTAAATTGCCGCCGTAGCAGGCTCCGGCGGCGGCCGTTGCGGCCAAAAACAATACCCTCAGCCTTGGGATCCACGCATTCTTCATCACCTCCGGTAAGGCGGGAAGCCGGCGGGACCGACACCACAGTCTCTGTCTGCGAATCGGCCGCGCTCTTCTCTTTCCTGCCGCCCGCAGCTTTCACCGGCCGGTTGAAACTGTTATGCCCTTGCTGCCCCACATTTCAGACCGTTTCAGCACCGATGCCAAAATCCTCCCGCTTCCGCTCGGCGCAGACGGTCACCGTCCTTGCCGTTACCCAGCTGATCGGCTGGGGCACGACCTTCGACATGCTCGGGGTCATGGGCCGCGTCGTGGCGCCGGATCTCGGCCTGGCGAACGAAGTGGTATTTGCCGGCCTGACGATCATGATGGTGGTCAGCGCCATCGTCGGTCCGGCAACCGGCCGCTGGCTCGGCCGCTATGGTGCTGTCCGGGTACTTTCGGCCGCCTCGCTGACCTTTGCGCTTGGCCTGCTTCTGCTTGCCGCCGCAAACGGCATCGTGCTCTATGCCAGCGCCTGGGTCATCATCGGTATCGGCGGCGCATGTGGCCTCTCGGCACCGGCCTATACCGCCGTCGTCGAGCGCGAAGGAGCAAACGGCAAACGCGTCATCGCCATCCTGATGCTGTTCACCGGGCTTTCGAGCGCCATCTTCTGGCCGATCCTCAGCCTGCTCAATGAGGCGGTCGGCTGGCGCCTCACCTTCCTGGTCTGTGCGGCGCTGCAATTCTTCGTCTGCCTACCGCTGCATCTTTTCGCCCTGCCGAAGCCGGTCGCAACGCATGTCGAAGGCGGCACAGCCGAAATCGCCCCGGTGCCGCTATCAAAGGCCAAGCAGCGAAAAGCCTTCTTGCTGATCGCCGCGGCGACGACGATCTCGACCTTCGTCACCTTCGGCATCTCTCCATCGCTGCTCGAAATCTTCCGCCAGTCCGGCGCTTCGCCGGCCTTTGCGCTGCAGCTCGGCTCGGCACGCGGCATCCTCGGCATCTCGGCACGTTTCCTCGACATGCTGCTCGGCCGGCGCGGCAACCCCATGCTCAGCGCGGCGATGGGCATCAGCCTGATGATGATGAGCTTCGTTATTATGCTGGTTGCCAGCCCATCGACGCCGCTGCTCGTCACCTTCGTTCTGTTCTACGGGTTCGGCACCGGCGTCATGACCGTCGCCCGCGCGCTGCTGCCGCTGGCGCTGTTCTCACCGAGCGAGTTCGGCCTGCAATCGGCCAGGCTGTCGCTGCCGCAGAACCTCGCCAACGCCATCGCCCCCGTCATCTTCACCGCCGTCCTCGACCGCGCCGGCACCGGCCCGGCGCTCGCCGCCTGCGCCGTTCTCGCGGCCTTGTCGCTCATCTTCGTGCTGATGCTGATGGCGCTGGTGCGCGGTGCCCGCGCATCAGAGTCAGCCATTCTTAATGTCTCTTGATTATCATCCAAGCATGGACGAACGCGGCTTTCCGTCCATACGCCGCAACCGCTGCGGCAGCCAGATCATGAACCAGAACCGCTTTTGACGAATCTTTTGAATCGCTTGCCGCCGCTTTTTCGAAAGGCGAGTCTGAGGACTCAGAAGTTGAGTCAGCTTCCGGGCGATCCGAATCCGGACAATCATTCATCCATTTGAAATTTCAATGGAATACAGCGTGGCCGAACGCTTTCGCAAGTCAGAGCGGCCGCGTCACCGCCGTATGGTTATCGTAGTCGGCGGCGATGCGCTTTTCCCGGAGCGGCCGCACGCGATCGATCGAGAGCTGATAATCGGGATGCGCCTTGTAGGCGGCAAGGGCCGCCTCGTCGTCGAATTCGCCATAGACTACGAGATCGATCTCGGTGCCCAGCTGATCGGTCTTCACATTGGTGCCGATTTCCAGCAGCCGCGCATGCGGAATGCCGGTCAGTATAGAAAGCCCGGCCCTCACCTCCTGCAGATGTTCCTCCTGCACGGTGAAGAAGACGATATGACGGATCACGCGGAAGCTCCTGTCAGATTTGTCAAAGTGATGGAGCGACCTTGGCGCATCCTATCGGACGCGCCGCACTCCAGATCTCAGCCGGGCGATAACATGCGCGCCCCAGGCCTTCAACCGCGCAAGCATGCCATGGGCCGCATCGGGACGTATCGCCGCATCGAAGACCATGGCATAGGCGGCGAGCTTTTCCGCCCGGTCGGTGCCATTGACGATGCGGCGCGCATTCACCCAATCCGCGGTCGTCGCGTTCAGGTGATCGGCGAGCCTGTGGCCGGTAAAGCTGCCCTGCAGCATGCCTTCGATCAGGATCGTCACCGCCGCATCCATCTCCATCGCCCGGTCGGGATCGGCAACGAGGTCGATCCCCGTCAGCACACTCATCGCCTCGTAGTTCCGCTTGTGGGTGAGTTGCACCAGGCCGCGTCCGAGCCAGCTCCGACCATCCTCATCCGGCCGCCAGTAGGGCGTCTTCACCCAGGAGAGCCGGCCCGCGGCAAAGGCCGTCTCGAGGATCTCGACCGCGCGCACATCGCTTTCCGCCAGCGTCTCGCGCACCGGCTGCATCGTATAAGCGGTCTCGTGGTAAGCGGTTGCGAGGATGTAAGCGAGCCACCGCCGGTCGGCATCGGCAAACCGTTCTTCCCAGGCGTCGAGAATCGCCGTGACGCCCACTACCTGAGGCTGAGTCAGGTTTCCCTTGAAGAGTCCGTGCCGCACAACATCGAAAAAGAATGCCCGGTCCATGTGGACAACCATTCCGCGCTTCCCTCAAATATCAAGGTTAAAACTATCTTAATCGATTAAATTCGATTTAATCGTTTAAAGTGTTTAAGCCACTGATTTACACGCCTTTTGTCTTGTGCAATGCATCTTCCTGCCCTGAAGCCTTACCACGAAAAGAGGAGACTTCCGATGCAGACGCCCGCCAATGCCCCAACCACCATTCCCCAGCATGTCGTCGACCAGATGGAAAACGAATGGCGCCAGGTTCGCCCTGAACGGGAAAATACGCGCCCAGCCCAGCAGCCTCAACAACAACGCTGAAATAGACGCAAAGCGGTACCGATGTAAGCTCGAGCGCCGCCCAGCGCCCGATCAATGCCCCGGCCAGTTACTCGTGGCCGGGTGAATTTTTCAAAGGTGCAATAAACGTCCCGGCGGTTTGACCGCCCCTCATCTCGTCACAGCCCCTCATCGCATCACAGCATCCAGCCGTTTCGCCAGCGTGTCCAACGATCGGGTGAAAACCATCCTGTCGTCCAGCGCACGCGACAACACCAGCGCGCCCTGAATACCGGAGACGCCCTCCTCGGCGAGCGCTTGAGCCTCCCCCTCAGGGCAGCCTGCCCGCATCAGCGCCGAACGCAAGGCGTCGATCCAGCGGACGAAATAGTCGCTGATCGCTGCCGAAAACCGTTCCCGTGTCTCGTCGAGCGCGAAGGCACCGACGAGGCAGATGCGGCCCCCGGAGCGGAAATAATCATTCACATTCGTCCACATCGCTGCGATCGCCTGATGGGCGTCGCCCTCTCTCAACGGCTGATAGATCGCATGTTCGAACCAGGCATCGACCTCGGCGAGCACGGCACTCGCCATCTCCTCCTTGCCGCCGGGGAAGAAGTGGTAAAGGCTGCCCTTGCCGATGCCGGTGCGTTCGGTGATCCGGCTGAGCGACGCGCCCTCATAGCCGAGTTCGCGGAAGATTTCCGCCAGCAGCGGTATGATGTCGGCGCGTTCGTAGAGAGTTTTCACCCGCGAACTTCCCTTGGCTTGATCAGAGGCCGAGTTCTGTCAGACCGGGATGCTCGTCCGGCCGCCGGCCGAGCGTCCAATGGTACTTGCGTTCCGATTCCCGGATCGGCAGGTCGTTGATGCAGGCGAAGCGGCGCTGCATCAAGCCGGCGGCGTCGAATTCCCAGTTCTCGTTGCCATAGGAGCGGAACCAGTTGCCGCTGTCATCGTGCCATTCATAGGCGAAGCGCACGGCGATGCGATGATCGGTGAAGGCCCAGATCTCCTTGATCAGCCGGTAATCCAGCTCCTTTGCCCATTTGCGGGTGAGAAAGGCAACGATCTCGGCGCGGCCGGTGATGAATTCGGCTCGGTTCCGCCAGCGGCTGTCCGGCGTATAGACGAGCGAGACGCGATCGGGATCACGGCTGTTCCAGCCGTCCTCGGCAAGACGGACTTTCTGGGTGGCGGTCTCAAGGGTGAAAGGCGGGACGAGGCTGGACATCGGTTCTCCCGGGCACTCCTGTACTGAACGGTTATCATTGTACTGATCGGTATAATTATTGGCAAGCCGCTTCGAGACGGCATTACTCAAAGGCCGGGAGGCAGGCTCCACCGCAGCGGCAGGGCATCCGGGCGAAGCACGATCTCTTCCGGCGTGAAACGCCACAACCTTTCCGCCCGTTGAAAGGTGGCGACCTCGGGTGAATCCAGCAGCACCTCGACCCTTCCCGTCATCTGCAGCATGTCGCCGGTTTCGAAATCGATGAAGACCAGCCCTGCCTTCGGGTTGACGAGGAAATTACCCAGCGTGTTGAAGAACCGATTGCCGGGAAAATCGGGAACGGTCAGCACGCCGTCGGCGCCGACACGCACGAAGCCGGCATTGCCGCCGCGATGGGACACGTCCACCTGCCGCTCGCCATTTTCGCGGTCGACATAGGAGGCGACAAAGAAGGTATCGGCGCCCTCGATCATCCGCCGCGCCCGATCGTCGAATTGACCGGAATGAAGCAGCGCCATCGCTGTCGGCACATCAGGATCGCGGACAAAGGCGGAAGAGCGAGGCTGGATATATTGCGGGCAATTGCCAAAACTCTGGCCGACGCGGACCTGGAAAGCTCCGGCCTCCGTCCTGTGGATGACGCCGTTCAGCCGGTTGCGCCGCCGGGTCTCGAGCTGGATGCCGAGCATTGCGATGGCGCCGCCATCTTCCATGCCGGCGTCGGCAGGATCGGCTGTGTCGCGCGGCAGGTGCACCTCGAGAATCTCCGGCTCCGGCGAAGCTAGGAAACCTGGGTGGCCAGCCCGCACCGTCGCCCAGACGTCGCCCTTGGCATCGACCGCGCCGAGCACGACGAAAGGCAGCATCGGAAAGAAGGCGCGGTGCTGCTCGGGCATCGCCTTGCGGAGGAAATTGCGTCCGGGCCCGTCCATTCGCTCGACGACGCCGACACTGCGCTGCATGGCGAGTTCACCCTCGTGCCAGGGTGACGGCGCGTCCTGTCTTGACTGCTCCAACATCACGGGCCTCCTTGCGGGTATGATTTGAGAAACCGGGACGGCGATCCCGCCCCGGAGGTTCTTATGCGGCAAGGCCGACCTTGGTCTTGCGGAAGCCGACGAAGCCCGGCAGCGCTTCGATGCGCGCAAGCCAGGCGCGGACGTTTGGGTAGGCGGAAGTATCAACATTGCCCTCCGGCGCATTGGCGATGTAGCTGTAGAGCGCGACGTCGGCGATGACAGGATTGTCGCCGAGCAGGAAATTGCGGCCGGAGAGCTCCGCCTCGATCAGCGCCAGAATGCGGTGCGCCCGGGCGATCACCTCGTCGGTGCGGAAATCGGCGCCGAAGACGGTGACCAGGCGCGCGGCACATGGCCCAAAGGCGACCTCGCCGGCCGCAACCGAGAGCCATTTCTGTATCCGCGCCGCCGCCACCGCCTCTTCCGGCAGCCAGTCGGTGCGGCCGTATTTGCGCGCGAGATAGACGAGGATGGCAGCGGAATCGGCAATGACTGTGCCGTTGTCGTCGAGCACCGGCACCTGGCCAAAGGGATTGAGCTTCAGAAAGTCCGGCGCCTTATGAGCGCCTGCCGCCATGTCGACTTCGACCAGTTCATAGGGGACGCCAAGCAGCGACAGGAACAAGTGAGCCCGGTGGGCATGGCCGGAAAGCGGGTGATGGTAGAGTTTCATGATGGTTCCTTTGGTCTTCTAATCGACGACGCGGTTGGCGATGGCCGCTTCGAACCATCTGCGGATTAATTTACTGCCTTCCACCTGCCTGCAGTAGAATGCTAATCTGGAAGGCATGTTACCAAATCATGGAAGGATAGAATGGACCGCCTCGACGCCATGAGCGTGCTTCTTGCGGTTGTCGAACAGGGCAGCCTGTCGGCCGCCTCCCGGCATCTGCGATCCCCGCTCGCAACCGTCAGCCGCAAGGTTTCGGAACTGGAAGCCCATCTCAACGCCCAGCTGCTGCAACGGAGCAACCGGAAGATCACGCTGACGGAGGCCGGCCGCTCCTATGTCGAGGCGGCGCGGGAAATTCTCGATCGGGTGGAAGAGGCGGAACGGACGGCGGCGGGCGAATATAGCGCGCCAAAGGGCGAGTTGACGATGACAGCGCCCATTGTCTTCGGGCGGCTGCATGTCCTGCCTGTCGTGGTGGATTTCCTAAAAGCCTATCCCGACATCAATCTGCGGCTGATGCTTGGCGACCGGCTATCGAACCTCGTCGAGGATCATATCGACGTGGCGCTTCGGATCGGCAACCTGCCGGATAGCAACCTGATTGCCACAAGGCTCGGCGCGATCCGCCGCACCGTCTATGCCAGCCCCGATTATCTCACGCGGCACGCCCTGCCCCGGCATCCAGGCGATCTCGCCGCCCATGACTGCGTCACCTTCGAGGGCATGGCCTCAACGCTGAGCTGGACATTCACCGACGGGAAACATGATCTCGCGGTGCCGATCCGCTCACGGCTTGCCGTCAACACCGCCGAGGCCGCGGTCGATGCGGCTGTCGCCGGCCTCGGTATCACCCGCGTGCTTTCCTACCAGGCCGCACGCGCCGAGATGGCCGGCCTGCTGGTGCCGCTGCTTGCCGATTTCGAACCGCCGCCGGCGCCGGTGCATCTCGTCTATCCCACGCAGGGGCTGGTGCCGCTGAAACTGCGGGCGCTGCTCGATTTCGCAACGCCGCGCCTGCGCGCGACTTTGAATAAACCTTAAAGCGCATCGCGCTTTAGGTCTTTGTTTTTACGCATGTCGTTATCGCAAAACCGCTGCACACTTTTGCGCGACATGCTTTAGGCGAGCTTGCCCTCTTCCGCCTTGTAGAAATACTGGCTGGCCACCAGCCAGCCCTTCAGCGGCCGGAGCGGCGGAATGCATGTGGCAAGCATGAAGGGGCCGGTGACCAGAAGCTGCACCCAGATCGGCGCCGAAAAGGCCACCTCCAGCCAGACGCCGAGCAGCACGCTCGGGATGCAGGCGAAGCAGATGACGAAGAAGGCCGGACCGTCGGCCGGATCGGCGAAGGAATAATTGAGACCGCAGACCTCGCATTCGGGCTGCAATGTCAGGAAGCCCTTGAACATATGACCCTGGCCGCAGCGCGGGCAGCGCCCCTTGATGCCGGTCTGCATCGGAGGAAGTGGGGGATATTCCGTGTCCATGACGATCTCGCTTTCTTGCTCCGCAAACATTATTACCATCAATGTTTGCAATGAATGCATGCAATATAGTTACATTATGGGGAAATTGCCAGTCAATTTGTCAGAATGCCGCAGACCCCCTGGCGCGTGCCGGCAGCAAGCTGACTGCAGATTTTTATCAAGCTGCGTGTGGGGCCGCAGCCAGGCCTGGCAGCCTGGGCGAATCAGAGGTGAACGTGGTGGTGGTGAACGTGACGGTTACGCTTCGCCCATGCCCGGATAGATCTGGGCGCGACCGATCTGATGTCGATCGCTCGCGCCTGAGCAGCCCGGAGCTGGATTCTGCGTCAGAAGAACGACGCTGCCATTTCCGGCGGGCCTTCCAGCGCATGGGCCATGAATTCCAGTGCGCCCTGCAGTTTCTCCCGAGTGATCGGTCCGCCAAGGCAGACACGCACGGCCTCGGGTGCCGTGCCCTCGACCGTGAAGGCATCGCTTGCGACGACGCCGACGCCGGAAGAGCGGGTATGGCTGCCGAAGGTAGAGCGGGTCCAGCCGTTGGAGAGCGGCAGCCAGATGTTGAAGCTGATCGGATCGGCGCGGTAGCTGCCGGCCGGCAGGATGGCGGCGACCATCTGCTGGCGGGCGGCGGCCTCGGCACGGATGAAACGCAGGATCGTATCGGCAGTGCCGTCCTCGATCCAGCGGGTGGCCAGCGCCACGGTCAGCGGCGAGGCCATGACATTGTTGGCGCGCATGGCGCTGACGAAGGGCCACACGGCCTTGCTGTCCGGCGCCACGACATAGGCAAGGCGCAGACCCGCGCCGATGCATTTCGCCAGCCCGCCGATATGCCAGGTCAGATCGGGCGCTGTTGCCGCGAGCGGCGCCGGGCCGTGCTGCGGAATGAAGCCGTAGGCATCGTCCTCGACGATCGGCACGTGATATTTGCGGGCGACGGCGCAGATTTCCTCGCGGCGCCTGGCCGGGATGGTCAGCGTCATCGGGTTCTGCAGCGTCGGATTGAGATAGAGCGCCTTCGGCTTCAATCTCTCGCAGGCCTCGGCAAAGGCGTCCGGCAGGATACCGTCCTCGTCCATCGGCAGGCCGGTCAGATTGAGCCGCAGCTGGGCGGCTATCGAGCGCATGCCGGGATAGGTGATGATTTCCGAAAGCACGGTTTCGCCCGGCTTTGCCAGCAGGCCGAAAATCGCCAGCAGGGCCGGATGGGCGCCGGGTGTGACGAAGATGCGCTCCTGCGACGGCACCAGCCCGCGACGGCTGAGCCAGGAGGCGGCAGCCTCCTTGTCCATGCTGGAGCCGCCGAAACCCTGATAACGCAGCAGCGGAATGAGGTTTGCCGTCACCGCTGACATGCCCTCGCGCATGCGGGCGATCAGCTCGGGATCATCCGGTTCCGGCGGCATATTCATCGAGAAATCGACGATGGAGGCGCGGCGGGGATCGGGCGCGGCGTCGGGCGCGAATCCCTGGCGCTCCTTGTCCGCGCCACCGGTAACGAAAGTGCCTCGGCCGACATGCGAATCCACAAGCCCGCGCTTCTGCGCCTCGACATAACCTCTCGCCACCGTCGTGAAATCGACATTCAGCCGCTTGGCGAGTTCGCGTTGCGGCGGCAGCCGGTCCCCAACCACAAGATGCCCGCTGCGCAGATCCATTTCGATCACATCGGCGATCGCCATATAACGCGGGCTGCTGCTGCGGCTGAGATCGGGATGCCAGTCTTTCATGTCGAAATCCGTATCGGTCTGATTCCTGATGAGATTGACCGTATATTGTTGCACAATGCCGCTGTCACGAAAAATGTCGCGCGCCAAGTCCGGAGAACGACGCAGGACGGAATGGCGCAGCTTTTGCGCACGCCTTGATACGTTTTAATGACGGATTGTCGCCGGATTTGACTGCTGTCTGCGCAAATACAATCTGGCACTGCGACCGCGCTGTCGCAGGCGGATTTCGGCAGCGTGTGCGCCAATGACGTGCTGACGATCCGCTCGGCTTGCCGATCGGCTTTCACCCGAGAAGGCCCGGGTGAGGCGCGAGGACGGCAAGACAATCAGCAGCGTCTTCAGCGCGTATTGACGAGGGTATGCCGCGAGCTACGGCTTCAGGCGTAGGCCGCGAAAGCGTCAATGCCGGTCAGCCTTGCCGACAAGATCCACAGGCGTGCCGCCTCCTCGGGATCGGCTGCATGGTCGCTGACGCCGCCGGGTTCTCCAACCGTTGCGCGGATGGCGATATCGCAGTCCTCGCAATAGAGGCCTCCCATACCGTCGAGTTGCGGCGAGGTCGCCGCCCAAACCTGCGTGGCGGCCCCCTGGGATGCCGTCTTGAATGTCGGATCAATCGGGTTGCCATCCGCATCGATCCAGCCGGCCCCGACCATTTCCTCCTTTGCGAGATGGCGCTGCAAGGGGGTAAAGATCTTGCCCGGGTGCAGCGAGAAGGCGCGGATGCCGGTGTCGCGCCCGAGCCTGTCCAGATGCACGGCGAAAAGTGCGTTGGCGGTCTTCGACTGGCCGTAGGCCCGCCATTTGTCGTAACCGGTCTCGAATTGCACATCCTCCCATCTTATGGCCGAGTTGTGATGGCCACCGGAGGAAACCGAAACGATGCGAGCGCCGCGCGAGATCGCCGGCCAAAGGCGGTTGACCAAGGCGAAATGGCCGAGATGATTGGTCGCGAAGTGTGCCTCCCATCCGTCGCCGACACGCGTTTCCGGGCAGGCCATGATGCCGGCGCTGTTGATCAGGATGTCGATGCTGCGGCCAGACACGACGAACCGCTCGGCAAAGACGCGAACGCTTTCGAGGTCGGAAAGGTCGAGCCGATCAATCTCTACGCCATCGATATCGGCGACCGCGCTGCGCGCCGCCTCGATGCTCCTTGCGCCGATGGTCACCTTGGCGCCGGCGCCCGCCAGAGCGCGCGTGGTCTCGAGCCCGAGACCGGAATGGCCGCCGGTGACGATGGCGCGCTTGCCGGAAAGATCGAGACCGGCCAGAACCTCGCCGGCCGTCGTGTGGGCTCCAAATCCGGAGCCGATGGGGACTTGTTTGTCACTCATGATAATTACCTTTGTTCTGCGGCGTTGCCGTCGCTCGGGATGACGGTCGCGAGAATAAGGCGTAGCCTCCAGACGATCCATGCGCTAAAGTCCGACATATCTTCGCCATCGTCCGGATTTTTACATGGATCCGTTATCCGATGTTCTCGCATTGCTCAAACCGCGCAGCTATGTTTCCGCGGGGCTTGACGCTGGCGGCGCTTGGGCGATCGATTTTCCGCCCCCGGATGGCATCAAGTTCAACGCCGTGATTTCAGGCGCGTGCTGGCTGAGCGTCGATGGCGTCCCCGAAGCTGTCCGCCTGGAGGAAAACGACTGCTTTCTGCTGACGCGCCGCCGAGCCTTTCGTCTCGCCAGCGATCCGGCGCTCGAAGCGATCCCGTCCGACGCGATCTATTCGATCGCCCGCGACGGCATTGCGACTTGCAACGGCGGCGGCGATTTCTTCCTGATCGGCAGCCGTTTTTCCTTTTCGGGAGGAAATTCCGACATCCTTCTCGGAATCCTGCCGCCGATCGTCCATGTGAAGAGGGATTCCGATCACGCCGCCGTGCTGCGCTGGTGTCTCGATCGGATGACGCGCGAACTGCGCGACCAGCAGCCGGGTGGCTTTCTGATGGCGGAGCATTTTGCTCATGTCATGCTCATGCAGGTGTTGCGCCTCCATATCGCATCGCCGAATGCGCGCGGCGTCGGCTGGCTTTTCGCGCTTACCGACCGGCGGATCGGTGCGGCTATCGGTGCCCTGCATGCCGATCCAGCCCGCAAGTGGACGCTGCAGTCGCTGGCTGAACGGGCCTCGATGTCCCGGTCCAGTTTTGCTCTCCACTTCAAGGAAAAGGTCGGGCTTGCGCCGATGGATTATCTGACGCGCTGGCGCATGCTCCTCGCAGGTGACCGATTGACAAACTCGGCCGAAGCAATTGCCGGTGTCGCTCTGTCGCTTGGTTATGAATCCGAAAGCGCATTCAGCACCGCTTTCAAGAGAGTGATGGGATGCTCGCCGCGGCAATATGGTCGCGCTCAGCCGCCCGGTGCCATGCGAGATAGGCTCGGCGCTCAGTGAAACCTTGATTGGTGCAGGCATCGGAGGGAGGTCGCGCGTTGGCCTGCCGAAATTCCCTCCGATACGGTCTTGCACCCGCCGTCCATTCTCTTACCTATTCAAGGAAGAATGCGCCGGCTTTCGGCCTTTCGCGTCGGCGCCCATCGGGATGAAAGCATGAATATCGATCCGATCTTGCGGTCAGTCGTGGCCGTCCGTTCCTCCATTCCGGAAGATGCCTTCACGGCGGAGACGCTGGGCACTGTCCGGGAAGGCAGCGGCGTGGTCATTCGCGACAATGGGCTGGTGCTGACCATCGGTTATCTCATCACCGAGGCCGAAGAGGTCTGGCTGACGACCCATGACGGGCGTGTGGTTCCCGCGCATGCGCTTGCCTATGATCAGGAAAGCGGCTTCGGCCTGGTCCAGGCGCTCGGGGCCTTGAATGCCCCGGCGGTGGATCTCGGCGATGCGGCCACGGCCAAGCCCGGCGATCCCGTCGTGCTTGCCGATGGCATCGGCGAATTTGTCGAGGCAAATATCGTCGCCCGGCAGGAATTTGCCGGCTATTGGGAATATCTGCTGGACGAGGCTATTTTCACGGCACCGGCCCACCCCTCATGGGGTGGTGCGGCGCTGATCGGTTCGGACGGCAAGCTTCTCGGTATCGGTTCGCTTCGCCTGCAGATGAGCCATGGCGACGAGGTTGCCGATATCAACATGGTCGTGCCGATCGACCTTTTGCCGCCCATCCTCGACGATCTCTTGAACCGCGGCCAGGTCAACAAGCCACCGCGGCCCTGGCTCGGCGCCTTCTCCGCCGAGAGCAATGGCGGCGTGGTGGTCATGAGCGTGGCCGAAGGCGGTCCGGCCGCCCAGGCTGGCCTGCGTCAGGGCGATATCATTTCGGAGATCCGCGACGAAGAGGTCGACGGCCTGGCCGATTTCTACCGTAAGGTCTGGAGCAGCGGTCCCGCCGGCGCCGAAATCCCCATGCGGATCCTCAGGAACGGCCGGGAAGCCTGGCTGCGCATCAAATCCGCCGACCGCAACAGCTTTCTCAGAAAGCCGCAGCTGCAGTAGGGCCGCCGGCGCCTCAAAACGCCTATTGCATCCCACTCAAAGATTTTCCCGCGTGGTCGTCAGGAAGCGCACCGGCTCGGCGCTGACCTCCACCTCGATGAGACCCAGCCTGTTCAGGGCAAGGTCTATCGAACGTCTCGCCTGGACCTCCGGCGCCTGGTCGAGCACGATCGACATGATGCCGCGGCGGAGATAGTCCTGCGTCTGCTCGGTCAATTCGTGGCCAACCCAGAAGGGCCGCCGAGCCTTATTGGCCTCGAGCACCCTGGCAACACCCTTGTTGTCGCCGCCGGCACTATAGACGCCGATGATGCCGGGCTCCCGCCGGAGGGCCGCTTGCAGCAGTTCCATTGCATTGTGCTCGTCATCGAGATCGAACATGACCTCGATGAAACGATGTTCGTTTGAACCATTCTCCGAGAGATAGCTGGAGAAGCCGCGGATCCGCTCCTTATGGTTCTCATAGGCGCCGCTGTGGCAGAGAGCGACGAACGAACCGGGGCGCTGCGCCAGCATGCCCGACATGTAGTGAGCCGCGGTGCGTCCGGCAGCATAGTTGTCGATGCCGACATAGGGCAGTTCGGGGGCCGGACGGGTCATGATCTGAACGACGGGAATGCCGAGGCCGGCGGCCTTGCGCACACTGGTGACGACATCGGCATGGTCGGGCGCAACCACGATCAGCGCCGACCGGCGCGCTGTCGGATTGGCGATATAGCGGGCGAATTGCGCCGGCTCGTTCTCGCGGACGAAGGTGCGGTGAACGACAATGCTGTCGTCGAGCGAGGCGGCGATGCGCTCGAACGCCCGGTTCAGACGCGAATAGAAGCTGGTCTCCGGGCGAACCAGGATCACCTCTATGCGGATCAGGCCGCGATGGACGACCGGCAGGCTTTGCCGGTATTCAAGCCGTCTTGCCGCCAGGAAGACTTTCTCCGCCGTCTCCGGTCGCACGCCGCCGCGGCCGTTAAGGACACGCTCGACGGTCGCGGTGCCAACGCCGGCTTGGCTTGCGACATCCTTCAAAGTCACCTTCATCAGGCTCACCCACTCCCAAAACCTGACACAGCAGAGCATCGGCCTGCTCTGAGGTCAATGATCAAATTTGATCAAGGAAGCATTGGAGCATCGGGGCGCCGCAGCCGTATCGTGCCAGCAATCCGGGAGGAGCACCGGACGTCGAAACAACCGAGATCAAGGATCATTCGCCGGCGGCCGGGGGATGACGGAGGAGCCAGATGAAGATCGCACTCGACCCGCATATGCACCGCCACCTCAATCTGCGCGACCTCTGCCGCAAGGCGGCGGAGCTCGGCTATGAGCATATCGAGCTTTCACCGCGTGACGATTTTCTGCCTTGGTGGGTGCGCCCGCGGGCACACAAGGAACGCATCGCAGAATTCAAGGCGGCCCTGAAGGATCACGGCGTCCAGCTCGCCTCGATCCTGCCGATGTATCGCTGGGCGAGCCCGCATGAGGACGAACGGCAGGCCGCAGTGCGCTACTGGAAGGAAGCAATCGCGATCGCGGCCGAAATGGGCTGCGATACGATGAACTCGGAATTCGGCCGCGGGCCGTCGCCGGATCGCAGCCACCGCGCCAGTTGCTGCGGCGGCATGCATACCCATGAGCATAGTGAGGCTGCCTGGTGGCGCTCGATAGAAGAGCTCGTTCCGGTGTTCGAGCGCGAGGGCGTCACGCTCAACATGGAACCGCATCCGGAAGACTGGTGCGAAACGCTGCATCCGGCGATCGACATGCTGAAGACCATCGGCTCGAAGAACGTCAAATTCCTCTATTGCGCGCCGCATACCTTCTATTTCGGTGACGATATGGCGCGGATGATCCGCGATGCCGGCCCGCTGATCGCCCATGTGCATGTGGCCGATACCTATAATCACAAGGCGTCGTCAGGGCTGCGCTACATCATCAATCCGCCGGGCGCGAAGGTCACCATCCATCAGCACATGGATATGTACCAGGGCGAGATCAATTGGGATGTCTTCTTCTCCTCGCTCGCCGCGGTCGGGTTCGACGGCATCATCACCGCCTGCGTCTTCGGCTGGGAGGAGCGTGCCGACGATTCCGGCCGCTTCATGCGCGCTGAAATCCAGAAATATGTCGAAAAATACTGGCCCGGCAAACTTGGCTGATCGTCAACATCCGCCCCGGCACAGCATTATCAGGAATGAAACCGTGACCATCACAATTACGACAGCCCCCTGCTGCTGGGGCGTGGACGACGTCAACAATCCAAACCTTCCCGCTTGGCAACGCGTCTTCGACGAGGCGGCAGCGGCCGGCTATGGCGGTCTCGAACTCGGGCCTTATGGATACGTGCCGCTCGATGATGGGCTCGTCGCAAATGCGCTCACCGAGCGCAATCTCTTCATCGTCGCCGGCACGATCTTCGACGATCTCGTCTCTCCTGAAAATCGGGAGACATTGCTGCGGCAGACCGACGAAATCTGCGCCGTCATCATTCGGCTGCCGCAGCCAGCACAGGTGGCGGGCCAGCGGTTCAGGACGCCCTATCTCACAGTCATGGACTGGGGCCATGACGAACGGGACTATGCCGCCGGACATTCCGATCGCGCGCCGCGTCTCGACGACAAGGCCTGGGCCGGGATGATCGCCAATATCACGGCGATCGCCGAACTCGCTCATCGCAAATATGGCGTGCGCGCCGTCATCCACCCGCATGCGGGCGGCTATATCGAATTCGCCGATGAGATCGAGCGGGTGGCAGGAGACATTCCGCAGGCGGTCGCGGGCTTCTGCCTCGACACCGGCCACACATATTATGCCGGCATGGACCCGGTGGAGACGTTGCGCCGCTATGCCGACAGGCTCGACTACGTCCATTTCAAGGATATCGACCAAGCCGTCTTCGACCGCGTGCTCGGCGAAAGGATCCGCTTCTTCGAGGCCTGCGGACAGGGCGTGATGTGCCCGATCGGCCGCGGCGTCATCGATTATCCCGCCGTCAAGCGGACGCTCGAGGAGATCGGCTATCACGGCTTCATCACCGTCGAGCAGGAGCGCGATCCGAGGAATGTCGCCGGCAGCCTCGAAGATGTGAAGCAAAGCCGCGATTACCTCAGGTCGGTTGGTTTTTAGGGAAAAGATGATGACGAATGACAGGCGAAAGCCGATCCGCTGGGGCATGGTCGGCGGCGGCAAAGGCAGCCAGATCGGCTATATTCATCGCTCGGCAGCGCATCGCGACGAGGTTTTTGCCCTTGCGGCGGGTGCCTTCGATATCGATCCGGAACGCGGCCGCGCCTTCGGCCTCGATCTCGGGCTCGACGAAGCCAGGAGCTACCGGGACTATACGGCGATGTTTGCGGCAGAATCCGGGCGGGCTGACGGCATCGAGGCGGTGTCGGTCGCAACACCCAACAATACCCATTTCGCGATCTGCAAGGCAGCACTCGAACATGATCTGCATGTGATCTGCGAAAAGCCGCTCTGCTTCACGACCGTCGAGGCCGAAGAGCTGAAGGCGCTTTCTGAGGCGCGCAGCCGCATCGTCGGCGTGACTTATGGTTATGCCGGCCATCAGATGATCGAGCAAGCGCGCGCCATGGTCAGGAATGGCGATCTCGGCGAGATCCGCATCGTCAATCTGCAATTCGCCCATGGCTTCCATAGTGCTGCGGTGGAGGAGCAGAACCCCTCGACGCGCTGGCGCGTCGATCCGAAATTCGCAGGCCCCAGCTATGTCCTCGGCGACGTCGGGACCCACCCGCTTTATATCGCCAAGGTCATCCTGCCGCACCTGAAGATCAGGCGTCTGCTCTGCACCCGCCAGAGCTTCGTCAAAAGCCGAGCGCCGCTCGAAGACAATGCGGTGACCCTGATGGAATATGATAATGGCGCAATCGCTACCATCTGGTCGAGCGCCGTCAATGCCGGCTCCATGCACGGCCAGACGATCCGCATCGTCGGCTCGAAGGCCAGTATCGAATGGTGGGACGAGCGGCCGAACCAGCTGTCTTACGAGATCCAGGGCGAACCGGCCCGTATTCTCGAGCGTGGCATGGACTATCTCTATCCCGAGGCCAGGATCGACGACCGGATCGGCGGCGGCCACCCGGAAGGTCTCTTCGAAGCCTGGGCGAACCTCTATCGCCGCTTCGGCTTTGCCATCAACAGAGAGCGCGGCCTCGCCCCTGCGGGGATCGAAGAGCTCGTCTTTCCCGATGTCGATGCCGGACTGGAAGGGGTGCGCTGGGTGGAAAACTGCGTGCGTTCCGCCGATGCTGGCGGGATCTGGCTGGATTATCGCTAGGTCTTCAAGGAGCCCTGGTGCGTCCCTGTCTAGCGCCATATGCCGGCTTTACACAGCTGCGCTGGAGTTCAAGGACGGCCTTTCCGTGCCCTCTCAGATAAGCGGATCGTCATCTTCCGTTGCCTGCGGCGGGCGGCGACGCGTGCTGTCGTTGGCGGCCTTTTTATGCTCGTCGGCAGCTGCTTCGCGGATTTTCTGGAAGCGGTTGTCGCCAGCGCCGTCTGCGGGTGGCTGCGGGTCGCTTTTTTTCACAAAACGGATCATTGGTCATTTCCTGCTTTGAGAGTGGAAGCGCTCCGCACACATATCGGAGCGCTCTGGAAAATGCTGTCAGACGGCAAGCGCGGTGGCGCAGGCCTGAACACTTCGGCTGTCGGGTGAGGTCTGCCCAGGCATGGTCGCCCAACCGCCGGCCTCGACGAACTGACGCTGCTTGTAGCCTTCGGTAATCGCCTTGAACTCGATCAGTTTAGCGCTCGCATCCGGCGCCGCATTGAACCGCTCGACGCAAATGGCCGACGCCAGTTCTCCGCGTGCGGTGTCGCCGGCGGCGGCTGCCGCTTTGCTTGACGTGCCGCCTGTTACCCAACCTCCCCAGCTGAATCCGATAATCATCGTGGCGATCGCCGTGACGACGCAGGCCCAGACGAGAAGCGTCTTGGATGGCTGGTAGCTGTCGAAACGCTGGGTGATCGATGTCTTGTTGCTGCTCTGTACGGACATTGGAATTCTCCCTGTCTGTTATTCGGGTTGTGCCGTCCGGCGACGCCGGACCGGTCAAGCTGGCCTCAGTATCCCATAGCGCCCATGCCGCCATTTCCGGCCGCAGGCGCAGAATCTTTCGCGGGAATGTCGGCGATCATCACCTCGGCGGTGATCAGCAGCGCCGCGATCGAACCAGCGTCCTGCAGAGCGGTGCGCACGACCTTGGCAGGATCGACGATGCCGGCCTCGATCATATCGACATAGGTCTCCGTCTGTGCGTCGAAGCCCTGATTGTGATCATTGCTGTCGGCGAGTTTGCCGACGACGATGGAGCCTTCGAACCCGGCATTGTCGGCGATCTGCCGGATCGGGGCTTCGAGCGCCCTCAGCACGATCGAGATGCCCGCCGTCACGTCGGCGTTCTCCCCGGTCAGGCCCATGAGCGCCGACTTGGCGCGCAACAGTGCCACGCCGCCGCCGGGCACGATGCCCTCTTCGACCGCCGCACGGGTGGCATTCAGCGCATCGTCGATGCGGTCCTTCTTTTCCTTGACCTCCGTCTCGGTCGCGCCACCGACGCGGATGACCGCGACGCCGCCGGCGAGTTTCGCCAGGCGTTCCTGCAGTTTTTCCTTGTCGTAGTCGGAGGTGGTGTCCTCGATCTGCGCCTTGATCTGCTGGATGCGCGCCTGGATGGCCGCTTTGTCGCCGGAGCCGTCGATGATCGTGGTGCTTTCCTTGTCGATCAGCACGCGCTTGGCGTGGCCGAGCATATCGAGCGTGACGTTCTCGAGCTTGATGCCGAGATCCTCGGAAATCATCTGGCCGGCCGTGAGCACGGCAATGTCTTCGAGCATCGCCTTGCGGCGATCGCCGAAGCCCGGTGCCTTGACGGCTGCGACCTTCAGGCCGCCGCGCAGCTTGTTGACGACAAGCGTCGCCAGCGCCTCGCCTTCAACGTCCTCCGAGATGAGGAGCAGCGGTTTGCCGGTCTGTACGACGGCTTCCAGGATCGGCAGCATCGCCTGCAGGCTGCCGAGTTTCTTCTCGTGAACGAGGATATAGGGTTCCTCCAGTTCCACGAGCATCTTCTCGGCATTGGTGACGAAATAGGGCGAGAGATAGCCACGATCGAACTGCATGCCCTCGACGACATCGAGTTCGGTCTCGGCGGTTCGCGCCTCTTCGACTGTTATGACGCCCTCATTGCCGACCTTGTCCATCGCACTGGCGATCATCTCGCCGATGGCGGCGTCGCCATTGGCGGCAATGGTGCCGACCTGCGCGATCTCGCCTGATGACTTGACCTTCATCGCCCTCGCCTTGATTTCCTTGACGACGGCGATAACGGCGAGATCGATGCCGCGCCTCAGATCCATCGGGTTCATGCCGGCAGCGACGAGCTTTGCGCCTTCGCGGAAGATGGAGGCGGCGAGCACCGTTGCCGTCGTCGTGCCGTCGCCGGCAAGGTCATTGGTCTTCGAAGCCACCTCGCGCACCATTTGCGCGCCCATGTTTTCGAACTTGTCTTCGAGCTCGATCTCCTTGGCGACGCTGACGCCGTCCTTGGTAATGCGCGGTGCGCCATAGGCCTTGTCGATGACGACGTTGCGACCCTTCGGGCCAAGCGTCACCTTGACGGCATTGTTGAGCAATTCGACGCCGCGCAGCAGGCGGTCGCGCGCGTCGGTGGAGAACCTGATTTCCTTGGCAGACATGATATTTCTTCCCAGTTCGGTCTTGAGTTGCGGGTCACAAATTCGACCCTCAGGCGGCTTTGCCGGCGGCCGCTTCGGTCTTTTCGACGATGCCCATGATGTCGGTCTCCTTCATGATCAGAAGGGTTTCGCCATCGATCGTGACCTCGCTCCCCGACCATTTTCCAAACAGAATGAGATCGCCGACCTCGACATCAAGCGGGTTGAGATTGCCGCTTTTGTCGGGTAGGCCCGGGCCGACTGCCACCACTTCGCCTTGCTGCGGCTTCTCCTTGGCGGTGTCTGGAATGATGATCCCGCCCTTGGATTTGACATCGCCTTCCGCACGTCGAATGACGACGCGGTCGTGAAGTGAACGGAATTTCATAGAGGTCTTTCTGCTGCCGGCGCGTATGGCGGCTGCAACTCATAAATAGCACTCGTGGCACTCGATTGATAGGAGTGCTAAGAAATATTCTTCGCGGAGGAAATTTTTTGAGATATTCAGGAAATCAATCCGACCGGATTTTTTGCAACAATCAGGAAATTGATAGAACTTTTTGCGCCGTCGCGTTCCATTTTATTTGCGTGAACGAAGAGTTAATTTCGCGTTTTTCATAGATAAATCAGAATTTATCTTGATTTAAACTCAATCGAGGCGCAATGATAGGCCTCGTCGATTTGGCCGACTTGGCTTCGCGGTGTCAGAGACCTACGACCCGCCATCACCACTGAATTCTCGATAGCGATCTATGACGTCGTTCCGGCGTTGATTTCGCCTATTCCGATCCGGAATGAGCTTGGCGCTGACCGCGGATGTACCGGCAGCCTCGAGTTCGTCCGGTTCGGATCTCAACGATACAGGAAACGCATCGGTGTCTTCCTGCGGAGGCCTCAACCGTGACAAGTCGCACCACACAAACCGTCGTTCGCTTTTCATCCCCATTCCGCCTGCCCGGTTTCGACGGGGCGCGGCCAGCCGGAGAATACCGCGTCGATTATGACGAGGAATTGATCGATAGCGTTTCCAGGCTTGCCTGGCGACGGGTCGGCGCGTTCATCCACCTGCCGGCGATCGCCGCCCGGAGTTCGACGCAGCAGATGATGCCCATCCACCTGTCAGATCTCGAAACCGCGCTCGAAAAGGACCACAAACCGTCATGACCGCTACGCGCATCCCGCAACGCAATGGACGCTCAATCCGGCGCGAGGCAGCAACACATATCTTCAAGGTGGGGCAGACTGTCCGGGTGAAGGACGGGTTCTTGGTCGTTCCCTCCAAGCTCCCCGACACATACCGCATTACCGCCACGCTGCCTCTGAGAGGAAATATGCTGCAATACCGCATCCGCAGTGACGATGAACGTCATGAGCGGGTCGCGACGGAAGACAGTCTGGAACTGGTAAACCTATCGCCCGCCGGCGGCGGCGCAACACTGATCGAGAGGACGTTTGGCCATGGCCACGGCCCGAATGACGAAAGGTTGACATCGTGAACAGCCATGAAGACGAAGCCGAACGAAGACGGAATGCCTTTGCCGTCGGCACGTGGGAAAACAAATGTGGCGCTTCCGGCCGCTACTCCATGGAGATCGAACACGACCGCCGGATCGAATCCGCCCGTTCGTCGACCGTCTATCGTGTATCAGCAAACCTTCCAGTGCGCGCCGATCATGCCGTGATCGGCAAGAGCCGTTCGCAGGCCGGGAAAGACATGATGTCCTTCAATCTTCTCAACATAGGATACCGGAAGGAATGGCTCAGGCTGTCGGACGCCGCCCGGAGTGCTCGTCAGACCCCGCCGGTTCAACCATGGCGCTAGCCTTCCTGAACCAAAGCCGCAGCTTCGATGCAGCGAGAAATGCTGTGCGCTTCGTCGGCCATGACGGCATGTTTCAGGTGTTGTTCTTCATCGAGGTTGGCGCTCTGGCGAAATCCGACACCGCATTGCAAAGAACCGAGCCTTCGGAAACGAGGTGGCTTTCGTCGTTCGACGCCCTGCGCAACTCCATTCAGGACGTGGCACACAAAGCCTATTCCTACCGCCGCCGCGCCTTCTATACTCTAACTGCGGCGGACTTCCGCTAGACGGATCCGGACGCGCGAGAACGCTCCATGTTGATCCGTTACGGCTATGAAATCACGCTGACCTGCCCACAGCCGACCGCATTGGTATGTCTGTTGTCGGTGCATGAGGATCGTGCGGCCGACATCAGAATTCCGGAAACGGTCTTCACCACCCCTGATGTTCCCACTTCGACTTATCGCGACCTCTTCGGCAACCGCTGTCTTCGGCTGGTTGCCCCGGCGGGCGACCTGACCATATGGGGCGATGCGACGATCGAAGACGACGGCCAGGCGGACAGGTCGCTGCCAGGCGCCAGGGAAGTCCCGGTTTCGGAATTGCCGGATGATTGCCTCGTCTACCTGATGGGCAGCCGCTATTGCGAGACGGATCGTCTCAGTCAAATTGCATGGGATATGTTCGGCACCGTCTCACCCGGCTGGGGCCGCGTTCAGGCGATCTGCGACTTCGTTCACGGCCACATTCAATTCGACTACATGCAGGCACGATCGACGCGGACAGCCTTCGAGGCATTCCACGAACGTGTCGGCGTCTGTCGCGACTTTGCGCATCTCGCGGTGGCGTTGTGCCGTTGCCTTAACATTCCTGCCCGATACATCAATGGCCATCTCGGCGACATCGGTATTCCCGTCGTTGATCCGATGGACTTCAGCGCCTGGATCGAGGTCTTCCTCGACGGTGCATGGCATACGTTCGATCCGCGCAACAACACGCCGCGGATCGGTCGTATCATCGTCGCACGCGGGCGCGACGCCGCCGACATACCGCTCATCAATTCCTTTGGACCGCATGTGCTGAAGGCGTTTCGAGTCTGGACTTATGAAGTGGCGGACCTGCAGCACATGCAGGGCCTCGCCGAAGGCGCTGTTTAGAGCGAGACCTGTCCAGCCTCAGGCTGCTGCAGGCCGCAGCTGTCGCAGGAGTGCCCGTCCGTTCCCGGTCCATAGCAGCGCCGAGCGAACTGCGCCCTCCCCAAAATCACGTGACAGCGTCGCTCGCCTTGTCTTAACTAGGGCATTGCCGGTTCGGGGCGACTCGCGCCGGAAGCCGGCGTCGATGTCTTCGAGTGGAGGGCCGCTTCAGATGAAAATCCTTGTCATTGGCGCGGCCGGAATGGTCGGCCGCAAGCTGGTGGCTGCGCCGGGCAATTTCGATGCGAGCCGGGCGCTGGCGCTCGGCTTTACAGCCGCAACATCCTTCGACGAGATCATTCGCGTGCATATCGAGGACGAGCTCGAAGGCCGCCTGCCGGAGCTTTCCTGACATGCTGCTTGGGGCGATTGCCGATGATTTCACCGGCGCCAGCGATCTTGCCAACACGCTTGCGAGAGGCGGCATGTCGACCGTGCAGTTCGTCGGCCCCGGCCGCGGCAAGACGGATTGCGAGGCCGGCGTCGTCGCACTGAAGACGCGCTCGGCGCCGGTCGACGATGCGGTGCGTCAGTCGCTGGAGGCGGCGCGCTGGCTGCTCGAGCAGGGCTGCGAGCAGATCGTCTTCAAATATTGCTCGACCTTCGATTCAACACCGACCGGCAATATCGGCCCGGTGGCCGAAGCGCTGCTGCGCCTCACCGGCACCGGCGTCGCCGTCGTCTGCCCGGCCTTTCCGGCGACCGGCCGGCGGCTTTTCATGGGACATCTCTTCGTCGGCGACCGGCTGCTCAGCGAATCCGGCATGCAGAACCATCCGTTGACGCCGATGACCGATCCCGACATCCGCCGCTGGCTGCAGCAGCAGACGAAGGGCGAGATCGGCAGCATTGCGCTCGACGTGGTGCGCTCGGGCGCTGCGGCCTTGCGCAACGGCCTGCGCGCCGAACTCACCGCCGGCCACCGCCTGGTCGTCGTCGACGCCATCGAGGACGGCGACCTTACGACGATCGCGGCCGCGGTCGCCGACCACAAGCTGGTGACCGGCGGCTCGGGCATCGCACAGGGCCTGCCGCAGAATTTCCGCGACCAGGGCAAGCTCTCAGGCGCTGCGGCCGAAGTGCCCCTGGTCGACGGTTTCGGTGTCGTGATCTGCGGCTCCTGCTCCACGACCTCGCAGAACCAGGTCGCCTGCCACCTGCAGAACCATCCGGGGTTTGCGATCGATCCGGCGGTGCTGATGCGCGGCTCGATGTCGGTGGAGCGCGCGGCACGCTGGGTGGAGGCGAATGCGGCCGAAAATCCGATCGTCTATTCGACAGCGGCTCCTGAAGTGGTGAGCTTCGTGCAGCAGCGTTTCGGGCGCGAGGACGTGGCTGGAAAAATCGAGGCCTTCTTTGGCGGACTGGCGCGGCGGCTCGCCGATGCCGGCACGCGGCAGATTGTCGTCGGCGGCGGAGAAACCTCCGGCGCGGTAGTGGAGGCGCTCGGTCTCAAAAACATGATGATCGGGCCGGAAATCGATCCCGGCGTGCCGGTCCTAGTAGCCGACCGCTCCGGGCCGCTCGGGCTTGCGCTGAAGAGCGGCAATTTCGGCTCACCACACTTTTTTGCCAAGGCGCTGGACAGGATCGCCGGTCATGAATGAGCGCGCAGGCCGCTGACGATGCGCCCGTTCGCTTAGGGCGGCGGTTGAAAGATGTTGGCATCGTGCCATCTTGGGTGCGAGCAGTCCTTTGGGAATTAGCGGAAGATAGGGAGTTCGCAGTCCATGTTCGATCATATTTCCATCGGCGTAAAAGACCTGGAAAGAGCCCGCCATTTCTACGATGCGGCACTGGCACCGCTCGGATATGAGCGTCTGTCCAATTCCGACACCATGATCGGCTACGGCCCGGAAACGGTCGGGCTCTGGGTGATGCAGGTTGAACAGCCTGTTGTTGCCGACATACGATCGGGGCTGCATTTCTGCTTCGTCGCGCCGAACGAGGCCGCGGTCGATGCCTTTCACGCGGCGGCCATTGCATCCGGCGGCACGGACAACGGCGAACCGGGTATCCGGCCGGATTACGGGCGCTTCTATTATGCCGCCTTCATCATCGACCCGGACGGCTATCGCCTCGAAGCGTATTTTCACAAAGGCGAGATCTAAAAGATCAGGCGGCAACTCTCGATATCGATACGCGGCAGCCGGAGGCTTCGAGCGCCTGGCTGGCGACGTCCAGAAACAGGCGGCGGAACCAGCGCGCCCGGCCGTCGGCCTGGTCGACGCGGCGATAGAGCATCGTCACGGGATCGGCGGGCAGAGGAAGCGGCGGCTGGCAGATCGTCAACCCATGCAATTGCGCCATGCAGCGGCCGATCGATTCCGGCACGGTGGCGATGGCGGGCATGGCCCGAAGCGCCGTCGGCAAGGCAGAAAAGCGCGGCACGGTCGCCACCACCTGCCTGACGTGACCGGTGCGGCTCAGCGCGATGTCGATGCTGGTCGCGGCATTGCCTTCGAACGAGACGGTGACATGGGCGACATTGGCGAAATCCCTGAGGCTCAACGGCGCCTTCAACCGGAGCTGGGCGTCGTCGTAAATGCAGATCGAGGCCTGATCGAACAGTGGCGCGCGGATGTGCCAGGAGGCCGGCTCGTCATGCACGGAGACGCTGAAGTCGAAGACGCCCTCATCCAGCCGGCGCGCGGCATCGCGCTTTTCGGAAGCGATGCCGATCAGCCGGGCACCGGGTGAAAGCTGGAGAAGACGGGCGACGAGCGGGCCGAAGAAAGCCGATTCGAGATTGTCGCACATGCCGATGCGGAACTCGCCCTGCCAGCTGGCCGGATCGAATTCGGCCTGCGGGCGGATGGCGCGCTCGATGCCCGACAGCGCATCCTCGATTGCCGGAGCGATGGAAAGGGCGCGCGGCGTCGGCTGCAGGCCGCGGCCGACACGCACGAATAATTCGTCGTCCAGCGCCTCGCGCAGGCGTCGCAAAGCGGCCGACAGGCCCGGCTGGCCGAGCAGCAGCCGCTCGGCGGCGCGGCTGACATTGCGCTCCTGCATCAGCACCGAAAAGGCCAGCAGGAGATTGAGGTCGATCTTGCGAAGAGTGGCATCATTCATCATCGTGAGTAATACCTGGCATGGCTACTATCAATTTGCAATAGGAATGGAAGCTGTACATTTTCTCGTTCCCTGCCGCCCGGCAACCTCCCCCCGATGAGGCGGCAGCAAATAAGGAACGATTTCGATGACACTTTCCAAATCGCGAGGTGGGGCGGGACTGGCATTGCTGCTGCTCTGCACCGCCAACTTTCTCGACGCCATGGACGTCTCCACCATCGGCGTTGCCTTGCCTGCCATCCAGGCCGAACTCGGCATGGAGGCGACATCGCTTCAATGGGCCGTCAGCGCCTATGTACTCGGCTATGGCGGCTTCCTGCTGCTCGGCGGACGGGTCGCCGACGTCTTCGGCCACCGCCGCGTCTTCCTCTGGTCGCTGGCGATCTTTGCTGCCGCCAGCATCGCCGGCGGCTTTGTCGACAGCGGACCGACACTGATCGCCGCCCGATTGGTCAAAGGCATCGCCGCCGCCTTTACCGCCCCTGCGGCCCTTGCGCTGCTGCTCTCCGTCTTCGGCGAGGGAACCGCCCGGGCAAAGGCGCTCGGCGTCTTCGCCTCGACCGGCGCCACCGGCTTCGTGCTCGGCATGGTGCTCGGCGGCGCCGCGACGATCTTCAGCTGGCGGGCGACGCTTGTCATGGGCGCGCCCGTCGCCATCCTGACGCTCCTTCTTGCGCCACTGGCGCTGCCGGCCGATCCCAAAAGGACGGGACCGCGGCCGAGCTTCGACTGGGCCGGCGCGCTGACGATCACACCCGGGCTGCTGCTCTTCGTCTTCGGCATCACCAATGCTGCGGCCGCCGGCTGGCAGGCTTTTGCGACCTGGGGTTCGCTTGTCGCGTCGCTGGTGCTGATCCTGCTCTTCCTCTTGGTCGAAGCGCGGCATGCCGATCCGATGGTACCGCTCGGCATGTTCCGCCGGGCCAAGCTCCGGCATGCCAATGCGATCGCCGCGCTCTTCCAGGGCGCCTATGTCGGCTTCCAGTTCCTGGCGACGCTCTATTATCAGAACGTCATCGGCTGGTCGGCCTTCACAACCGGCTTCTGCTTTGCGCTTGGCGGCGTGTTCGTGATGTTCCTGGCGCCACGTTTTGCGACGCTCGCGCAAAATCGCGGCGCCACCGGGCTGATGGCGGCGGGTGTCGGCCTGCAAGCGTTCAGCTATATCTTCTGGGTGACAGCACTCGGTCATGTCGACCCGATCCTGCTCGTGCTGTTCTCGCAGATCCCGCTCGGCCTCGGTTACGCCATGACCTACCCCTCGGTCCAGGTCGCAGCCCTCTCCGACGTGGAGGACGACAAGTCGGGGCTCGCCTCCGGACTGCTCTTTGCCTCCTTCCAGATCGGCGGCGGCATCGTGCTTGCGGCCGCCTCGGCAGTCTTCGGCGCCGCACCGCATTTCGGCTGGAACCCCTATGTCGCCGGGATCGCGTTCGTGGCGCTGCTTGCGGTGGCGATCACCCTGCTTGCAGCCGCCGGGCCGCGAACATCGGCCGCCCGGAGCCCCACCTATCAGGCGGCGGAATAACCCTCATCGGCCCGCACCCTGACCGGTGCGGGCTGCTCATGAACCGGAGCGCTATCTGCTGCAAGAATCCCGTTGCTTTGCCTGGGTGAAAGGCGCATGGTCGCAACTTCGGCAGCCAGTGTAAGGGCGCTGCCGACTGAGGGTTTTTATACCCTTGCCCCGATGAAAGGAGGACCGATGTCTTCCACTTTCGAAAAGCCGCATCTGACTTCGGCCGATCTCGACATGCTGCAGGGCGTGCTCAACGACGCCGGCTACGACGCCAAAATCCTGATCGGCAACGAACGTGTCTTCAACGTCGCGGCCATACTGTTGATCAGGCTGTTCGAAGAGGGCGTTACCTCGCCTGCTATGCTCTCACAAGCGCTCGAACACCATTTCGGCAAGCCGAAGACGCCGCCGAAACCGGTAACCCCCGTCTTTAACCGATATGCGATACAGGGATTGCCCCGCGAAAGACGCGCCGCCGGCTAGAGCAAATGCCGAAAAGTGTGAGCGGTTTTCGGACGACATCATGCTCTCACTCATGTTCTAGCGGCAAGTGAGCCGCCGGCTCCTAAGGAGTATTGTGCGAAAAACCCTTTTGCTTTGTATCTGCGTCGCAGCGGCCGGTTATTTCGGATGGGTGCAATTCGGGGCTTACCAACAACGCGAACAGGCTAGAAATCTTGCAGACATCGACAGGGAGCGCCGGGTGGCGCTCCTGGAAATCGATGGCTGCCAGGCGAAGGTGGACCTGCTTCTGTCGATGACAGACCGCCTGCTCAAGGCCGGCGGTATGCTTGTGCCACGCGATATCGGACGGGACATAGAACTCTGTCTGGCCCGCGGCATCATGTCGGCATCAGGCCTGGCGGAGATGGAAAGAACGAAGCTGATCCGCCTGTTTCCCGTGAATGACTAGGCGCGTCGCAAAATTCATCCCTCGTTGCGCGGCACGTATCCCCTGTGGAAATATGGCTTTCCTGCGGCGGCGGCCTTAATGGCACCTCAATTTTACTCTATAAGGAGGGCTCGCTGATTTGGCCGATGCGGCATTTGCGGTGACCGGGTTTCCGGCCCCGCCATTTTCCCGATCGCGAAAGCATGGTGACGTCCCGTCTCAACGTCGGGTTTGGCTTTCGATGACCTCTCCGGTCATCCGCCTCCAGACTGCGATGCGGTTTCAGCAGGCATCATTTTCATTCCATCCCTGCGGCCCGGTGTTGTCGGGTTGCCCCTCATGACGATCCCGCGATCTCCGATCGCGACCGACAAGCGGGGCGAATACCACGCAGGCTGCGGCTTTCAATTTCGATCTAAAGGGAGATTTTATCGATGGCAAAAGGACAAGTAAGAAGCAATCGCGAGGTCCGGAAGCCGAAAAAGGACAAGCAGGAAGCGAAGGTAGAAAGCACATTCGCCAACCAGATGAAGACGGCGACCAAAACCGCCCCGCAGGGCAGTGCTCCAAAGAAATAGAACCTCTTAACGAGCCGCCGCTCTCGCCCTCGCTGCGCGTAACAGCGCAAGTGATAGTGCGTCCTCACGGACGCGCCGGCGTGACATTACGCCCATTGACATGTCTTTAGAAAAACAGGAATCGCTGCAACCATGACCACTCTTCATACAATGTACAACTTCGACTATCCGCTCTTCCTCATTCGCTCGGCCGTAGTGATTGCACTCGGCTTTTCGGCGATCGCCGCCTTTCACGGCCTCACTCTGTGATCGAATCTGCGCGCCGCAGCGAGTGCGAGGAAATCCAAGTGGCCCCTTTGGGCGAGGCTGACGAAAACCCGGAGCGATCCCGGGAGAATGCCGAGCTTTTCGCTGAAAAGCGCTGGTTGAAGATCCTTGCCGGATATCGCCAGCCGCGGGCCGGACGCAGCGCCTTCGAGCTTGCCGTCACCGTCGTCCCTTTCGCGCTGTTCTGGGCTGCCGCCTGGGCAGCGGTTCATTACAGTTTCTGGCCCGGCCTGATCCTCATCCTTCCCGCCGCTGCTTTCCTGCTCCGGCTGTTCATGATCCAGCATGATTGCGGCCACGGCTCGTTTTTTGCCCGTCGCCGCGTCGACGACTGGGTTGGACGCACGATCGGCATCCTGACGCTGACGCCATACGACTACTGGCGCCGGGCGCATGCGGAACACCACGCCTCGGCCGGGAACCTGGACGAACGCGGCGTTGGCGATATCGAAACGCTGACGATCGCCGAATATAACGCGCTGTCGCGCTGGGGCCGGCTCGGCTACCGGCTCTATCGACATCCGATCGTAATGTTCGGGATCGGACCGGCATGGCTGTTCCTCTTCAAGCAGCGCCTGCCTTTCGGCATGATGCGCTCCGGCGCCCTGCCCTGGATCTCAACCATGGCGACCAATCTTGCCATCGCGGTGGTCACCGCGCTGCTGATCTGGGCGGTCGGGATCGTCCCCTTTTTACTGGTGCATCTGCCGACCGTGCTTCTGGCAGGTGCTGCCGGCGTCTGGTTGTTCTACGTGCAGCATCAATTCGAGGAAACACATTGGTCGAAGGAGCCGGACTGGCAGTTCCAGCATGCGGCCCTACACGGCGCCTCGCATTACGACCTGCCGCCAGTGCTGCGGTGGATAACCGGCAATATCGGCATCCACCACGTGCATCATCTGTCGAGCCGGGTGCCTTACTACCGGCTGCCGGAGGTGCTGCGAGATCATCCTGAGCTTGCCGATCTGGGTCGCATCACGCTCATGGAAAGCCTGCGTTGCGTCAAGCTGGTGCTGTGGGACGAACGGACGAAGCGATTGGTCTCGTTTCGCGAGGCGGCGCGGCTTGCCACAGCACGATAACGGGCGTTAGAGCGGTTTAGCTTTCACGGAAGCGCAGAGCCGCTCTACCCTTCCTGCTCCTGGATTGCTCCGAGCGCGATGCCCGTTCTAGCGATAGCCTGTCACATCCGCCGGTTTGCCGGGCTCCTGCACTTCCAGCATGTAGCGCCAGCAATCCGGCCGCGAACCGTCAATATCGTCGAAGCCATAGGTCTTGGCCACTCCGCCGCTCGACAGCGACTGGCCGTTCCACCGGGCGCGGTCGGGATCGGCGGCGATGGCCGCAACGGCCCGGCCGACGAAGCGTGGGGTTTCGGAAATGGCGAAATGCGGCTGTACCTTCGTCGCCTCGCGCCAGTTCCCCTCACTGACACCATAGGCATCCAGCATCATTTCCGAGCGCAGCCAGCCGGGCGTGATGGCAATGGCGGTGGCGCCGTGTTTTGCCAGATCCTGCGCATGCGCCCAGGCCATGCGGGTGACGCTTGTCTTGACGAGGTCGTAGAAGGGCGACAGCCGGTAATGGGTGGCGTTATAGTCGGCCGTGCCGTCGGTCACCTCGACCAGCAGCCCGCCCTGCCGCTCGATCATTAGCGGCAGGGCGTAATGGGCGGTGATCAAATGCGTCTCGATGCCGAGCCGCAGCATGCGCAGGCCCTTGTCCAGCGAATGCTCCCAGACTGATTTGTCCCATTCGAACAGCTTCTCGCCGCCCCAGATGTCGTTGACGAGAATATCGAGCCGGCCGGCTTCGCCGCGGATGCGGGCGATCAGTGCCTCGACCTGTTGCTGGACCAGATGGTCCACCTGCACGGCGATACCCTTGCCACCGGCTGACGTCACCAGCTCGGCTGTCTCCTCGATCGTCTCCGGCCTGATATATTCGGATTGCTGGGCGCGCGTCGTGCGCCCGGTGACATAGACGGTGGCGCCGGCGGCGCCGAGTTCCACCGCTATGCCCCGGCCGGCGCCGCGCGTTGCACCTGCCACCAAAGCTACTTTCTCCCGCAAGTTTGCTGTCACTTCTCGATCCTCCACGCTAGAACGGAGTGCGCCTAGTTCATCCGGGGCGCCTTGTATATAAACGAATGATCGTTTACATTCGAAACGAATGCAAGAGGAATTTCATGCCGCGTCGCCGCACACTGTCCGATGAACAGCTTCTCGCCATGGTGCTGGCGCTGATCCACGCCGAGGGGCCGGATGCGGCGACCTTTGCGGCGGTGGCGAAAGCCAGCGGTCTTTCCGGTTCGACGCTGGTGCAGCGTTTCGCGACGAAAGCGGCGATGCTGCGCGCTGCGCTGCTTCACGCCTGGGACCGGCTGGATGCGGAAACGGCGCGGCTTACCGGGAGCGTGGCGAAAACCCCGGAAGGCGCCGTCGCGCTGCTCGTCGGCCTGTCGCAGGATTACGGCGACAATGCCGGCGCCTATGGCGAGGGACTGCTGGTGCTGCGCGAGGATTTCCGCGATCCGGTGCTGCGGGCCCGGGGTGCAGCCTGGGGAACGGCGCTGACGAAATCGATCGCACGCTGCTTCAGCTCGGCGAGCGATCCGGAGACGATCGCCCGGCTGATGCTGGCGCAATGGCAGGGTTCGCTCACCTGGTGGGGATTTGGCGCAGACGGCCCGGTGGCTGCCTATGTGGAGACGGAATTGAAGCGCTTCCTGACAGCAGTGAAGCCCTGATCCCCGCTCAGCCTCAAATGCAAGTCCAGGTCAAAGCATTGTGAAACTGAACACCTCTGGCGCCTTGCAGCGGTTCAGGGCATCCTATGATGGCTGAAAGTTGTGTTTATGGCAGTTGGAGGAATGCCGATGCGCTGCTTTACCGTGCTTGGACCTTCGCAGACCGGAAAATCAACAGTCGTGGAAAAGCTCGGCTCCCTGGAAGGGGCGGCGAGAAAATCCAGCTCCCCTTATGGATTGAACCTCACAGAATTCACCTTTGGAAACGAGGCGTGGTGTGCGCTGGATGCGCCAGGACCCAATGAAGCGTTGGCGCATGCACAGCACGCGCTTCTTGCCAGCGACGCCTGCATCCTGTGCGTTTCATCGGCACCCGAGGAGGCTGTGCTCGCCGCGCCCTATCTGCGCGTAATCGAGGCCTCGGAGACGCCGTGCATCCTCTTCGTCAACCGGATGGACGAACCCAGAGGGCGGCTGAGGGACGTGATCGCCGCGCTTCAAGACTACGCCAACCACACGCTTTTGCTTCGCCAGATCCCGATCCGCGAGGGGGACAGGATCATAGGCAGTTGCGATCTGATTTCCGAACGGGCGTGGCGCTACCGGGAAGGCCAGACTTCGGCGCTGATCGCAATCCCCGAAAGCGCCGCCGAGCGCGAGCACGAAGCGCGCAGCGAGCTCCTGGAACACCTGTCCGAATTCGATGACTGGCTTCTCGAGGAACTGATCGAAGATCGCGAGCCGCCCAGCGACGCGCTCTATGCCATTTCATCGCGGGTTCTCAGGGAAAACAGGATTATTCCAGTCCTGATCGGTGCCGCAAGTCACGGCAACGGCATGATGAGGCTGATGAAGGCGCTGCGCCACGAGGCGCCGCCGGTCACGGTTCTTCGACAGCGCCTGGCTCGTGCGGGCAATGTCGATGAAAACAAGCTGACCGCCGTGAGCTTCCATGCCTATCATCGCCAGAATGTCGGTAAGACAGTGCTGGTGCGCGCGCTTGGCGAGGGACTGCGGCAGGGCGCATCATTGGGCGGCTCCAGCCTCGGCGCCGTACAGCATCTCGCAAACGGGCGGTCCAATTCGGCGGTTGTGCCTGTGTCGGGGGATGTGTTTGCGACGGTCAAGTCCGACCACTTGCCCGTCCCTTCGCTGTTGACATCAGACGCGGTGGTCGCCCCGCCTGGATGGACGGAGCCACCCACGCCGATGCTTGAAAGGATCCTAGTCCCGGGCAGCGAGCGCGATGAAAACAAGCTCTCCGAAACGCTGGCAAAACTTTCCGCGACGGATCGCGGCCTAACGGTCTTGCAGGAGGAAAGCACCGGCGCCCAGCTCGTCTGCGCCCAGGGGCCGGTGCATCTGCGCGATCTCTGCCGAACCCTGTCCGACGTGTTTCACATCGCCGTAACCGATCGAACGCCCAGCCCGATCTACCGCGAGACAATTGCGAAACCATCTGAGGTTCATTACCGTCACCGCAAACAGACCGGCGGTGCCGGACAGTTCGCGGATGTGAAGCTGAGCATTCGCCCCAATGAGCGCGGCCGGGGCTTCACCTTTAGCGAAACCGTCAAGGGTGGCGTCGTTCCGCGCAACTACATCCCTGCTGTCGAAGCAGGCGCGCGCGAAGCGATGGAGAAAGGGCCGCTAGGCTTCCAGGTCATCGATGTCGGCGTAACGCTGTACGATGGTCAGCACCATGCCGTCGACAGTTCGGAACACGCCTTCCGGACTGCGTCGAAAATGGGAGTGCGACAGGCGCTTTCCGAAGGGTCGGCCGTTTTAATGCAACCGGTCTTCCGCAGCGAAATTCACATTCCGTCGATCTATTCGGGCAGCCTCGTCCAGATCGTCTCCGCTCTCAAGGGTCAGGTTCTCGGCTTCGACCGGGATGAAACCGCTAAGGGCTGGGACATCTTCCGGGCACTCATTCCGGGCGGCGCACTTGACGATCTGGCGCGGGCGCTGCGCTCGGCGACGCAGGGCATTGGTTACTTTTCCAAGACCTTCGATCACTTCGAGGAGCTATACGGCAAGGAAGCGGACGCCATCGTGAGGGCACACGAGGGACCAGGCGCCGCACACTGAAGGGCTTGATGCGCACGTCGCCAAAGCGACCATGCGATGACGGATGAAGGTTCAATTCGCCGTCGTGCAAGGTGGGCAACTGTAATGTTAGGCTTCCTCTTCATCCTTTTTCGCGCCAACGGTCAGCGGCCAGTCGACGACATAATCCTCGAGATCGTCAATATCGATCTCATTTTCATTGATGGTGCGGCCGCGGGCGGAAATGCCGGCGGCATGGACCGTCTCGGGATCGCCGGAGACAAGCGGGTGCCACCAGTAGAGGTCGCGGCCTTCATTGACCAGCCGGTAGCCGCAGGTGGGCGGCAGCCAGGCGATGTCGGGCACGTTCTCCTTGGTCAGCTGCACGCAGTCCGGCACGAAATCCCAGCGGTTCTCATAGCTGGAGCAGCGGCAGCTTTCGCCGTCGAGCAGCTTGCAGCTGACCGAGGTGAAATAGATATCGCCGCTATCCCATTCCTCGATCTTGTTGAGACAACAGAGGCCGCAGCCGTCGCAAAGGCTTTCCCACTCGGCGACGGTCATTTCGGCAAGCGTCTTGCTCTTCCAGAAGGGCAGATCGTTCATCGTTCGTTTCTTGCAACAGCGACCCGCAAATTCGCGTGACCCTGATGCATCTCTCTTGTTATCAGCCGCAAAATCAATCAATCCTTCAGTATACTCCTGATACTCGGAGAATTCTCTCTGGTATCGGAGAGCTTTGCGGCCATATGCGGGCCTCGCGCTTTCGTCGGATATGACCGAAGCGCGATCAGGCGGGAATACAGGACGTGCAGGATCCGGACAACCCAGGAAATGGGCCAGAAAACGGGCCAGAAAAAAGGCCTGGAAGAGCGGCGAACGAGGCGGCGGAAAAGCGGCCGGCGAAGAGCCGTCACATTCTGTTGCGCATCGATTCCTGGATCGATTCGACCGTCTGGAACGCCGGCTTCCGCGCCGCCGAAATTTGGGAAGACATTACCATTTTCTTCCGCCGCTTCCGCGTGCGCGGCTGGAAGCGCATGGTCTTCGAAGTTGCCGGCGAAGGACTGACGCTCGGAGCCGCCGGCTCGGTGCTGATGCTATTGCTTGCCCAGCCCGCCTTTGAGGCGACCAAGGAAGATTGGCGCAATCGCGGCGATTTCGCCGTCACCTTCACCGACCGCTACGGCAACGTCATCGGCCATCGCGGCGTCATTCACCAGAATTCCGTGCCAATCGACGAGCTGCCGGATTCGCTGATCAAATCGGTGATCGCCACCGAGGACCGGCGCTTCTTCGACCATTTCGGCATCGATTTCATCGGCCTCTTCCGCGCCATGAGCGAGAATGCACGCGCCGGCGAAGTCGTCCAAGGCGGCTCGACGCTGACGCAGCAGCTCGCCAAGAACCTGTTCCTGTCGAACGAACGCTCGATCGACCGCAAGGTCACCGAGGCGTTCCTGGCGCTTTGGCTCGAGGCGAACCTTTCCAAGAAGGAAATCCTCTCCACCTATCTCGACCGCGCCTATATGGGCGGCGGCACCTTTGGCGCAGCCGCAGCGGCGCAATTCTATTTCGGCAAGAACATCACCGATGTGAATCTCGCCGAATCCGCCATGCTTGCCGGCCTGTTCAAGGCGCCGGCGAAATATGCGCCACACGTCAACCTGCCGGCGGCGCGTGCCCGCGCCAATGAAGTGCTGACCAATCTGGTGCAGAGCGGGTTAATGACCGAGGGCCAGGTGATCGCTGCCAGGCGCAATCCGGCCACCGTCGTCGACCGCAACGAGGTGGAATCACCCGATTTCTTCCTCGACTGGGCTTTCGACGAGGTACAGCGGCTTTCGGCGCGCTTCCACCAGCATTCGCTGATCGTGCGCACGACGATCGACATGGGCATCCAGCAGGCGGCGGAGGATTCGGTCGAGACGTCGCTGCGCGAATATGGCGAGGCCTATCACGCCAAGCAGGGCGCGATGGTGATGATCGAAAACGGCGGCGCCGTGCGCGCTATGGTCGGCGGCCGGGACTACGGCGAGAGCCAGTTCAACCGCGCCACCAGGGCGCTGCGTCAGCCGGGCTCCTCCTTCAAGGTCTACACCTATGCGGTGGCGATGGAGAGCGGGATGACGCCGCAGACGACGATCGTCGATGCGCCGATCTACTGGGGCAATTGGAGCCCGCACAATTATGCCAATCGCTATGCCGGCCGCATCACGCTTGAGACCGCGATCGCCCAGTCGATCAACACCGTACCGGTGCGGCTCGCCAAGGAAAAACTCGGTATTCAGCCGATCCGGGCGATGGCGAAAAACCTCGGCGTCGAAACGCCGATCCGCGACGACGTCACCATCCCGATCGGCACTTCCGAGGTGACTGTCCTCGACCAGGCGACCGCCTATGCCACCTTCCCGGCCGGCGGCTACCAGTCGCGCCGCCACGGCATCACCCAGATCCTCGATTACGACGGCGACGTGCTCTACGATTTCGACCGCGACGAGCCGGCACCGAAGCGTGTGCTCTCCGAACAGGCCGATGCCTATATGAACCAGATGTTGTCGCGCGTTCCCTATGTCGGCACTGCGCGCAAGGCGGCCCTCGACAACGGCATCCTGACGGCCGGCAAGACCGGCACGACCCAGGCCTATCGCGACGCCTGGTTCGTCGGCTTCACCGGCAATTACACCTGCGCCGTCTGGTTCGGCAATGACGACTACACCTCGACCAACGAGATGACCGGCGGTTCGCTGCCGGCGATGACCTTCAAACGCGCCATGGACTACGCCCATCAGGGTGTCACGCTGCGCGCCATCCCCGGCGTCGAAAACCCCCTGCCCTCGGAAAAGGATCTCGCCAAAACCGCCGCCGCCAAGCCGCAGGACGGATTGCCACAGCTCATCCGGCCGCGCATGCTGTCGGTTCAATCGACTGGCATCCTCAAGAAGCTCGGCGAAAAGCTGAAGGATGCCACCCCGCTCGCGCCGGCGAAGGTCGCGAGCGTGGAATAGCCGGCAGCATCTGGCGCCCCGATCCCGAAATCACCGTCAGTCCACGTCGATACATCGGCATGATGCCATTGCTGCACGCGGCACGACCGTGGATCAATCAGCGCTCATGTCACGGCGCGGCATTCCACCCTGCCAGAATCAGTGGTAACCCTTTCATCCGATATGGTTTCCAAGGTCATGACGTGTTTCGATTCCCCCTTTTTATCGCGATCACGCTGATCGTCGCCTTTGGCGGCGGGATCATGATTTCGCTTTATGCGCTGGACGCGACACAGGGTTTTGGAGCGATCAAGCTCGGCGCCTGGGAGGCCTTTCCAGCGTTGCAGACGGTCGAGGCCGACCCTTATGCCAAGTCGCACCGGGCGCGCGCCGGCAAGCTGCTCTATGGCAGCGCCGAGGGCCTGACCTTCACGGCGAGCGTCGACGACGACGGCGCGCGGCTGAATGCCGGCTGCCGCTACCGCATCAGCGGGCAGACGCCGCCTGCCCGGCTGTGGACCCTTTTTACCGCCGACAATGGCGGCAATCCGGCAGCGGTGAAGACCGGACATCCCTCGGCGCTCAATTCCTGGACGGTTCTGCGCCAGCAAGACAGCAGTTTCTCGGTGGAGATCTCCGCCGTCGCACAACCGGGCAACTGGCTGGCCTTGCCGGAGGCTGGCACTTTTCGGCTGGTGCTGACGCTGTTCGACACACCGACCGCCGGCAGTTCCGGCGTGATCGATCTCGCCATGCCGAAGCTCACCAAGACCGGATGCGGCAATGCTTAGGATATTCTTCGCCGTTCTCACCGGGCTTTTCGGCGCAGCGCTGCTGCATCTCGTCATCATCCTGTCGCTGCCGCATTTCACCGGCAGGGATGCAGCGACCCGCGTGGAGGCGGAGGGCGACCTCAACAATTTCTACCTGCTCGGCGACCAGTATGACGAGGCTGGCCTTGCCAATGGCGACCCCTTCCTGCGCACCGCCGTCTGCTCCTTCGATGTCGAGGATGCGCCGGTGCATTTCACCGCCAAGGGCAATGTGCCCTTCTGGTCGATCGCGATCTACGACAGCGCCTCCAACGAGGTCTTCAGCATGAACGACAGGACATCGGTCGGTGGCGCGCTCGATGTGCTGGCCGGCAGTCCCATCCAGCTGACTGACCTGCGCAAGAACTTGCCGCAGGAGCTGGAGCAGGCGATCCTGGTGGAAATGGCACGGCCGGACGGCTATGCCGTGCTGCGGACGCTGGCGCCGCAGGCGAGCTTCGATGAGGCCGCGCGGAACTTCCTGACGGAAGCCGGCTGCGAGCAATTCGCCGCTCGCTGAGGTTGAGGAGCGGTTACTTCTTGTTGACGCGCGGCGCAGGCGCCGGACGATGTTTCGGGCTCTCGGTCAACCGCTCGTAGCGGACGCCGGTGAACCAAAGAATCTTGGCTTCGCGAGGCTCTTTGTCCGGGCGACGCGGCGCCCGCGGTCGCCGATCCGCCAATGCGACTACTATTGCCATTCTCGTCTCCATGCACTGCCCGAGACGGATGAAGTTGCAATGGATTTCACCCTGCCCGCCAATGTGCGGGCCGGCGCGTCCTGCAGTGCCGGGATGACCGGACCGAGGGCATTCGCGCCTTTCCCACGGCACCTGGTTGAAATACCGTGATGCGGAGTTTCAACGATCCAAATACTCAAATCGCGTCGTTCCTATCCGAATTGAGACAGATGACAGTTAACAGTTTACTAATGTTCGGGATATGCCAGACACAGTTCACCTTACCTCCCTTTAACGCTCGAAGAGTTGATTTGGTTTCACGCCGCCTGCGCAAATGGCCGGCTGGAGATCGAGAGATAAAATTAGAAACAATTCATATAGTTGGCATCGGCGCCGCAATCCGCCTTCCGGGAAAAAGGCGATGTTGCAAAAATACATCATGAAAATATTTAATTGCGAGGCGTTCAGATGCGCGTATGGTCTCTCACGTCGGTCACACGTTTCCGGGCTCCGATCGATCGGGGATTCCAGTCCTTGCCGGAATGCGGAGGTCAAGCGGTGTCTTTGCTGGTGAATTCATCTTTCTCGCCTGAAGATCTCGACGTGCTGCGCAGTGCGCTAGATGCCTGGTGCTCGGAACGGCGTATCGACATCAAAAGCGTCGACGCGCAGTTCGCGGCATCCGCAGCGCTCGACCTTTATCAGGCCGGTTACGACAGCCGCGAAAAGCTGCTGCACGCGCTGCGCGATCACAGGATCGCCTGAGTTTTTCCACGATCCCCGCGGCGATGGTAAATTTCGCGGCACGCCTTCCAAACCACGCATTTTTATATTGCCGGCTAACCATACCGCGACACGCTCAGCGTGTATATTTCTGTTGCATTTTAATAAAATCTTCAGCATGCATTAACCGTACCGGTGTAGGATTTGTTCATAACCGTATGGCCTGACATGCGTTCCGCCAGCGCATATCGGCCTTGGTCCCCTTGTTCTGCGTTTTCGGGGTGTTTTTGTGCGTGACCGGTTTCGAGACCTAGAAGGCCCCTTGGCCGTCAGGAAAAAGGACGTGGTATTAATGGCGACTGTCAGCAGTTTCGAGAACCTGTCTCATCCGACACGGTCCGAACTGCGCCAATTCGCCGAACTTTTCATGCCGCTGTTCCAAGCCTCCTCCGACGAGGCCAAACGCCAGGCGGTCGCAGCGCTATCCCAATGCGAGAACATGCCGGCCGCCGTGGCACTGTTCATCGGCAACCAGCCGATCGAGATCGCAGCTCCTTTTCTTGCCGCATCAAAGGCAATCGCCGACGATACGCTGATCACCATCGCGCGGATGCAGGGTGCGGCGCATGTCAAGGCGATCGTCAGCCGCGATTCACTCTCGCCGAAGGTCATCGATGCTTTGGTGGCGCTGCGCCAAAGCCAGCCGCGGTCGGCGGCCGCATCGGCGCCGGTCATGGAATCGCCGGCGGTGCCGCTTTCGCCGGCGCCGGCCGAGACCAACGAGGCGGATGCGTTGGAGGAACAGCGGGTTGCCAATGAAGAGGCGTTGCGCGAGCGCATCCTCGGGCTTGCCGGCCATCTCGGCCGTGCCGACGAGGACAGGCTCGGACTGCGCACGCTCACCGACATTCAGGAGGCACTGCTGGTGCGCTTCGCCCGCTCGCGCGAGGCGACGCATTTCGCAACCGCACTTGCCGATGCGCTTTCCGCCAGCCGCTGGCTTGCCGAGCGCATCATGCTCGATCTTTCCGGCCAGCAACTCGCCACCACGCTGACCAGCCTCGGCATGGGCTTTCTCGATGCCGTCTTCGTGCTCGAAAGGCTCTATCCGCACCTTGCCGAACAGCAGCACAACGTCACCCGCGGCTGGATGGCGCTCGATGCGCTCGACCCGGAAGAATGCCACGAACGCGTCGAAGCCTGGCGGCGTGCCGATCGCTACACCTATAAGCCGGAAGCGACCGATACGCCCGCACCGGCTGCAACGCCCGACTATCGCTTCATCCGCCAGGCGGCGCCGCAGCGCGACATGCGTGTCATGGGGCGGCGTTCTCGCTGAGCTGGAACGACTAACCTCACCGCATGGTGAGCTGTTCGAAATGGTGAGGAGCTGACGCGCCCCGGCTGTCAGCCGTCCCTGGCAAGCGGGATCATATCCCCCAGCTCCTCCGCCTCCAGCTCGACGATCCAGAGATCGGGGTCGAATTTGCGTTCGCGCTCCAGCATCGCCCGCACCGCTTCCGGATCGCTGCGCGACAGGCGGATCTCGAATAGGCGGTCGCCGGCCTGGCCCTCGTCGAATGCGGACTGCGGCGCCGGCGCGTAAAGCGTTTCCAGGCCGTTGCGGAAATGCTGGCGGATGAAGACCGCACCTGCTTCCTCCGCACCCTTCTTCTCGACGGCGGCGAAATCGCCGCTGGCAAAGACGCGGCGCAGGAGGGCGGAAACGAAGATGTCGGCGCGTAATCTCATTGGGGCGGTATAAAGCATGTCGCGCGATAACGACATGCGGAAAAATAAAGACTTAAGCGCGAGACGAGATTGCGACATGCTTTAGACCGGCGCGGGCGGCGGCAATCCGCGGTCAAATCTTGACCGCCGAGTCAGACCTTGACTGCCAGCCGCAATCCGCCCCAATGCCGTCCGCGGACGGTGATCGGAGCGGAGATATCCTTCATCATCACGAAGTTGCCGCCGCCCATGTCGCGCCGATAGGTCTGGACGAGGAAAGGCGCGGTGCTGCGGCCGGCGGCAAGGCCGACGCGATCGGCGAAGATGCGGCGATTGCGGCAATTGGCGGTGTTCCAGACGGTGTCGCCAGGCCGCTGGGCCTGCGAGAATTTCCGGTTGTGGGTCGGCAGATAGCCGTTCTCGTCGATCGCCGCGCAGAAGGCGATGCGCTCGTCCAAGGTTGTGACGGGTTCCTGGATCGGCGGCAACAGGCGGTCGGTGAGTTCGGTGAAGGCTGCCATCATCTGTGCCGGATCGGAGCCTGGTATCGGCCGATACCGGCGGTCGAACAGAGCATCGAGCCCGATTTGGCCTTCCGCGACGGCGCGTTCGAAGGCGCCGGAAATCTGTCTTGCCACCGACTGCGCCTCCTCGATCCAACGGCTGTCGGCGGTCTTGACGCCGGCGCTCGCCGTCAGCTGGATCAGGGTTTCCGAGAGGCCGACGACGCTGTCGACGCGTTTTGCCGCCTGCTGCAGCCTGACATTCGAGCCGGCGAC
Source organism: Rhizobium changzhiense (assembly GCF_013087625.1). NCBI lineage: Bacteria > Pseudomonadati > Pseudomonadota > Alphaproteobacteria > Hyphomicrobiales > Rhizobiaceae > Rhizobium > Rhizobium changzhiense. The sequence goes on from NZ_JABFCQ010000001.1 coordinate 467,475, forward strand.
TTCGGCCGACATCTCGCCGAGTTTCTCGACGAAGCCGGCGCATTGCTGGTCGACCGCCTCGGTGGTGTTGGCCATGACAGTCGAACTGTCGAGGATGCGGGTGATGACATGTTCCATGCTTTCGAAGGCCCCGCGCATCGCCTCCGACTTGTCACGCACGCCGGCGGCACTGTCGCGCGCAACGCTGCCGACGGCCGACAGCCGGTCGATCTTCACACGCAGTTCGTCCAGCGTTTGCTGGATGGAGCCGGTCGCCTTCGAGGTCTGCAACGAAAGCGCCCGGACCTCGGCGGCGACGACCGCAAAACCCTTGCCCGCATCGCCGGCGCGCGCCGCCTCGATCGCGGCGTTCAGCGCCAGCAGGTTGGTCTGGCGGGCGATGGTGCTGATCTCCTCGGCGATATTGTCGACATCGGCAAGCGACTTGGAGAAGCCGGCTATCTCCGCGCTGATCTCGTTGGAGGACTGGACCATGTGACCGATCTCGGCGACGGAGCCCGTCAGGCGGTCAGCTGATTCTTTCAGCATGTGACGGGCTTCGGCCGCCGTGCGGTCGGTCTCGCGCAGCGACACGGCGACCGAGCGGTTGGTCTCGGCAATCGAAAGCGCGGTGCGGGTGACATGATCGAAGGCGGAGGCATGCCGGGCCGACATTCCCGCCATGTCCTGGATGGCGCCGGCGATATCGACGAGATCAATGCCAAGGGTGGAGGCTTCTTCGGCAAGGCGCAACAGGATGTGGCGCAGCGCCTCGCGATCCGGCCCTCCCGCTTCGACCGCCGGTTCTCCAGCCAAATCGTCTATCGCCTTCAGCGCATGCATGACCGACGCTCTCCCGCCCCAATCAGAAAAGCTTCAGGCAACATGGTTAATAAGTTGCAAACGGCAGCCGCGCCTTAGACTTAGGTTGTAGGTCACAGCCGGTTCTACGGCAACATATCCGGCTAGATCGCGCCGATTTCCTTGAGTTTCTTCAGCACCGCCTGGTTCGGCTCGCCGTCTTCGGGCAGGTTGTAGTGCTTCTGAAAATGGCGGATAGCCGCGCGGGTCTGCTCGCCGGCGACGCCGTCGACTCCGACATTGGCATAGGCCATATTGGAAAGACCCTTCTGGATCTTCAGCACCAGATCGACATTGGTGATTTGGCTTGATGGAACCTGCTTTGGCGCCGATGGAGCCGTTTTGACGGTCTTTTCGGCGCTGCGGATCGCTGCTGCCACCGGATCTTCCGCCGCCGCCTTCGAGCTGACATCCTCGGGCGGCTTTTCGGCGGGCACGGCCGAGGGGCCGGCGGCATCGGTCTTCAGCGCCACTAGGACCTCCGGCGTCGGATCGCCGGTCTGGGTCATGCCGACGGTCTCCTCGAAGAAGAGAATGGCCGCACTGGTGCGAGGGCCGATGATGCCGTCGGGTATGCCGTTATAGAGGCCGCGGCGCACCAGCTGCTGCTGGATGTCCATGACGAGCTGGCTCGGCTGCTGGCCGGGTGCGGCAGGCGCCGGTGTCGCGTTGGTGGTGGCGGTATCCTGCGGCCGCTCGATGCGGAAGGTGGTAACGTCGCCCTGTTGCTCCTCGGCCGGGCGGCGGGCGCCGAGCACGGTTGGAGACTGCGGATCGCGGGTGCGGAAGATCGGATGCGGATGCAGGCCCGGCTGATACCAGAGCGCATTGGCGGCGACGAAGGAGAAGATGACGGCGAAGGTGATCGTGCCGCCGGCGACCGACGGATTGCGGCCGATGACGCCGCCGAGCACGGAGGCACCCTGCAGGCCGAGCCCGCCGAGGGCGGCAGCGCCTGACATCAGAAGGCCCGGCTGCTGCCGTCCCCTTTTTCCCTTAGGCGATTTTCGCTTGCGCGCGGCCATCGAAACGCCCCTCTTCCAATTCTGCGCCTGTGTTGACCGCGCCCTTCAGCCGCGGCGGAAACTCGACAGTCGCGCCATGACCGGCGTCTGCGGCGTGCTGAGCACCCGAGCCGTCCACCGCGATCTCGATGGTGATGATCGTGCCTTCGCCCGGCTGGCTGGCGATGGCGAAATAGCCGCCATGCAGCGCCACCAGCCCTTTGACCAGGGAGAGACCGAGGCCGGAGCCTTCGAAGCGGCGGGTATAGTCGTTCTGGATCTGGACGAAGGGCTGGCCGAGCAATGCCAGCTTGTCGGCCGGAATGCCGATGCCGGTGTCGCTGACCGTCAGCTTGAGGATGCCGTCGCGCGCTGCCGCATCGACCGAGACGACGCCGCCGGCCTCGGTGAACTTTATGGCATTGCCGACGAGGTTGATGAGGATCTGCTGGATGGCGCGCTGATCGGCGACGATCTCGCCGAGACCGCGCTGGATACGGCTCGTCAGGGTAAGGCCCTTGGTCTTGGCCTGCAACGCCAGCATCGATTCGCAGGATTTGACGGAGCTTGATATGTCGAAGGCTTCGAGGATCAGCTCGTAGCGGCCGGCTTCGATCTTGCTCATGTCGAGCATGGTGTTGACGACGGATAGCAGATGCGCCCCGGATTCGCGGACCAAGCCGACATATTCGCGCTGGCGGTCATTTTCGAACTTGCCGAAATATTCGCCGATCAGGATATCGGAAAAACCGAGAATGGCGTTCAGCGGCGTGCGCAGTTCATGGCTGACGGCGGCGAGGAAGCGCGATTTGGCGTCATTTGCGGATTCGGCATCGGCCGCGCGGTTCTGGGCTTCGTCACGCAGCTGCTGCTCGACGGAGACATCGCGCAGCTGGGCAATGATGGCGGCAAGTTCGCCGTCGGCATCGCGCCGGGCCGTCATGTCCATTCTCAGATAGGCGAACTGGCGTTGATCACGCGAGACCGAGGGCCGGTCGAGGCGCAGATCGACGCTCTGAGCATCCTCGCCCCGGCGCAGGCCATCGAGCGCCTGCAGGAAAAGGATGCGGTCGGAGACATGCACCTGCTCCAGGAAGCCCCTGCCCTTGGGATCGCGCATCCAGGCGAGGAAATCGCGCCGGTCGCGACCGCCGACGGTCGCCACACTGCCGTGCGGGTCGAGGAAGAAGACGAGGCCCGGGGTGGCGGCAAGGAAGAAATCCTCGGCCGACTGCGTGGCGATACCGGCGGACGAACCTTGACGAGCGAGCGCGATGCTGCCGACGGCGGAAAAGAGAAAGGCGGCGCAGACCATGGCGACACCCGCCGGCAGCGCCACGGCAGGACTGGTGACCGCCGAAAGGCCAATCGGAGCGGCAACGAGAGCGGCCGACGAGAGCAGCACGAGGCGGCGCAGGATTGCGAGCTCGCGTTGGCGCACGGCTTCACCGCCGCCCGTCCGGGAGAGCCAGCTTGTCGCTGCCCGGTCTACGAGGGCCGTCATCCAGCCGCCAATGTTACTCAATACACGCACGCAATACCCGCCCGAAAGGCTGTCTATCGATCCGGACAATAGGCCTTGGCGACTTAAAGAAAGGATAAGGCAAAAGCGCTGTTCACAGCCTGAAACGGCCGAAATTCTCGTTTTGAAGCATCTGGAAGGCTCTTTGCCTTTTGTGGTTAATAGGGGGTAAGCGACGGATTTTCCTCATATTTCAGCATTGCGTTAACTCCTGTGGCAAGGCGAGCCGGCAAAAGTCCTGCAATTGCAAGCAGGTGCTGCCCTGATGCTTAACGGCGATTGCTCGCATTCGACTAAAATGCGGTTCAAATGCCGTTCGCTAAAATTTGAACTAAATTTGCCGCAAATGCGCGTGAGTTTCGAAAAGCGGCATTCGCAACTTGGCGGTAGGGTGAGAACACACCGGACAACCGGCCTGATTCGGCAACAAGAACCGGACGGGGAAAACAGGATGGGCGACGACAATGTGGTTTCTGATCAAAGGATCCTTCTGGTTTGGCCTCGTGCTCGTGCTTCTTTCCGTCTTCAGCACGGAGAGTTCCGACAAGCTCGCCAACGGCCCGCAATTGCAGCTGTCCGACGCGTTCACGGCGGCAAGCGGCGCCTATGACTATTTGACCGGCATGTGCTCGGAGAAGCCCGAGGTTTGCGTCAAGGGCACGGAGACCCTGACCGCACTCGGCTACCGGGCGCGTGAAGGCGCCCGCGTTGCCTACGAACTTCTCGACAGCCAGTTCAAGGATGAGGCGCCGGCGACCGCAAAGCTTGCCGAACCGCAGATGCCGGTGGCGCTCAACATGCCTTCCCTCACCACGCCTGCCATCCAGGAAAAGGTGCGCGAGGCCAAGGCAGCACTCAACCAGCCGATGCCTTACCGTCCGCCGGTCGAAGACGATGCCTCCCCTGAGACGGTGGTGACCGGCGCTATTCCGCTGCCGACACCGAAGCCGGCGACCTGACGAAATTCCTGCGGGTGCTCGCTCGCACCGCATTTGTTCTTACGCAATTCCGGACGGAAAACCGCTTCGCACTTTTCCTGGAATTGCTTTGACCTTGCATCGGTGGTCCGCATGACGCGGAGATGCCCCATGCCTGACGTGCCTGCCCTGTTTAATTCAGCATGTTGCTGCGCCGTGAGGATGCCCACCCCTCACGGCGTTTTTTCTATCTCAGTTTACGCAATTCCGGCAAAACCGCTTCGCGCGTTGCCTGGAAGTGCTTCGGTCTTTTGTTCCGGACGGAAAACCGCTTCACACTTTTCCTGGAATTGCTTTAGCGGTTCAAATCTGCCGGTCTTTCACCTATATGCAGTCTTAGAGCATTTCCTGACGCATTCCGGACGCAAAACCGCTGCGCACTTTTGCTGGAACTGCTTCAATAGTGAAAGGCTTACGCATGGCATCCCTCGACCAGATCATCGACGACTTCGCTTTCCTGGATGATTGGGAAGATCGCTACCGTTATGTCATCGAACTCGGCAAGGCGTTGCCGGACTTGGCCGAGGAGAAGCGCACCTCGGAGAATAAGGTGATGGGCTGCGCCAGCCAGGTGTGGCTGGTGACCCATACGGCAGGCGATCCCGACAATCCCGTCATGAGCTTCGAGGGTGATTCCGACGCCCATATCGTGCGCGGCCTCGTCGCCATCGTGCTTGCCACCTATTCCGGCAAGACCGCATCGGAGATCGCCGGGCTCGATGCCTTCGAGATATTTTCGAAGATCGGCCTGGTGGAGAACCTGTCATCGCAGCGTTCGAACGGATTGCGGTCGATGGTGAACAGGATCCGCGAAGAGGCAAGAGTCCGCGCTGCGGCTTGACCGTGCTCGTGCTGGCCGGCTTTGAGAGCCGCAATCCAGTATATTAACACTTACTCATAGTACAGGAATACATTCTAAGCCTGTCGGCAAAGCATAGGACGGGATGTCTTACGCTGCCGTGGCGTCCGGCCGAATCAGTTGCGACGCTCGAAATACCCGAAAGGTATTCTTCGTCTTGCGAAGGCACAAAAAAGCCGGGCACAAAACCCGGCTTTTGTCGTCGATGCTTTTGAAAAAGCTCAGCCGCGGCCGCGCTTGCGGCGCTGACCCAGGCCCATCTCCTTTGCCAGGCGCGAACGCGCTTCGGCATAAGCGGGCGCCACCATCGGGTAATCGGTCGGCAGGTCCCACTTCTCGCGGTATTCTTCAGGCGAGAGGCTGTGATGCGTCATCAGGTGACGCTTGAGGGACTTGAAGTTGCCGCCGCATTCCAAACACGTGATCTGCTCGTCCTGTACGGACTTGCGGACAGAAACTGCAGGCTTCTGCTTTTCGACGATCGCCGCAGCAGGCTGCGGTACGGACGTGTTGCTCAGTGCCGAATGCACGTCGGAAATCAGGTTGGCCAGGTCGCTGACCGGTACAACATGGTTGCTGACATAGGCCGCGACAATGTCGGCTGTCAGTTCCACAAGCAGCTCCGGCGCATTGCCGGTCGCTATATCCGTCATATTCTTTCTCCTGTTAGCATGCTCAACGGTCTTTGACTGACACGCCAAAGACCCGCCTCGTAGAAGCGAACAGCAAAAGCACAGGAAGCGACCTTCTGTTTCGAAAAACGCGAAATCCACCCCTAGATTCCGAAGAGCGTGACCTGTTCTTATACTGCCTGACTGGAAACCACTACGTCATGCCCCAGGCGATGGCCTCAGTTTAGACATTAAAAATCAAAACTGAGGGACCTGGAAGCAGTACGATTGCAATTCACAATCAGAACTCTACTTGCATTTTCAAATACCATCGTTTGGTCGAAAGGCCAATTATTATTTGTCGTTTTTCTTGAGAAAAAATGACAGATGAAGAATTGAGGGGCTTTCCGGCAAGCTTTACTCACAGCTTCCTGTGCATAAGTTTTGCATAAATCTGGTAAAGTCGCCGAACAGCATAGGCTCAACGATCCCTGATATCGTCACGGACCGAGAGTGCACCGAGATCATATCCCGAACGATGGGCAGCTCTGGCAAGCAGATGGGCAGACACCGGCGCCGTCAGCAGGAAGAAGACGAAACCAGCAATGGCGCGGGCGAGAATCGCCGGCTCCTCTGAATAGAGGCCGGCGGCAAGGAGCAACAGCCCGGAGCCGACAGTCCCCGCCTTCGAGGCGGAATGCATGCGCGTATAGAGATCAGGCAGCCGGACCAGGCCGATCGCCGCCGCAAGCGCAAAGAGCGCGCCGACGATCAAAAGCAGGGCGGTCATGGCAGCCATGATATAATCGATCATCGCTTCTTCCCCCCTGCCCGGCGCTTTTGCGTGTTGCCATTTGCCGCAGTGGCGGGCGGCTTCGATTTGATGTTGCCGCGTGACAGCACGAATCGGGCGAAGGCGACGGTCGCCAGGAAACCGACGAGGCCGAGCGAGATGGCGATATCGATATAGAGCGAAAAACCGGTCTTGACCGCGATGACGGCGATGAAGCCGATGGCGATGCCGGTCAGCATGTCGAGGGCAAGGATGCGGTCCGGCAATGTCGGGCCGGCAACGACGCGCCAGACGCTCAGAATCAACGCCAGGCCGAGGATGACGAGTGCCGTCGAGGATGCGACCGCGACGATGGCGGCAGGTGTGATCACCGGAAGGCCTCCATGATCTTGCGTTCGAAACCGTTGGCGATATCACGCTTGGTCGTCTCGGGATCGGAACAATCGAGCGCATGCACATAGAGCGTGCGACGATCGGGCGAGACGTCGACCGAAAGCGTACCGGGTGTCAGCGTGATGAGGTTTGCGAGCAAAGTGATCTCGAAATCGCTCGTCACCGTCAGCGGGAAGGCGAAGATGCCGGGCTTCAGCTTCATATCGAGAGAGAGGACGGTGACCGTGACCTTCCAGGCCGACAGCGACAATTCCTTGAGGAACAGAGCGGCGAGCGAGAGCACCGGGAGAACGCGAGGGATATGTGCCTTGCCGCCGAAGGATTCGCGGATGATGAGCAGCGCCAAGGCCCCGAGCAGCAAGCCGAGGACGAGATTGTGCAACGAGGCGCTGCCGGTCACAGTGACCCAGGCAATGGCAAGCAGCAGGTTGAAGAGAAAGAAGATCATGGCGCGCCTCCGTCCGGGAAGACCGAATGAAGATAGGCCTGGGGATCGGCAAGGCCGGCCGCGGCCGATTGCGACAGCGCCAGCAACTGTTCCGGCAGGATGCCAAAACCGACGACCAGCGCTGTCAGTGCCGCGAGTGGCAGGCCCGTGCGCCACCGGGCACCGGGCGGCCTCAGGGCTGTCGACGTCAGGGCCATCGGCGCCGGGCGCCAATAGGCGAGCAGGAAGAGACGGCCGAAGGCAATCGTCGTCAGAAAACCGCCGAGGAGGATCGAGGCCGCCAGCCACCAGGCGCCGAGATCGAGCGAGGCCTTGACGAGAATGACTTTCGGCCAGAAGCCGGAAAAGGGCGGCAGGCCGCAGGCGGCAAGGAAGAGCACGAGGGAGAGTGCGGTGAAGCCGCCGCTTTGCCTGTAGAGCCCGCCGAGGGCCGATAGCGAAAAGCCGCCGCCGCGCCGGGCGATCTCGCCGGCGGCAAGATAAAGCGCCGTCATCAGCACCATGGAATGGAGCGCATAGAAGACCGCGCCGCTGATGCCGCCAAGGCCGCCGAGGGCGACGCCGGCGAGCATGTTGCCGATGCCCGATATGACGACATAGCCGAACAGCCGGCGGATATCGTTTTCGGCAAGCGCGCCGAGAGCGCCGACGACAATCGTCGCGGCGGCGGCGAGCGCGATTACCAAGCTCAATTCCTGGCGTTCCACCGGCAGCAGCATGACCATCACCCGGATCAGCGCGTAGATGCCCACCTTGGTCAGCAGGCCGGCAAACAGCGCCGAGACCACGATGCGCGGCGTATGGTAAGCGGCGGGCAGCCAGAAATTGACCGGGAAGGCTGCCGCCTTCATGCCGAAGGCAAGCAGGAAGAGGCTTGCCAGCGTCATCAGCGGCGCCGTGCCGCGCAAATCCCCAGCTTTTGCAGCGATATCGGCCATATTGAGCGTGCCGAAGGCGGCATAGAGAATGCCGACGCCGACCAGGAACAGGGTCGTGGCGATCAGATTGAGCACCGCATATTTCAGCGCGCCGTCGATCTGCTCACGTTCGGAACCAAGGATGATCAGCCCGAAGGAGGAGATCAGCAGCACCTCGAACCAGACGTAGAGATTGAAGATATCGCCGGTCAGAAAGGCGCCGGTGACGCCGGCCATCAGCAGCATGAGCAGCGGGAAGAAGCCGTATCGCCGGCCGCTTTCGCCGATATCGGCCAGCGCATAGATGCCGCCGGCGAGCGCGGCAAGGGCTGCGGTGAAGGCCATCAGCGCACCGAAGAGATCGACGGTGAAGGCGATGCCGAAAGGCGGCAGCCAGCGACCCATGACCATGGTCAGCGGCCCGTCGGCCGCGACCTTGGCCAGCAACGCCGCATCGATCAGCGCCAAGGCCGCAAGGCCAGGGATGACAAGCCAGGCCTGCAGACTGGGATAGCCGCGCAGCATCAGCAGGACGGCACCCAGCGTAATGCAATGGGCGACCGGCAGGATGGCCAGCCAATGACCGATGGGCACCGGGGCGGTGATCAGGGCGGCGGAGAGATCGACGGTGGTGGGGGCGGCCATCAGGTGATGCCTCCGCTACCACGAGAGAGGGGTTGCCTTGGGGTGAGCATCCGCACAACCATCCGCCTCAATACCCCAATGGCGGCAGCGGCCGGTCGTCGGGCTCGGCGGCGCGCATGTCGCTGGTGTTGTCGGTGCCAAGGTCCTGATAGGCGCGGTAGGTCAGCACCAGCAGGAAGGCAAGGAAGGAGAAGGAGATGACGATCGCGGTCAGGATGAGCGCCTGCGGCAGCGGGTTGGCCGTGCCTGCGGGCAGGCTGTCGAGACCGGCCGGGATGATCGGCGGCACCTCGCGCGTCAGCCGGCCGCCGGTAAAGAGCAGGAGGTTGACGGCGTTGCCGAGGATGGCGATGCCGAGCATGATGCGGATCGAGAATTTCGACAGCATCAGGTAGATGGCGGCGGCGAAGAACAGGCCGACGAGGATCGCCAGAAGCGGCTCCATCATTCCACCTCCTTTTCTTCCAGCGCCAGAGCGATCGAGGTGATGGCACCGAGCACGACAAGATAGACGCCGACATCGAAGAGCATGACGCTGGACAGCGGCACCTCGGCGCCGAATAGCGTCGGATAGATCCAGAGGCCGGTCATGAAGGGAACGGCAAACAGGATGGAGAGAAGACCGGCCACCGTCGACAGAAGCAAGCCGAAGCCGGCAATCGACAGCGGATGGAAAAACAGCGCCCGGCGAACGGCGCCAACGCCGCGGGCAATGCCGTAAATCGCCAGCCCCGAGGCAGCGATCAACCCGCCGATGAAGCCGCCGCCCGGCTCGTTATGACCGCGCAGCAGCACGAAGACGGAAAAAAGCAGCATCAGCGCGGTGAGAAACGGGGCGGCGGTGCGGAAGATGAGGGTGTTCACGCGCTCAACCCTCCGCCGCGGGATCATTGGCGGCAAGCTTGCGCTCGCTGCCAGCGCGGATGCGGATCAGCGCCAGGATGGCAAGGCCGGTGACTGCGACGACGGCGATTTCGCCGAGCGTGTCGGTGCCGCGGAAATCGACGATGATGACGTTGACGACATTGGCGCCGTGGGCGATCGATTTGGAATAGGTGTTGAAGAAAGCCGTCAGCGCGTCGTTGAACGGTGCCTCGGTTGCCCGCATCAGCAGAAGCGTGAAGCCGAGGCCGCAGGCAAGCGCCAGCGCGCCGTCGAAGAGCTTGCGGCCGAGCGGCCGCTGATCGTCGGGCGAGAGACGAAGCCTGGTCATGACCAGGGCGAGAATCACCACCGAAAGGGTTTCGACCATGAACTGGGTGAAGGACAGATCCGGCGCGCCGAACAGCAGGAAGATGATGGCGACAGCGAAACCCTGGATGCCGAGCGAAACGATTGCCGTCAGCCGATCGCGGGCGGCGAGCACGGCGGCAAGGCCGAAGGCGGCGATCAGGAAGACCGCCCATTCATGCAGCCTGACATCGGTCGGCCAGGCCGGCAGACGCGGCAGTTCGCCATAGACGACGAGCGGGATCATGAGGATGGCGGCAACGCAGAGGAAGGTGCAGGTGACATAGATCTCCAGCCGCCCCGGCTGGAGCACACGCATGACTTGGCCGGAAAAGCGGACAAGGCCCGATATGGCGACATCAAAGCCATGGTCCGGCCCAGGTCCGGCCGCGCGCAGGAAGACGGCCATCAGGAAACGGGCGCGCGCGAGTTGCCAGTAGACGCCGATACCGAGCAGCACGGTCAGGGCGGAGAGCGCCAAGGGCAGGCCGATATGCGGCGTCAACGAAATGTCGATTTCGACGGGTGTCTGGCGGATGGCGGATGCGATCGGCGAGGACAGGATGGAATGGGTGAGGGTCGAAAAGATCGCCGCGAGCAGGCCGAGGATAGCAAGAACGGCGGGGCCGAGCCAAAGCAGGACGGGGGCTTCGTGCGGCGGTTTCGGCGTCTCCACCGGCCGGCCGAGGAAGGGTTTCAACGCCACGGCGAAGGCGACGGCGAACATCAGCGCATTGCCGAAGACGGTTATGGCGGTAAAGGTGAGTGCGCGGACATCACCGCCGACGAGTGCCGTATAGATCTCCTCCTTGGCGAGGAAGCCGAAGAAGGGCGGCAGGCCGGCCATGGAGAAGGCGGCCGCAAGCGCGATGATCCAGGTGAGCGGCATCGCCCGCATCAGGCCGCTGAGCCTGGTGATATCGCGCGTGCCGGTCTCATGATCGATGATGCCGGCGACCATGAAGAGCGCGCCCTTGAAGAGGGAATGCGCCACCAGATAGAGCGCCGCCGCCTCGATCGCATGGTCCGAGCCGAAGCCGATCAGCATAACGAGCAGGCCGAGCGAGGAGACGGTGGTATAGGCAAGCTTGAGCTTCAGGTCTGTCTGGCGGATGGCGAGCGCGGTGCCGACCACCAACGTCAGCCCGCCGAAGAAGGGCAGAAGGATTTCCCAGGCAGGGGTTGCCCCCATGACGGGGTTGAGCCGCATCAGCAGATAGACGCCCGCCTTCACCATGGTGGCCGAATGCAGATAAGCCGAAACCGGCGTCGGCGCCTCCATGGCGTTCGGCAACCAGAAATGAAAGGGAAACTGCGCCGACTTGGTGAAGGCGCCGCCGAGGACCAGGATGAGAGCTGCGAGATAGAACGGGCTTTCGCGCACCGCATCGCCGGCTCCCATAAGCAGCGACATGTCGGTGACGCCTGAAATGTTCCAGAGCAACAGCAGGCCGGCCAACAGGCAGAGCCCTCCCCCGCCGGTGACAACAAGCGCCTGCAGGGCAGCCCGGCGAGCCGCCTCACGCTCGTGATCGAAGCCGATCAGCAGGAAGGACGTGATCGATGTCAGTTCCCAGAAGACGAAGAGCATCAGGAAACTGTCGGAAACGACGACGCCGAGCATCGCGCCCATGAAGAGGAAGATGAAGGAGAAGAAGCGGCCCTGATCCTTGTGTCCTTTGAGGTAGCCGCCGGCATAAAGCACGATCAGGGTGCCGATGCCGGTGATCAGCAGCGCGAAAGCCAGCGACAGGCCGTCGAGGAACCAGGAAAAGGAGAGATGGAAGCTCGGCACCCAGGAATAGCCGCCGGTGACGACCTCGCCGCGCGCGATCTTGGGAATGAAACGCAGGAAATGCAGGAAGGCGAGCAAGGGAGCGATCGCCAGGAGCCAGGCACCGTTTGCGCCGAAGATGCGGATGACGAAGGGGGCAGCAAGAGCGCCGGCAAGCGGCAGACATAGGGCCAGAAATGTCAGAGCCGTGACATCGGCCATATCCCCTCCTCTACCGCATGATTCAAAATGTTACAGGCTTTTGCACGTCCGACAAGGCGCGCGGCGCTGTAAAGGCAACAGACGAAAAGCCGAAGAAAACCGGCCTGTCTTCTGGCTTAGGCGAAACGGGGGAGCGTCTCAAGTGATTTCGGCCGCAAGCCGCACCGCATGGCGATGTTCAAAGCCGATCAGGCCGTCGATCTGGAAAGACGCGTCAGCAGCCGGGCGATGCAACCGTGCAGGATGAAGACCAGAAGCGTCAGCGGCCAGAGCAGGCAAGCGAGGAGCCCGGCGAGACGATGGAGCGTCAAACCGTCATGATTGGCCCAGCCTTCCAACAGCGTGACGGCCATGGCGGCCACGGCCACAAGGCCGTAGAGCAGGACGATTGCTGTTTCAAACACCAGTGTTTCTCCAATGCACGCAACATTAACCCTAACAGAAAACCCCTAACGGATGTAAAAGCAAGCCTCTTCCCCTAATTGGGTATGCCGCCAATCTCATGGCGCGCCGCGGGAGACTTGATGAACTGAACGCGGCGCACCACATTTTCTCGCGAAACGGAACCCGCCCCTCGGCGAAAGGAGCACCTCATGTCCGACACTGCGACGACCGCCAAGATCCACAAGACCGACGCCGAATGGAAAGAGCAGCTCACCCCCGAGCAATACCGCATCACGCGCCAGCACGGCACCGAACGCGCCTTTACCGGCCCCTATTGGGATTCCTTCGAGACGGGGCTTTACCGCTGCGTCGGCTGCAATGCGCCGCTTTTCCGCTCCGACACCAAATTCGATGCCGGCTGCGGCTGGCCGAGCTATTTCGAAGCGGTATCGCCCGAAGCGGTGACGGAGCATCGCGACACGGCCTTTGGCATGGTGCGCACCGAAATCCGCTGCGGCAGCTGCGACGCCCATCTCGGCCACGTCTTTCCCGACGGCCCGCCGCCGACCGGCCTGCGCTACTGCATCAACGGCCACTCGATGGTGTTCGAGCCGGGGAAATAGGCCTGAACCTGCGATCGGCATCTGCCGATCCCGCGGCCATGAGGAGACTAAGCGCGACGGAAATTTCCGTGCCACCATGGACGACATGGTAGCGGCGGCCGCCAGGTGGTCGGCCGCCGCCCTTGTTTCGATCAGCTTCTGATGGCGATGCGCCTGACCTGTGACTGCGCCTTTTCGCTCTTGGGCAAGGTGACGGTCAGGACGCCGTTCTTGAAGGTCGCGTCGACCTGATCTTCCTTGACCTCGGTCGCGAGTGGGATGCGTCGCTCGAAGCGGCCATAGTAGCGCTCCGAGAACTGCTTCTCCTTGTCTTCCGTCTCCGAACGCTTTTCACCCTTCAGCGTCAGAACGCCATCATCGAGAATGACCTCGATGTCCTTTTCCTCAAGGCCGGGGACTTCGGCCGTCACCTTGATATCCTTATCGGTGTCGGAGATCTCGACACTCGGCCAGCCGGCACCGAAACCGCTGGCGCCCCGCAGTGACGGCAGGCCAGAGCCGAAGCTGCGGAAAGCATCGTCGAACAGACGGTTGACCTCGCGATGGAGCGACAGGAAAGGATCATGGTCGTCCTCGCGGAGGAGACTCGGAACCTGGTGGCCGTTGTTGCGGCCCCAAGGAATCAAATCACGAACACTCATGGCTTACTCCTTTCTGGTGGTTCTTGGGCATTCCTGACGGCTCAGGCTGCCTGCGTCTCGGCCTCGATCTGCTTGGTCTCGGCCTTCGGCATTGCATTTCCAGTTCCGATCTCGATCTGGCGCGGCTTCATCTCTTCAGGAATTTCACGCTTGAGGTCGATGGTCAGCAGACCGTTGACGAGGCCGGCATCCACGACCTTGACGTGGTCGGCCAATTCGAACCGACGCTGGAAGCTTCGACCAGCAATGCCGCGATGCAGGTATTGAACATCTTCGCCGTTCGCCTTCTGCCCTGAGACGACGAGCATGTTCTGCTCTTGGATGATCGCCAGTTCGTCCTGCGAGAAGCCCGCCACGGCCATGGCAATGCGGTATTCGTCCTCGCCGGTTTTGACGATATCGTAAGGCGGCCAGTTGTCGATTGTCTCGGCGCGGCTTGCAGCGTCGAGTGCGTTCAACATCCGCTCGAAGCCGATGCTCGACCGGAACAGGGGAGAGAAATCGAGGTTTGTCCTCATAGCCATATCCTCCTTACAAGCAACATGGATACAGGAGACGCCAAGAGCGACAGGCGTCTCCTGGACCTGTCGATCCCTGCTCGGCGATCGACAATACTGATATAATTCAGCAGTTTACCGTTTCAAGAGGAGAGAATTTCTCAGCGAAAAAAATTGCTTTCTTCGAAGGCACCACCATATCTGGGCTGAGCTTGAGAGAGGAGAAATGGTTATGACAATGACTTCAAAGGACGTCATCGCCGTCCTCGGGCCCGCCGATGAAACGCTCGTGGCCGAGGTCATCGCGACAGGCGCCACCCAGGCTGAACTCGCCGAGGCATTTGCGTGGGCCAGCAACGACGAAGCCTTGATGGGTGAAGGCCGGCCTCTGCCAACAGGCAGGGTTGCTGCGCTTGTTGATCTGCTGAGTTCGGATGAAGAGGAACCGGAATAGGAAAGGCGGATGACTCGCCTCCCCCCACTGATCCGTCATGCTATCGTGAGCACCTGAACATTGCCGTGGCGGTCCATCACATCGACCACGACCTGGTGTCCCGACCGGAGAATGGCGACGTCAGCCGAGCCAATACCGATCGACAGGCGTCGTAAGATCACCTCGTCGAGGAATGGGGGAAGCCTCGGTACGTTGAAGCTGATGCGCAAGCCATTCGGGTCGAAGTCGAGGCCAAGACAGGATTGCAGCAGCGACAAAGGAGCGGCTGCCGCCCATGCTTGAGGCGAGCAGGCGACCGGATAGAAGGACGGCCCTCGTGCCCGCTGGCGCGGCAGGCCGCAGAGGAGTTCGGGGAGCCGCCGCAGGTCGATATAGGTCGAGGCGGCAAACAACCCCTCGAATATCCGCACGGCTTCGACGCGGTAGCCATAGCGGGCAAGGCCGCTGGCGATCAAGGCATTGTCATGTGGCCAGATCGAGCCATTGTAACCTCCTCTGTTGAGCAAAGAGTCGTCGGCAAAAATCATGCCTGCGTCCTTACGAGGCGCGCGGCAGGTCAGATGGGAGAGGTCAGGTTTCGAATAGCTGTCGGCGCCGTCCCCCCTTCCAGTAGCTGCACAAGCCAAAACCAGGAAGCCGGCGTGCCGGCAGTTTTCGGCGAAGGGTCCTGCGGGCCGTCGAGGAAGTCGACGCAGCTTGCTTCTCAGCTTGCCGATCGTCCTTGTCCAACGTCTTCAGCGCTTCAAGGATTTCGTCATAGGAGACGGCTCTTTCCGCCCCGGGATAAAGGCGAAGGGCCGGTGCGGAATCGATCGCGAAAATATCGGATGCCCATGACGCGAGAATAGCGCGCTTCTCGTCATTGCTGATGTCGGCGGCGGTGAGCACGTCACGCGGGTGACCGAAATGTTTGGCCGGATAAAGCAGATGCGCCGCGCTGATTGCCGCCGTGGCCTCCTGCTGCATGGAATTGCTGGTGCTTTCCTTTCTCATAGCTTGGCTCCACTGATGTTGACCGATGGAACTTGGTTCATTCGATAGTGCGTGGGGAGGCCCGCCCTTAAGAGCAGGGCGGGCCGAGCGATCGCTTAGAAGTCCATGCCGGGGCCGGCGGGCATGGCCGGAGCGGCCTCCTTCTTGGGCTTCTCGGCGATCATCGCTTCCGTCGTCACCAGAAGACCGGCAACGGAGGCGGCATCCTGAAGCGCGGTGCGCACCACTTTCGCCGGATCGATAACGCCCTGCGCATAGAGATCGCCATATTCGCCGGTCTGGGCATTCCAGCCATAGGAGAATTCGCCTTTCTCGCGCAGCTTGCCGACCACGATCGAGCCTTCTGCGCCGGCGTTTTCGGCGATCTGCCGTACCGGGGCTTCGATTGCGCGGCGCACAATCTCGATGCCGACGCGCTGGTCCTGGTTGGCCACGCTGAGATTATCGAGCGCCTTGACGGCGCGCAGAAGGGCAACGCCACCGCCGGGCAAGATGCCCTCTTCGACGGCGGCACGGGTTGCATGAAGCGCGTCGTCGACGCGATCCTTTTTCTCCTTCACCTCGACTTCCGTCGAGCCGCCGACACGGATGACGGCAACGCCGCCGGCGAGCTTGGCGAGGCGCTCCTGCAGCTTCTCCCGGTCGTAGTCGGAGGTGGTTTCTTCGATCTGGGCGCGGATCTGAGCCGTGCGACCGTCAAGCTCCGCCTTCGAGCCAGCACCGTCGATGATGGTGGTGTTTTCCTTCTCGATCGACACCTTCTTGGCACGGCCGAGCATATTGAGCGTCACGTTCTCGAGCTTGATGCCGAGATCTTCGGAGATGACGGTACCGCCCGTCAGGATGGCGATGTCTTCGAGCATGGCCTTGCGGCGGTCGCCGAAGCCGGGGGCCTTGACGGCAGCGATCTTCAAGCCGCCGCGCAGCTTGTTGACGACGAGTGTTGCGAGGGCCTCGCCTTCGACGTCTTCAGCGATGATGAGGAGCGGCTTGCCGGATTGGACGATGGCTTCGAGAACTGGCAGCATCGACTGCAGGTTCGAGAGCTTCTTCTCGTGGATGAGAATATAGGGGTCCTCGAGCTCGACCCGCATCTTGTCCTGGTTGGTGACGAAGTAGGGGCTGAGGTAGCCGCGGTCGAACTGCATGCCCTCGACGACTTCGAGCTCGGTTTCGGCGGTCTTGGCTTCCTCGACGGTGATGACACCCTCATTGCCGACCTTTTCCATTGCTTCAGCGAGGTAACGACCGATCTCGGAATCACCGTTGGCGGAGATCGTGCCGACCTGGGCGATTTCGGAATTGTTGGAGATCTTGCGGGCGTTGGTCTTCAGTTCCTTGACAACGGCGTCGACGGCGATGTCGATGCCACGCTTGAGGTCCATCGGGTTCATGCCGGAAGCGACCGCCTTGGCCCCTTCCTTGACGATCGCCTGGGCCAGCACCGTTGCAGTCGTGGTGCCGTCACCGGCGAGATCGTTGGTCTTCGAGGCGACTTCGCGCAGCATCTGGGCGCCCATGTTTTCGAACTTGTCTTCGAGCTCGATTTCCTTGGCGACCGAAACGCCGTCCTTGGTGATGCGCGGCGCGCCGAAGGACTTGTCGATGACGACGTTGCGCCCTTTCGGGCCGAGCGTCACCTTCACGGCATTGGCCAGCACATCGACCCCACGCAGCAAGCGTTCACGGGCATCGGTATGGAATTTGACTTCTTTCGCAGCCATTCTTTCACTCCTTCGATAGGCAGCTTTTCTTGACTAATGCGCTGAGAACGCCTCAGGCGGCGATCTTTTCGGCGGCCTGGGCCTCGATAATGCCCATGACATCGCTTTCCTTCATGATCAGCAGATCTTCACCGTTGATCTTGATCTCCGTGCCGGACCACTTGCCGAACAGAATGCGATCGCCGGGCTTGACGTCGAGCGCCTGGATCTGGCCGGCGTCGTTGCGTGCGCCGGGGCCGACGGCGATAACCTCGCCTTCCTGCGGCTTTTCCTTGGCGGTATCAGGGATGATGATGCCGCCCTTGGTCTTTTCCTCGGAATCGAGCCGGCGGACGAGAATGCGATCATGAAGCGGTCGGAACGACATGTTTTCCTCCAATGGACAAACAATAATGACGTTGTTCCCTGGCCGGACCGGATGACCGGTCCGGGCGGGTGCAAACCTCTGTCGAGCGTTTTGCGCGGAATGATCTGGTTTTGCGGTTTTTCCATTTCAAGGGGGTGGCGAAAAAAATTAGCACTCGCCGGAAATGGCTGCTAACATACTGAGAAGGAACAACAAACACTGTTTCCGCGTTGAGAAACCAGTTGATGGAGGCAAAAATATGCGCCACCTTCTCGTTATCGCGAAACGGAGATGAAGCATGGAATTTTCATCGGACATAGAGCGCCAGCTCAACGGTTACGGCCTTACCACCGCGCACATCCTCTACCGCATGCCGGATTTTGAGTCGGTTCTGCAGACCTATGTCTGGCAGGATTACGATCTCGCCCCCGACTTTCCGGAAATGCACAGATTCCTGGATTTCTGGCAGTCCAAGCTTGACGGGCCGCTGCATTCCGTTCGCTATAGCCACCAGCGGCTGATCGGACCGAACGAATGGCGTCGCGTCACGGGCGAGTTGCGATTGCACTAAATCGAATCCGACAGTCCCAGCAGATGGCTGCGTATCCGCCAGCCATTGTTGCCCATAGGGCCTTACCAACCGCTCGGTATCGCGCGAAAGCCCCAATCAATCGTGATCGGCAGGGCATGGCCAACTCGAGGGTGCCGAAAGGCCTGCCGGCAGCTTGGTCGAGGCATCGCCGCAGGCAAGGTCGATCTGCGCCTGTTCGAGCCCGGCGGCGGCCGAGAGGTCGAGGCCTTCGATGCGGGTCAGGAACATGAAGGCGCGCTCGAAGGTCGCCGGGCCTTCGAAGGTGGCCTTGGAGAGATCGGCGCGGGAGAGATTGGCGAAAGAGAATTTCACCCCCGTCAGCACCGCCTTGTCGAAATCGGCGCGGCCGAGTTCAGCCTTTTCGAAACTCGCGCCGGAGAGCTGGGCGCCGGCGAAATTGGCGCGCTGCAGTTCGGCGCCAGCAAAGGACGCGCCCTCGGCGGCGACTTTGGCGAAGGTGGATCGGTAGGCCTCGATCTTGGCGAAATTGGCGCCTTCGGCGTGTGCACCCTCGAGAGAGGCGCGCACCAGCGTCGCTTTCTCCAGATTGGCGGATTTGACGTTGGCGCCGGCGAGATCGGTCAGCGAGAAATCGGTGCCGAAGAGATTGGCGCCTTCGAGGTCACTGCCCTGCAGCATCAGGTTCTTCTTGGTGCATTCCTGCCAGTCGAGCTTCGGCGAGGCTAGGCTGCCGCAATCGGCGGCCCGTGCGGCAACCGGCGGAAATGCCAAAAGGACGAGGGCAAGGAGACCGAGTGACGATCCGTGCATTGCCATTGAACAGTTCACCCCCATGACGCTTAGATGACGCTTTCAGGCCGCCTTTCGCGAAGCAGCCTTCCATTTTCTTACACAGCTCAGACTACAATAAAAAGATGGCGAGCGCCGTTCACAATGGATTGCTGTCCGGCTTTTCTTGGCAGGTGGTATCCACCTTACCTGGCAGGTGGATCAATCCGCCTTGCCGGGCAGGCGAAGCTCCATGCAGGTAAGGTCCAGCCAGCGGCCGAATTTGGTGCCGACCTCGGAAAATCTGCCGGCGATGCGGAAGCCGAGCTTTTCGTGCAGCCTGACCGAGGCGGTGTTCTCCGCCTCGATACCGGCGATCATCACATGGATATTGCCGGCCACAGCACGCGCGATCAATTCCCGCATCAGGCGCTCGCCGATGCCGCCACCCCGGCAATCCTTGTCGACATAGACGGAATGCTCGACCGTGTGGCGGTAGCCGTCGAAGGGCCGCCATTCGCCATAGGAGGCGTAGCCTGCGACCTTGCCCGACATTTCGGCGACGATGACGGGAAAGCCGCGCGCCTGGCGCGCCCTGAACCATTCCAGCCGGTTTTCGAGATCGACCAGCGTATCGTTCCAGATCGCCGTCGTGTGCTCGACGGCGTGATTATAGATATCGCGAATGGCGGAAAGATCGGCTTCTGTGGCGTCGCGGAGGAGGACAGCGTCAGTCATGATGCTCGGGTTCATATTGTTTGCGAAGGCGGGCATACGCCCCGCCTGGGAAGATGTAAACGGCGGATGCGCAATAGGAGCGGCCTCGGGCACATCAGTCGTTCAGAGGCCCGGCGCCGACAGGCTGAAACAGGTGAAGACCGCCGAATAATGCACCGCCGCGGCGGTGACGACGAAACCATGCCAGATGGCGTTCTGGAAGCGCAGCTTCTCCCAGACATGGAAGATGACGCCAAGTGAATAGATGACGCCGCCGATGACGATCAGCAGCATCGAGGCGGCGGGAATGCGCGAGGCGACGGGCTCGGCTACGAGCACGCCGCTCCAGCCCATGGCGAGATAAAGCAGGATGGCAAGACGGTCGAAACGCCCGGGAAAGGCGCATTTCAAGACGATGCCGACGGCGGCAAACAGCCAGATCGCAACCAGCATGAACAAGAGCAGCGGATCGTCGGCGCCACGTTCGAGGAAGGGCGTATAGGTGGCGGCGATCAAGAGGAAGATCGCCGAATGATCGAAGCGGCGCAGATACCATTTCGTGCGCGAGACCGGCCAGGCATTGTAGGAAAAGGAAATGGCAAGCGTCAGCACCAGTCCGACGCCATAGATCCAGGCGGCGGCGAGCGCGCCATAGGAGCTCCAGACGGTGGCGTAGAAGATCAGCACGGTGGCCCCGATCAGCGCCAGCACAAGACCGACGCCGTGGACGATACCGTCGGCGATCAATTCATATCTATCATAAGCCCAGCGAATGCCGTTGAACTCGCCCATGCACGCCAATCCGTTTCATACCCGATTGCAATCGTCGCATCGAACGGACGGGCGCGCAACTGCGGCAAAGCGGACGGGCGGTAAATCTTCGTGACAGGCAGCAGGGTGTAAAGTCAAACCTTCTGCCGGTCGACCAGCACCGAGCATTTGGCATGGCGCACGACCCGATCGGCGGTGGCGCCGATGAAGTAGTTGGAAAAATCGGGAACGTGCGAGGCGACGATAATCAGGTCTGCGCCGTGGCTTTCGGCGGCCGAGATGATCGCTTTGGCGGGCGGGCCGTTGCGGATCTCGACAGTTGCCGCAACACCGGCTGCGGCGACCAGAGCTTCCAGTTGCCCGCGGCTGTCCTTCATGACGTCCTCGACCATATTGGCCGGCAGTTCGATCGCGACATAACTCGGCACATCCTCGACGACATTGAGCGCGATGATCTCGCCGCCTGCGTCGAGCAGAGACGCGGCCTTGCGGAGGATTTTTTCTCCCTTGTCGATGCCGCCGAGCGCGATCGCTACGATGATCTTCCTGTACATGGCTTCCCTCCATGACTGAGATGTATAAGTTTCCTCTGATGGAGATATGAGCGCATTGATCGCGATCAAGTGGGCGCAAGGCATCGTCAACATCTGCTCAACGCTTCATCCTCAAAAACAGGTCTTCTGTGAACAATCGGGATACGCCATATAGCGATCAAGTACGGCAGCCGAGGGGAGATCAGAGGCGAATGAACCGGCGAAACTTCCTCGGCCTTGCCACCGGCGGCATGTTTGCCGCCACCGCCGGTACGCCTTCTATCTTACAGGCCAATTCAGAGGCAGGAGACCCATCCATGACGACCGAAACTTCCTATGCGCTGACGCGGCCCGCCTATATCGACCAGTCGCATCTGGTCGTCACCGACCTCGGTCTGGTTTCCGGCTTCTACCAATCGATGCTCGGCCTGAAGGTGATCGAGAAGACGGCCAGCGGCGAAGTGCTGGGTGTCGGCGATCTCCCTTTGCTGACGCTGACCACCGCAAAGAATGCCATGATCGCGCCGCGCAATGCCGCTGGCCTTTTCCACACCGCCTTCCTGATGCCGGACCGGACCGAACTCGCACGCTGGCTGCGTTATGCGGCACAGAACAACGTCGCGCTCGAGGGCGCCTCGGACCATCTCGTCAGCGAGGCGATCTATCTTTCCGACCCCGAAGGCAACGGCATCGAGATCTATGCCGACCGGCCGCACGAACAATGGAAATTCCATGAGGACGGCATGGTGGAGATGGCGACGCTGCGCCTCGACCTGCAGGCGCTCTACAACAGCGCGCCTGATGAGCGCTGGGACGGCATGGCTGCAGGGACGGCGATCGGCCACCTGCATCTGCAGGTCGGCGATATTCCACAAGCGGACGCCTTTTACCGCGATGTCCTCGGCCTCAAGCTGATGGCGCGTTATCCGGGCGCGAGCTTCTTTGCGAGCGGCGGATACCACCACCATCTCGGCGCCAATATCTGGAACAGCCGCGGTGCCATGGCACGCGCCGGCAATATGACCGGGCTTTCGGACTACAAGATCCGTTTCAACGACAAGGCGACGCTGGATGCGGCGGTCTCCAAGCTCGATGCGCTGGAGATCAAAAGCGAGAAGCGCGACGGCGGCGTATTCCTCAGGGATCCCTGGGGCATCGGCCTGACGCTTTCAGCGTAACTTCCAGGTTACTGCAGGTCAGCCATATCTGTTGCAGGCGCTCACACCATGGAGCAATGCCGTCGGCGCAAAGACATGCGGCATGCAGCGTACCGGTCGGTCATTCCCGTCACGGAACCGGAACCCTGTCAGCGCGTTTCCGTGAGGAAGCAATGGGGCTTCGGGGACCTCACCGCATGGGTATTGCCAATGGCATCCGCAAACAAGCAAAGAAGATCGCGATCGGCGAACGCCATACCAGCGCCTGGGCACAGTCGCTGAAGGAGGCTGCGGAAGATCTGCCGCCCCCCCCGCTGCACCGTCTGGAAAAGGACGGGCTCGATGTCACCATGGCCTGGGCGATCATCGGCATCTTCGGCATTCTCTTCCTTGCCGCCGTCTATTTCATGTCGCTGATCCTCATCCCGATCACGCTGGCCGTCGTCGTCGGCATGATCCTCGGCATGGCGGCAGAAAAGCTCAGCAAGATGGGCGTGCCGCGGCTTGCCAACGCCTTCATGCTATCAAGCAGCGTGGCGCTGGTGATCTTCCTGCTGATCAACTCGCTCGCCGACCCGCTGATGACACTTGCCAATGAGGGTCCGGCCTTCGCCGAACGCACCATAGACCGCCTGATGCCTTATCTGGAGCGCATCAGATGGCTGCATATCACGCCGGCGACATTCGAAAGCGGATCGATGTCGATCGGTGCGCTGCTCGAAAACACCGGCAGCGTGCTGCACGTGGTGACGACTAACCTGACGCCGGCCCTGATACAGGGGATGATCTTCTTTGCGGCGCTGCTGTTCTTCCTCGCTGGTCGGGTCAACCTGCGCAAGACGATCATCATGACCTTCCGCACCCGCACGCAGCGTCTGGCGGCCATCCGAGTCATCAATGCCGTCGAGCAGGTGCTCGGCTTCTATTTCGCGACGGCCTCGTTGATCTATGTCGGGCTCGGCGTGGTCATGACTGTCATCGCCTATGCCGGCGGGCTGTCGGCCCCGGTGCTCTGGGGCTTCTTCGCCTTCCTGTCGAGCTTCATCCCCTATCTCGGCATCACACTGATGACGCTTGCCGTTGCGGTCGCCGGCATCCTGACCCATGATGGCCTCCTCATCGGCCTGATGCCGGCCGCAGCCTTCTTCACGGTGCATCTCCTCATGGAGAACCTGATCTTCCCGGCGGTGATGGGACGGCGGCTGGAAATCAATCCCTTCGTCGTCTTCCTCGCCATCCTGTTCTGGACATGGATGTGGGGTGCCGTCGGCGCCATGCTGGCGCTGCCGCTTTCGCTGATCGTCATGACTATTATCGACGAATTGCTGATTGAGGAAAAGCCGCAGCCGCAATTGCCGAAATAATCAACCGGGGAAACGTTCGTGGCAGCTGATCTCGATCTCAACGAATCCGATCACGACCAGATGGTCAGCGGCCGTTCTCTCTGGGGAAAAAGCGGCATAAGGCCGGAATGGCGGCCGATCGAGCAGAGCTTTTCCACCGACGTCGCCGTGATCGGCGGCGGCATTACCGGTGCCTTGGTTGCCGAACATTTGACGGCGCGCGGTTTTTCCGTGGCGCTCATTGACCGGGAGGAGCCCGGTTTCGGCAGCACCGCGGCGAGCACGGCGATGCTGCAATGGGAAATCGACAGCACGCTCACCGAACTCGAGGACTATTACGGCTTCGAGCGCGCGGCCGGGATCTACCGCCGCAGCGGTGCCGCGGTCGCCGGCCTTTCCAAGCTGATCGCCGCCAACGGCATCGCCTGCGGCTTCCGGTCGCGCAACACGCTCTATCTGGCCGACGGCCGCGAAGGCGCGCGCGACCTCTTGGAGGAGCGCCAGCTTCGCCGCCGGGCCGGCCTCCCCGGCGTCTATCTCGAACATCCCGATCTCTTTACACAATTCGAGCTCGACCGGGATGGCGCGATCTATTCGCCGGGTTCGGCGGAGTGCGATCCGCTGCTTCTAACCTGGGCCTTGATCGAGATGACGGTGCGGCGCGGCGCGCGGCTGGTCAACGCTTCCGTGACCGCGCTTCACAGCGAAGGCGATCACATCACGGCAGAGACCGATGGAGGCCAGGTCATCGAGGCGCGGCATGTCGTGCTGGCGACCGGCTATTCGATGCCGGGTCTCGACATGCCGAAGCTGCACCGCTCGAGTTCAAGCTGGGCGCTCGCCACCGTGCCGCAGGACCCGGCAAATTTCTGGCGCGACAGGGCGCTGATCTGGGAGGACAGCCACCCCTATCTCTACATGCGCACGACGGCTGACAATCGCATCGTCGCCGGCGGCGAGGATGACGAGACGATCGATGCGGAGGCGCGCGACCGCAAGCTGCCGGCAAAGACCATAGCCATCCAGGAGAAGATGAAGCGGCTGTGGCCGAAAGCGGATACGCGGGTGGAACACGCCTGGTGCGGCACCTTCGGCGAGACGGTCGACGGTCTGCCGCTGATCGGCCCGGTCCCGGAGACGCCGCATGTGTTTGCTGCCTATGGCTACGGCGGCAACGGCATTACCTTTTCCTACCTCGCCGCGCAGATGATCGGCGCCATGCTGGCCGGCATGCAACGGGATTGGTTCGAGGATTTTGCGCTCGACAGGGATGGGCCGGGTTTGGCGCGTTTTGGAGAGGGTATGGCGCGGGCCGGGAAGGAGCTGAGGTAAACCTCACATTGAATGTAATGCCGTGGGGCACACCTCTGGCCTGGCGGCCATCTCGCCCACAAGGGGAGGTCGGCAAGAAGCCATGCCTCGCCCTGGTCTAAATCGACGATTCATGTGATGGCCCCTTGTTTAAGGAAGCCACCGCGCCCAGCCAATCTCCCTCCTTGTGGGGGAGATGCCCGGCAGGGCAGAGGGCGGGTGCCCCACGGCACGCCCTCAATCACTCCGTCGTCTTATCGTCGCCGGTATCCTCGACGTCCTCCAAGCGAACGAACTCCGTTCCCTTGGCTTTGAGATCGACAAGCGCCTTCGCCACCCCCTCGCCGGCCGCATGGGTCGGCTGGTTGACGTGGGAGAGGACGACATCGCCGTCCTTGGCCGAGGCGATGCGCTTTTCGGTGATAACAGCACCCAGCAGCGAGCCGCCGTCGCCGTTTACGGAATAACCGGCAATGCGATAGCCCATGGCGCGGATCTCGCCGATGGCGGAAAGATCATATTTGGCTGTCGAGCCGCGGAACCAGTGCGGCGCCGGGATGCCGGCCGCGACCATCGCAGCAGCGCCGCCTTCGACCTCCTGTCGCACCGCCTGCGGCGAGCCGGCAGACGCGATGCCATAGATCAGCGTCGGCGTGTTGACGGCCGGAATATGGTTCTGGCCGTGGTTTTCGAGTTCGAAGAGATCGGGGTTCTGCAGAAACACGGCGACGGCAGCGGGATTGCGCTTCAGCCAGCGCGCCGTGACAAAGATCGTTGCCGGGATGCGTTCACGCACCAGCGTCGACAGGATGCGCTCGTCCGCCTGCCCCATGCAGGCATCGAAGGTCAGAGCAACGCGGGCATGGCCGACGACATTGGAACGGGCGATATGCAGATGCGGCTCGACGAGTTTTGGCGCCGGCGCC
The DNA here is from genome assembly GCF_013087625.1 of Rhizobium changzhiense. Taxonomy (NCBI): domain Bacteria; kingdom Pseudomonadati; phylum Pseudomonadota; class Alphaproteobacteria; order Hyphomicrobiales; family Rhizobiaceae; genus Rhizobium; species Rhizobium changzhiense. The sequence continues at coordinate 493,451 of NZ_JABFCQ010000001.1, forward strand.
TTCGGGGCCGGCCTGACAACTGCCGTGGCCGGCGGCGCTGACGGAATTCCGTCCGCGAATGCAGCGGGGATGCTGACGAGAAGGAACGCCGAAGCGAGCAGGATGCGGTTCATACAATGGGGTTTCTATGATTCGAGCTGCCGATTTTAGCGGCGGCTCTCCCCCGGCGCCATGCGGCCGGATGTCACCGCAGCCGCCCGGACAGGCCAGCATCAATCATAAAGATAATACTTGTTCCACTTCTCGCGCGGCACCTTCTCGCCGATCTCGTAATTGAGCTCGCGCACGTTGATATGCTGCGGACCGGTGATGCAATTGTAGGAGAGATGGTACCAGTCGCCCTTGCTGCGGAAGACAGCGCCCGGCGCGTCCAGCGAATTGTCGCCGAGGATCGGGTCTTTGAAGGTGTAGGCGATCACCTTGTCGGGCTTGAAGCCGGTGCTGTCCTTGTTGATGCGGCTCATCGCCTCGGTGTCGCAGCTCTGTTCCAGGCGGGTCGAGGGATCGAGTTTTTCCAGCTGCTTCTTGATGGCGGGATCAACGGCAAAGGCGGGAGCAGCAAGGCTTGCGAGGGATAGAAACAGGACCAGACGTTTCGGCATTGCGGAGAAATCCCTTACTGTTGTCCATTCTTCACCCTGCCCCGGGCAGCTTGCCGGAGGCTTGGCGTGTGCAAATTTCGCGCGACGAGAGCGGACTTTCTTAAATATTGTGGTGACATCAAGGCAAAATGGGCTGAGCGTCCTCCTTGTCTGTGGAAGGGCACCTGTACCCTTGGCGCACCCTTACCGCTTGATCCGGGGCCAGTGCACCTCTATCTCTTGCCAACCCGACATTCCCACCGGAGCCATTCCTTGTCCGTTTTCAAAAGCCTGCCGACACCGCCTGCCGCACCGAAGAAGCCGCTCTCCGATACGCGCCACGGCATCACCCGCACGGACGACTATGCCTGGCTGCGCGCCGACAACTGGCAGGCGATGTTCAAGGATCCGTCGATCCTCGATCCTGAGATCCGCCGCCATCTCGAAGCCGAAAACGCCTATATGAACGCGGCGATGGAAGACACCAAGCCACTGCAAAAGGCACTGTTTGCCGAAATGCGCGGCCGCATCAAGGAAGACGACAGCTCGGTGCCGATGAAGGATGGCGCCTATGCCTACGGCACCTTCTATGTGACAGGCGGTGAACAGCCGCGCTATTTCCGCATCGCCCGCGATGGCAATGTTGCCGACGAGACGATCCGCACGGTGCTGCTCGACGGCGACAAGGAGGCCGCCGGCAAGGCCTATTTCCGCCTCGCCGGCCTCGACCATACCAGCGACCACAGCCGCGGCATCTGGGGCTATGACGACAAGGGCTCGGAATTCTTCACGCTGCAGGTGCGCGACCTCTCGACCGGGCAAGACCTCGAGGACCGGATCGAAAATACCGGCGGCGGCGGCGTCTGGGCGCCTGACGGCAAGAGCTTCTTCTATTCGGCGCTCGACGAAAACCACCGGCCGTCGAAGGTATTCCATCATATACTCGGCCAGCCGCAGTCGGAAGACCGGCTGGTCTATGAGGAAGCCGATGCCGGCTTCTTCATGGGCGTCGGCGGCTCGCTGCTCGACGACTTCATCTATATCGACATCCACGACCACGAGACCAGCGAATACCGGCTGCTGTCGACTAAGGACCTGACAGCCGAGCCGAAGCTGGTAGCGGCGCGCGAGGAAGGCATCGAATATTCGCTGACCGAGGGCGGCGACGTCTTCTACATCCTCACCAATGACGGCGGCGCCAAGGATTTCAAGATCATGGAAGCGCCGGTCGACAATCCGGTCAAAGAAAACTGGCGCGAAGTGGTCGCCCACAAGCCCGGTACGCTCATCATCAGCCACATGGCCTATGCCCGCCATCTTCTGTGGCTGGAGCGCAAGGACGGGCTGCCGCAGATCATGATCCGCGATCGGGCAACCGGCGAGGAACATGCGATCGCTTTTGCCGAGGAAGCCTATTCGCTGGGGCTGCAGGGTGCTGCGGAATACGACACGGATATCATCCGCTTTTCCTATTCTTCGATGACGACGCCATCACAGCTCTACGATTACGACATGGTAACGCGCGAGCGCACGCTGTTGAAGACTCAGGAAGTGCCGTCCGGCCACAATCCCGACGACTACGTCACCCGCCGCGTCTTTGCCCCGGCCTGGGATGGCGAGAAGGTGCCGGTCACCCTGCTCTATCGCAAGGATACGCCGCTCGACGGCAGCGCGCCCTGCCTGCTCTACGGCTATGGCGCTTACGGCATCACCATTCCAGCCGGCTTCAACACCAACTGCCTGTCGCTCGCCGATCGTGGCTTTGTCTATGCGATTGCCCATATCCGCGGCGGCAAGGACAAGGGATTTTCCTGGTACGAAGATGGCAAGATGGACAAGAAGACGAACACCTTCAAGGACTTCGTCGCAGCCGCCGATTATCTGAATCAACAGAAGTTCACATCTTACACGAAGATCATCGCCGAGGGCGGATCGGCCGGCGGCATGCTGATGGGCGCGGTTGCCAACATGGCGCCGGAGAAGTTCGCCGGTCTCATTGCCGCCGTTCCCTTCGTCGACGTTCTCAACACCATGCTCGACGACACTTTGCCGCTCACCCCGCCGGAATGGCCGGAATGGGGCAATCCGATCGACAGCAAGCAAGAATACGAGCAGATCGCATCCTACTCGCCCTATGACAATGTCGGCGCAAAAGCCTACCCACCGATCCTGGCGCTCGGCGGCCTGACCGACCCGCGCGTGACCTATTGGGAGCCGGCCAAGTGGGTGGCGAAGCTGCGCGAGAAGACGACGGGGAACGCGCCGATCCTGCTCAAGACCAATATGGACGCCGGCCATGGCGGTGCCTCGGGCCGCTTCCAGCGGCTGGAAGAGATCGCGTTTGAGTATGCGTTTGCAATCAAGGTTGCCGGCAAGATGTGAAGGGTTGGATGGGGCATCACAGAGCTTTGGGAGACAACGAAATGCCCGTCTACATCGCCCTACTCCGCGCCGTCAATGTCGGCGGCACCGGCTCTTTGCCGATGGCCGAGCTGAAGGCGATCTGCGAGGGCCTGGGCTTTTCCGACGTGAAGACCTACATCCAGAGCGGCAACGTGCTTTTCCGTTCGGATGAAGCGGAAAAGATGGTGGAGGAGCGGCTCGACGAGGCGCTCGGCAAGAAGATGGGCAAGCGGCCAGGCGTCATGGTGCGCAGCCGCAAAGAACTCGACAAGATTGCCGCCGACGCCCCCTTTCCCGACGCCAAGCCGAATTTCCTGCTGGTCTATTTCCTGCCTGAAAAGGCGCCCGGCGATGCGCTGGAAAAGATGGTGGCGCCCGACGGCGAGGAGGCGAAGCTCGCCGGCCGGGAAATCTATGTGCATTATCCCAATGGTTCCGGCCGCTCGAAGCTGAAGCTGCCGGCGCTGAAGCGGGGAAGCTCGCGCAATCTCAACACCGTGCGCAAGCTCGCGGAGATAGCGGCTGATATGGAAGGCAACTAGGCCCTCGACGCCCTGGGCATCTCCGCCACCGGCAGGAAGAGCATCTTCACGAAAGTCCGCAGCATCAGCACCTGCTCGGCCAGCGTGTTCGGTTCCTTCAGCGTCTTCGACAAAACGATGCCGCCTTCCAGGACAGAGGACACCATGTCGGCGAGTTGGTCGACGTCGACGGGTTCGCGCGGCGGATAGACCTCCATGATCTCCCGGAGCATGCGGCCGAAACGGCGCCGCCAGGCAAGGACCGCATTCCGGTTGGTCTCCTGTATCTCCCGGTCGAACAACCGCTCGTAATAGCAGACCGTCGCCACGAGGCAGCCGGGATGGCCGTTCGGCAGGTCGGAGAGTAGTTCGGACAGCAGCTTCAGGCCGAGCAGGAAGGATTGCAGCGGATCGCCGGTCAGCTCGCGCGCGCGGCTGAAGATCTCATCGTAAATGCGCTCGTCATTTTCGATGTAGCGGTTGAGCAGTGCCTTGGCGAGCTCGTTCTTGTCCCTGAAATGATAGAAGAAGCCGCTCTTGGTGATGCCGGTCTCGGCGATGAGTTCCTCGATGGAGGTACCGCCGAACCCCTTCTGCAAGACTGCCGCTTCGGCCACATCGAGGATGCGGGTCCGCGTTTCCTCGCCCTTTCGCATGTCCCCTCCTGTACCGGCGGTACAGTTTTCAGCATCGTGCGTTCAGACCTGCCTCCGCCTCCGGCAGGATCGGTTGAGGCAAGCGATTGATATCAATCCGCAAAATCCAAAACCGCCGCCAGTATACCGCAAGTCGCCTAGTTTAGCAGCCGAATAAGCGCCAGAACATCATTCATCGACGGCAGCCAATCGGGTGCCGCGAGGGAGAGGCTTCAACAATGGCAAAGTACAGAAACGGTTTGCCGCAGCTCAAAGGCGGCACCTTCATTACCGATGGCGGCATGGAAACGACGATGATCTTCCAGGAAGGGATCGAGCTTCCGCATTTCGCCGCCTTCATATTGCTGGCTTCCGAAGAGGGGCGGCAGCGCATGCGGAATTACTATCGCCGTTATCTCGATATCGCACGGCGGCACGGCACGGGCTTCGTGCTCGATACCGCCACATGGCGGGCCAATCCGGACTGGGGGCAGAAGCTCGGCTATACCAGCGAAGCTCTGAAGGCGGTCAACGAGAAGGCCGTCGACCTGCTCGTCGGCTTGCGCAGCGCCTATGAGCGGCCGGAGCAGCCGATCGTCATCAGCGGCGCGATCGGCCCACGCGGCGACGGCTATAAGGCGGGCGTCATGGATGCGGCCGAGGCGGAAGACTACCACGCCTTTCAGATCGGGGCTTTCGCCGGCACCGAGGCGGATATGGTGAGCGCCTTCACGCTGACCAATATCGACGAGGCGATCGGCGTGGCGCGGGCGGCGCGGGCGTTCGGCATGCCCTCGGCCATCTCCTTCACGCTCGAGACGGATGGCCGGCTGGTGACGGGCCGGAGCATCCAGGACGCCATCGAGACGACGGACGCGGCGACCGGCGGAGCGCCGGCCTATTACATGATCAACTGTGCCCATCCGACGCATTTCGAAACAGCACTCGATCCCGGAAGCGCCTGGGTGAAGCGCATTTCCGGCCTCCGCGCCAATGCCTCGACCATGAGCCATGAGCAGCTGGACAATAGCGAAACGCTGGATGCGGGCGATCCCGAAGATCTCGGCCGCCGCTACCGCAAGCTCATCGACCGCATGCCTGCGGTGCGCGTGCTTGGCGGCTGCTGCGGCACCGACCACCGCCATGTCGCGGCGATCTGCGAGGCATGTCTGCCGCAGGCGGCGTAACGACCTGAGGGGGAGGAAAGGACACTGTCGATGATGGGCACGATGATGCGTGAGCGCCGCTGGCACGATCTGTGGGTTGCGATCACGGGACGGCAGAGGCGCACCGAGCCCGAGGCGGCCGTGGAGGTGGCGCTGCGGGATAGCGATCTTGCAGTCTTCGGGGGCCAGACGACTTACGGGCTCGAGGCGGACCGGCGCGAGGGCCGACCCTTGCGACGCAGGCGGCTGCGGGAGCCGGTCGGATTCTGACGAAGGGAAAGGCGGCGACGGCTGACCCTATCCGTTAAGGCATGCCGTGCCAGCCCCCCTCTGCCCTGCCGGGCATCTCCCCCACAGGTGGGGAGATCGGCTGGGCTCACTGGCTTCCCCAAACAATGAGCGTTCAGGACGGCGAAACGGTAGAGGGGGACGAAGTTCAAGCCACTTGTGATCTCCCCACCTGTGGGGAAGATGCCCGGCAGGGCAGAGGGGGCTGGCACGGCACAAAGCTCAGAGAGAGAAATGACGGTGCGGCGCCACCAGCTCTTTGCCGATCGGCGGCAAGGGGCAACGTCAGCCTTCGGCGCCTTTCGTCTGTTTGGCCTTGTAGCCGGTGATCTCCTCGCCGGCGGTCGGCGAGAAGCGCAGGTTCCAGAAGGTGGCGGTGATCGAGATGATCGTGACGACGATGAAGGCGGCCGAGAAATCGCCAAGGGCCGGCGTTTCGGCACCGTTGAAGGCCATGGAGCCGTGCAGCGCCAAGGCGCCGATGCAGATGCCGAGCGATAGCATCAGCTGCTGGAAGGTGGTGTAGAAGCTGGTGGCCGAGCTCATCTGCTCCTTGCTGATCTCGTCATAGGCAATGGTGTTATAGGCCGTGAACTGGAACGACAGGAAGAAGGCGCTGAGCACCAGGACGACGAAGACCAGCGGCATCGGCCAATCCGGCCGGAAGGCGGCACAGAGGCCATAGCCGATGGTACCGAGGATGCCGTTGAGGACGAGGCTTCGACGGAAGCCCAGCCGGCGGAAGACAAACTTCGCCATCGGCTTCATGGCGAGAGCGCCAAGCGCGGTCGCGATGATGATCTGGCCGGCCGCCGCCGCAGACAGGCCGAAGCCGATCTGGAAGAGCAGCGGCAGGAGGAAGGGCTGCGCCCCTTGCGTGATGCGGGTCAGCGAACCGGCGATAACAGACGTGCCGAAGCTCGGCACCTTCATCAGCGAGAAATCCATGATCGGCGACGGATGCTTGCGGGCATGCCTGAGATAGGCCATGCCGAAGAGCAGGCCGAGCGCGATCAGGAAGATCGAGAAGGCGCCCTCCCCCTCATGGCTCGACATTTCAAAGCCGAAGAGCAGCGAGCCGAGCGAGATGCCCGAGAGGATGAAGCCGATCGTATCGAACGGACCGCTTGCCTTGCCCTTCACCTCGTCGATGTAGATCGAGACGAAGATCATGCCGATGATGCCGATCGGCACGTTGATATAAAAGATCCAGCGCCAGTCGAGATAGGTGACGATGAAGCCGCCGAGCGGCGGGCCGACGATCGGGCCGATCAGCGCCGGCACGAGCAGCCAGGACATGGCGCTGACCATATCCTTGCGGTCGACGCTGCGCATCAGCACCAGGCGCCCGACCGGCATCATCATCGCGCCGCCGATGCCCTGCAGCAGCCGCGCCAGCACCAGGAAGGACAGCGTCGGCGCCAGCGCGCAGAGGATGGAGCCGGCGACGAAGACGGCGATGGCCGAGCGGAAAACGGTGCGGGAGCCGAAACTGTCGGCCATCCGGCCGCTTGCCGGAATGAAGATCGCAAGGCTCAAGAGATAGGAGGTCAGGGCGATCGACATGGCCGGGGCGCTGACGCCGAAATCGCGCGCCATGGTGGGCAGCGCGGTCGCAAGCACGGTCGCATCGATATTTTCCATCAGCATCGCACTCGCGACAATCATCGCGATCACCCGGAAATTGGGCGCGGCGCGCCGAACCATCGGCGCCTGGTAAATCTGATCCGACATCGTCCGGGATCACTCGCGGTGGCGCGGCGGAGCACACAAGGCAGCAAGGCCGCGGGGGATGACATGGCGCAAAGCCAAGAGGAGACGATTTGCTATACGCCCGCGATCATGGCGGCGCTATGTCGTTTATGGCAAAGCTGCTTTGACGAGAGGTAAAGGCAGATCACGTTTCCTTGCATGGGTCTGTTCTTCGTGAAGGTCTTCATCCGCCGGCTTGCGCGGCATGCATCCTAGCCCTACCTATGAACCATGACCTCCGCCCTGCAGAAAAACCGGCCCGGTGCGGCCTTTCCGTTCGACAACAGCTATGTCGGCTTGCCCCCGCGCTTCTTTGCGGCGCAAGCGCCGACTGCGGTGGCGGAGCCGTGGCTGATCAAGCTCAACGAGGCACTCGCCGCCGAGCTTGGGCTCGACGTCGAGGCCCTGCGCCGCGACGGCGCGGCGATCTTTTCCGGCAATCTCGTACCCGAAGGGGCCGAACCGCTGGCGATGGCCTATGCCGGGCATCAGTTCGGCGGCTTCTCGCCGCAGCTCGGTGACGGGCGGGCGATCCTGCTCGGCGAGGTCATCGACCGCAGCGGCAAGCGCTACGACATCCAGCTGAAGGGCGCCGGGCCAACGCCTTTTTCGCGCCGCGGCGATGGGCGGGCGGCAATCGGGCCGGTCTTACGCGAATATATCATCAGCGAAGCGATGTTTGCGCTCGGCATTCCGGCCACGCGGGCGCTGGCGGCGGTGACGACGGGCGAGCCGGTCTATCGCGAAGAGGTGCTGCCGGGCGCGGTCTTCACCCGCGTCGCGGCCAGCCATATCCGCGTCGGCACCTTCCAATACTTCGCGGCCAGGGGCGACACCGATGGCGTGCGGGCTCTGGCCGATTATGTGATCGACCGGCACTATCCCGCGCTGAAAGAGGCCGAGAACCCCTATCTCGCGCTTTTCGAAGCGGTCTCCGAACGCCAGGCGGCGTTGATTGCCCGCTGGCTGCATGTCGGTTTCATCCATGGCGTAATGAACACCGACAATATGACCGTCTCCGGCGAGACGATCGACTTCGGCCCCTGCGCCTTCATGGATACCTATGATCCGGCGACCGTCTTCTCGTCGATCGACCAGCATGGTCGTTACGCCTATGCCAACCAGCCCGGCATCGGCCAATGGAACCTCGCAAGGTTCGGCGAAACGCTGCTGCCGCTGATCGACGCCGAACCCGACAGTGCAGTCGACAAGGCCAATGCGGTGATCAAGAGTTACGGCGAACGGTTCCAGGCGCATTGGCTGGCCGGCATGCGCGATAAGATCGGGCTTGTCGGCGAAGAGGACGGCGATCTCGACCTGGTGCAGGCGCTGCTGTCGCTGATGCAGGCGCAGGGTGCCGATTTCACCCTGGCCTTCCGGCGGCTGTCGGATCTTGCCGGCGATGATGCCGCAGAGCCTGAATTTGCGGCGAGTTTCCGCGAGCCGGAAGCCGGCGGCGCATGGCTTACGCAGTGGCGCGAGCGGCTCTCACGCGATCCACAGACGGCCAGTGAGCGCGCTATTGCGATGCGCAGCGTCAATCCGGCCTTCATTCCGCGTAATCACCGCGTCGAACAGGCGATCGAGGCCGCCGTCGAGAACGGCGATTTCTCGCTGTTCGAGGCGCTGCTCGCCGTGCTTTCGAAACCCTATGAGGACCAGCCCGGCTTTGCCGCCTATAGGGAGCCGCCGAAGCCCGACGAACGGGTGCTAGCGACTTTCTGCGGGACGTGAGCGAAATCCCTAGCGAACCGCAGGCCCAAGAAAGCCATCGCAGCCTGCGGCAATTGTGGCCGTTGAAAGGCATCTCCTTCGCGCTATCTGGCTGATCGGCGGGACTTTTCCGCCGATCCTTCACCCCGGCTAACCTCAGCGGGAGACAGCCTTATGGCGATCATCGTCACCTCCATCTTCTTCATCATCATCGGGCTCACGCTCGGCGGCGGCGGGCTCTGGCTCGTCACGCTCGGCGGCAGCGTCTTCTATCTGTTCGCCGGGCTGATGTTCCTGATTACCGCCGGGCTGCTTCTGATGCGCAAGGCGGTGGCGCTCTGGGTCTATGCGGTGCTCGTCGCCGCAGCACTCGCCTGGGCGGTTTGGGAGGTCGGCTTCGACTGGTGGCAGCTTGGGCCGCGCGGCGGCATGATCATCCTGTTCGGGCTCTGGCTGCTGACGCCATGGATCCGCCGGCCGCTCGGCCTGCGCAGCCCGACGGGCATCACCTATGCCGCGAACCCCTGGCCGCTCGCCGTGCCTGTCATCCTCGCCATTCTCGTCGCCCTTTATTCGATGACGACTGACCCGCATGATCTCGCCGGCGAGCTGCCGACCGACAAGGTCGCCGCCAACCCCGCCTTCGGCGGCAGCGTGCCGGACGGCGAATGGCATCAATATGGCCGCACGCCCTTCGGCCAGCGCTATTCGCCACTCGATCAGATCACCGCCGAGAACGTCTCCACCCTCAAGGAAGCGTGGCGATACCAGACCGGCGACGTCAAGCGGCCGGAGGATATCAGCGAGACGACCTATCAGGTGACGCCGCTCAAGGTGAAGGACACGCTCTATCTCTGCACGCCGCATAACTGGGCGATCGCGCTCGACGCCAAGACCGGCAAGGAGAAATGGAAATACGACGCCAACTCCGGCATGAACCCCGACCGGCAGCATCAGACCTGCCGGGGCGTCACCTATTATGCCGATCCCGCCGTTGCCGCCGGTCAGCCCTGCGCCGAGCGCGTCTACCTGCCGACCTCCGACGCCCGGCTGATCGCACTCGATGCCGCGGACGGGAAGGTCTGCACCAGCTTTGCCGACCAGGGCGTGCTGCATCTGGAAACCGGCATGCGCTACAACCCGGCCGGCTATTACTACTCCACTTCGCCGCCGGTCGCGGTGGCGGGCAAGATCATCGTCGGCGGGGCGGTGAACGACAATTATTCGACTGAGGAACAATCCGGCGTCATCCGCGCCTTCGACATCAACACCGGCGCGCTCGTCTGGAACTGGGATTCCGGTAATCCCGACGTGACGACGCCGCTCGCCGACGGCCAGACCTATACGACCAACTCGCCGAACAGCTGGTCGGTCTTCAGCGTCGACGAGGCGCTCGGCATGGTCTACATCCCGCTCGGCAACCAGGTGCCCGACCAGCTCGGCATCGGCCGCAGCGACAATGTCGAGAAATTCTCCTCCTCGATCGTCGCGCTCGATATCGCCAGCGGGCAGTTGCGCTGGGTGCGCCAGACGGTGCATCACGATCTCTGGGACATGGACGTGCCGGCCCAGCCGGCGCTGATCGATCTGACGAAGCCGGACGGCACCGTGGTTCCGGCCCTGGTCGGCCCGACCAAACAGGGCGACCTCTATGTGCTCGACCGGCGCAGCGGCGAGCCGATCATACCGGTCAAGGAAGTCCCGGCGCCGGGCGGCGCGATCACCGGCGACCACACCTCGCCGACGCAGCCGATTTCCGACCTCACCTTCTCGCCCGAGCCGCTGAAGGAAAAGGACATGTGGGGCGTGTCGCTATTCGACCAGCTCGCCTGCCGCATCGACTTCTATCGCTACCACTATGAGGGCCGTTATACGCCGCCTTCGCTCAAAGGGACGATCGTCTATCCCGGCAATTTCGGCACCTTCAACTGGGGCTCGGTGGCGGTCGATCCGGAGCGGCAGATCATGTTCGGCATGCCGACCTATCTCGCCTTCACCTCGCGCCTGGTGCCGGCTGCCGACATTCCGCCGAGAGGCCAGGACGAGAAGGGCAGCGAACAGGGGCTGAACCGCAATGACGGCGCGCCTTACGGCGTCTTCATGGGGCCTTTCCTCGGTCTCCTGCAGATCCCCTGCCAGGCGCCGCCCTGGGGCTATGTCGCCGGCGTCGATCTGCGCACCGGCAAGATCGCCTATATGCACAAGAACGGCACCGTACGCGACATGACGCCATTGCCCCTGCCCTTCAAGGTCGGCGTGCCGGGCATCGGCGGGCCGATGCTGACCAAGGGCGGCGTCGCCTTCCTTGGGGCCGCGGTCGACAACTACCTGCGCGCCTATGACGTGACGAACGGCAGAGAGCTCTGGCAGGCGCGGCTTCCCGCCGGCGGCCAGGCGACGCCGATGACCTATACGGCTGATGACAACAAACAATATGTCGTCATGGTCGCCGGCGGCCACGGCTCGGTCGGCACCAAGCCCGGCGATTATGTGATCGCCTATACACTGCCTTGATGGCTCAAGGCTCTTCGGTTCGCGCCAATGGCAGCCCATCACCCTAACCCTCTCGCCGCTCGCGGGGAGAGGGGACGTGCCAAAGGCGGCGCCGCGGCAGGAGGAAGCCGGTGCGGCATGTCCCTTCGCCCCGCGCGCGGGGAGAAGGTGCCGGCAGGCGGATGAGGGGCTGTTCTCAGCGATTGCATACACTCGCGGGAAACCCGCTTCAGCTTTCTCCAGTTCAAACCATCTCGACGATCATACGCCCAACCTCGGCAAAGATCGGGTTGAGCTCCTTCGCCGACGCGGTCGCCTCGGCGATGTAGACGGCTGCGACGATAGGGCCGCGATCCGGCGGCCAGATCACCGCGATATCGCCGAGAGAGCCATTCGGGCCGGTGCCGGTCTTGTCGCCGACCTTCCAATCGGCCGGCAGGCCGGCCCTGAGCCGCTCCTTGCCTGTCGTGCTCGCCACCAGCCAGGCAATCAGCCTGTCTGAGGAGGCCTCGGCCAGGACCGAGCCGAGCGTCAGGTTGCCGAGCGTGTCGAGCATCGCATCCGGTGTCGTCGTATCGCGCGGATCACCCTTCCTGCCCTCGTTCAACGTCGGCTCGGTGCGGTCGAGACGCGTCGTGCCGTCACCGATCGAGCGCAGCCAATCGGTCAGCCCCGCTGGACCGCCGAAACTTTCGAGCAACAGGTTGCCGGCCGTATTGTCGCTGACCGTCACCGCCGCCTCGCAGAGTTCGGCAAGGGTCATGCCATCGGCTCCGGCGTGTTTTTCGCTGAGCGGCGAATAATCGACGAGCTTGTCCTTGCCGTAGCTCACCCGCCGGTCGAGGTTCTCCTCGCCCTTGTCGGCCCGGGCAAGCACGAAAGCCGCGGCCAGCGCCTTGAAAGTGCTGCACATCGGAAAGGACTCGCTGCCGCGATAGCCGAAGGAGATGCTCGTCTGGGTATCGAGCACCGAGACGCCGAGACGACCGCCGGTGCGTTTTTCAAGCGCTGCAAGGCGGCGCTCGATGTCGTCGCCCTCTCCGGCACTATCCTCTGCATGCGCGGCAAGCGCCAGCGCAGGCAGGCAAAGCGCCGCGCCTATCATCAGGCGGCGGGTAAGGCTGATATCCATGAAATCCTCCGGCGGCTGAGGAGGATCGAATCCTCCGGCGGGAGGACAGAGCTAAGGAGCGATTGCGGCGACTTATAGTCCCTACGTCGTCTTTGTCGTCCGTCTCGCGCGATGTTGTCGTCCGCCGCGCCGATCTTATCGCGCTAGAAATCCGGCATCAGTGTCCCAACTGGCGCACCGGGAAATATCCGGCTAGAAGAAGCGATATCTTCTATGGACTATAACGATGCCTAAGGAAACGGTCGCTTCATTTTCGAAACCCCGCGCCCTTCCTATGGCGTTTGGCGGCGGTGGAATTATTGGCGCTCTCGGGGGCTTGATCGGCCTTGGCGGCGCCGAATTTCGGCTGCCGCTCCTGATCGGGCTTTTCAACTTCGCGGCGCTCGAAGCGGTCATTCTCAATAAGGCCATGAGCCTCGTTGTCGTTGCATCCGCCCTGCCGTTCCGGGTAGCAACGGTACCTTTTGGAGCGATTGCCGGGAATTGGCCGATCGTAGTCAATCTCCTTGCCGGAAGCTTGCTGGGCGCATGGTTCGGAGCGGGATGGGCAACATGGCTGAAATCGGAAACGCTGTACAAGGTGATTGCAGCGATGCTCGTCGCAATCGCTATCGTCTTGGTCATTGGCCATGATGCGACAGCGGGTCAGCCTTTCCTGACTGGAAATGCCCAGATGATTGCCGGCGTTGTCGCCGGCTTCGTCATCGGGATTGTCGCATCCCTACTCGGCGTGGCGGGAGGCGAGCTGCTGATTCCGACGCTGGTGCTGCTCTTCGGTGCGGATATCAAACTCGCCGGCAGCCTCTCCCTGGCCGTGAGCCTGCCGACAATGCTGGTTGGCTTCACGCGGTATAGCCGGGATCAGAGTTTTTCGGTTCTCGGTCGCAACAAGACCTTCCTGTTGGTGATGGCTGCGGGATCGATCGTTGGAACCTTCATCGGCGGGCGGCTGCTCGGCCTCGTGCCGAATGGTCTTCTGCTTCCAGCCCTCGCTGTGATCCTTCTGATTTCAGCTGTGAAGGTTTGGCGGCACCGATAGTTATCCCCACTGCGACCTTATCATCCGCCCACACCGATCAGGCAGCGCGCGTGACCTCGACCGTCACATGCGACAGTTCCTCCAGCGCCGAAAGCCTGCCTTTGTAGAAAGCCGGGTCGCGCGGCTGCGAGGTGAGGACGGCGACAATTGCGGCATGATGGCCGGGGCCGACCTGCCAGACATGCAGATCGGTGATCCGGTCGCCCTCCGTCTCGATGGCGCCGCGGATTTCCGCCGGCAGCGTCTCGCCTTCGGGAACGACGTCGAGAAGGACGCCGCCCGAAGATTTCATCAGGCTCCAGGACCAGTTGGCGATCACCAACCCGCCGACGATGCCCATCAGGGGATCGAGCCAGAGCCAGCCGTAAAGACTCCCGAACGTCAAGGCCGCGATGGCGAGCACGGAGGTCAGGGCATCGGCGATGACATGCAGATAGGCGGCGCGGATATTGTTGTCGCCGGTCTTTGCGGGATGGGCATGGTCGCCATGTCCATGATGGGCATGACCGTGATGGGCATGGGCATGATTGCCATGCCCGTGATGATGGCCATGGTGATGGTGCGCATGATTGCCATGCGCGACATGGCCGCCGCCGGCCAGCAGCCAAGCGCTTGTCAGATTGACGGCAAGACCGATGATCGCCACGGCGATTGCCTGGGCAAAGCCGATCGGCACCGGATTGGAAAGGCGCAGCAGGCTTTCCCAGGCCATCAGCAGGGCGATCAGCGCGAGGACGATGGCGCTGGCGAAGCCCGCGAGATCGCCGAGCTTGCCGGTGCCGAAGGTGAAACGTGGATTGCGCGCCTGCCGGCGGGCGAAGAGATAGGCGAGCGCCGAAATCAGCAAGGCGCTGGCATGGGTCGACATGTGCCAGCCATCGGCGACCAGCGCCATCGAGCCGTAGACGGTGCCGGCAGCGATTTCCGCCACCATCATCACCGCCGTCAGCGCGATCACCAGCCAGATGCGCCGCTCGTTGCGCGCATGATCGGTGCCGAGGAAGACGTGATCGTGTTCCAGGGCATCCATTCCAGGCTTGTCGATTCCGGCACTCATGACAGGCTCCTTCGTCGGCACGGTCAGCGGATATAGGTTCTCAAGACTTCCGATATTTCCTCGACCGCCTCGGCCCTTGCCGCATCGTCGGCGGCATTCAGCACATGCTCGCGCAGGTGATCGTCGAGCACCTCGCCGGTCAGCCCGGTCAGGGCACCGCGGATCGAGGCGAGCAACTGTAGGATCTCGCCGCAGGGGCGCTCGGCCTCGAGCGCGCGCTCGACCGCCTCCATCTGCCCCTTCAGGCGGCTGATGCGGGCAACGAGCTTCTTTTTCTGCAGGGTGGTGTGGGACATGATGAGTTCTCGTATAGCATAGGGGGGTATACTATCAAGAGTGAAGCTGGGGCTCAAAGCTTGTGATGGGCTTGATCCGCCATTGACAAAACCCGCGTTTCCGACGATCTATGGTCCATGATCAAGAACGCGCACCAGAGCCGCTCGTATTTTTGGCTGTACCTGTAAAGGGCGGCCGGACAAGATCATATTGTCAACAAGCCGCCGTCAGGCGGCTTTGTTGTATCGGCAGCGTCCTGACGGCAGACTATCAAAGGACGCGAAGACCATGACCGAAATCGAAGACAGCGAAATTTCACTGATGCGCCCATCGGTGGTGACGATCCGCGCCGCCAAGCCGCGCGACCTGCCCGAACTCGGCGAGATGATCGCCCTGCTTGCCGCCCATCACGGCGACGCTTCTGCGACAACGCCGGAGCAGCTGGAGCGCGACCTCTTCGGCCCTCTGCCCTGGATCAATGCGCTCGTCGCCGAGACCAGCGAAGGACTGATCGGCTACGCCATTCTCGTGCCGCTCTACAGGGCGCAGGAAGGCAAGCGCGGCATGGACCTGCACCACCTCTTCGTGCGTGACGGCCATCGCGGCCACGGCACCGGCCAGTTGCTCGTCGACCGGGCGCGTGAGACCGCCCGCAATGCCGGCTGCGGCTACCTCTCCGTCAGCGCCGCCACCGGAAACGTGCTGGCGCACCGCTTCTACGAACAGCTGGATTTCACCCCGCGTCCGGTGACCGGCATGCGCTACATGCAGTCGATCGCTTGAGAAGGGCGTTCGATAAGTGCATTCCCAGTATGACTCTTGTATGATCCATTGAGTGTCGGTTTGTTTCGGCAACCGACACGATGGATGCCATCGGGTCACTGGGAATCGCAAGGTCGTTTCAACCGTTTGCAGGTTAGCCCATGAATCAGCAAATTCGACTTTTTGGTGCTATTGCGGTCCGGCCCGCCGTTCTTCCTCTCCTATCCCAGTTCGAAACTGCCACGGGAATCACGGTTGCGGCCCAGTGGGCGCTTAATCCTGCTGTAAAGAGGCAGATCGAAGCGGGGGAAGCTTTTGACCTCGTCATCACCAATCCGAACCTGGTTCTGGATCTGACCGCCTTGGGAAAAATCAAGCCGGGGAGCCAGGTCGCGTTCGGTCGGATAGCGATGGGGGTAGCGGCAAAGGCCGGCAGCCGACCGCTCGACATCGAGTCCGTCGAAGCATTTGTGCATGCGTTGAAGAGCGCCAGATCCATCGCCTACGCCAGTGACGGAACCAGCGGCGGCTACTTCTCCGGTTTGCTGGAAAGCTTGGGAATAGCCGATGAGGTCAAGCCCAAGCTGGTGGCCATATCAGGAGGGCAGACGGCGCCGGCCGTCGGCCGTGGGGAAGTCGAGCTTGGGGTCGTTCCCGTGACGTCGATTCTCGCCGCCGCTCCCGAGGTCATGCTTGTCGGTCAGTTTCCGGCAGAACTCCGAAGTTACATCGACTTCGCCATCGGCATCAGCGCCGATTCAACGGATGCAGAAGCTGCCCAACAGCTGTCGAAATTTCTGACGTCGACAGCCGTTGACGACATCCTGGCGGCAAAGGGCGTCGAGCGCCGCTAGAGCGCGCTTGATAAACGATCGGCTCCCCGCCATCGCTAATGACCCGGCACGGCCTTCAGATAGGCGGCGATCGCCTCGCGGTCCGAGGCCGGCAGATGGGCGATGTTCTGCTGCACATCGACCATCGAGCCGCCGACGGAATCGAAATCGGGCGTGAAGCCGGTTTCCAGGTAACTGGCGATATCGGCCTCGCTCCAGCCGCCGATGCTCTCGGAGGCCGGGGTGATATCGGGTATGCGGCCCTTGCCTTCGGGATTGGGCGCGCCGGCAAGCCACTGATCCGCCTTGAAGCCGCCGAGCGCATCACGCGGCGTATGACATTCGCCGCAATGGCCGGGGCCTTCGACGAGATATTGCCCGCGTTTGATCTTGTCGTCGCTCTTTGCCAGGGCGACGCGCGGCTGGTCGTTGAGATAGAGGAATTTCCAGCCGCCGAGCGCCAGCCGGATATTGAAGGGAAACGGCAGTTCATGCGGCGGTGCGACGTTTGCGCTCTTCGGCAGGGTTTTCAGGAAGGCATAGAGATCGTTGACGTCCTTGTCGCTCATGCGGGAATAAGAGCCATAGGGGAAGGACGGGTAAAGATGCTGCCCGCCCGGGCCGATGCCGCGCTTCATCGCGTTGCCGAACTCGGCGAGCGTCCAGCCGCCGATGCCGGCCTTTTCATCGGGTGAGATGTTCGGCACGTGGAAGGTCCCGAAAGGGCTCTTCAGCGCCAGGCCGCCTGACAGGGTCAGCTTGGCATCACCTTCGGAACCGGGCGCGGCATGACAGCTGACGC
Organism: Rhizobium changzhiense; assembly: GCF_013087625.1. Taxonomy (NCBI): domain Bacteria; kingdom Pseudomonadati; phylum Pseudomonadota; class Alphaproteobacteria; order Hyphomicrobiales; family Rhizobiaceae; genus Rhizobium; species Rhizobium changzhiense. The sequence goes on from NZ_JABFCQ010000001.1 coordinate 510,904, forward strand.
AGCCGCCCGCCCAGAAAACCATCTGACCATTGGCCGGATCCGGCGCGCCGAGACCGGCCCAATGGCTCTCCGGCAGCGGATCGGGTGCGGTGACGAGATAGAAGGCGCCCCCACCGAGAACGGCGACGCCGATCAGACAGAGCAGTACCCGGATGAACCTGCGGACCATGCGCCGCCTCCCCTGTTGTCAACATTTCCTTGCGATGGATCCCGCGACCGGTCCGCGCAGGCGGAGAATAAGGCGATCCGCGCCGACGGCAAGGCCGGCGCGGATCGTGTATCCGGATGGAAACGGCCTTTCGCTCACTTGCCGAGGCGATAGGCCTTGTGACAGCCGGCGCAATTGGCGCCGAGCGTGTTCATCGTGGCGCCGACGGCCGCAGGATCTGCCGGAAGCTGAGCCAGCGCGGTTTCGGCGTCAGTGGAGAGCTTGGCGGCGCGCGCCTTGAAGTCGTCCATGTTTTCCCAGATCTTCGGGCTCGCCGCTTCGTCGCCCGTCTCCGTGCCCGGCTTGAACTGGTCGGGGAAAACCTTGGCCGTTGCGGCGATCGTCGTCAGCGCCGCCTTCACCGCTTCGGCGTCATAGGGCTTGGTGCCCTTGGCGATGGCTGCCAAGGCCCCGGCCGAACCGCCGATCTGCTTCATCAGCGCATTGCGCGACTCATGGGTACCGTCGGCGGCGGTCACCGAACCGAAGGCCATGCCGGCCATGGCAACGGCCGCAGCTGCTGCTTTCCAATTCATACTGCTCTCCCTTTTCCTCGGCCAAACCGGCCGATGGCCAATCTGCACCGGCAGCATGACAAAATCCATGCATCCGGGCAGTCACGTTTTGCCGGATCATCATAAAAACAATGTGATAGGCGGGGTGGTTCAGGCGCTTTTCCACCCCTGCCAGAGGCTGAAGGCGGAGACCACAACCAGCAGCACTCCGGCGAAGCGGCCGACAAAGGCCGTAACGTCAGGGTTTGCGACGAGCAGGTCGCGGCTGCGGCCGGCCGTCATCGCCAGCGTGCCGTAGATGGCGAACTGGGTGACGACGGTCATGGCGCCCATGATCAGCCCCTGCATCCAGATCGGGCCATATTCCGGCCTGAGGAACTGCGGGTAGACGGCAAACATGAAGATATAGGCCTTCGGGTTAACCAGACAGGTGACGGCCCCCTGGCGGAAGGCGCGCCAGCTGGAGCGCGCCGTTCCCGGCCCAACCGCCTCGACGGTGATCGAACTGCGGATCAGCGAAATGCCGATCCAGATCATGTAGGCAACGCCGGCAAAGAGCAGCACGTTGAAAAGCTGCGGCAGCATGGTGACAAGCACGCCGACGCCGGCCGCGCCATAGGCAGAATGCACGGCGCCGCCGGCCATGATGCCGCCGGTCGCTGCCAGCCCGCGCTTGACGCCGCCGGTCAGCGAATTGGCCAGCACGAAGAGCATGTCCATGCCCGGCACGATGATGATGCCGAAGAGAAGGGTGAAGAAGAGCCAGAGGTTTTCATGGTAGTTCATGTCAGTTACCGCCTTGATTTCTGCGAGCCGTTTTGAAAGAGCCTGATTGATTTCAATCTGATAGGCGGCTCTATACGGGAACCCAACTGACAGTGTATTGTCAGGAGCGTGACGGATGGAGAGGTAAAATGCGCAAGGCCTCGCGGCTTTTCGAGATCATTCAGATCCTCAGGCTGGCAAGAAGGCCGATGACGGCGGCGACGATGGCCGAGACGCTTGAGGTAACAGTGCGCTCGATCTATCGCGACATCGCAGCCCTTCAGGCAATGCGGGTGCCGATCGAAGGCGGGCGCGGCATCGGCTACATTATGCGGCCGGGCTTCGACCTGCCGCCGCTGATGTTCTCGATCGAGGAGATGGAGGCTATCGTGCTGTCGCTGGCGCTGCTCGAACGGACGGCGGACGAAGAGCTGAAACAGGCCGCGCGCCGGGTCAACCGGAAGATATCAGGCGCCGTGCCGGCGCCGCTGCGCCAGGCGATGGACAACAAGGCGCTTTACGCCTGGGGCTCGATTGCGCAGCCGGCCGGCTTCAACCTGGCGATCGTGCGCCGCGCGATCCGCGACGAACGCAAGCTGATGCTCGGCTACCGCGACGAGCTTGGCCGCGCCAGCGAACGGACGATCCGGCCGGTCGCGCTGATCTATTATTCGCAGACCGCCAATATCGTCGCCTGGTGCGAGCTGCGCCAGGCGATCCGCAATTTCCGCAGCGACCGGGTGGAGCGGTGTGCGGCAGCTGAGGATTTCTTCAAGGGCGACGGCGATAGGCTGCGGGAATTGTGGACGAGTGGGTGGACGGAGAAGGCTGTGCCGGTTTGATGGGTGGCGCCCGCCCCTCATCCGGCTGCCGCCACCTTCTCCCCGTAAACGGGGCGAAGGGGATATGCCGCAACCTCTCCGTTCCTCGCCCACGTCTCGCAAGGCACGTCCCCTCGCCCCGTTAGGGTGAGGGGCAGCTATTCGCGCGAACCGAACGACAGTGCGCAAGCCCAAGCATAACGAGGTTGAGGCTGACTTCGTCAGCAATCTTTCGCCGCTAATAAGACAGCGTGCGGCTCACCTCGCGGCCGAAGCCGCGGATCTCGATGCGGTCGGCATGGACCTCGACGATGGCGAAGGCGTTTTGCGTTTCGGTGTCGACGACGCCCTTGAAATTGACGAAGTGGCAGGCGCCGGCCGTGCCGTAATTGCCGACATGGTCGTGGCCGTTGAGATAGGCGACGACATTGGCCTGCGAGGCGAGCAGCGCGACGATGCGCTCGCTGTCCCACATGCCGTGCTCACTGGGCGGATGCACCGGATAGTGATTCATGACGATCACCTTCTCACCGGCCTCGGCCGCACTCGCGATTTCATTGCCAAGCCAGGCGAACTGCTCGTCGCTCAGCGCGGCATTCCAGCGATGGGCATTCCTCGCACCTTTGGCCTGCAGCTCGGCCAGCATCTCAGCGGCCAGCCCACGATGATGATGACCTTCGGGCGGCGCGAAGATGCTGACCTCGTTGCCGTCGAGCACGATAAAGCGCCAGCCATGGCGCAAGAAGCTGTAATAGGGCGACGGCATGCCGAGGCGCGCGGCGACTTCGGACAGATGTCCTGCAGAGACCGAGAAATCGTGGTTGCCGAGCAGGAAGAGCGCCTCGTGCCTGAGCTTCTGATAGACCGGCAGGATATCGTCGAAGCTTGAAAAGCTGCGGTCGATGACATCGCCGAGCGTCATGACGAAGCTCAGCTCCTCGCCGTTGAAGATCTCGACCGCCTCGGCGACTTTGGCGAGGCTGTTGGCGTAATAGCGATCCATGGCCACATGCGGCGCGATCGCCGCATATTGCGGGTCGGCGATGATGCCGAAGCGGAACAGGGGAGAAACAGAGGAAGACATGGGGCGTGATTAGGAGCGGCCGATGACAGGCATGTGACGGCCTCGTGTGAAAATGAAACACCCGGCGTTTGCGGCGCCGGGTGCTGAATTCTAAGAGGCTGAGGCACATCGCCGCCATGGCGGCGAGTCTGGTACCGCTTACTTCGTGGCTTCTTCGTAGCGTTCCAGGACGTAGTCCCAGTTGATCAGGCTGTCGACGAAGGCCTCGAGATATTTCGGGCGGGCGTTGCGATAGTCGATGTAATAGGAATGTTCCCAGACGTCGACGCCGAGGATCGGGGTGGCGCCGTGAACCAGCGGGTTTTCGCCGTTCGGGGTCTTGGAGATTTCGAGCTTGCCGTTCTTGACGGAAACCCAGGCCCAGCCGGAGCCGAACTGGGTGGCGCCGGCATTGGCGAAATCGGCCTTGAACTTGTCGTAGCCGCCGAGATCGGAGGTAAAGGCCGCTTCGAGCTTGCCCGGCAGCTTGTTGCCGCCGCCGCCCTTCTTCATCCACTTCCAGAAATGGATGTGGTTGTAGTGCTGGGCCGCGTTGTTGAAGAGGCCGGCATTGGTGCCGAACGACTTCTTGACGACGTCTTCGAGCGACAGGTCCGAAAGACCGGCTTCGGCGGCGAGCTTGTTGCCGTTGTCGACATAGGCCTTGTGGTGCTTGTCGTGGTGGAACTCCAGCGTTTCCTTCGACATGAAGGGAGCAAGCGCTTCGTAGTCATAGGGAAGTTCAGGCAATTCGAAAGCCATGTCAGATCTCCTCTTGGCAATAGATTGCGTCTCGGCAGGTGTGGCGGAACATAGGAGGGGAAAGGGGGAGAGGCAACCGGCGAATTATCAAAAAACGACCGGCCGGAGGAAAATTTGCCTCAGTTGCAGGGTTGGTGTCGTACGTAGAAATCGCCTGGGCAAATCAATGGAAATACTCGCCCCGAAAACCACTTTGCCCGTTATGGAGATCAACGGAGACCCGATATGAACAGGAATATAATCCAGGCTCTCGCTGCCGCCGTACTGCTTTCGCTGTCAGGTGCGGCGCATGCCTCCTCCGATGACGCCTGGAAGCAGCTCGCCGCGGACGTCGAGGCCAAATGCAAGAAGGCAGCGGTCACGATCGAGAAGCCCAGCGCCACCGTCGATCCCTTTGGCAGCTCGCATTACGGGCTTGCCCTGGTGACCGGCAAGCCGAAGGGCGCCAAGGGGCGGATCGCCCAGATCTGCGTCTACGACAAGCAAAAGAAGACCGTCGAGATCGGCAGCGAACTGGACTCCCAACAGCTTGGGCTGATGCCGGCAAAATAGGCGGCCGGGGAATGCGCACAGGCGCCCCCAAAGCGGTCGCAGGTGAGAATCTGTGCCTTGCGTCACATTTCGTGGGAACCGGAGCCTCCCTTAGGAGTTGAAAGCCTGGCCTTTACGGCGGCTGGCGCTATTTTATGGAAGCGCAGAACCGCTGAAATCTTTGTTTTATGCAATTCCTGGAAACCGCTTTTCACTTTTCCTGGAATTTTCTGGGGAGGTGCCGGCATGTCAGAGCTTCGCAGCAGGGCGGAAGATCAGCAGAAAATCTATCAGCGCTGGGCACCGGTCTATGACCGGGTTTATCGCGGCATACTGCGCGATGGCCACCGCAAGCTTGCAGCCCTCGCCGCCGCGGCCGGCACAGATATTCTGGAGATCGGCGTCGGCACCGGCCTGACGCTCGGGCATTACCCGCGCCACTGCCGCGTGACCGGCATCGACATTTCCGAACACATGATCGCGCGGGCGCGTGAAAAGGCGAAACGCGAAAACCTTGAGCATGTGCAAGCGCTGGAGGTGATGGATGCACATGCGCTCACCTTTGCCGACCGGTCTTTCGATGCGGTCTGCCTGCCCTTCGTCATCACGCTCATCCCCGAACCCGAACGGGCGCTGGACGAATGCGCGAGAGTGCTGAGGCCAGGCGGCGAAATCATCCTTGCCAGCAAGCTTGGCGACGGCGCCGGTCTGCAGGGTGCGATCGAGACGGCAGTGGCGCCGCTGGTGCGTCACATCGGCTGGTCCTCCGCCTTCCGCATTCACCGCATCGTCGCCTGGGCCGAGCGCCGCGGCGATTTTGCCGCGACCGATATCCTGCCGGTCTTTCCTAACGGCTTCTTCAAGATCATCCGGCTGAAGCAACGCGGACTTGCCGACTGAGACCGCAACTTTTTCCCCGCGTCGCCTATTCTGATGCTACCGTTCGCCTGAGGGGACTGCATGACATCGGATTTCTTCTTCTTCATCGTCGTGGGTTTCTGCGCGCAGATCGTCGACGGCGCGCTCGGCATGGCCTTTGGCGTGCTGTCGACGACGAGCCTTCTCGCCTTCGGGGTGCCGGCGGCCAACGCCAGCGCCATGACGCATGTGGCGGAAATGTTCACGACCGCCGCCTCGGGCATCTCGCATGCCTATCATCGCAACGTCGACTGGCGGCTGGTGGCGCGGCTTGCACCGGCCGGCATGATCGGCGGCGCGATCGGCGCCTATCTGCTTTCCAATATCGACGGCAAGGCGATCGAGCCCTTCGTGTCGGCCTATCTGATCGCGATCGGGCTGGTGATCCTCTACAAGGCCTTTCGGCCGCCGCCGAAGCGGGACGTTCGCGACTGGATGGTGCCGCCGGTCGGGCTTTTCGGCGGCGTGCTCGATGCGATCGGCGGCGGCGGCTGGGGGCCGATCGTTACCAGTTCGCTGGTCAGCCGCGGCCACGACCTGAAGCGGGTGATCGGCTCGACCAATTTCACCGAATTCGCGGTGACCCTGACGATTTCCCTGACCTTCATCCTGACGCTCGGCTGGTCGGAACTCGATTCGGCGATCGGCCTGATCATCGGCGGCGTCATTGCCGCCCCCTTCGGCGCGATCCTCGTGAAACGGCTGCCGGTGCAGCCGCTGATGGTGGCGGTGTCGATGATCATCATCGGCACTTCGGCGATGCGGCTCCTGTGAAGACCGCCTCGCCGGGATTACAGATTCCGGCCGAAATAGACATCCACGGAGGCGATCTTGTCGCCGCGGAAGCGAAGGCTCTCGATGTTGCGGAAGCTGCCGCCGTCCCGTTTTTCGGCGCGGTAGCGGATGACTGCCTCGTCGCCGTCGATCGCCAGGAATTCGATGTCAAAGCCGCGGAAGACCGGCTCCTTCGGCCAGCAGCGCTCGAAATAGGTCGCCCGGTCGATGTGGTCGTCGCGCGGACTGGAGAAGGTAAAATCCTCCGTCAACATGGCGCCGACGATATCCTTGCGGTCGTCGAGATAGGCGGCGTAGAGATGACGGACGGTCTGCTCTCGGGATGTGCGCATGTCGGTCATGGCGATGTCCTTGGATTAACCGATTGCATCATGCAATCGGTCATGTTCTAGCACTTTTGCCCGTGAGGGTCCAGATTGCGGCTCTCATTTCCAAAGACAGGTCATCGATGCGAAAGCGCCGTCTTGAAGGATGGGCCATAGCGCGGTTATATCCGTGCGTGCCCGCCCTGGAACGGCGAGCGCATGCACCGCTACGGCCTATGCGCTCGACCTCGAAAAGCTCGATCTTCAGGACAGATTCACCCGCGCCGATCTTATCGCCGCGGCAATGGGCACATCGTTTCATCAGCCGCGCGGAACTTCGCCGCGCGATCAATGCCGAGGCCGAGAGAATGACCGATACGCAATTGGACGCCGCCAGCGCCAGGCCGGGCTCGATCCACTGGAAGCGCAATCTCACCATCTCGCTGATCGGCTCCTTCACCACCATCGTGGCGATGACGCTGCTGCTTCCCTTCCTGCCGCTTTATGTCGAGGAACTCGGCGTCAGCGACCATGCTGACATCGTGCAATGGTCGGGCATCGCCTATGGCGCCACCTTCTTCGCCGCGGCTCTCGTCGCGCCGCTCTGGGGCCGGCTCGGCGATATTTACGGCCGTAAGCTGATGCTGGTGCGGGCCAGCCTCGGCATGACGCTGGCGATCTCGCTGATGGGCATGGCCGGCAATGTCTGGCAGCTGGTGGCGCTGCGCCTCTTCGTCGGGCTTGCCGGCGGTTATGCCTCCGGCTCAATGGTGCTCGTGGCGACGCAGACGCCGAAGGATCGTTCGGCCTGGGCGCTCGGCGTGCTCTCCTCCGGCATCATGGCCGGCAATCTCGTCGGGCCGCTGATCGGCGGCGCGCTGCCGCCCATCATCGGCATCCGCGGCACATTCCTCGCCGCCGGCGGCATGATCTTCCTCGCCTTCCTCGCCACAGCCTTCCTGATCAAGGAGGAGAAATCGCCGGCCCGCAAAAAAGCGGCCAAAGCAAGCGGTGGCTGGAAATCCATTGCCGACAAGCGGCCCGTCATCGCCATGCTGGCGACCGGCATGCTCTTGATGTTTGCCAATATGTCGATCGAGCCGATCATCACCGTCTATGTCGCGCAGCTCGTGCCCGTCGAATCCCAGGTGACGATGGTATCGGGCGTCGTCATGTCGGCGGCCGCCCTCGGCAGCATTCTGTCGGCCTCATGGCTCGGCAAGCTCGCCGACAGGATCGGCCACTGGCCGGTGATTTCAGGCGCGCTTGCCGTCGCCGGGCTATTGCTGATCCCGCAGGCCTTCGTCACCAGCGCCTGGCAGCTGATCATCCTGCGTTTCCTGATGGGCGCAGCACTTGGCGGGCTGCTGCCCTGCATCGCCGCGGTCATCCGCCACAGCGTGCCTGATAGTGCGGCCGGCGGCATTCTCGGGCTCTCGATTTCCTCGCAATATGTCGGCCAGGTGGCCGGCCCGATCCTTGGCGGTTTTGTCGGCGGGCATATCGGCATGCGGGCGGTGTTCCTCGGCACCTCTGTGCTGCTTCTCGCCGGTGCGGCCTATGCCTGGATGGTGCGGCCGAGGGATGCGAAGGCATCCGCCTCGGATTAAAGGCGATGCCGCGAACATGCGGATGGCGTCTCTTTCACACCGCAGGCCCACACCGCCTCGGCCGAACGAGCATCAAAGCGCGCTCACGGCCACCGGCAAAGCGCGCTTGTGGGCGGTCGCCCGATAGGCAGCGAGGATGCGGCGGCGGGCGATCTCGCCGACCGGCTTGCCTTCGAGGAAATCGTCGATCTCGTCATAGCTGACGCCATAGGCCTCCTCGTCGGGGCGCAGCGGCCGCTGGTCCTCGAGATCGGCGGTCGGCACCTTGAACACCAGTTCGTCCGGGGCGCCGAGCCGCTTTGCCAGCAGGCGGACGCGGCGCTTGTTGAGGCCGGCGAGCGGCAGGATATCGGCGGCGCCATCGCCGAACTTGGTGAAGAAGCCCATGACCGCCTCGGCCGCATGATCGGTGCCGATGACGAGGCTGCCCAGCGCCCCGGCCAGGGCGAACTGGGCGATCATGCGCTGGCGCGCCTTGATATTGCCGAGGATGAAATCCTGGCGGCCGGCATCGGCAAAGGCGAGGCCGCCGTCCTGCGCGGCGGCAAGCATCGCATCCGCCGGCGCCTTGATGTTGACCACCATCGCGCGGTCGGCGCCGATCGTTTCCAGCGCCCTCACCGCATCGGCCTCGTCCGCCTGAACACCATAGGGAAGGCGCACGGCAATGAATTCGGCCGCATGACCGCTGTCACGCAGCTCGCGCACCGCCTTTTGAGCCAGCAGCGCCGCCGTCAGCGAATCGACACCGCCGCTGATGCCGAGGACGTAGCCGCGCATGCCGGAGGCGACGAGATAATCCTTGAGGAAAGCGGTTCGCCGTTCGATCTCCCGCTCAGCGTCGATGTCGGCGGCGACACCCAGTTCGCGGATGATCTCGCCTTGTTCGTCGAACAGCACAGTCATAAGCCTCTTCCTCCCCGCGTACGGAATTTCGGCGCCACTATGGCGAAAAGATGGGGGAAGACGAAACCGTTTCGGGCAAACCTGCCATGCATTTTATGCAAGTGGGCGGTTTGGTATCTCGGCGGGTGCAGCCCCCCTCTGCCCTGCCGGGCATCTGCCCCACAGGTGGGGAGATAGGCAAGAAGCCATGCCTCGCCCTCAATTTGCGATTCACGTGATGGCCAGTTGTTTGGGGAAACCATCGCGCCCATCCAATCTCCCTCCTTGTGGGGGAGATGCCCGGCAGGGCAGAGGGGGTGGCGTCGCGCGCCTACCGCACGATCGTGAACAGTTCGACCGGATCGGCAAAACCCTTCAGCCTGTGCACCCCGACGGCCATCACATCCCCTGCCCCGGCCTCCTGACGAAACGGCGCCGACATCAGCACGGCCTCTCCCAGTTCGCTGCAGGCGGTCTGGATGCGGCTGACCAGATTGACGTCGCCGCCGATCAGGGTGAAATCGAGGCGCCGGCCGGAGCCGACATTGCCGTAGCTGACCTCGCCGTAATGCAGGGCGATGCCAGCCTTCACGCCGATGCCCTCATATTGGAAGTGGTCGATCTCCTCGATAATGGCGCGGGCCGATGCCAGGGCGGCGCCGCAGGAATGGGCGGCATCATAACCCGGGAAGAAGGCGAGCACGGCGTCGCCCATGAACTTCAGCACTTCCCCGCCCTCGCGGGTGATGGCCGGCACGATCCTGTCAAAATAGGCGTTGAGCAGCCCGAGCACGGTGCTGCCGGGCAGCCGGTTCGACAGCTCGGTAAAGCCGCGCAGATCGCAAAGCAGCAGGGCTGCCTCCATCGATTCGATCTCGTCGCGGCGGATGCGGCCGGCCAGGATACGGCTTGCCGTCAGCGGGCCGATATAAGTATCGAGCAGGCTGAGCTCGACCTGGCGAAGAATGCGCAACTCGCTGGTGTTGCGCAGCGCCGGTAGGATGCGCTCGATCACCTCGCGCTCGGAGGCGGTGAAGCCGCCCGGCCGCCGCGTGCCGAAGACGGCGGCGCTGACCGGGCCGTCGACATTGCAGAGCGGCGCGATGACGAGTTGCATCAGGCCGCGATCGGCGAAGACATCGATATGCTGCCAGCGGCCATGCACGCTTTCTCTGGTATCGACCACCAGCGGTTCGCGGGTTTCCATGACCTTGCGTAGCGGCGTATTGGCGATGGCGACGCGGGCGCCGTGTTCGCGGTCGTGGATCTCGACCGGCTCGCCCGGCGCCCAGGCGATGGTGCGGCCGATGAACTCAGGATGCAGCGTCATGAGATGCAGCGTCAACCGGTCGACCGGCAGGCCGAGTGCCTGAAGCCGGCGGCCGAGGCCGGAGACCAGCCCCGCTTCGTCGAGCGCGTGGCATTCGTCGCCGGAGAGCCACTCGATGATCGAGAGCAGTGCGCCGACGCTGACGGCATGGCCGGCAGCCCTAGGCTGGAGCCTGTCGGCATCGGGAGCATAGATCGCTGACGTCATGGCTTTCTCCTCCTTGAGGGAGGCAGGGCGCTAGTGGGCGCCGCCGCCGGAGAGTTGACCGGGTTTTTTCAGAAGCAGGGTTGCAAGCAGAGCGACGACCAGAGCGACGCCGAGCAGGAAGAAGGTGTCGCTGAAGGCCATGATATTGGCCTGCTTGCGTATTTTGAGCGCGATGGCGACGACGGCCTTGTGGCCGGCAAGCGCCTGATCGCTGACGCCATGGCTCATGAAATAGCCGGTGAGCCTGGCGATGCGATCGCGGGTGGCTTCCTCGAAGATCGAGACCGAGTGGGTCAGGATGTTCGAGTGGAACTGCTCGCGCTTCGACAGGAAAGTCTGCAGTGAGGCGATGCCGACGGCGCCGCCGAGATTGCGCATCATGTTGAAGAGCGCGGACGCCGAACCGGCATTCTCCCGCTCGATGCCTGCGGTGGCGATCGCCGAGAGCGGCGTGAAGACGAGCGCCTGGCCGATGGCACGGACGATGTTCGGCCAGAACAGCTGATCGCTGGCATAGTCGCCGGTCATGTGCACGTTCATGAAATTCGAAGCGGCGAAAAGGGCAAAGCCGACGACGATCAGCAAGCGGACGTCGAAACGCTTCATCAGCCGCGGCACCAGGGGGATCAGCAGCAGCTGCGGGATGCCGGTCCAGGCGAGAACCATGCCGATCTGCTCGGAATTATAGCCCTGGATGCGGGTCAGATAGATCGGCAGCACGAAGACCGAGCCGTAAAGCGCGATGCCGAGCAGGAAATTGGCGACGATGCCGAAGCCGAAATTGCGGCGCACCAGCAGGCGAAGGTTCAGGAGCGGATTGGCGGTCTTCAGCTCGATGATCAGGAACAGCGTCAGCGAGACGGCGGCGATAACAGACAGGCGGAGGATGAAATCGGAGCCGAACCAGTCTTCCTTGTTGCCCTCTTCCAGTACCGTCTGCAGGGCTGCCAGGCCGATCGCCATGGTGATGATGCCCGGCCAATCACCCTTGGCGAGCAGCTTCAGGTTCATCGGCGCGCGGTCGAGCGAGGCAAAGAGCAGGCCAACCATCAGCGCGCCGGGCACCAGGTTGACATAGAAGATATGTTCCCAGCCCCAGTTCTCGGTGAGGTAACCGCCGATCGTCGGGCCGATCGCCGGCGCGAAGGTGGCAGACAGGGCAAAGAGCGCGAGACCGATCGGCTGCTTGGCCTTGGGCAGCAGCGTGATGATGATTGTGAAGGCCATCGGGATCAGCACGCCGCCGGAAAAGCCCTGTATGGCACGCAGGATGATCATCTGCTGCAGATTGGCCGCGAAGGCGCAGGCGACGGATAAGATCAGGAAGAGGATGGCGTTGGTCAGCAGGTAGTTGCGGAGCGAGAAGACGCGCGCCAGCCAGGCGCTCAAGGGGATAACGACGATCTCGGCGATCAGATAGGAGGTCGAAATCCAGCCGCCGTCATCCGTGCCGGCGCCGATCGCGCCCTGGATATCGGCAAGCGAGGCATTGACGATCTGGATGTTGAGGACGGCCATGAAGGCGCCGAGCGTCGAGCCGACAACGGCTGCCCACATGCGCAGAGGGTTCATGACGGCAGGTGCCGCGGGCGCTGCGGCGGCGGGGCGCGCCAACGAATTGCCGTTTGCGGCGATCTGAAGAGTGGCCATGACCTATCTCCTTCCGGCTCTTGCGGAATATTCTCTCATGCGGGGTTCGGGTGATCATTCAGGGAATGATCGGGATCATTCGGAAAAAGGGGAAAGGATCATCCAGCAGGGTTGGATGATCCCTCCTTAGCTGCCGCGGAGGTCTGCACAGCCTTGGTATCGATTTCAGGCTCGACCGACATGCCCGAGCGCAGCAGGCCGCTCAGCGCCTCGTCGTCGATGACGATCTTGACCGGGATGCGCTGGACGATCTTGGTGAAGTTACCGGTGGCATTGTCCGGCGGCAGCAGCGAGAATTCGAGGCCGCTTGCCGGCGAAACGCTGTCGACATGACCCTTGATCGAGATGTCGGGAAAGCTGTCGACCTTGATCTCGACCGACTGGCCGGGGCTGATATAGGTCAGCTGCGTTTCCTTGAAGTTGGCGACGACATAGACCGCATGCAGCGGCACGACCGCCATCAGTTGCGTACCCGAGGTGACATACTGGCCGACGCGGATCGACCGGGCGCCGACCGTGCCGTCGACGGCGGCGACGATGTCCGTATAGGAGAGGTTGAGCTCTGCCTGCTGGGCGGCGGCTGCCGCACGATCACGCTGGGCAACGGTCTGTTCGCGCTCAGTCTGCAGCACAGGCACCTTATTCTGAGCCGTGACGAGGGCTGCCCGGTCACGCTCGACGGCGGCAGCGGCCTGGTCACGGGCCGACTGGGTCTGTTCGGCGCGAGACTGGGTGCCGGCGCCGTTGGTGATCAGGCGGGCCGAGCGGGCGGCATCGGATACGGCAAAATCGAGCGATGCCTGCGAGGCATCGATCGTCGCCCTCGCCTGCTCGATGACAGATTGCTGCAGGGAGATCTGGGCGTCGATATTGGTGATGGCGGCTTCGGCGGCCTTCACATCGGCTCTCGCCTGCGACAGTGCGGCCTGGAAGTCGCGGTCGTCGATGCGGGCGAGAACCTGACCGGCCTTGACCGCGTCATTGTCGTTGACCAGCACTTGGCTGATATAGCCGGCGACCTTCGGGGCGACAGTGGTGTAATCGGCCTTCACATAGGCATCGTCGGTGGATTCGATGAAGCGGCCGACCGTCCAATAACGGTAGCCGAAATCGCCGGCGAAAGCGACACCGGCAAGCAGGACGGCGGCGATGACGGCGCGCTTGACGATCCTGCGCCCAGTCTTTTTGGGAACGTCCGCGACCGAAGCTTCGGTGACCGGCGCTTCGGAGACAGGCATGGGGGGCGCCTCGGCGGCAGGCGCCCTGGCGGCTTCCTCGGCCAAGATCTGCTCGGCCTCCCTCGCACTTTCAAAAACGTCTTTGCGGGGCAACTCGACCATCGTCATTCTCCTTCACCGTTGGCCAGCTCTGTGAGAGGCCCTGTTCGATGCGAAGGAAAATGCACCCTGACATTCATTTTGATAATCTGCTTAAATCGGGAAGGATCATCAACTCTCAGCGGATAATCCGAGGGCAATATGGATCGGCTGACAAGCCTCACAGTCTTTGGCCGGGTGGTGGAATGCGGCGGTTTTTCCGCGGCCGCGCGCCGGCTCAACATGTCCGTCACCATGGTCGGCAATCACGTGCAATCGCTTGAGGACCGGCTCGGCGTGCGGCTGCTTAACCGCACGACGCGCAAGGTCAGCCTGACGGAAACCGGCAAATATTACTATGAGCGCTCGTCGCAGATCCTGGCCGAACTCGATGAGGCGGACCGGACGGCCGGCGCTCTGAGCACGACGCCGCGCGGCACACTGAAGGTCTATACCAGCAGTGCCATCGTGCGTTTCCTGCTGCCCGTCGTCAGCGAATTTATGGAGCTTTATCCGTCGATCTCACTCGATTTCAGCGTCGGCGAGCGGATGGTCGACATGATCGAGGACGGTTACGACCTGGTGATGCGCACCGTACCGCCGCCGGATTCATCGCTCGTCGCCCGCAAGCTGACGCCGTGGCGCCATATGCTCGTCTGCTCGCCGGCCTATTTCGAGAGCCATCCGATGCCGAAGACGCCGGCCGAGGTCGCCGAGCACAATTGCCTGCAATATGCCTATTATCCCTATGGCGACGACTGGCGCTTCGAGGATGGCGACGGCAACAAGGAAAGCGTCAAGATCAGCGGCAACGTCGTCTCCAACAGCGCCGAGATGCTGCGCTTCCTGACGCTGACCGGGCGGGGCATCTTCCTGGCGCCGAGCTTCGTGGTGTTCGACGACATCGCCGAAGGGCGACTGGTGAATATCATGCCGGACTACAGGCCGGTGGAATTCAACATCAACGCGGTCTATCCCAACCGGAGCCACCTGCCGACGAAGGTGCGGCTGTTCATCGATCTCTTGGCGGAGAGATTTGCGGAACATCGGAAGTGGATGACGTGAGTGGGGCCGCCCGGGTAGGCCTGCTCTCGCATTTTTTCGAATGGGCTCGGGTGTGGCTGGACCCCCCTCTGCCCTGCCGGGCATCTCCCCCACAAGGAGGGAGATTGGTTGGGCGTGATGGCTTCCCCAAACAACTGGCCGTCATATGAATCGTGAACTTAGGGCGAGACATCGCTTCTTGCCGATCTCCCCCCTTGTGGGGGAGATGCCCGGCAGGGCAGAGGGGGGTGGATGCGGATCTCGATTCTGCCAGGGAACGCCCCGGCCCTGCGCTTGCGCTTCGGGCGTTCGGCGCTGCAATCGATTCACTGGATCGATTGCTTCGGCTGCGCCGAACCGCTGCTCACTCTTCGCTCTCACTCCTGCCGTGGGCCCAGTCCATGTAGAGTTCCAGCGCCTTGCGGGTGACCGGGCCTTCCTGCAGGTTGCGGTCGTCGAGGCGGGTGACGCCGACGACTTTGGAATAGTTGCCGGTGGTGAAGATCTCGTCGGCTGCGAGGAAATCCTCGACGGAGAGCGTTGCTTCATGGACGTCGAAACCGGCCTGGCGCAGCAGGCCGATGACCCGGGCGCGGGTGATGCCGGCGAGGAAGGTGCGGTTGGCGGCCGGTGTCATCACCACGCCATCCTTGACCATGAAGACGTTCGAAGAGGCGGTCTCGACGACATTGCCGTTCAGGTCGCGCACCAGCGCATTGTCGAAACCGCGGCTGCGCGCCTCGGCGATCATGCGGCCGCTGTTCGGATAGAGCGAACCGGTTTTCGCCTCGGTCATCGCCGTTTCCGGCGACGGGCGGCGATAAGGCGAGACGGTGAGGCTGGTGCCGCCATGGCCGCCCATCGGAGCCTCGAACAGGCAGAGCGCGAAGCGGGTCGAGTCCGCGTCGACGGAGACGACGCTGCCGGGCGCGCCGTGTTCGCCCCAATACATCGGCTTGATATAGATCGCCGTGGCGCCGTCAAATTTCGCAACGCCTTCCCAGGCAAGTGCGGCGATTTCCTCGGCTGATTTTACCGGCTTCAGGCCCATAGCGAGCGCCGAGCGGTTGATGCGCTGGCAATGCAGATCGAGATCTGGCGCGATGCCGTCGAACCAGCGGGCGCCGTCGAAGACCGTCGAGCCGAGCCACATGGCATGTGAGGTCGGCCCGATCAGCGGTGGGTTGCCGGGGAGCCATTCTCCATCGATATGAGTCCAGGTGGTTGAACGGGGTGATGTATCGACGGCCATGCTGCCCTCCCTATAAAGCCGGCAAAGGAAAAACCTCCGCGGCAAGCCCGGTCAAGGACAAATCCGGGCCGGAAAGACGGAAGCAAGAAAATGCCGGGGAACAGCGTCGGGCCGCAATATTCGTGCGCGGCGAGCCGGCCTTCAGCGATGGGTGCATCAGCAAAAATGATGGAATGGAATGTTGGAACGGCTGGCTGCCACATGCGATGATGGATGGAATCTCAGAGACAGTAAGGGGAAGACGCCGATGAAAGCCATGTTCTACGAAGCCTTCGAGCAGGCGCCCGAAATCCGCACCCTGCCCGATCCGACGCCTGCCGAGGACGGTGTCGTCATATCCGTCGGCGCAAGCGGGCTCTGCCGCAGCGACTGGCACGGCTGGATGGGCCACGATCCGGATATCCGCCTGCCGCATGTGCCGGGACATGAGCTTGCCGGGCGGATCGTCGCCACCGGCCGCGGCGTGATGCGTTTCAAGGTAGGCGACCGGGTGACCGTGCCCTTCGTTTCCGGCTGCGGCCATTGCAGCGAATGCCATTCCGGCAACCAGCAGGTCTGCCCGAACCAGTTCCAGCCGGGCTTCACCCATTGGGGCTCGTTTGCCGAATATGTGGCGATCGATTATGCCGACACCAATCTGGTGCACCTGCCCGATACGATCGACGATGCGACGGCGGCAAGCCTCGGCTGCCGCTTTGCCACCTCGTTTCGCGCCGTCGCCGACCAGGCGCGCACCGGGCCTGGCGAATGGATCGCCGTGCATGGCTGCGGCGGCGTCGGCCTGTCGGCGATCATGATTGCCACCGCCCTCGGGGCGAATGCGATCGGCATCGATATATCCGAGGAGAAGCTCGCCTTCGCGCGGGATTGCGGGGCGGTAGCGACGGTCAATGCATCCGGCGTCGCCGACGTGGCGGAGGCGGTGCGCGAGATCACCAAGGGCGGCGCGCATGTCTCGATCGACGCACTCGGCCATCCCGTCACCTGCTTCAACTCGATCAAGAATCTGCGCCGTCGCGGGCGGCACGTGCAGGTGGGGCTGATGCTTGGTGAACACGCGACGCCGCAAATCCCCATGGCGCAGGTGATCGGCCACGAGCTGGAAATCTACGGCAGCCACGGCATGCAGGCCTGGCGTTACGACGCCATGCTGTCGATGCTCGCCGCCGGCAAGATCGCGCCACAGAAGCTGATCGGACGCCGCGTCAGCCTCGAGGAGGCCGTGCCGGCGCTGATGGCGCTCGACAAGGCTGAGGCCACTGGGATCAGCGTGATTACCCGCTTTTCATGAGGGAGTAGAAGCGAGCAAATAGCAACTTCGTCTGATATGTCTTGCTCCTACTGAAAGAAAGGGAGCGAGACGTTGCCACGAGTCCGCTTCTCCCCAGCGGGGAGAAGATGCCGGCAGGCAGATGAGGGGGTGAACGGCGGAGCCGCGAATGCTCGTAGCGCAGGCGAAGGGCAAGGAATAATGAAGGTTCTGCCGCGTGGCCCCCTCATCCGACCCTTCGGGCCACCTTCTCCCCGCTGGGGAGAAGAGGGAGCCCAGCCGCGACCTTAGCAGGCCGGGCAACAGACGCTATTCGGCCACCCCAATCGAAGCGAGATAGGCAGCGGAGGCCGGGATCTTCGACTTGTCCTTGATCTCGATGATGAGGCGCGGGTTGCTTTCGAGTTTGGCAAGGGCCGCGAAGACGGCATGCCAGCGGATCGTGCCTTCGCCGAGGCTCCAGTGGCGATCGGCATAGCCGTCGGCATCCTGCAGGTGGACATGCTGGAGGCGATTGCCGGCGGCCTTGACGTAATAATCGACCGGCGGAGCACCGGTATAACCGTGGGCATAATGGGCGTGGCCGGTATCGATCGAGACGGCGACGGCAGGCGAGTTGAAGCTTTCGGCGAGCGCCACGCGGATATGCGGATCCTTGTCCTCGATGTTCTCGATGACCATGGTGCAGCCGATATCCTCGGCGCGCCGGACGGCGTCGCGGAGCGTCATGTGCGTGCGCTCGACCAAGGCTTCGCGGGCGCCGGCATTGTCGTCGAGATTGTTGTAGGACCAGGAGGTGTAAGGGCTGTGGATGACCATATGGGTCGCGCCGATGGCAGCGCAGACATCGAGACCCTGCAGCAGGCGCCTTGTGACGACGGCGCGGATATCGGGATCTTCCGAGGCGATGGTGAAGCCCCAGAACGGGCCGTGAATACCGAGGCGGCCGCCATGACCGTCGAGAAGCCGCCTGGCGCGGGCGGCAAGCGGCGCCCAGTCGCCGTTCAGAACCTCGGCATCGATGAAGCTCTGCAATTCGAGATCGCGGGATTTTTCGAAGAGCCAATCACGGTGAAGTTCGACTTCATCGAGCGTCATAGCGGCGCCGACGACGGGAAGAGAGGACATGGATGCGCTCCATCAATGTGAATGATCAATGTAAATGCCGGGACGGCGTGGAAGGACGGCCCCAAGAACGGCCGCCGCGTTCTATGCGCCCCTTCTGTGTCGGCGGTATTACAGGCGCAGAGCCTTTCGAACCCTTCCGGCCTCCCTCATTTCCGCATAGCTGATGCGGCATTGACGGACCTTGCGGAAACGCCCCGAAGTACCGATATCGGGTCTGACGGTCTCGTGATGCAGTGGCGCGCGAGCAGCGCTGAACCCCTGGCAACGGAGCCGTTTGTTCAGCGCTTCGGCTGATGTAGGCCGCTTCTTTGAAGGCGTTCGGCGATGTCCCCCAACGACAGGGCGGGTTGTCAAAGGCATCGCAAAGGTCTAACGGCTGCGCCCGCAAGAAAAAGCCCATAAGAAAAAGCCCTGTAAGAAAAAGAAAGAGACATGATGTCCAACTCATTTGTGAAATTGCCTGCGAGCGACGAGGCCAAGCGGTTTTTCGTCCTCGGCGACCGGGTCGAGCGGCGGCTTAGAACCAGCGGTGCCTGGCTCAATATCTTCGACGTCACAGTGCCATCAGGCAGCCGGACACCGAAACATGCGCATGCGAGCCCGGAAGTGTTCCGCATCATCGAGGGCAAGCTGACGGTCTGGCGCCTGAGCGACAGCGGCCCCGAAGAGATTGAAGCCAGCGCCGGCGACATCGTCACCATCCCGCCCTTCATGGTGCATGGCTACGCCAACCGCGGAGCCGTCCCGGTGGTCTTTTCTGCGGTCGTCGATCGAGACATGGCCGAGTTTATCGAAGCGGAAGGCGCGACGGAGCCACCGAAGGCCAGCCCTTCGGCGGAAACCATCGCCCGCATGACCGCGGCCGCCAACGCCTACGGGATCACCATCCTCGCGGCCTAACGGCCGCATCTGGGAGCGTCATTCCGCGGCCATGCTCTCCTCGCGTGGGGGAACTTGGCTGAGAGCTGCAACTGCGAAGGAAGCGAGTGCATGAGCTGATAGCTCACAGTGGCTCGAATGCAGGGTGCCAATAATTCTGGGGTCCCATAAGGAGATGATTGAGGCGCAAAAGCAGGATGCGGCCGCCTCAATGTTTCTCGGAACGAACTCTTTAGTCGCGATGCCGGTGCAAACGAGCTCCCCGACATGCGCCTGAAGTCGCTTCAGATGGTCTCTGAACGATGGCCAACTGCCCTCTGCGGCAAGAACAACGAGATTGAACATCTGGTTGTCGCCGTGACGTGCCTGCAGCATCAGGCGGTGCTGTTCGAGCGCGATTTCTTTCAGCCGGCGCGCCGCACTGGTAAGCTCGCCGTCGGCAGATGGGGTGAAGGTGAGATCAGTTTCGAAGAAATTCCCGGCAATAGCATCCCAAATCGCCGCCTTGGAGGGGAAGATTTTGTACACGCATGCCGGCGACTTCCCCAGCAGTCGAGCGATATCGGCGACGTTTGTTTTCGAGGGCCCGTACAGCCGGCACGCTGCCGTGCCGGCTTCAATGATCGAGGACATATAGCCAGCCTGCGGCTGGTCTTTTACAGTCGTGCCAACTTCCATTTGCCAATCCTATCTGGTCCGCATGCTGGACGGGTCTCAGTCGGCGCCTGATCGAGGCGGCTGACGGTCAGTAGGCAATCTGACCATCCACCATCTTCCCCTCATTCGAGGAGAGTTCCCGCTTCAGGATTTCTCGCGCCTCCGGGCTGATGACCGCGACGGGAGCCGCAACGGCTACCCGCGCTGCCGAGCCGGCGAAATTGGCCGCTGTCATCCCGATCTGATCGGCAACGCTTGCCTTTCCGCCCTCGAGGCTCTGCCCCGCCAGCCGCCGCCCGAGCAAGCGCACGATCTCGGGACTGTCGGCGAAGGCATTGTGGCCGAGCGGATCGTTCGTCGCGATGGCGCTCGTGTCGATAACGGAAACGCCGAGTTCGTCGAGAAGAGGCGCGTAAGGTCTGAGATCGGACCCGCCGACGCGGCTGACGCCACCCGATAGCCAGCTCGACATCTCCAGGGCCTTGTCGCGTGTCGACGTCAGGATCGCAAAGTGCGGCCGTTTCGGCCCCATCTCGGTGAACTGGCGACGGAACACGTCGATGTCGATGTCCGGGGACGCGAGAACGACGTTCTTGACCTTCGTCGGGATTGATTTCTCGCGCATGGCGACGCCGCGCAGGGCCTCGGCCGCAAGCCAGCCGCCCATGGAATGGGCAAGGATCGTCACATCGGAGACGTCGGGACTTTTCGCAGCCTGGAGGATCAGATCCTCCAGAGCGCGACGCGAATAGTTGGCGCTCTCCTTGTCGTAGAGGTAGTCGAAGACACGGCCCCTTGATGGCCAGGTGAAGAGGATCGGTGCGGCGTCGGTTCCGGAGTCATGGACGATCTGCGCGAAGCGGAAGACAGCGTCGGCGTAGGTGTTGTTGAAGCCATGCACGAAAATGATGACCTGATGCTTCGTGTTTCTATTCTTCCGGTACCAGTCAAAAGCCTGGCCCTCGGATTGCACCTTGGCAACCTGCGTGACCGCAAACTCCTTTTGCGGGTTGGGCGGCATGCGGGATGGCCACTGCACCTCTCCAGCCTTGCGGTTCCGGTCGGGCGGGATGGATACGTCGACGCTGTTAAGGGAAATCGCCGTCCCGCGGTCGCCGGAAAAGAGTTTGCCGGGATTCTCCGAAGGCTTACGTGTCGTGGCGACCAGCATGGTGACCCGGCTTGTGCCGGTCGGGGTCACGGCGAGAGGCTGAAGGACATCCTGCACCCGGTTGGCGCAACCCGATGTAACAAGTGATAGGGCCACAAAGACCGGGACGGCGCGGCCCACGCGGGCAGCGATCGCCTTGGCGAACCCAAACCCGGTGAGACCCTGGGCAATGGGCCCAGGGAGTGAGTGCGATATGGTCATCTCAGTGCTGCTCGGCTTCGCGAGGAATCCGGAACCATGCGACGTAGAGCGCCGGCAGGAAGAGAAGCGTCAGTGCCGTTCCGACGACAATCCCACCCATCATCGCGTAAGCCATGGGACCCCAGAAAATCTCATGCGAGATAGGGATCAGGGCGAGCGTTGCGGCCGCGGCAGTGAGCATGATCGGCCGCATGCGGTGCTCGGTCGCCTCCACCACCGCCTTCCACGCCGACATTCCCTCTGCACGCAACTCCTCGATCTGCACGATCAGGATCACCGAGTTGCGGATGAGGATGCCGACCAGCGCGAGCACGCCCAGGAGCGCGACGAACCCAAGCGGCGAGTTGCTGGCAAGCAGCGCCACGACGACGCCGATGAGGGCCAGCGGCGCTACCGAGAAGACCAGGAACAGTCTGTGGAAGCTCTGAAGCTGGATCATCAGCAGCGTCGCCATGATGACGAACATGGCCGGCGCCACCTTCGCGATCGGACCCTGCGACTTGGCGCTTTCCTCGACTGCGCCGCCGACCTTCACGGAATACCCGGCCGGCATCGTCTTTTCGAAAGCCAAAACCTTGTCGGAGAGCGCCTTTACAACGGTCGCCGGCTGCGTCGCATCGCCGATCCCGGCCTTGATCGTGATGGTCGGAATTCTGTCGCGCCGCCAGATCGTCGGCTGTTCGAGCTCATAGTGGAAGGTTGCGACCGATGACAGCGGGACGGATTGACCGCTGCTGCTCTGCAGTTGCAGGTCAAGCAGGGTGTCGATCGAGCCCCGCTCCTTTTCCGCGGCACGGCCGATAACATCGACCAGATAGATGTCATCCCGGACCTGGGTGACGGCATTTCCTTGTACGACGGTGTTGAGCGCCATTGCGATGTCCTCAGACGAGACGCCGAGCTGTCGGGCCTTGTCCTGCAGCACGTCAATCTTCACGACGCGAGCCGGCTCGTTCCAGTCGAAGGCAATGTTCCTGAGAGAGGGATAGGTGCCGACGATCGAGCCCAGCTTCTGTGCGAGATCACGCACCGTCTGCAGATTTTCGCCGGACACACGGTACTGGATCGGCTTGCCAACCGGAGGCCCGATGTCCAGGAGCTTCACGTAAGCGTCCGTCCCCGGAAACGTCTTCTGAAGGTAGGTTTCCATCTGCTGCTTCAGCTTGTCGCGAACGTCGAGCCCCTTGGTGACAATGACCGTCTGGCCGAAAGAAACGTCAGCCGGCTGCACGTCGAAGGAAAGAACGAAGCGCGGCGCACCCCTGCCAACGTAAGTCGACCAATGCTCGACGCCAGGGTTGCCAGTCAGCATCTCCTGCTCGAACTGGGCCATCTGGCGGCTCGTTTCGGCAATCGAACTGTTCTGTGGCAGGTTCCAGTCGACGATAAGTTCCGGACGGTCGGAGCTCGGGAAAAACTGCTGTTGCACCATCGACAGGCCGGCGATCGATCCAGCAAAGAGAACGACTGTTGCGACGATCGTCATCCAGCGCCAACGCAGGCAGAATTGCAGCAGGCTGGAAAAAATCTTGGCAAAACGGCCCTTATGCTCGGCGTGCTTCTTCATTGTCTTCGGTAGAATGGTCACGCCAATGAGAGGCGTGAACAAGACTGCCACGACCCACGAAACGATCAGCGAAACCCCAATGACGACGAAAAGGGTGAAGGTGAACTCGCCGGCATTGCTCTTGTTGAAAGCGACGGGGATGAAACCCGCGACAGTGACGAGCGTGCCCGTCAGCATCGGGAAGGCGGTGGATGTGTAGACGTAGGTGGCCGCTGTCGTGAGACTGTCTCCCGCTTCCAGCCGTGCCACCATCATCTCGACGGCGATCATGGCGTCATCGACGAGGAGACCGAGCGCGATGATCAGCGCTCCGAGCGAGATGCGCTGCAGCGATATGCCGGTGTAGAACATGACCATGAAGGTGATGGCGAGAACGAGCGGGATCGCGATTGCCACCACCAGGCCGGCCCTCATCCCCAGACTGATGAAGCTGATCGCGAGCACGATCGCGACTGCCTCGAACAGGGCTTTCGTGAAGCCGCCGACGGCCTCCTCAACCACCTTCGGTTGGTCGGATACCTGTTCGACGGAGACGCCGACCGGGAGCTCCTGGGTGATTTTGCTCATCGTCTTCTCAAGCGCTTCGCCGAAGGCAAGCACATTGCCGCCCGTCTTCATGCCGATCGCAAGCCCGATGGCGGGCTTTCCGTTGAAGCGGAAGAGCGACGTCGGCGGGTCGACATAGCCGCGGGTGATCGTGGCGACGTCGGTCAGCGGGAAGAAGCGGTCGTTGACCCGAAGATTGATCCCACGCAAGGTGTCTTCGGAGATGAAGCGCCCGCCGACCCGCAAAGCGACCCGTTCCGGCCCGGTTTCGACAAAGCCGGACTGGGTGACGGCGTTCTGCGCCTGCAGCGTGGCAATGATGGCGGAGCGGTCGATGCCGAGGGCGGCGATCTTGCGGGTGGAGAACTCGAGGTAGATCACCTCATCCTGCGCGCCGACGATGTCGACCTTGCCGACGTCGGGGATGTTGAGGATCTGCGTTCGGGCATTCTCGGCGAAATCACGCAGTTCCCTCTGACTGAGGCCGTCTGCCGTGAAGGCAAAGATATTGCCATAGACGTCGCCGAACTGGTCATCGAAGAAGGGTCCGACCACGCCTTGGGGGAATTCGTGCTTGATATCGTCGATCAGGTTGCGCACCCGCGACCAGGTAGGCTTTACGTCCCGCGCATTCGTATCCGGCAGCAAATCGACGAAGACGATCGTTTGACCGGCAGTCGTAATGCTGCGGGTATGTTCCAGCTTGTCGAGCTCCTGGAGCTTCTTTTCGATGCGGTCGGTAACCTGCTGCGTCACCTCCTGGGCAGAAGCACCTGGCCACTGGGCCTGGATCACCATCGTCTTGATCGTGAAGGACGGATCCTCCTCGCGGCCGAGGCCGAGATAGGCAAAGGCGCCCGCCACCGCGAACATGATCATGAAGTACCAGACAAGCGAACGATGCTCGAGCGCCCAGTCAGAAAGGTTGAATTTATTCACGGGCGTGGCTCCTGTCCGAGTTGCACTTTCTGTCCATCGGTGAGTTCATCGACTCCGGCGATGACGATCTCTTCGCCTTCCCGCAGGCCCGCTTGAACCAGGACGGAACGGGGGGCGGACGCCGGGCCATTGAGTTCAACCGTCCTCAGGACGACCTGGGCCCTGGCGCGATCCACCACCCATACTTGGCTGCCACCGCCTTCGTGGCGGATGGCGGAGAGCGGCAGCGTGATCGCCTGCTTCCTTTCTCCGGCAAGCGGCGTCGCGGTGACCACGGCGCCAAGGCGGAAGATGTCCGGCGCCTGATCGATCCCGATCTTCAGCCGATAGGTGCGGGTATTGGCGTCGGCCTGCGGCGCGATCTCGCGGACGACGCCAATGGCCTGGATCCTGCTGTCGAGCTGGAGGGCGACGTTGAAGCGGTCGCCCAGGCGAACGCGACTGAACTGCGCTTCCGGCACGTCGACGACCACGTCGCGCTGCTCGAGACGTGCCAGTTTCAAGACCGGCTGGCCGGCCGAAACCGTCTGTCCCATTTCCGCGGACGTGGCGGTCACGACGCCATCGAACTCGGCCCTCAGCTCGGCGTAGCCGAGCTGCTCATTCGCCTTCGCAAGGCTGGCCGTCGCTTTCGCGACATTGGCGGCAGCAGATTTGAGCTGCTGTTCGGCAAGATCGTGATCTGCAATGCTTGCTGCGCTGCTCTGCATAAGCTTTCGCTTGCGGGTTTCCGTCGTCGCGGCATTCTCCAACTGCGCCTGGGCGTTGCGCAGTTCGGCTTCCGCGCTCTTGACTGCGAGCTGCAGAGTGAGAGGATCGATTTCCGCCAGGACATCGCCCTTGTGCACCAGGTCGCCGACATCGACCTTGCGAGAGACCATTCGCCCGAGCGTCCGAAACGCCAGGTCAGTCTCGATGCGTGCCCGCACCATGCCGGGCGAGCTTGCGATTTTGGCCTGTTCGGCCGTAGCCATGACAACTTTGACAGGACGGGGAGCCGCCGCCTCCCCGGCGACGGAGTTCTGATCGCAGCCTGCAAGCAATGACACTGACAGAAGAAGCGGGAGAGCGGTATATATGCGATTGAGGGTCATCTCACTTGCCTTCCCAGGCGACTGCCTGGCCTTCCTTGAGGAACTTTCCGCCTGCGGTGACGATCAGGTCGTGTGCGGCGACGCCGCCGGTGACGACGAAATCGCTCTGGCGATATCGGTCGACCGAAATCTTCCGGAGCGAAACGGAATGGTTTTGGGTGTTGACGAGCCACACGGCGGGTTCGCCTTCGGCTGATGCGATCGCGGTATAGGGGAGCACGATTCCGTCGCGCGGCGAGGCGCGCAGCTTGCCCACGACAGGCGTGCCGAGCGGCCATGGCGCGCCCTCCTGGAGCCCCACCTTGATCCGGATCGTGCCTGCCTTCGCGTCGATGACGGGCGAAACCTCGCGTATGCTGGCATGAACGTCGCGCGATGGGTCCGAGACCGGTGCGACCTCGACGTCGTTCAGCGGCCGGCCATCCAGAAAGAAGGCCTCGAAGACATCGAACACCGCATCCCGCGGTCCGTCATGGGCGAGCGTGAAGGCCGACTGCGCTGCTGACACCACCTGCCCGGCTTCGATGCCGCGCGCCGTGATGATGCCGTCCGCGGCGGCCTTCAACTCAGTGTAGGACAGCGCATCCTCTGCCGTCGCGAGCGCGGCCTCGGCGGCCTCGAGGGAAGCCTGCGCACTCAGCAGCTCCTTCTGCGCATCGTCAAAGACCGCCCGCGGAACAGCCTGCGACTGCAGGAGCGACTTCGCCCGGTCGAAGGCGAGTATCTTCTGCCTGGTGACGGCCTGCGCCGACTCCAGTGCCGCGCGGGCGACGCTGACGTCCGCCTGCTGTTCCGTGTCGTTGAGCCGGGCAAGGACGTCGCCGGCGTGGACATGCGATCCGACGTCGACCCTTCTCTCAAGAACCCGGCCGCTGACGCGAAAGGAGAGTTCGGTCTGAACCCTTGCCTTCACCTCGCCGGTGATTTCCGCCCCCGGTTGATACTGCGCGTTCGACGCCGCAACGACGCGGACCTGCTGCGGCGGCGGCGCCACTTCAGCTTTCTCCTCGCAGGCAGCCAGAACTGCGCAGGCGAGACCAATTCCCAACAATCGAGAGGACTGCATTTTTTGCTCCGGTACGGTTTTGCGAAGAGAGCCGCATTGTTGATCGGCCAGCTTCAATCTGCTGCTAACAGGCTGTTGCCAGATGTTGACAGCGCCCACTTAAGGGTTAAAGTAGACGATGTCAACATCCCCGTCAGAAAATGTTGACACGCGCAACACGGACATAGGTGAAGCAGATGCGGTTAGCCGCCGGACAGCCAAACAATTCCAATTGGATGATCGAACGAGGTGTTAAAAAAACATCGCGGGCGGAACGGAAGGCGCGGCGTCCTCATGAAATACTGGAGGCCGCGTTCGAGGAGTTTGCGGCAAAAGGTTATGCGGCAACGCGAGTTGAAGATATCGCGACTCGACTGCGGATAACAAAGGGAACGGTCTACCTCTATTTCCCGACCAAGGACGTTCTTTTCCAGGAGATGTTTCGCCATGCGGCAACGTCATCCGCAGACCTGTCGACCGCCATCGGCTGCCTCCGGGGATCCTGCGCGGAGCGGATCCGCGACCTGCTGCTTATCGCTTATGAAAACACGGCCAACGACCGAAAGACGAGAGAACTCCTGCGCTTGTCCGTCGCCGAAGGAGCTCGTCTTCCCGAAATGGTCGATTGTCGTCATGAGCTGTTCATCGCACCGACGCTTGCAGCCCTCACGGCGTTGGTCAAAGAAGGCGTGAAATCGGGAGAGTTGAGACAAGATACAGCGGCCGACACGCCGGACGTGCTCGCGAGCTCAATTTTTCAGGTTGCCGCCTGGCGTCTGATGTCTGCGGATCGAGAGCCGATCGATGGCAAGGCGCTTATGGAGTCGCACATTGACCTCGTCATGCACGGACTCGTGCAGCCTTCGGGACGAATGGCCTGATTTGGCGAGGTACGTCAGAGCGGACGGAGCTGTGCAGTTTTCGATGCCGGCAAAGGCCGGATACGTCGTGCGACGTCCGGCCTCAACCTCTTCGCCATGCTGAGCTGAATCTAATTCCCGCCAGGCACGCGATTGTAATCCGACGTTGGGACTTCGCCTGTGACCAAGATGTTTCCCTGGATCTTATAGACGATCCGTAGATTGGCGGCTGCGGCCTGAAGCCAACCGACCGCATCTTCCGACGTCCATGCCGTGCCCTCCGGCGGCAGGCTCTCAAACAGGCCGGCAATCAGGGGATTCACGGACTGGGAGTTGCCATTGCGGCCGCCCTGGTTCGCCCCGCCCTCCGCGCCGTCAACGGGCGGGCCGGCGCGGCTCTGGTCGGAAGATCTCGCATATATTCCGCCAGAAGAGCCTGAAGATCTCGCGTGAGACGAACCCGAAGAGGCCCCGTGAGACGGACCAGACGACGCCGCGTTAGCAGAGCCCGCGCTGTCTTGGGACGAACTCGAGGACGCTGCGCCGGAGGAACCCGCAGAGGATCCAGACTGATCTCCATAGGAAGAATATGTCGTTCCGCCGGTGCTCGAGGCGGCTGCCGCGCCGGTGACGACGCCTGCCGCATACCCGCCCAGAACGTAGGCTCCGCGGCGATAATATCCACGCCCATAGTCTCCACCGCCATACTCTCCGTGACCATGGCCGCCGACGCCGTCTCCACGACCATAATATCCACGGCCAAAGTATCCGTTGCCGTTGCCCGAGACCTTGAGATCGCCGGAATTGTTAACGGTGAGGTTGCCGGAGTCCTTGGCGACGATATTGCCCCCGGAGTTCATGAAGGCGCGGCTCCCGTTGACGTTACCGCCCGAGTTCAGCGTGTTGCGGATCTTTCCGGACACGTTGCTCCCTCTGCGGCCAGGCCCCTCCGCCAATCGCCCCTTTGCGCCGCCGACATCTGGCATACGAGTACGTGGGTTTGCCGGAGGACGTTTCTGCGCGCTCACCGGCGGCCGACGGTGGCTCGCCATCGGCGGACGCGGGGTACGGCCTATCTGCGGACGTGGGGGCCCGCCCGGCCCGACCGACGGGAAATGGGGTGGGCCTCCAGACGGCAGGGGCGGCGGACCACCGGGCGGCGGTCCAAACTGACCGAAGGCCGCATCCGATGTAATGGCCGTGAAAGCGAGAAAAGCAAAGCAGGTGCGCTTCAGATAGTTCATCACTTGCTTCCTTTCGTTCCCGATGCGACGGCTGGCGTCAGGTCGATCTTTTTCACATCGGCGGGAGGTTCAAAGGTGAATTCGGAGTCGGACAGAGGGGGCTCGGTCTTCCAGCTCGTGAATTCGGCGACGAAGCTTGGTTGGCCCTGCAGCAACGGGTAGGTGACGACCAGACGATGCGGCGTCGCCGCGGCATTCTTCTCGACCCACAGTTCCAGATCGATGCCGGACTTCTGAGAGAAAAACAGATGCCGGCACTCGACGCCGTCGACGGTAGCCGTTCCCACCTGCCAGGCGGCCAAGGCATCGCCCAACAGGACCTTGTCTGGAAAGTCTGCAAAAAGGGCGCCGAGCGGAAAATCGACGTCCAGCTTGGTTGCCACCTCGTTGAGCGCAGATGGTATGTCGCCCGAGGCCGGGATCGTTGCGTATTTCTTGCTGTCGGGAAAGAAGACCGAGGCCGACTTGCCGTCGTAGAACAGATCGTGCCTACCATCATCGCCGGTAAACTCGACGGCGATCCGGTCGGGACGGCGCACGGTGATTTTCATCGTATGGAAGATGTGAAGCGGTTGTCCGGACTGATCCAAGTAAATGCTGATCGTTTTCGCCGTGATCGTCAGGTCCCTGGCAAGGAGCGTCTTTCCCATCTGCGAAACGGCGGTCGCGGCCTCGTCGCTGATCGCCCGTTTTATCGGCGGGGTCGGCTCATCCGCACGGGCTGTCGGCAGCGCGGCGAATCCTACGAACATGGCGAGCGCAGTAGTCTGGACGGCATTCCGCAGTATCGCAGTCACGCCACGCACGCTTGCACCGTCGACAGAGTGACTCGTGGCCACCAAGGGTCGCCCGGCCTTCGTGAGGAGCCGCCGCAAACCATTACAGACTTCCATGTTCATTTCCTTTGATACTAAACGAGATAGCGCGAGCCGCTGCGGCTCGTCGCGAGGTAGAGTTGGTCCGGGTTGCTGGAGCGTTTCTGTCGCACGGCGCCGCTAAGCGTGCCGTCCGTCTGTCCGCAATCGATCCTACTGCATGAACCAGCCGTGGCTCACGACCAGCGACTGACCCGTCACGGAATTGGACCTGGCCGCGGCGAAATAGAGAACAGCGTCTGCCACGTCATCGGTGCTGGTGAACTCGCCGTCGACCGTGTCCTTGAGCATCACCGTCTTGACCACCTGCTCCTCGCTGATGCCGAGCTCCCGCGCCTGCTCGGGGATCTGTTTGTCAACGAGCGGCGTGCGCACGAAGCCGGGGCAGACCACGTTGGCCGTGACGTTGTGTTCGGCCCCTTCCTTTGCCAGTACCTTGGCCAGTCCGATCAGTCCGTGCTTGGCCGTGACATAGGGCGCCTTCAGCTTCGAGGCTTCCTTGGAGTGCACGGAGCCCATGTAAATCACCCGGCCGTAATTGGCGGCATACATGTGCTTGAGGCAGGCGCGAGTGGTCAGAAAGGCGCCGTCGAGATGGATCGAAAGCAGCTTTCTCCAGTCAGCAAAGGGAAAGTCGACCAGCGGCTTGACGATCTGGATGCCGGCGTTGCTGACCAGCACGTCGATCTTGCCGAACCTGGCGATCACCTCGCCAACTGCCTTTTCCACCTGCTCTTCGTCGGCGACGTTCATCGCCACGGCGAAGGCATCGCCGCCCTTCTCCTTGAGCTCGGCGGCCGTTGCCTTCGCGGCGTCGAGATTGAGGTCGGCGATCACGGGAATGCCGCCTTCGGCTGCGAAGCGAAGCGCGATTTCCTTGCCGATGCCGCTCGCGGCTCCGGTGATAATCGCTACTCTTCCATCAAATCGAGACATGGATAGTTCCTTTCAGTTGCGGGAGATCAGTCGTGTTGGAGGTAGTCGAATACGACCTCGCCGAGGCCGAGCGTCAGGCCGGCGACGTAATGGCTGGCCGAGGTGACTTCGCGCACGGGTAGACGCGCGACGTCGCACATTGCGTGTTCGAACAATTGCAGGGCTGCCGGCCCGGCCCATGCGCCCTTCAGGGTCACATCCTCGAGATAGTAGCGCACGAGTTCGCAAATCCGGGGCGAACCGTCGACGTGCGGGATGACCTTCAGCACGAAGGCGGGCTTCGCCATTGCCTTGGCCAGCGGCTCAAGCGGGAGCTCGCGATGCTTGTAGCCCATGGTCGCCCTCACGCAGAGAACCGAGCCGTAGTGGAGCGTCCCGACGAGCGTCTCCTGCTCGTGAGACAGCTTCGGCGTCGCCAGCTTCTTCGGAAAGCCCCAGATCTCGCGGCCGCCGGCGATCGGAGAGTTGTCGTCAAGATACATGGCATGCACGTAGCTGCCTTCCTGCACCTTGCCCGACGGCGTCGTGAAGCGCACCGGAATGACCTGCCCGGTTTCCGTATAGTCGCCAAAACCCGTGGAATCCGGCATGCGGATGAATTCATAGGCGACGGTGTCGCCGATCACTTCCAGCGGCTCCGGCACGACGGCGCGCAGGGTCTCCGGATCGGTCCGGTAGTTGATGACTACAAATTCGCGGTTGTAGAATTTGTATGGTGGCCTCGGATAGGCCGGATTGTTGAGCGGCATCGCGAAGGCGTTTTCGCGGACTGCGGCGATCTTCATAGTCGTGCTCTTCTCTTTGGGTGAAATCTCAATCGAAGTCGAAAATGGCGACGCCGTCCGGCGTGCCGGGCCGCTGCAGCACCTCGGGGTGGCGCAATGTTTGAAGGGCGTCGTTGTAGCCGGAGGCCCAGTGCTCCTCCATCGTCAGCCGGGAGAACTCGTAATCCTTGGAGCTCGCTTCGTATTTCTTGGCGCGATATATGAGCTGTACGATGTTGTAGACCTTCTCGTCGGCCTGATCGACGAGCAGCTTGATCTCCGGGTCGGCTTGCAGCAGCGCGTCCTGCGGGACGAGCTCCACGAGATGGCCGAGTGCGCGGCGCAGCCGCTGTTGCGTCTTGAAATGGTCGGTCGCCGCGCGCGTGCGGCTCGAGAAGCGGATATCCTTCTGCCGCAGTTCGATTCCGAGGAGGTCACGCGGGAACTCGCCACTCGCGCTCCAGAGATCGACTTGAAAAGCCAGCGTGTCCTGGCGCGGCGCGTTATCGAGGACCCATTGCAGCGGCGTGTTGGAGATGAGGCCGCCGTCCCAGTAACACTCGCCGTCGATCCTCGTGGCCGGGAAGCCAGGCGGCAGGGAGCCGCTCGCCATGATATGTTCGGGGCGGATAGTGTGGGTGGTGGTGTCGAAGTACTCGAAGTTGCCGGTGCGCACGTTGACGGCGCCGACGCTGAAACGCATGGCCCCTGTATTGATGCGGTCGAAGTCCACCAGCCGTTCCAGCGTCGCCTTCAGCGGTGCGACGTCATAGAAGCTTTCCGCCTCGATACTGCCGGCGGCGGAAAAGAAGGGTGGCACCGGACGGGGCGTGAAGAAGCCCGCGGCGCCGTCCATAAGGGTGGCGAAGGCATGTGCCTGATTGAGCAGGCCACGCGCGAAATCACCCTGGAACCCCATCGCCCCCAGCATCGCCGAAAACAGAGTGGGAAACCCGTGAGCCGGGGCGGTTACCGTCTCCCAGAAGCCCCGGAGCGCCTCCACTCGTCTTTCAGGCGGATTGCCCGCAATCAGGGCACTGTTGATGGCACCGATAGAGATGCCGGCGACCCAGTCAGGATGCAGACCGGCTTCGGCCAATGCTTGATAGACGCCGGCCTGATATGAACCGAGCGCCCCTCCGCCTTGCAACAGCAGCGCGATACGCTCGAATGGCGGACGCTCCGCTATGCGGTGCCTGTTGTTTTTGACGGGATGTTGAGCGGCCATGCAGTTTACCTCGGTTGTTGATCCCACTGCCGTTCCAGATCGGCCGCAGCATATGTTGACATCGCCCACTTAGGTGTTAGAGTGGACAATGTCAACATATGCTCGGCATAATGTTGACGCGAGCAACTTAACAATCTAAATGGATGGCATGACCCAAGACATTTCCCCGAAAGACCCGCGCCCGTACCACCATGGCGACCTGCATAGGGCGATCGTAGAAGCCGCCCTGGACGTCCTCAGCGAGTCTCAAAGCACGGAGTTTTCGCTTCGTGAGCTCGCACGTCGGGCGGGCGTCAGTCACAACGCCCCCTACAAACACTTCGCCGATAAGCGGGAATTGCTGGCAGCCGTCTCGGCGGTCGGATTTGAGCTCCTTGCGAAGCGGATGGCCGAAGCGACCAAGGAACTCGACAGTCCGCGCGAGCGGCTGGCAGCTATGGCGCGTGCATATGTCTCCGGCGGCGTCAACAATCCGGCGCTCTACAGATTGATGTTCGGCGGCTACCTTGGCGGTCAGGAGGATGGGCGTCCCGCGATCGAAAGAACCGCGGCAAATAACATGAAAGCCCTTGTGGTAGAGGCGATATGCGACGGCGCTCTCGGGCGCCTCATTCCAGACACCGCGGCAAACACACGTAAGATTGATGGGGCTATTCTAATATTCTGGTCGCATATGCATGGACTCACCTTGCTGCTGGTGGACCGCCTCGTCGGCCCCAGCGACAAGATGGAGGAGCTGACCGAGGGCGTCTTGCAAGGCATGCTCGACGGATTGGCAAATTGTATCCCTGAGATACCAGCCGGCGTCTGGGTCGGGCCTCCGGCTCCCGAGTAGAGCCTCCCAAGCTTCGCGCTGGCAAACCTTTGACTTTTTGACCAGCACGCTTGGGCATTGGGCTAACCGCCACCCGCCCTGTCATTTACGTGGTGCTCGCGCCGGCTCTTTCCGAGAGGAGAAATCTCATGGACGCATACATCTCTGCTCTGATGGGGCTCGCCGGCATCGCGATTGGCAGCCTGACCTCGTTTGCCTCCACCTGGATGACGCATCGATCACAGGTGAAGGAAAAACAACGCGAGGCCGAGATTGCCAAACGCGAAAAGCTGTTTTCCGATTTCATCACCGAAGCCACGCGGCTTTATGGTGACGCAATAAGCCACCAGAAGGACGACGTCTCCGACCTCGTGCTGCTTTATGCATTGGTCGCCCACATGCGTCTGATCGCATCCCGTGCGGTCGTGGATGGAGCCGAGCTGGCAATGGTAAGGATCGTCGAGACCTATTTGACGCCAAATCGCTCACTCTCTGAAATCCGCGATCTCGCGCGTTCCGGCGAGATGAACTTTCTCCTCGATTTTGGTGAGGCTTGCCGGGCAGAATTGGCGGCGGGGGGCCTGTCTCCCCGGCGATAGGATTTTGCGGAACACGGTAGCAAAGGAGGATGCGCCCGTTGCGAGCACAGTTTTTGTCTGTCGTCAGTCATCTCGAACGCGCGCGGCCAAAGCTTACGGGATCACCATCCTCGCCCCTTGGCGGCGGAGGGCGTGATGCCGTTTTCGGGCGACACCACGCTCTCCTTCGTCGCTTGCCCTATAGTTTTGGGGCAGGCTCCGGCGGCTATTTTATTAGCCGGTTGAAAGGACCGGATGGCGGCTCTATGCCCGGAGCAACGTCGAAGACATATTGGTTGCCTCTGCCGACACCGGCAGGCAGGCGTGCGATCGGCTTCCTGATCGTGTAAAACTGCCTGCCATTCGACTCGATCGATCCGTCCTGCAAGAGCTTGATCAGCCCGGCCTCAGCCGGCGGAATCTGGTAAGGCACAACATCGGCCGAAGCCACGACGCCGCCAGCGTTGATCTCGACAAGGCCGCCTGGATGGCGGCTACGCAGAATCTTGTATGGATCCGCATCCAAGCCTGCCGGCATCCGCGGAGGTGGAACGGCTGTCCGTTTGCCCGGCGTCTTTTCCGGCACAGTGGCGTCGGAGGGCAGCTTCATGCTGACACGCGGACCGTCGAACATGCCGCGAACAGGCCTGCCGATAGCATCCTGGAACGCAGCGGCGGTCGCCTGGGCCGCGCTCGGCCGATCCGTCAGCCGGGTAGAAATGCAGTCGGTGTCGGGCAGCAGCGTGACGACGTCTTTCGGCAGACCGACGACGCCGGCCGCTTTCGTTGACGACATCGCGACAAAACGGGTGACGCGTTTGACGTCGCCGGTGACGCGCCAGATGGTCGGCAGCCGGGCCAACGCCACGATGTAAAGCGGTGTTTCACCGGGTTCCACGACGATCTCGGCGGTCTCGGTGACCTCGTCCTGCCCGACAAGGCTGACGCTGGAAAGCGCGCCGACGCCGACAGTATTGGCGAAGAACACCTCCTCCTGACCGACGGCGCGCGGGAACTTGCAGCCGGCGACTTCCTCCTTGCGTTGCAGCACCTCGTTGTCTTGCGAATTTTCAGCAGAGACAACCGTCCTTTCCGCTTTGCTCAGAACACCATCCCTGTCGTGGTCGTAATAGGCGAAGGCGGCGCGGCCGAGCTGTTCCAGCTCAGTCGCCGTCAAAGTGCCGTCGTGGTTTGGATCAACGGCGAGAAGCTGCTGGAGCCGACCG
The DNA here is from genome assembly GCF_013087625.1 of Rhizobium changzhiense. NCBI lineage: Bacteria > Pseudomonadati > Pseudomonadota > Alphaproteobacteria > Hyphomicrobiales > Rhizobiaceae > Rhizobium > Rhizobium changzhiense. The sequence continues at coordinate 545,903 of NZ_JABFCQ010000001.1, forward strand.
GCGACATCGCGGCCGGATTCCGCCTGACCTGGTTTTTCGGCAGCCGCTTTCGCTTCTTCGAAAGTCACTGTGCCGTTGCCATCGAGGTCGAGCTTGGCGAAGCGCTGGCCAAGCGCGGAGGAGATATCGATGGATGTCTCGTACCAGGACTGCTCCTGCGCATCCTTGAATTCGGCAAGCGTCAAACGGCCGTCTCCGTCGAGATCGGAAGAGAAGAAAGCGGCGACACCCGAAGCGCGTTGCCTTGCCGCGGCGATCTGCTTCGACCGCTCGACATCCTCCTGCCTCAGGACCCGATCGGGACCGGCCGAGGCGCGAAACGGCTGGAACAGTTGCGCCATGTAGCTTTCAGGAAAACTCGTCATACCCTGACGCAGCGCCGGCGCCGGACGCCAGCCATTCGGCAGCTCCTGAGCCTCTGACGGCGTGGCCAGGCAGGTAAAAAGCCCCGCAATACATATTCCTGAAGCCGTCGCGCGCAATGCAACCCTCATTCCGTCCCCCTGAAAATTTCGTCCATAAATAGCTGAGGCGCACGAACCTTTCGTTGCGAAAACTCAGAAAATTCATTTAAAATCTTCAACCAGGACGTTTCGTAGTCATCGCATCGCCAGCGATTTCAATCGGCTCACCAGTTCATCCAAAGCAGCGTCGACCGTTTTCGAAGCCGTATCGATGACGATTGCATCGTGCCATTCGTCATAGGCTCTTTCGGAAATCTCTTGCCATGTCGGCTTCACCAGACCTTCGACGTCAGTGAGGCGCGTTTCAGCACGGTTGCGGTGCTCGGCTTTGTCCGAACAAACGACCTCGACCTCCGCCGCTGTCACCCCGGCGGCTTGTGCGACCGAAAGCCACGCTGACCGGGTTATCCGGAGCGGGTTGACGGAGTCGGCGATAACGGTTCTGCCGAGGGTCAGATTGTCGCCGGCGATACCGTAGGCCACGATATAGCCGGCAGGCCCGGCATCATCGGCAATTCCGGAGGCACGAATTGCTTGCTCGATGGTATCGACGCGCACATGGACCGCATTTAACCGCTCGGCCAAAGCGCGGGCAATCGTCGTCTTTCCACTGCCAGGCAGACCGCCAAAGATAATGAGCATCGTGACCTCGGCGTTGATTGGAGAAAGCTCCACGAGAACGTCAGGGCACCTCGCGGTCAGCGCAATACTTCACCATTAAGGCCTGGTTCGCAATTCCTTAGTCAGCACCGGGTTTTCACCACCGGCATCAACGACGCTCCACCCGAGCGCGCCGTAGAATCCCACGGCGTCTCGCGCCGCATTCACAAGCAATCTCTTGACCCCGTGTTGTGATGCGAATTTTTCGAGGCCGGTCATGAGCATCCGGCCGCACCCCTTTCCCTGGCATTCCGCCCTGATCGCGACGGTCCGCACACATGCTGTCGCATCGTCCATCAGATCGAGGCGGGCCGCACCCACCGGCGTATTTTCGAGCAGAAGCAGCAAAGGGAAATGTCCGTCCCTTCGATCATCGGGATGGTTCGCATCATAGCCAATCAAGCCGCGGGCCTCGAAGAGGATAGCGCGGCGGATGTCGTGATAGGCATTCCAGTGTTCATCCGCAGACACCTGGACGACCATGCAGGCGTCTTCGCCCTCGTTATTCGGAAATGTGGGCTCTTTCATCGGCGCCTCGATGCTCGTGGACAACCGGCCGGCAAAATCGGTGACGGCCTCACGGCTCGATAATAGGAATTTCGGACGGGAAAAGACCGAGAACAATCGCGCGTGCGTCTCGAATGAATTCCAGTTGTTGGTTCTACTCCGGTACTCAGCCACCCAACTCAAAAGGTCATCGAACTGGGTTCCGGTCTCGCCGCCCTGAATGCCTCGCTCCCTGATGTTGGCGATGCATTCCTGCTCCGGCAGATCAATCCAGATCAGGATCGTCGTGCGGTTGAGGACCATGTTCACCAGTTGCCCGTAAACGCCCTCCATGACCCAGGCGTCGCGCTCGGCCGCTATCTTGACCATCTCATCCCGCAACGCTCTGTCGCGAGCGATCCCATACCGCCCGGGCTCCCAATGTATGTCATCAAGGTGGATAACCGGATGGTGAAGCTGCTCACCGATACGACGGGCGAGCCATGTTTTGCCTGCGCCGCCATTGCCCATGATGAGTAAGCGGTCAAAGGCGAATGGCGGATTGGGAAACGTTATCGGCAACTCCGAAGACTTTGCGCTGATGCTGGTTTGTGTGACCTTAGCGCGAGGTATTGAATGCTTTCAAATCAAAACTGAGCGCGCGCTATCCTGCAGCTCTGTCCCAGCACGATCGGCGTTTCCGTCGTCCTTCATCGTCGACAGCGACGTTTCCAACGCATTGACGATACCGAGCGCCACGTTCATGGATTTCTCGACGTTGAGCGCATTGGCAGCAGCGATCTGGAGCATCTCGTCGAGGCTCGATTTGCGCATATCGTTGTAAGCGATGTAAAAAAGAACGCCCGATGCCGCGATCGTGGCGATGACGCCGCAGGCTGCCACGGAAAAAATGTTGCGTCCGGTAGCCGATTTGAACTGCATGCGCGCAACCTCCTCGAGCGGGCAGGTCGTCGATCGCGCACCGATCTATTCCGTCCCGGGTTCCCGTGACCGAGAACTGATTTCGAGATATGCCTGCACGTCGCGGAAATCGTTCGCAATTTAGAGAATACGGAGAGGCTGTTAATTTGCTGTATATTGCGGCAGCTTTACCTATGACAAGGCAGCCTGCTGCGCCTCTTTTAAGACGCGCAGATGCGGTGCTGCTGCCGTTGGCGAAACTGTCACATCAAGACGCTATAAGGATTTTCGTTCGGCGCCTCTTGCGTCAGCACTGTTTCACCGTCAAAATTGCGACATGCCTGACAGCGACCCATCCAGTACAAGCTCCGCCCATTCCAACCGGGATCTCCCGGCCGAGGAAGCAGGCGACCATTGTAGACGGTGCGATGACCTCCGCCTCGCCTCGGGCATATCAAGGCTCCCGCAGAGAGGGCCGCTTCCCAGCCCATTGTCGATGACCGGTGGCCGCCGGGGCCCACCCGGTATTACCGATGCCCCTGACTTTCACTTCAGACGAGCGGCCTGATGGAAGCTGCACTAATGTCAACACGATGATGGAAAGACGATAGGCGATGCGTCTATAGTAGCGTCCCTTCGAATGCCTCGCCGCTTCGCCTGACGAATGCGGCATTACAACCTCAACGAATAGGGTCCCTGTGTTTCTGGAAATTGGAATTGTGGCGTTTCTCACCATCCTGAATGGTGTGCTTGCCATGTCGGAGCTGGCCGTCGTGTCTTCGCGAACGGCCCGCCTAAAAGTTCTCTCCGACAACGGGAGCAAGGGTGCCGCTCAAGCGATCAAACTTGCGGAAAACCCCGGTCGTTTCCTCTCTACGGTGCAGATCGGCATTACGCTGGTCGGCGTTCTATCCGGCGCCTTTTCAGGAGCCACACTCGGCGCTCGCCTGAGCGGATGGCTGGAAGCACAAGGGATGTCATCGACGGCCGCCGATGCCATTGGCGTCGGTTCAGTCGTTGTGGCAATCACATATCTTTCGCTGATCATCGGCGAACTTGTTCCCAAGCAGATCGCATTGCGAGAACCCGAAGCGGTTGCGGCCAAGGTCGCACCCGCCATGGCAGTCCTGTCAAAAATCGCGCTGCCACTCGTTTGGCTTCTGAACGCCTCCGGAAATCTTGTGCTGAAGCTCTTGGGCCAGGCAGGAAAAGGTGGCGACAATGTCTCCGATGCAGAGATCAAAACTGTTCTGGCCGAGGCGCAGTCGGCTGGCGTTATCGAAAGCGAAGAATCGGCGATGATCTCAGGCGTCATGCGGCTGGCGGACCGCACCGCCCGAGCGCTTATGACGCCCCGACGGGACGTCGAAATCATTGATATTGACGACAGCCTCGATGAAATTCGGACCCAGTTGCACAGGACGAAGCGGTCGCGGTTGCCCGTTCGAAAAGGCAGTTCGGACGAGGTGATCGGCATTCTTCCGGTCAAGGACTTCTACGACTCGATGTCCGAACACGGCAGTGTCGACATCAAGGCTCTGACGCAAGACGTCCCGGTGGTTTCAGACCTTTCAACTGCCATCAATGTCATTGAAGCCATCCGGAAATCGCCCGTTCATATGGTGCTGGTTTTCGACGAGTACGGCCACTTCGAGGGGATTGTCTCGTCGGGTGACATTTTGGAAGCAATCATGGGGGCTCTGCAGGAGGGACCTGTCGATGAACAGGCCATCGCTCGTCGAGACGACGGGTCTTATCTCGTGTCGGGCTGGACGCCGATTGACGAATTCGCTGAATTCTTAAACCTCAGGCTCGATGACGATCTGGAATATCAAACTGTGGCCGGCCTGGTGTTGGAGGAGCTGAAACATCTGCCCGAATTGGGGGAGAGCTTCACGAGAGGTGGATGGCGCTTCGAGGTCATCGATCTCGACGGGAGGCGCGTCGACAAAATACTTGTGTCTGAAGATCGAGGGTGACGGCTTGGCCCGTGCCGTCAAGATCGACGGCAGCAACATCGACACCATCCGCATGGAAGACGTGATCCGACACCAGGAGGTACCGCCATGGCATGGTCCGCCAGCCAATATGTGAAATTCGAGGACGAACGCACGCGACCGGCGCGCGATCTTCTGGCACAGGTGCCGTTGCAGAGTCTTCGTCGCGCCATCGACCTCGGCTGCGGGCCGGGCAATTCCACCGAACTCATCATCGAGCGTTATGGGGCTGCCGGCGTCTCCGGCCTCGACAGCGACATCAACATGCTGGAGGCGGCGCGCAAAAGGCTGCCGGGCACAGCCTTCGTCGAGGCTGATCTCGGCATCTGGCAGCCGACTGAGCCCGCCGACCTTTTGTTTGCCAATGCCGTCTTCCAATGGCTGCCCGATCATCTCGATATCTTCGAGAGGCTGATGGACGGGCTTTCCGAAGGCGGCGTGCTGGCCGTGCAGATGCCCGACAATCTCGGCGAACCCTCGCATCTGACGATGGAGGAGACCGCCCATGCCGGCCCGTGGAAATCCTCCTTCGAGGCGAAGAGCGTGCGCCGCAAGCCGCTGCCGCCGCCATCCATCTATTACAGCCGACTGATCGCCAAATCCTCGCGTGTCGATATCTGGCACACCGTCTACAATCACCCGATGGCGGATGCAGCGGCGATCGTCGAATGGGTGAAGGGAACCGGGTTGATGCCCTATCTCACCCATGTCGGCGAAGAGCATCGCGAGGCCTTCCTGGCCGATTACCTGGTGCGGTTGGAAAAGGCCTATCCCAAGATGTCGGACGGGCGGGTGCTGCTCAGGTTTCCGAGGATCTTCGTGGTGGCTGTGAAAGGGTAATCGGCCGCGCCCAACCAAGGTGACGCGAGCTCGAACGCCCAGAAGGTGTCAAATGCTTGTTATCCCTCGCCTGCATATGTTGCGGCAAAGCCGGCGCGCAGTATAGTCGGCCGCAAATTCCAAGGAGATGACACATGGACGCTGCCCCTACCCCGCCGGTCACCCTCGTCATCTTCGGCGCCACGGGAGACCTGACGCGCCGCCTGCTGGTGCCGGCGATCATCAATCTGACGCGCAGCCGCCTGGTGGGCGAGGATCTCCACATTCTCGGCATCGGCATAGAGCCGGGTGACGACGAGTTCCTGCGCGGGCGGCTCGACCAATTCCTCAGCCATCTGAGCGGTGAAGAGCCGACGGTGAAGGACGAAGCCTGGGAAAGTCTGCGCCGGCGCATTTCCTATACGTCCGGAGATTTCACCAAGGACGATATTTTCGTCGAGATCGGCAAGCGGCTGGGGCCGCATGCCAATGCCGCCTTCTATCTCGCGGTGCCGCCATCCTTCTTCGGCACGATCGTCGAGAAACTCGCCGTCCATGGGCTGACCAATGAAAGCGACGGCGTCTTCCGCCGCGTCGCGATCGAAAAGCCGTTCGGCACCGATCTCGCCTCGGCGCAGGCGCTCAATGCGCAGATTCTCGCACAGGTCGGGGAGAGCCAAGTCTACCGACTCGACCATTTCCTCGGCAAGGAGACGGTGCAGAACCTGATGACGGCGCGTTTCGCCAACATGATGATCGAGTCCTTGTGGAACAGCCGCTACATCGACCACGTGCAGATCACCGCTGCCGAAATCGTCGATGTCGGCAGCCGCGGCAAATTCTACGATGCGACCGGCGCGCTGCGCGACATGGTGCCGAACCATCTTTTCCAGCTGCTGGCGATGATCGCCATGGAACCGCCGAACAGCTTCGATGCCGAAGCGATCCGCAACGAGAAGAGCAAGGTGCTGAAGGCGATGCGCATCTATACGCCTGATGAGGCCAGGACGCATGGCGTGCGCGGCGCCTATGGCGCGGGCCCGCTCAATGGTGCCGAGCTTCCGGCCTATCGCGACACCAAGGACGTCTCGCCCGACAGCAGGACCGAGACCTTCGTGGCGCTGAAGCTCTATGCCGATACCTGGCGCTGGGCCGGCGTGCCCTTCTATCTCAGGACGGGCAAGGCGCTGACGGCGCGCGACACCGAGATCGTCATCACTTTCCAGCCGGTTCCCTTCGCGCAGTTTCGCGAGACCGACGTCAAGCGCCGACTGCCGCCGAACCGGCTGGTGATCCAGGTGCAGCCGGACGAAGGAATGAGCATGGAAATCTCGATCAAGTCGCCGGGGCTTTCCGTCGACACCGTGCCGGTCTCTCTCGATTTCCGCTATGCCGACAAATTCGATATCGCCAAGACGACCGGCTATGAATCATTGCTCTACGATCTCTTCATCGGCGACCAGACCCTGTTCCAGCGCGCCGACGGGATCGAGGCCGGATGGGCGGCGGTGCAGCCCTTCCTCGATATCTGGGCTAGGGATCAGAGCGTGCCTGACGCCTACGCGCCGGGCAGCATGGGGCCGGCCTCAGCCGACGAACTGATCCAGCGAGACAGGCGGCAGTGGCATGAACTCGGCGTGGTGCTGCACAGAAACGACAAATAACCGTTCCTGCTTTCTGATCTTGGACTATCCCGTCAGCGGCAGGCGTCGCTTAGCGTACGGTCGCGCTCTGCCACGCGGTACTGACGCGTTCCGGGCCGCGGGCAGGTGGTCCGATCGGACGGAATGACGACGGTGATATCACCGGTTTCGACTGGATCGAGCGGAATCATGAGACCGCCATTCGATTCCGCCCCTGGAACGGTGCCGGGTGGCATGCCGCCGAAGCGGCCGCTAGAGTCCATATCAGCAAGCGCCTGAGAGAAAGCCGGAGCGGCGAAGCCGAGGAGAATGATCGAGGCTGCGGCAAGAAACATACGCATGATGCTATTCCCTATGGTTTCAGCGATGCGACAGAAACAGCAGGACGACCTCATTGTTCCCCCGGAAGCGGGGGCAGGCGATCAAAGTTTGGCGATCGGAATATAACGCCTCAGAAAGGGCGATCTCCAGCTCAATCGCGCCATCGCGACAGCAGTCTGTCGAGACCTGTCGGATAGAGTTCGATGCCGGCGTCCCGCAGCCTGTCACGGCCGAACCAGCGCGCCGTCGCCGCCGTCTCGTCGAGCTCGGAATAGTGGATTTCGTCGCGCTGATAGAGCGATGCATCGGTCAGTTCGATATCGGCGGCGAAGATGAATTCGTGACCGGTCGCGCCATGATGCTCGTAGATGTTTTCAAGCAGATGCCAGGGGCCGACGATGCGGATATCGGTCTCGAGTTCCTCTGTGAATTCACGGTGCAAGGCTTCTTCGCGGCTCTCGCCGAATTCAATGGCGCCGCCAAGCGGACGAACGCCCTTGATGCGGCCGCTGTCATCCTCCACTTCGGCTGCGAGCAGCCGGTCTTTCCGCCAGGCAAGACCGATCACCTTCACCCTGATCTGCTGCGATGGGCGCCAGACGGTCATCTGCTCTCCTTCCATCCATTGGGCAGCCGTTAATTAGCGGGCGGAGGCTGCAAGGCAAGGCGATCAGGGCCACCGCGGCCGGATACCGCCGATCACCAGACGATCGGAGGAGTAGCGACCTGTTTAACGTCAAACATTGACATCTATTGCCATCACGGTGTGACAGCTTCATATTGACGACAACGAAAGGAAAACCATGCCCAACGTTGCGCTCGGGAACCACTACGAAGAATTTGTCCGGAAGCAGCTGGAGTCCGGCCGGTACAATAATGCCAGCGAGGTTGTCCGTGCAGGTCTGCGACTCCTGGAGGATCATGAGGCGGCCCGCGAGCGCTGGCTCAATGAAGAAATTCCGGCGCGCTACGACGACCTGGTGAACAAGCCGGGCCTCGGCATCCCGGCCGAGGCAGTGCGCGCCCGCTTTGAAACCAAGCGCCGGAATGACGCGGCGAAAGCCAAGTAGGGCATGGCCTACCGCATTATCTACCATCCGAAGGCAGAAGCCGAACTCGACAAGCTCTATGCCGATATCGCCGTTGAGGCGGGAACCGGCATCGCCGGCGACTTCGTTCACGCAGTGATCACTTTCATCGAGGCCCTGGAGACGTCCCGGAACGGGGCACGGTGCGGGAAGGCCGGATTCCCGGCCTCCGGATCATCGGCTATCGGCGCAGCGTCAGCGTGGCGTTCTCAGTAAGCGGCAATAACGTCATCATATTGGGCGTGTTTGCGCGTGGGCGTGATATCACCGACGAACTCCTCGAAGAGCGACAACGGTGAGCAGACAGGCGAGCCCCTTCCAAATGAACGGCAGGTGCGGCTCCCTCAGGTTCAGCTTGCCGTGCTGCCGACTGGCCACCTCTTCAAGTGGGACCAGGGCAAAATATGATGAGCTTCGCGGCGACGCCGCGAAGGCTCTTTCTCGTCGCCGCTCAGACGAACTGGCTGAGGCCTGGGACGGAAGCGACGACCTCGTCGACGACTTCCTCGCCAGCATACTGCTTGGCGATGGCGATGGTTTCCTTGGCAAGCGAGGTGATCTCGCCCATGCCGAGGCCTTCACCCATCAGCTGCTGGCCGAGCCCCATGATGCCGCCGCCGCCGAGCGAGCTCATCAGCCCGCCGAGCAGACCGCCGCCGCCGGCACCGGCGCCGTTGAACTGGGCGACGAGATCGGCGCCGCCGGGGATCGCTTCGATCATCTTGGCGACCGGGCCATCGGCGGCCTCGCGCTGCAGAAAGCCGAGCATCATGCCGAGCGCCTTTTCGGCCAGATCAGGCGCAATACCCACGCGATCGGCGATCTGGGTCACAATTTCATTCATCGTCAGCCTCCTGTTTTTTACGTTAACGTCAACGTTAATCGAGATTCGACCGTAACTCAAGCCGACCCCTCCCCGGGCCGCACTTTGTCCGGTTTTGCTTTCAATGCAAACAGTTGTCCGCATGCGCATGCCTGCTTATAACAGGGAAACGATGGTTCGATGAAGGCGGCAGAAGCACGCCTTCTCATACAAATGGCGGCAGAGCCCCAAGGGAGCATTCCGAATGATCGAGGAAGGCAAGATTTTCATCGGCGCGAGCCGCAATCCCGATGACAGCATCAACAAGCCGGAATATCTCGACCTGAAATTCGGCAATCGCCACGGCCTCGTCACCGGCGCCACCGGCACCGGCAAGACGGTGACGCTGCAGGTGCTGGCCGAAGGCTTCTCGCGGGCCGGCGTTCCGGTGTTTGCGGCTGATATCAAGGGCGACCTTTCCGGCATCGCCGCCAAGGGCGAGCCCAAGGATTTCCTGACGAAGCGTGCCGAGCAGATCGGCTTTGCCGACTACGAATTCGACCAGTTTCCGGTGATCTTCTGGGATCTGTTCGGCGAGAAGGGCCACCGGGTGCGCACTACCATCGCCGAGATGGGACCGCTGCTGCTCGCCCGCCTGATGGATGCCTCCGAACCGCAGGAAGGCGTCATCAACATCGCCTTCAAGATCGCCGACCAGGGCGGGCTGCCGTTGCTCGACCTCAAGGATTTCAGCTCGCTGCTCAACTATATGGGCGAGAACGCCAGCCAACTTTCCAACCAATACGGGCTGATCTCCAAGGCCTCGGTCGGCTCGATCCAGCGGGCGCTGCTCGTCCTCGAACAGCAGGGTGCGGAGCATTTCTTCGGCGAACCGGCGCTGAAGATCACCGACATCATGCGCACCAGCAATAATGGCTACGGCCAGATCTCGGTGCTGGCCGCCGACAAGCTGATGATGAACCCGCGGCTTTACGCCACTTTCCTGCTCTGGCTGCTCTCGGAACTCTTCGAGGAACTGCCCGAGGTGGGCGATCCCGAAAAGCCGAAGCTCGTCTTCTTCTTCGACGAGGCGCATCTGCTCTTCAACGATGCGCCGAAGGTGCTGACCGAACGTGTCGAGCAGGTGGTGCGGCTGATCCGTTCCAAGGGCGTCGGCGTCTATTTCGTGACGCAAAACCCGCTCGACGTGCCGGAAACGGTGCTCGCCCAGCTCGGCAACCGGGCGCAGCATGCGCTTCGCGCCTATTCGCCACGCGAACAGAAGGCGGTAAGGACCGCCGCCGATACCTTCCGTGCGAATCCAGCCTTCGATTGCGCCACCGTCATCACCAATCTCGGCACTGGCGAGGCACTGGTCTCGACGCTCGAGGCCAAGGGCGCGCCTTCGATCGTCGAGCGCACGCTGATCCGCCCGCCATCCGGCCGCGTCGGCCCGGTGACGGATGACGAGCGTCGGCAGATCATGGACAGGAGCCCGGTTCTCGGCGTCTATGACGAGGATGTCGACCGCGAATCCGCCTTCGAGCTGCTGGCGGCGCGGGCAAAGAAGGCGGCCGATGCCGAGGCCGCCAAGCGGGCGCAGGAAGAAGCGGCAGAGCAACAACCGGGCACCACCTCCGGCTGGACCCTGCCCGGCTTCGGCGGCAGCAATGACGACAGCCAGCAAGGCCGCGGCCAGTCGCGCGGCAGGACGTCCGGCTACCAGCGCGAAACGGTGGTCGAAGCGGCGATGAAGAGCGTGGCGCGCACGGTGGCGACACAAGTCGGCCGGGCGCTGGTGCGCGGGATATTGGGGAGTTTGAAGCGGTAGGGCCACCAACCTCTCGCAGGGCACGTCCCCTCTCCCCGTTTTTACGGGGTCCGCAGGACGGGTCGAGACCAGTGGCTCGACCCCGGCAAGGTTAGGGTGAGGGGCAATCTCAGGATGAAGCCCGCCGAGAAAAACGGGGCGGAAAGTCGGCTCTTTTGCTTGAACCTTCAGCCTTTACTCCCTAAATTCCCCGCCATCGACCATTTCAACAGGATGTGTGCCGCAATGGATTTCAACCCGATCGCAACGCCAGTTCGCCTTGCCAACGGGGAAATCCATATCCATGCCTGCATCCATCACTCTCTCTCAACTTTCGTGGTCCACGCCTGACGGGCGGCCGCTTTTTTCCAATCTCGAGCTGAGTTTCGGGGCTGAGCGGACCGGTCTTGTCGGGCGCAACGGCGTCGGCAAGACGACGCTGCTGAAGCTCGTCTGCGGTGATATTCAGCCGCATTCGGGGACGGTATCCGTCAGCGGCAGTCTCGGCGTGTTGCGTCAGAGCGTTCAGGTGGCGTCTGACGAAACGGTCGCCGATCTCTTCGGCGTCACCGATGCGCTGGCTGTTCTTCGCCGCGCCGAAGTTGGCGGGGCAACGGCCGACGAGCTTGCATCGGCGGACTGGATGCTGGAGGCGCGCATTGCCGCAGCGCTCACTCGGACCGGGCTCGACGCGCCGCCGGAGACGCCGCTTGCGGTACTCTCCGGCGGGCAGCGCACCCGTGCCGGGCTTGCCGCGCTTGTTTTGACCGAGCCGGATTTCCTGTTGCTCGACGAACCGACCAACAATCTCGATCGCGAAGGCCGCGAGGCGGTGATCGCGCTGATGTCAGGCTGGCGGACCGGCGCCATCATTGTCAGCCATGACCGGGAACTGCTCGAAAGCGTCGATGCGATCGTCGAACTGACGTCGCTCGGCGCCACCCGCTACGGGGGCAACTGGAGCCATTTCCGCGAGCGCAAGGCGCTCGAGTTCGCAGCGGCACAACATGATCTCACTGAAGCCGAAAAACGCATGGCCGAGGTGGCAAGGAAAGCGCAGGCGGCGGTGGAGCGGCAGGCGCAGAGAGACAGCACCGGGCGGAAGATGGCTGCCAAGGGCGGCATACCGCGCATTTTGCTCGGCGGCATGAAGGAGCGGAGCGAAACGACGGGGGGCGATAATGCCCGGCTTGCCGGCCGCCGGCGCGCGCAGGCGCTGGAAGAGGCAAAGGCGGCGCGCGAGAAGATCGAAATCCTGCAGCCCTTGTCGGTCACCCTGCCCCCGACCGGACTGCCCGCCGGCAAGATCGTGCTGAAGATGGATGGCGTAACATCGGGCTACCAGCCGGGCGATCCCATCATCCGCGATCTCTCCTTCGATGTGACGGGACCGGAACGGATCGCCATCACCGGCCGCAACGGCTCGGGCAAGACGACCTTGCTGGCGCTCATCACCGGCGAGTTGAAACCCTGGGCCGGCACGGTCGGCGTCATGACCGCTTTTGCGATGCTCGATCAGAAAGTCAGTCTTCTCGATCCGTCGGCCTCGATCCGCGACAATTTCCGCCGGATCAATCCGCAGGCCGATGAAAATACCTGCCGGGCCGCCCTTGCCCGCTTCATGTTCAGGGCCGATGCCGCGCTGCAGACCGTATCGACGCTGAGCGGCGGGCAATTGCTGCGGGCTGGCCTTGTCTGCGTCCTCGGCTCGGCACCGCCGCCGCTGTTGATCCTTGACGAACCGACCAAGCATCTCGACATTGACTCGATATCAGCGGTCGAGGCCGGGCTACGCGCTTATGATGGGGCGATGCTGGTCGTCAGCCACGACGAGACGTTTCTCGAGAGTATCGGGATAACGCGGCGGCTGGGGCTGGCTGCTGGTGGGCGGAGTGGATAAATCGGGACTTGGGCGATATCGCTGCTGCCAGCGCCACCGCGGCTATTTCGCAAGAACGACTTCGGCCCAGGCTGCGACAAGGCCGATGTCCAGATCGCTGCGGAGGTGATCCTCACCCCTTGCGACCGTACCGAACACAGTGTCGAGCGGAGACCGCATGGCACTCTGCGGCTCTGATCTTGCCACATCTTCCTCCTGACGGATATTAAATCAATTGATCCTATATCCGACCATTTGGATGATGTGGCGATGGTCGGTATGGAGGCCGGTTATCGTATGATCGCCTGCGAGCTCGCGTCGGCCGGCTATCGGCGTGCTTGCTGCTCTCTTGCCTCTTTTTGCGGGCAATGTTATTTGGATCACGCAACTTTTTTGAGAAAGGAGGATCACGCAATGCAATATTATTTTCAGTTTCGCCAGCGTGGTCCCGTCAACGCCCTGCAAATGCGTTTGCAGGGCTGACCAGAGACCGTTTCTCGACATCTCTTCCTGGTCTGCCCTTCGTGGCCAATGCAGCGCCGTAAATTATAGCGCGCATTTTTCTCAATTCCCGGATCCGATACGCGCAATCCCGTGATGGCTGAATGCCCTTGGATCGCACTCGATACCCGGTCAAGACCAGAGAACGATCATGACACTCATCAATATCCGCAATCTCGGCGTGACGCTGGGCAATCCCTTGTTTTCCAACCTTAATCTCGTCGTCAATGCCGGCGACCGCATCGGCCTCGTCGCCGCCAACGGGCGGGGGAAATCGACGCTGCTTGCCTGCATCACCGGCGCGCTGGAGCCGAGCGACGGTGAGATCACCAAGGCGCGCGGGCTGACCGTCGGCCATGTCGCGCAGAATGTGCCACCTGCCCTTTTCGACACGCCGTTCTACGATGCGGTGTTGCAGGCCCTGCCGGCCGATCAGGCCGAAAGCGAAAGCTGGCGGGTCGACGTGGTGCTGGAATCGCTCGACGTGCCGGAGGCCATGCGCGGCCGGCCAATGAAGCAGTTGAGCGGCGGATGGCAGCGGCTTGCCATGCTTGCCCGCACCTGGGTGAGCGAACCCGACGTGCTTCTGCTCGACGAGCCGACCAACCATCTCGACCTTGAAAAGATCGCGCAGCTGGAAGGCTGGCTGAACGCGCTGCCGCGCGACGTGCCGGTGATCCTCTCCAGCCACGATCGCGCCTTCCTCGATGCGACGACCAACCGGACGCTGTTCCTGCGGCCGGAGCAATCATCGGTCTTCGCCCTGCCCTATACACGAGCGCGCGCCGCCCTCGACGAGGCCGATGCGTCAGAGGCCCGGCGCTACGAGCGCGACATGAAGGTCGCGGAGCAGCTGCGCAAGCAGGCGGCGAAGCTCAACAATATCGGCATCAATTCCGGCAGCGACCTGCTCGTCGTCAAGACGAAGCAGCTCAAGCAGCGGGCGGAGAAGCTGGAGGACGCCGCAAAACCGGCGCATCTCGAGCGCTCGGCCGGCGCCATCCGGCTCGCCAATCGCGGCACGCATGCCAAGGTGCTGCTGACGCTGGAGGATCCGGCGGTGACGACACCGGATGGGACCCTGCTGTTCAAGACCGGCCGGCAGTTCATCTGCCAGGGCGACCGCATCGTGCTGCTCGGCCTCAACGGCGCCGGCAAGTCGCGGCTGGTGTCGATGCTGAAGCAGGCAATCGAAAAGCCGGAGACGGCGCGCGACAGCATCAAGGCGACGCCTTCGCTGGTGCTCGGCTATGGCGACCAGGCGCTTGCCGATCTTGCCGACACCGACACGCCGATCGGCACGATCATCCGCCGCTTCGATGTCGGCGACCAGCGGGCGCGGGGCTTGCTCGCAGGCGCCGGCATGACGATCGACATGCAGGCAAAACCGATCGGCCAACTGTCCGGCGGCCAGAAGGCCAGGCTCGGCATGCTGGTGCTGCGGCTGACGGAGCCGAACTTTTACCTGCTCGACGAACCGACCAACCACCTCGACATCGACGGACAGGAGGCGCTGGAGAGCGAGCTGATGGCGCACGAAGCGAGCTGCCTGCTGGTCTCGCATGACCGCAGTTTCGTGCGGGCGGTGGGAAACCGGTTCTGGCTGATCGAGAGGAAGCGGCTGGTGGAGGTGGAGAGCCCGGAAGGGTTCTTTGCTTCGGTTGGGGGATGATGGATGGTGGGATCCGGAGCATAATTGTTGTTAACGGTGTGCCGTGCAGCCCCCTCATCCGCCCTACGGGCACTGGCCGGGGCCGAGCCACTGGTCTCGACCCGTCCTTCGGACCCCCGAGGGGAGAAGGGGGAGTCGAGACGTCGCCATGAGTCTCTTCTCCCCTCGGGGAGAAGGTGGCGGCAGCCGGATGAGGGGGCCTCACGGCACGCCGCCAACGACGCGCTAAAACCTAGCGCTTCGGCGCCACCAGGCAGAAGAAAGCGCCTTGCGGGTCGGTGGCCTGGATGATCCAGCTGCCGCCGGGGACTTCCATCGGTCCGTTGACGACCGTGCCGCCGCCTGAGGTGACGCGGTCGATCGCGGCGTCGAGGGTCGGCACGATGAAATAATAGCACCAGAAGGTCATCGGCATGTTTTCCGGCTTGGTCATCATGCCGCCGGTCTGCCTGCCGTTATGAGCGAAAAGATAATAGACGCCCATCGGGCCCATGTCGAACTCGCTGTCCTTCGTCCAGCCGAACAGCTTGGAATAGAAGGCCAGCGCCTCTTTGCCATTGCCGGCATAGAGTTCGCGCCAGCCGATATTGCCGGGGGCGTCGAAGGCCAGTTCCGGCATGGGCTTATCCATCGGCGCCGGCGTCATGATGCAGAGCACCGCGCCGTGCGGATCGGCGACGACGGCGAAGCGGCCGATGGTCGGGATGTCTTCCGGCGGACGGCGGACCGAACCGCCATTGGCGGCGAAATCCTTGGCCGACTGGTCGACGTCGTCGACATCGACATAACCCGTCCAGTTCGGCGGAATGCCCTTGCCTTCGAGTTCGGCCGGAAATTCCATCAGCCCGGCGACGCCGATGCCGTTCGCCTCGAAGATCGTATAGGTGGGCAAGCCCTCCACCTTCATTTCCGAGGTGGTCCAGCCGACGACAGAGCTGTAGAATTTCGCGGCAGCTGATGTGTCGGGGGTCATCAACTCGCACCAGATGAACTTTCCATGCGTCTCAGACATCATACTCTCCCTTTTTCGACGCCCCCTTCGGGGCCTCTTTGCGAGGCCCCTTTCTCGAGGGTGAACGCCGCGATTGTCAGATCTTGCGGGCGTAATGGGCTTCCATGAACTGCTTCCAGGAGCCGTCCGGCTGCTTGACGCTGGAGACGAAGGTGCGGTGATCGGCGTCGACGAATATGACCTGCTCGCGGTAGTCGGCAAGACCCTCGCCATTGATGTCGGGGCCTGTGGTATAGAGGTCCAACACATTGCCTGATGCGTCGACCTCGCCCTCATAGACCCACATATAGTCCATCATGCTGCCGATCCAGCTGCCGACATATTTGCCTTTTGCGTCGTTGTAACCGAGCGTCAGGATGCTGGTCGCCTCCTTGCCGTCCGGCATACGGCCGGTCCCTTCTGCGACGAACCAGATGCCGTGCAGCGAACGGACGGTCTCCGTCCAGGGCTCGCCGCCACTCATGTCGGGTGCGGTGACGGTCCAGTCGCCGACCAGTCTTTCCAGGAAGGAATGTTCCTTCAGCACTTCAGCGGTCTTCATCATCCTCTTCTCCCTTGAGTGATGGTGGTGTCTGTTTTCCGCATTCCGGACGCAAAACCGCTTACACTTCCGGCATCATGCTCCGGCTCAGTGACAGCAGGATGGCGCCTTGGCGGCCTCCTCATATTCGTCGTGGCGGCGCACGAAATTCATCGTGCTGTCCTCGTTGCGGCCCTTCGGCGCGCGGTCGAGGATCATCAGAGTGCCGATCAGTTCTTCCGGCCCGCGGGCATAACTCGAATAGGTATGGAAGAGCTCGCCCTTGTCGTTGCGGTAGAAAGCGCTGAGGCCCGGCAGTTCGTCATTGGCATCAGCCGGCTGCATCGGTGTGAAATTGTAAAAGACCTTGTCTTTGGCAAGATCCTCGGGACTGAAAGAAACGTGATAATCGAAATTGAAATCGCTGCCGAAGGAAGAGACCCAGGGAAATTGCCAGCCCATGCGCTGCTTGTAGGCGGCGATCTTGTCGAGCGGCGCGCGCGAAACGGCGACCCAGGTGACGTCGTGATTGTTCAGATGCGGCAGGGCGCCATCGATATGATCGGACAGGAAGGAGCAGCCGGTGCAGCCGGCATCCCAATCCGGGCCAAGCATGAAATGGTAGATCAGCAACTGGCTGCGGCCGTCGAAGAGATCGGCGAGCGATTTCCTGCCCTCCGGCGTTTCGAAGATATAATCCTTGTCGACCTTCACCCAGGGCAGCGCCAGACGGGCGGCGTTGACGCTGTCGCGCAGCCGCGTCTCCTCCTTCTCCTTTACCAGCAGGGCACGGCGGGCTTCGAGCCACTCTTCGCGGGAAACAACCTCGTTCTGCATGAAATGCGCCCTCCTCCGGCGCTTGCCGGTGAAGCCGGCTCATCTCCTTCTCCTTGACTAAATACATTGATATCAATAGAAATGGAGCATGTCAAATTCGATCGAGATTCCCTTTTCCACGACGCTGATGGTGCGCGACACCTGCCTCTGCCTGCATGTGCAGCGGGCAGCACGCGCGCTTGCCCGGCTGTTCGACGATGCGCTGAGGCCGGCCGGGCTGACCAACGGGCAGTTTTCGCTGATGATGTCGCTGAACCGGCCGGAGCCGCCGCCGATGGGGCCGGTCGCCGCCCTGCTCGCCATGGACCAGACGACGCTGACGGCGGCGCTGAAGCCATTGCAGCGCAAGGGCTGGGTGACGGTGATGGAGAACCCGAGGGACAGGCGCGGCCGGCTGCTGAGCCTCACCCCTGAGGGCAAGGCGGTGCTGGCAAAAGCGCTGCCGATCTGGGAAAGCACGCATGCGATGATCGACGGAAAGCTGCCGGATGGCAGCGTCGCAAGGCTGCGGCAGGATCTGCAGGCGCTGTCATGAATGACGATAGAAACGCCGAGACCGGCCGGATAAACACGCTATCCGGCCGGCAGATGGCGGCAGCCGATACGGCTACCAAGTTTTTAAGCCCGATCAGGCGACTGTGACCGGGACCTCGGTCGAGGTGCGCATCGCGTGGCTGTAGGGGCAGACGATGTGGGCTGCGGCTGCAAGCTTTTCAGCCGTTTCGCGGTCCAGACCCGGGATGTTGACCGTCAGCGCCACTTCGATGCCGAAGCCGCCGCCATCTTCGCGCGGGCCGATGCCGACCTTGGCGGAGACCGTCGTATCCTCGGGAATCTTGACCTTCTGCTGGCCCGCGACAAATTTCAATGCACCGAGGAAGCAGGCGGAGTAGCCGGCAGCGAAGAGCTGTTCGGGATTTGTGCCGGTCGCGCCGTCGCCGCCGAGTTCCTTGGGAACGGTCAGCGTCACGTCCAGAACGCCGTTTTCGGAAACGGCGCGGCCCGCGCGGCCGCCGGTGGCAGAAGCTTTGGTCGTATAGAGAATAGGCATGACGATCTCCTTTGGTTGGCCCTTCGATCGGGTTGGATTTTATTATCGCACAATTAAATTGTACACAAGTGAATTTTGCAAATTGCATTTCGAATTCGAAAAGAGGACAATCAAGCCTCAAGGATGATGGATATGAAAGCGCCCACGACGAAGACGATCGAGATACCGCAAGAGGAGAAGCGGCTGGAAAAGCAGTTGTGCTTCGCGGTCTACGCGACGGCGCATGCTTTCACCCGCGCCTATAAGCCGATCCTCGACAGGGTCGGCCTGACCTATCCGCAATATCTGGTGATGCTGGTGCTATGGGAACGCGGCGAGTTGCCGGTGAAGACGATCGGCGAGCAACTGGATCTCGATTCCGGCACGCTGTCGCCGCTGTTGAAACGGCTGGAACAGAGCGGACTGATCAAACGCATCCGCGACCTGCGCGACGAACGGCAGGTGATCGTGTCGCTGACCCCGCAAGGTCAGGCAATGAAGGGGGAGATCGATACGATCATGACGGCGATCGGGCAAGCCGCAGGCTGCACGCTTCAGGAAATGGCCGAGATGCGCGACATGCTGCATCGGCTGCGGGGCAATCTCGGGCGGGCCGGTACGGGCGGCGGCTGAACGCATTACCCGGCAGAGCCGGTATGCGCGCCGGGATCAGGGCCGTGGCTTAGCCGGCGACCGGCGCTTCTTTGCAGGCGCCGCTTTAGGTTCGGCCTCGGCCTCCTGCTGCAAACGCAACGCCTTCAGCTTCTCCGTCTTCTTGTCACGGGCCGACGCCTCGGCGGCGATAATGGCGCGCGCCGTGTGATCGGTCGCTTCCGCCTTGTCGCGAGACGAGAGCTTGGCGGGATTGAAGAATTCTCCCTTGGTGGCGGTCATGTGCCCCTTTCCCAGGTGATGGCGGCGTTACTGCATAGTTCCTTAAATCGGAATCGGCTCAAGGAATTATGCTGAAATTCAAGTGTTACAGCCTCCTTGCGCGCCTGGAAAAGACGCGCGGCGCTGCAAGCCATGGCTCCACGGCAGAAACCATGATTCACGGCTGAAGCGTGATTTCACGGTTGGGCCGTGATGCCACAATGGGCCGTGATGCCCCACGGCCTGGATTAGCGGGTGGGGCGGAGAACCTTCTTCGGTGCCGGCAACAGACCTTCGCGCTGCAGCTTCTTGCGGGCGAGCTTGCGCTGGCGGCGAATGGCCTCGGCCTTTTCGCGGGCGCGCTTCTCGGATGGCTTTTCAAAGGCGCTGCGCGCCTTCATTTCCCGGAACAGACCTTCCCGCTGCATCTTTTTCTTGAGCACGCGGAGCGCCTGATCGACATTGTTATCTCTGACGAGTACCTGCAAAACGATATCCTTCCTGTTGCGGCGGCGAGGCCGCACTGTTCAAAATTAAAACCCCGGGCCAAAATAAAAACCCGGAACTACTTCCCGATTTTGATGCTCGAAAACTTCAGCCAGGGCTCGGCGCCGTCGGACTTGGCCGCCGTCTCAGGGGAAGCCCTCGACGGAGATTCACCGGTATCGATGTCGGCCTCAGTGATGCGGCGCTCGAAATTCTCTGCGTCGAACTGGACACGATATTGTACATGCCCATGGTCGTTGGGCAGGATGCTGGAGATCCGGCACCGCTTGTCGGCTTTCGCCGTGCGGGTAAGGCCGGATTTCAGCACAATCATGTCGCCGACTTTATAGTTTGGTCTGCCCATTTCAGCGTCCCTTCGACTCTTCGGCTGCTCAATCGGTCAATCAGAACGACCGGGGGTCATTCAGGAACGACCGGGCATTCCGGAAAAGCGTGCGATCAAAGCAAAAAGGCCGGGCTCGGACCCGACCTCTTCCAGTCACTCAGCCCGCTGCCGGTATGGGCAGCTCACCGCCATCTCTGGTCAGCTCGCTGCCAGTACATCCTTGGTCAGCTTGCTGCCAGCACATGGCCAGCCTAGGCGAATGACAAATCATGCGGCCTGAAGGTTGTCGGCCGAATTCTTGCCGGACTTCTTGTCGCGGACGAGATCGTAGCGGATCTTCTGACCTTCAACGAGTTCGCGCATTCCGGCGCGTTCAACCGCTGAGATATGGACAAAAACGTCCGTAGAACCATCATCGGGCTGAATGAAGCCAAAACCCTTAGTGCCATTGAACCACTTGACGACGCCTGAATTCATAACGATCTCCTTTTCAACCGTTTGTGTTCGCCTGCGGAAAGATATCCGACAAGCCGTATCGATGTTGAGAGGATATCTGACGGAGCGCTCAAGCGCGTGGACAAAGGTCGCAAGCAATTCGATACGCACCATGTAGGATATTTGCCGAATTAAGCAATGGTATTTCGGAAAATAATTCTCTCGCGGGCACAAAATGAAGCTGTTGCCCCAGGGGAAAGCACCCTTTTCCGCGGGGGCAAAGCATCGGCTTGCCCGGGGGCAAAGCGCCAGCTTGCCCGGGCAAAGCGCCCACTTGCCCGGGAAAAGCGATCGATCCGAGGCGGGCCGAATTGCGGCCGCCTCGGTGACGATCATTGCCAGACGACGATGGGCGCCTTGGTCGGCACGCGATCGTAGAGATCGATGATATCCTGGTTCATCAGCCGCACGCAGCCTGACGAGACGGCCTTGCCGATCGAGCGCCAGTCGGGATTGCCGTGCAGGCGGTAGAGCGTGTCCTCTCCGTTCGAGAAGATATAGAGCGCGCGGGCGCCGAGCGGGTTCTTGAGACCCGGCTCCATGCCGCCGTTCTCGATCGAATATTTGACGAGTTCGGGCTGGCGGGCGACCATCTCGTTCGGCGGCTTCCAGCGCGGCCATCTCTGACGCCACTGGATGACGCCCGAGCCCTGCCAGGCGAAACCCTCGCGGCCGATGCCAACGCCGTAACGCATCGCCATGCCGTCGCCCTGGACGAGATAGAGGAAGCGCGACGGCGTATCGACGACGATGGTGCCGGGGGGCTGGCCGGTGGGATCGACGACGCGCTGGCGATAATAGCGCGGATCGATCTGCTCGTAAGGAACGGCTGGAATGAGAAAGCCGCCGTCTTCGATCGGGCCATACATGACGGCAAGTTCGGCCCCACTCGGCACGCTCGACGCACCCGGAGACTGGAACAGGCGCATGGGCGAACGGTAAATGATCGTCGTATCGCCTGATGTCACGGTGTTGGCCGAGGAGGCGCAGCCGGCGAGCGCGGAGGCTGCGGTCAACGCCGAAAAGGAAAGAAAGCTGCGGCGGGAAAGATGTCTATCGAAGCTCATGACGCGGGACTGATTTCCTTTGATGCGGGAAGCCGGACGAGACGCCGCATAAACCAGCGATTCGTCCGATGCCGATAACAACAAGAGAGATCTATCGGCTTGCGCCAAATAAACCATAGCTTCACGCAGACGTGTCCGGCCTGAAGCGGACGATATCAGCAGCGCTGTTGCAGCGCTACATCACAACGATCTCGGCCTTGGCGGGAACGCGGTCGTAGAGATCGACGACGTCCTGGTTCAGCATGCGCACGCAGCCCGACGAGGTGGCCTTGCCGATCGACTGCCAGTCGGGCGTACCATGGATGCGGTAGAGCGTATCCTGCCCGTCCTTGAAGATATACATGGCACGGGCGCCGAGCGGGTTCATCAGCCCCGGATTCATGCCGCCATTCTCCGCCCCGAAGGGGCGAACCTCAGGCTGGCGCGAGACCATTTCGACCGACGGCGTCCAGCGCGGCCATTTCTGCTTCCACTGGATGGTGCCGCGGCCCGACCAGGCGTAACCGTCGCGGCCGAGGCCGACGCCGTAGCGCATCGCCTTGCCGTTGCCCTCGACGAAATAGAGGAAACGCGCCTTGGTATCGATGACCACGGTGCCGGGACGCTCGACCGTCTGATAATCGACTTCCTGACGCAGGAACTGCGGCTGTACGCGGCTGACCGGGATCGCCGGCAGGGTGAAATCCTCGTCCCGCAGCTGGCCATACATCGCCATATGCACGGGATTGGTGACGGGCAGGCCATAGGTCTGGTGGAACTGGGTCTTGTAGAGCTCGCGCGTCTGCGG
This sequence comes from Rhizobium changzhiense, assembly GCF_013087625.1. Classification (NCBI taxonomy): domain Bacteria; kingdom Pseudomonadati; phylum Pseudomonadota; class Alphaproteobacteria; order Hyphomicrobiales; family Rhizobiaceae; genus Rhizobium; species Rhizobium changzhiense. The sequence goes on from NZ_JABFCQ010000001.1 coordinate 568,419, forward strand.
CACCGGCTGATCGGGGATCGGCCGCACCCGGCGCGGATCGACGCCGGGCGGCTGATAGAAGACCGGCGAGGTTTCCTGGACGAAGCGGGCGGGCGAATCGGCGGCGACATCGGGAATGAGGATGTTGCAGCCGCTCAGCGACGCAACCGCAATCACGAGCCCGGCAATCGGGAAGACCCGGCGCAGAAAATTCATGGAACCACCCTTATCAACGATCGGCAGACAGCGATATCTGTCGGAACGATGGCATCTGCGGCTGGCGCGAGGCTGGCGTTGCGGTGAGAAAGGCGGCGGCGAAAGTCAGGCCGCCACCCCGTGGAAGAAGCGGATGCTCTGTTCGATCTCGGCCGGCAGCGCCGAGGTGTGGTTGCCGGCGACGGTTTCGGTCTCGATATGAACGCCGGCACTGCGGGCGCGGCGGGCGAGCAGATCGGCGCGGTCGTTGAAATGCGGCTCCTCGGTGCCGTGGACGACGCGGACCGGGCATTTGAAGCTGTGGGCGTAACACAGGGCCGAACGCACCTCGAATTCATGCGCATTGCTGTCGTCGAAGCGAATATCCTGGGGATAGCGGCTGAAGAAGCGGAAGGCATCGGGGTTGCCGGATATTGGTGCTGCGGCGCGGAATTTGTGGGTGGTCATCGCCGTCAGCATGGTCAGCGTGCCGCCGATGCTGTGGCCGGCGATGAAGAGCCGTTCGGGGTCGACACCCGGCAGATGCGCCAGGCGCTCGGTGGCGGCGAGCACGTCGTCGACCTCATCGTAGAAGCCGGAGAAATTGCCCATCTGGCCGTTTTCGCCGCGCAGCGACGGCATCATCACGACGTAACCAGCATCCATATAGGGCTTCATCAGCTGCCAATGGCCGATGCCCATGGCATTGCCGCCGTGCAGGAAGAGCACGGCCGGCCTGGCGGCACGCTCGCGTTTGTATTTCGAGACCCAGGCCGCCAGCTCCAGCTCCCCGTAACCCGAGCGGTAGAAGATCTTGTCGGCATCGGCAGGCGCATTCAGCGGTTCGTATTTGTCGGGCGCCGGGCCCTTCTGCAAAAGCTTGGTGCGGAAATGGTGGCGGACCTTGGCATAGTCGCGCTTGGCAAGGCGCGGCTCGTCCGGCACATCGAAAGCGGCCGCCATGCGCGGCAGGACAAGTGCACCGGCAAGACCCGCCAGCACGGCACGGCGCTGGAGGAAAAGGGAATTTCGTTCACGCGAGCTCATAACGCAGCACCCATCATTTCCCCGGCCATTCCAAATAAAACAGAGCATGATGTCGTGCGAAAACCGCTTACACTTTTCGGCACCATGCTCTTGAAAATCTGCACCGGAAGATCGTTGCCGCCAATACACATCGTGTTGAAAATATTGCCCTGCGTCATTGTTGCGCAGGTGCAACTTCACGCCGGCTTGGCCTCGATCATGGCGATCAGCGTGCGCAGCCGGTCGGCCTCGTAGGAGGGTTTGTCGGGGCGAAGGCGGGCGATACGGGGGAAACGCATGGCGACCCCCGATTTGTGCCGGGTCGAGCGGTTGATGCCTTCGAAGGCCACTTCGACGACGAAGCCGAAATCCTTGTCGGCGCGCACGGCGCGCACCGGGCCGAAACGCTCGGTGGTATTGTTGCGCACGAATTTGTCGAGCAGGTCGAGCTCGGCATCGGTGAAGCCGAAATAGGCCTTGCCGACGGGCACCAACTGTTCGCCGTCCTCGTCATCGGCCCAGACGCCGAAGGTGAAATCGGAATAATAGCTGGAGCGCTTGCCATGGCCGCGCTGGGCATACATCAGCACCGCATCGACATTATAGGGATTGCGCTTCCATTTGAACCAGGGGCCCTTCATGCGGCCGGCCTGGTAGATGCTGTCGCGACGCTTGATCATCACGCCTTCGATGACCGGATCGGGCGGGGCGGCGCGCAGAGTATCAAGCTCTTCCCATGACGAGAACGGCACGAGCGGCGAGAGGTCGAAACGATCGTGCGGGGCGCGGTCGATGATCTCGGTCAGCCGGTCGCGGCGATCGACATAGGTGCGGCCGCGGACGTCGTCGTCGCCATCGAAGAGCAGGTCATAGGTGCGGATGAAGGCGGGGTAATCGCCAAGCATTTTTGCCGTCACCGTCTTGCGGTTCAGGCGCTGCTGCAGGTCGGAGAAGGTTCGGGTCGGGCTGTTCGAGCGGGCAGTGCCGCCGACCAGCAGCTCGCCGTCGACGACGCCGGAAAAATTGATGGCGTCGAGAATATCGGGAAAGGCGCCGGATATGTCGTCGCCGGAGCGGGAATAGATCTTGCGCCTGTCGCCGGAGCGCGAAAGCTGGACGCGGATGCCGTCCCACTTCCATTCGGCGGCATAATTCACCGGATCGAGAGTGGTCAGATCGCCCTCCTCCACCGCATTGGCGAGCATGACGGAATGGAAGATCGCCGGTGTGGCCAGCACCGGTTTTTCGCCGCCACCCGCCAGCCATTCGAATAGCGCCTCATAGGGCGGCTGCAGGCCATGCCAGAGGGTTTCGATCTCGGTGACGTCCTTGTCGCCGAGATCGGCAAGCGCCTGCTTGGCAAGGCGGGCGGAAACGCCGATGCGCATGGCGCCGGTGGCAAGCTTGATGAAGGCGAAACGGCCGGACGAATCCAGCCGGTCGAGCAGGTCGCGGACGTAGCTGCGCACTTCGGTGCGGCCGAGCGCATTCATGCCGGTGACGACCTCGCCGAGACGCGGCTGGGCAAGGGCCGAGCGGTCGATATCCCTCTCATTGTCCCAGACGAGCGAGATGGTTTCGGCGAGATCACCGACATAATCGTAGGAATAGCGAAACAGCACCTCGTCCATGCGCTCCAGCACAAGCTCGCGCAGCATGGCGGGCTTGACGTTGCGAACCTCCAGCGTGCCGGCGATGGCGGCAAGGCCGTAGCCGCGGTCTGGATCCGGCGTATCGCGAAAATAGTCGGTCAGCAGCTTCAGCTTGCCGTTGCGGCTGGGGGTCAGCACCAGCCGGTCGAGGAGGTCGGCGAAGGCTTTCATGGGTGCCTCCCGACTTCGGAGGGGTTTTGACGCGGGATATTGCTCATCTTCTCAATCCCCCTCATCCTCGTAACCCACCAGATGCAGCGGTTTCGCCTTGATGCCCTGCAGCTGGCACCAGCGCACCAGGGCCTCCTCGCGGCCATGGGTCACCCAGACTTCGGCGGGGTGCAGTTCCCGGATGGTTTCCGTCAATTCCGGCCAGTCGCAATGATCCGAGATGACCAGCGGCAGTTCGACGCCGAGCTGCTTGGCGCGCTGGCGCACCATCATCCAGCCGGAGGCGAAGGCCGGCAGCGGTTCGTTGAAGCGGCGGGCCCAGCGATCGGCGAAGGCCGAGGACGGGCCAATGACGACGGCGCCTGTGAAGGCGGATTTGTCGCGGCTTTCGATCGTCGCCGGCAGCAGTTCGCCGAGATCGATGCCCTGCTCGATATAATAGTCGCAGAGTTTTTCCATGGCGCCGTGGATATAGATCGGTTCGGCATAACCGGCATCGCGTAGCAGCCGGATGACGCGCTGGGCCTTGCCGAGCGCATAGGCGCCGACGAGATGGGTGCGCTCGGGAAATTGACGCAGCGACGCCAGCAATTTGCCGATCTCGTCCATCGGATCGGGATGATGGAAGACCGGCAGGCCGAAGGTGGCCTCCGTGATGAAGACATCGCAGGCAACCGGCACATAGGCGGCGCAGGTCGGGTCGGGGCGACGTTTGTAGTCGCCGGAGACGACGATGCGGGTGCCGTTCTTCTCAATGGCAATCTGGGCGGAGCCGAGCACATGGCCAGCCGGGTGAAAACTTACGTTGACGCCGTTGACCAACAGCTCCTCGCCGAAGGCTGCCGCCTGCTCGCTGGCGCAGAAACCGTCGCCGTAACGCAGGCGCATGATGTCGAGCGTTTGGCGGGTGGCAAGCACGTTTACATGGCCGGGGCGGGCATGGTCCGAATGGCCGTGGGTGACAAGCGCCTGCTCGACGGGCCGCACCGGATCGACATAAAAGCCGCCTTCCGGGCAATAGAGCCCCTCCGGGGCGGGATAAAGCAGCGCATCAGGTCTCATGAAACGAGAGATAGCGGGAAATGGGCGCGAGGCCAGAGGGCGGGAAGAAGGGACTGGCGAATGCGCTGCGGCTCAACCCCGGCGATCGTCACGGCCCTATTCCATCGAGGAAAGATTCCACGGCGGCATTAAATTGCGACGGCCGCTGCAGCGGCGCGAAATGGCTGACACCGTTGAGATAGATCATCTCAGCGTTCGGAATGCTGCGGGCAAGATATTCGGCATGGTCTGGCTTGATGAATTCGTCGTGCTCGGCGAGGACGATCGCGACCGGCACGCGGATCAGGCCCAAGTCGGCGGCCTGATAATTCGGCTCTGTCCGCATCATCAGGCTGACCGCCTCGACGAATGGATTAAAATCATCCGGCGTGGTGGACAATGCGGCGTAATCCTTGGCGTGCCGGCCGAAGCATCGGTCGATGACCGGAGTCGCGACGAATTCCCGTGTGCCGCTCGGATCCATGTTGCAGCCGAAGAAAAAGACGCCCTCGACCCGCGACGGCGCCGCCATGGCGAGTATCAGAGCGATGCAGGCGCCGTCGCTCCAGCCGATGATGGCCGCCTTGTCGAGATGCAGTTCGTCCATGACGGCGAGCACATCTGAAGCCATCAGCTCATAGCTATAAGGACGGGAATCGCGGGTGCTTCGTCCATGGCCGCGGCTGTCGATCAGCACGACGCGGCGGCCGCGGCGCACGAGCGCCGGGACCTGGTAGCCCCAGTTGCCGCTGTGGCCGAGGCCGCCATGCAGCAGAATGACGGGTGGGCCAGAGCCATAGCTCGCATACCAGATACGGGCGCCGTCATGGGCGACATGACCGTCGACTGCCGCCGGCGGCAACGGAGCGGCGCCATGCGCTTCGAAATGGGTGAGCTCGTCGTCGTCAAATTCCATAGCGATCAGACTCATTGTTGCCGCAGCATAGAAAAGCCGGAAAACAGCCCAAGAACAACCGGAATCGCTTTCTAGCTCTTGCGATGCAACCAGGGGGATCAGCATTGGGCAGGAAGCTTTTCTATTGTGCGGCGGTGATAGCCATTGCCGCGGCTGGAATTTACCTCAACAATACCAGTATGCTAGCGCAGCATCGATCCGGAAAACCAGTGCTGCTCGCCCATCGCGGCATCGCCCAGCGGTTCGACGAAACCGATCTCAAGAACGACACCTGTACGGCGCGCCGCATGCTGCCGCCGAAACACGACTATTTGGAAAACACACTTCCGTCGATGCAGGCAGGTTTTGCGGCCGGCGCCGATATCGTCGAGATCGACGTGCATCCGACGACCGATGGGCAATTCGCCGTCTTTCACGACTGGACGCTCGACTGCCGCACCGACGGGCATGGTGTCACGCGCGAGCATTCGATGGCTGACATGAGGAAGCTCGACATCGGCCATGGCTATACCGCTGATGGCGGCAAGACCTTTCCCTTTCGCGGCCGGGGCATCGGCATGATGCCGACGCTTGCCGAGGTGCTGTCCACCTTTCCCGGATCGGCGCTTCCTCATCAACATCAAGAGCCGCGATCCTTCCGAGGGTGAAAAGCTCGCCGCCGTGCTCAACGGGCTCTCTCCACTGAGCGACGGGCCGAGATCATCGTCTATGGCGGCGACGAGCCGATCGACGTGCTCCGCCGGCTTTCGCCCGATATCAGGACCGCCTCGCGCAAGAGCCTGAAGGGCTGCCTGTTCGGCTATATCGGCTATGGCTGGACCGGCTTGCTGCCGGACGAATGCAAACAGGCGATGATGCTGGTACCGATCAATATCGCGCCGTGGCTCTGGGGCTGGCCGGACCGTTTTCTCAACCGGATGCGGGATGCCGGGACCCAGGTCTTCGTGCTCGGCCCCTATCGCGGCAGCGATTTTTCCACGGGCATCGACGACCCCGCGCTACTGGCGCGGCTGCCGCAAGACTATGCGGCAGGCATATGGACGAACGAGATCGAGGCGATCGGCAAGCTTGCGAAATGAGAGCTCAGAGACTAAGTGCCTGCAGCCAACCGGCGATCTCTAAACGACCGGCTTCGGGAAAGGGTAGCCTCGAGCCTCCTCGCAGTGCAGCCGGCGTAGAGCCCGTTTACTCGGTCGCGGTCAATCTTTGCGGCGACCCTGGACTTTCTTCGTCGATGCACACACGATTTCGCCCGCTTTCCTTGGCTCGGTAAAGGGCACGATCGGCATTCGAAAACATCGAGTCGAAGGAACCGTCTGTCGGGCGGCGTAGCGCAACTCCGATCGACACTGTCGCGTGGAAGACGCCGCATGCGGTCACGATCGGCTGCTGCTCGACGGCGCATCGAACGTGTTCGCAGGCAGCGATCACCGCATCACTCTCCATATCCGGAAGCAAGAGGAGGAACTCCTCACCACCGACCCGGGCAAACGTTGCTCCATCGAGCTGCGGCGTCGAAATCAGTTCCCGTACCGTTTGCGACAATGTCTTCAGCGCGATGTCGCCGGCTGCGTGCCCGTAGGTATCATTCACGCGTTTGAAGTGGTCAATGTCGAGAACAGCGACGGCCAAGGCATGAGGGCTGGGATGCGTGCTGTTGAAAAACCTGTTCGCAACCGAAAAGGCGTGTCGGCGGTTGAAGGCGCCCGTGAGCTCGTCCGTAATTGTCAAGCGATGCAGTGCATTCTGTATGGTCTTGAGATCTGTGATGTCTTGCAGGAGAAGCTGGACCACAGGGTTCCCGTCCCAAGGCAATGCTCCTGCGATCAACTTGATTGTACGCACCGCTCCCTCTGCCGTGCGTATGTCGGCTTCCGTCGAGATTTCGGAGATTTGGCCCTCGAACGCTTCCTCCATCTGCTGTGCAGCTTCATCGACTTGAGTTTGAAGGAAGTCGAGAAAATGCCTACCGACGACCTGATCTTGTGGTACTTGGAGGAGGCGCGAGGCTTCTTGATTTCCGAAGATAATCCCCTGCCTGGTGTGGATAAGCAGCCCCATGGGCATGAGATCCAACATCATCCCCATTCGGGCCTGGGTGTCCACAAGCGTCTGCTTCGTAAGTTCAGCCTTGACAAGCGCTTCACGATCCTCGTCCAGAAACATAGTATTCTCCATCTTTGACTGCGTGCATGAGCAATTCTTGCGCTCACGCAGCTCTTGCTTGACCTAGTGCGGCCTCAACACAGTCGCGGCCGTGCTTCTTTGCCGCGTAAAGCGCCTGGTCGGCAGCCGCGACCAGGTCTGCCGGCGTTGCAAATCGATCTAAGATGTTCGCCGCACCGATACTCACCGTCACGATCGCCTTGCTGCTTTCGCTGTGCGGGATTGCCTGCCGATGCAAAGCCGAGCGCAGTATCTTGGCAAGCCGCAACGCGCCATCCCTGTCTGTGCCGGGCAGCAGAATGGCGAACTCCTCCCCGCCAAATCGCGCAGCGAGGTCGCAGGGTCGCTTGGCAATCGACCTGAGAACCTCGCCAATCATCCTCAGGCAATTGTCTCCTTCGAGATGACCGTAGGTATCGTTGTAGGCCTTGAAGTGATCGACATCGATCAGCAACAGGCTGAGAGCGGATTCGGCCCGGCGGGCGCGCGCAAACTCTTCAGAGATCGCCTCGTTGAACGCTCTTCGATTGGCAATACCGGTCAATGCGTCGGTGTCCGCCAGCCCTTTCATCTTCAATGCGAGCTGCGTCAGCCTTTCCTCGGAGTGCTTCATCGACGTGATGTCGGAAACCACCACCAAGGCGGACCCATCGGCCGCCAAACGCGTGCGCTGCCTGAGCCAGCGTCCATCGAACATCGGTATTTCACTATCATGGGTCAGGAAAAGCTGCGCTGCTTCCGTCTCTATCCAGTCCTCGCCGGCCTCCGGGCTGACGTCGATCCGCTCACCGTTGCGCATCACGGCCTGCAGGATATCGGTTATATCGGCTCCGGGCTGCCTGGCATCGGCGGAGCGGGGAAAGGCGGCACGATATTGATCGTTGCAGAACACCAGCCGGCCCGCGGAATTGAACATGGCAAGCCCATCGGACATTTCCATCATCGCCTGGGAAAGCACATTCTTGCTGTCGAGCGCTTCCTGAACGAGACGCTTTTTCTCGGTGATATCGCGGGTCACGCCGGAAAGCCCGATCAGATCGCCGTGGCGGTTCCGCAACGGGATCTTCGACGTCATGGACCAGCGTTCCCGGCCATTCTCCTGGACGAGCGGTTCCTCGAAGTCGACGATGGGCTCCCCGGTCGCCATGATCTCCTGTTCGCGATCGAAGAATGCTTGCGCCATTTCGCTGGGATAGAGATCGAAATCGGTCAGGCCGACCATCTCCGAAGACTTGGTGCGGTCATGGTTTCGCGCGACGTTGAGGTTGGTGACGACGAACCGGCTATTCCGGTCCTTGACGTAGTGGAAATCAGGCGCCTGGGTCAAAGCGGCCTTCAAGATATCCCGCTCGAGGGTAAAGGCATGGAAATAGGTAATGACGGATGCCGCGGCCAAAGTCGCGGCGAATTTCACGCCTATGACGGCGAGGCTAACGGTCGTGATATGCGACCAGCCACCTCGATGGAAAATGCTCATCGCCAGCGTGACCGCGGCCACCGTGACGGCACAGGCCAGAGCTTTTTTGACATCCGCCGAGCCTCTGCCGAACCGGACGTGAACCGCCAGTCCGAACACGGAGACCAGCACGATCGAGATCAATGCCGGCTCGACACCGGCGCCACCCATGGAGATCCTCTGCACGGACGTGAGGGCTGCCGTCATCAGAACCGCCAGCGGACCGCCGTAGACTGCCGAGACCGCCAGCAAGGTCGAACGGAGATCGAGAAAATAGCCGCTGTCGACCTCGACCGACAGCAGCATCGACAAGATGGCTCCAAGACCCATCATCAAGCCGAAACCAAGCTCTGCCTGGACCTTGGAAAGACGGTAGAGCTTGTAATGCAGGTGCATCCACACCGAAATGACGAGCGCAACCGCAGCCACATTTCCGATCAAGATTTGCCAGGGCACGGTATCTTCCCTCTAATATGCGCAATAACTTAGTGCAAATTCGTTGATGAAATCCGATTGGCTGGAAAGCTGCCGATCTCGGACCCAACGCGTCGAGACCGGCAAGCGTCCCTGCAGGATCAGAATTCCTCCCACTCACCACCGGCTATCGCGGCATTGCCATGAAAGGCGACAGCCACCTTGGCCGCCCTCGCCCGCGCCGGCGAAGTCACAGGCTTGGAGGCAGCAGTTACCGCGGTCGGTCGGATTTGACGTGACGCAATGCTGCCGCCGATATTGAACTGACCGAGCAACTGGAAAAGTGCGTCAGCTTCCTTAGCGAGGCTATGGGCCGCCGCCGTCGATTCCTCGACCATGGCCGCATTCTGCTGTGTGCCCTGATCCATGATGTTTACGGCCGTGTTGATTTCCTTCAATCCCGTCGCCTGCTCCTTCGAGCTTTCGACGATCGCGAGAACATTGCCATTGACCTGCTGAACCTGGACGACCATCTCCTCCAACGCCTTGCCGGTCTCTGCGACGAGAGCGACCCCGCTTTTCACATGCTGGTTGGAAGCGGTGATCAGTTCCTTGATTTCCTTTGCCGCTTTCGCCGATCTCTGAGCCAGCTCGCGGACTTCCTGAGCGACGACCGCGAAACCTTTGCCCGCTTCGCCAGCGCGTGCCGCCTCGACCCCGGCGTTGAGCGCCAGGAGATTGGTCTGAAACGCGATCTCGTCGATCACACCGATGATGTTGGCGATTTCGGCGGATGATGTTTCGATCTTGCCCATCGCATCGACCGCATTTCGCACCACCGCGCCTGAGCGCTCGGCATTTTCGCGTGTCCTTTGCACCAGTTGGCCCGCTTCCTGGGCGCGGTTGCTGGAGTCGGCGACAGTCGTGGTGATCTCTTCAAGGGCGGCCGCGGTTTCCTCGACGGAGGCCGCCTGCTGTTCCGTTCGCTTCGACAAGTCGTCCGATGCGGAGCGAATTTGCTGGGCGCCGGCAGCGATACCCGTGGCATTTTCCGCCACGGTCTGCATCGCGCCGCGCAGCTTGCCGACCGCAGCGTTGAAATCAGTCCGCAGTTTTTCCAGTGTGGGCGTGAACGGCGTTGTGACCTGTTGGGTCAGATCCCCACCGGACATGGCCTGCAAGGACCCGGCAAGCTCGTTGACATTGTTCACGCGGGCAGTGACGTCTGTCGCGAATTTGACGACCTTGGAGACCTTGCCGTTCATGTCGAAGATCGGGTTGTAGCAGGCTTGAATATGGACCTTTTTCCCACCCTTGCCGATGCGCAGGAATTCATCGGCCACGAACTCGCCCTCTGCCAGGCGTTGCCAGAACCGTCGGTAATCGTCGCTGTTCGCGTAAGCGCTGTCGCAAAACATTGAATGGTGGCGCCCCAGGATTTCCGGAAGCTGATAACCGAGCACGGACAGGAAATTCTCATTTGCCGACAGGATCTCGCCCTTCAGCGTAAACTCGATGACCGCTTGGGCGCGTGAAAGCGCGCTCAGCTTGCCGGCGTCTTCGGCCGTCTTGAGCTTTTGCGCAGTGATATCGGTTGCGAACTTTACCACCTTGTAGGGTTTCCCGCCGCGGAAGACGGGGTTGTAGGAGGCCTCGATCCAGATCTCCTTGCCTCCCTTGCCAATACGCTTGTACTGGCGCCGGTCGAATTCGCCTCGGTTCAGCTTCGCCCAGAAATCGCGATAATCGGCAGACGAAGCTTCGGCCGGCTCAACGAACATTCGGTGGTGCTGACCAACAATCTCGCGCAATTCGTAACCGAGTGCGCTGCAGAAGTTAGCATTGGCTGTCAGGATTTTTCCCGTGAGGTCGAATTCGATGATGGCCTGTGATCTGTTCATCGCGCCCAGTATCGCCTTGGCATCGGATCCGAAGCCGAATGCTATTCCGTTCATGCTGTTCCCCCACTCAGGATCAAGAGAGCGACTGCTGCCATCCCAATACCGCTTGCACCGGACGAGCAATCTGGAGATAAAATCCGTTAAATTTATTAAGTATCCATTAACCGGGTCATTTCCCAAATTCTGGCTCTTCGCCTTGAGTACATCGAAGAGGAATACGCAAATAAAATCAATCAGATATAAACATTACCCTCGAGCACTCCCAGTTCGTCACAAGGTCTGCTGGTTCCGATTTTCAACGCCAATACAGGGATTTCTCTTTTCTTTTTATGCCCCGAAGCCGGAAAGTGCGTTTACTATTTGTTAAGGTTCAAATGCCCCGTACGGCTCACCTTCTCGGCAGCCGAGGAGCTTGTATTTTTCTTCCGCAGTTGCATGTTGCAGCGTCCTCTAACCGTGTAGAATCCACTTCCGGTACGAGGATTCGGTAGACGCGCCAGTCGCCAAGCGCCCCTCCAAGATACAACCGCTGATGGAGAAAAGACATGAAGCTCGAGGCGGAATTCAATCGGATCGAGGAAATCGCCGCAGGCTTCAACACGCATTATGAAGTATTCAAATATATGAAGGGTCTCACCCAAGACCTCGGAATGAATGCTTTCCTGTTCATGACGTTGCCGACCGTCGACAACGTCGAAATCGGCGCAACCAAGATCATCACCAATTGGCCGGCGGAAATGGTGGATTACTATGACGCCCATAATCTGCTGATCGACAGCCCGGTCATCCGCCGGATGTTGAGGTCGACCAGCCCCTTCAATTATGATGTTGAAGCGATCAATACCAATCGCGGCGAAGGCAAGAAATCCACGGTCATCGAGCTGTTCCACCGGTACGGCATGGAAAAAGGCGCCTATTTTCCGGTCCACGATGCCGCGGGCGGGCGCGGCGCCATGTCGATTTCGGGATCGCGGAATTTCAGCATGATCGAAATGGCGAAGCTGCTGTTCATCGCCACACTGATCTATGACCGGCTCTCGCAGCTGACATTGAACGAGAAACACAGGCCCATCGAGTTTACGGCGAGCGAACTGGACTGCCTGAGGCTGACCGCCGGCGGCAGGAAGGGCAATGAAATTGCCAAACTTCTCGATCTCTCAGAAAATGCGGTGAACAATCACATCGGCAGCGCGATCAAGAAATTGGGATGCACCACGAGAACGCAGGCCGTCGTCAGCGCTCTGCGGCTCAATGTCATTCGCGTTTAGAGCGCCGTGCGTGCCTTTCGGACGCACAAAGGACGCTCCAACACTTTGAAACGACGCATCGTGCTTTCCGAGGCGATCGACAGGCTGATGAAATAAGGCTCAGAGGCTGCGCGCCCGCAGCAATGCCGGGATCTCCTCCGGGGAGACCGGCCTGGAGAAGCGGAAGCCTTGCGCCTCCTCGCAATGGGCCTGGCGCAGGAAATCCATCTGGGCGTCGGTTTCCACGCCTTCGGCGAGAACCGAGAGCTTCAGGGTCTGCGCCAGCGAAATGACCGCCGAGGCGATGGCGACGGCGGTCTTGTCGCCCGGCAGGGCCTCGACCAGCGAACGGTCCATCTTCAAGCGGTCGAAGGGGAAGGTCTTCAGCGCCGCCAGACTGGAATAACCGGAGCCGAAATCGTCGATCGACAGGCGCACGCCAAGTCCCCGCAGCGTTTCCATCATGGCGAGTGCGCGTTCGGCATTCTGCATCACCACGCTTTCGGTGACTTCAAGCTCCAGCCAGCGGGACTGCAGGCAGTGACGCTCCAGCGCCTCGGCGACATGGGTTGCGAAATCCGGATCGGCGAACTGCTTGGCCGAGACGTTGACGGCGATCGTCAGCGGCGTCAGGCCCATATCCTGCCAGTTGCGCGCCTGGCGGCAGGCCTCGTTCAGCACCCAGAGACCGAGGGGGACGATGAGGCCGGTCTCTTCGGCAAGCGGAATGAAATTGACCGGTGGCACCCTGCCCTTGGCAGGATGGTTCCAGCGGACCAGCGCCTCGAGCCCGGTGATGCGGCCGGTGGCGAGATCGACCTGCGGCTGGTATTGCAGAAACAGCTGGTGGCAGGTGATCGCCTGGTGCAATTCCTCGTGCTCGCCGAGCGGCATTCCGACAGGCGTGCTGCCGCCATCGTGATGCTGCAATGTGTTGCGGCCGAGTTCCTTGGCGCGGTACATGGCGCGGTCGGCATTGGCGAGAAGCTCTTGTGAAGTTGCACCATCGAAGGGGAAGGCGGCAACGCCGATGCTCGAGGTGACGGTGATCTCGCCGTCGGCGCCGCGGATCGGCCGGTTGATCGCCTTCTGCAGCTCGCGAAGGCGGCGGCTGATGCCGGCATCGTGGCTCGACTGGTGGACGAGCACCACGAGGAATTCGTCGCCGCCGAGACGCACCACCATATCGGACGCCCTGACACTATTGGCCATGCGGGCAGCGATCTCCTTCAGTACCTCGTCGCCGGCGGCGTGTCCGCGGCCGTCGTTGATGTCCTTGAAATTATCGAGATCGATATAGGCGACGGTCACCTTGCGGTTGTTGCGCCGCGCCTGGTCGAGGATGCTCGCCAGCCGCTCCTTGAGGAAGGCGCGGTTCGGCAGGCCCGTCAGATCGTCATGATGAGCCATGAAATGGATGCGGTCATCGACACGCTTGCGCTCGATGGCAATGCCGGCGATATGGGTGGCGAGCGCCACCAGCGTCATCTCATGCTCGGTGGGACTGCGGACTTCCCTGGAGTAGAGCGCAAATGTGCCGAGCACATTGTTCTGCGAGGTGGCGATCGGCGTCGACCAGCAGGAGCGGAACCCGAACGGGGCGATCAGCGCGCGAAAATCCTCCCAGAGCGGATCGCTCATCACATCCTCGACGATCACGGTCTGACCGCGCCACGCGGCGGTGCCGCAGGAGCCGACCTTGGGACCGATCGTGACACCGTCGATCAGGCGGCTGTAGCCGCCGGGCAGATTGGGAGAGGCGCCGTGATAGAGCCTGGTGCCCTCGCTATCGAGCAGCAGCACCGATCCATCGATCCCGGTCAGCTGCGCCTCGATCATCAGCACCAGCGCCTCGAGGATCATCGGCAACGGCTCGTTGCGGGCGATCATTTCGAGCAGGCTCGCCTGGCCGCGATGCAGATCCTCCTGGCGCTTGCGTTCGGTGATATCACGGGAAACACCGATCAGGCCGACGATCTCGCCGCGATCGTTGCGCAGCGGTATCTTCGAGGTCAGCCGGCATATCGGTCTTCTGCTGCCGGGAAGGGTGTAGGATTCCTCCATGTCGATGCGGGCTTCGCCCGTCGCCATGATCTGTTGCTCGATGTCGAAATGGTGGCACGCCGTCTCGAAATCGAACAGGTCGAAATCGCGCTTGCCGGTGATCAGCGCAGCGCTCTCCAGACCAAGGCTGCTGGCAGTGACGGCATTGGCAAAAACGAAGCGGCTGTCACGATCCTTGACGTAGAGGAAATCCGGAAGTTCGTGGACGATTTCCTTGAGGCGCAGGTTCTCGATACCCTCGGAAAGATGATGAGCGGTCGATGCCATCATTGCCTCCGTCGCGGCGACGATGCGCCGCGTTTCGGCCGTCAGGGCATCGGCTGATTCCCATCGCCTGGCACTCGGTTCGTGCATGCCGCCATTCTCCCCGCCGGCCGAAGGCCGTATTCCCACCCGTCATCATAGAAATTCCCTCCAAAGTAGTCCTCATTTCCTTCGGCTTGCTTAAATGAAAGGGTGAACAAGACGACAATATAAGCGGCGATATCCTGCCGTCGCGCTCGGCCATAACGGCAATTTCGCCGGCCTTTGCCAAGCCTGTGCCAAAAGAATACATGCGGGTTTGGCACGTTTCCTGCTACGGGCGCGTTATGACAAGTGATCCCCGGATGCCCTCACGCCGCGACATGCTTTTCTTTCTTGCTGCCTCGGCCGTTGCGGGAGGGGCATCGTGCGCGCTTGCCTCGCCGCTGACGGCCGCCGCTCAGCCCGATCTGCGCGGGGCGATCGACGCGGTGGAATATCGCGCCGTTCCCGAAAGCGGCGACCGCAAGACCCGCAACCTGCAGCAGATGATCGAACAAGCGGCGCGCGAGAATGTGCCGGTCTTCCTGCCGCCCGGCACCTACCGGGTCTCCAATCTCACCTTGCCTGACAATACCCGCATCACTGGCGTGCCCGGCGCCTCGCGGATCGTCTATACCGGCGAAGGCCATCTTTTTGCGGCCGAGAACGTGCGGCGGATCGAGCTTTCCAATCTCGTCATCGACGGCGGCAACCGCTGGCTTGGCGACTATGCCGGCGGGCTTTTGCAATTTACCGGCGTCGACGAGGTGCTGATCGACAATTGCGAGATCGGCGGCAGCCGCAAGCACGGGCTGCAACTGGAGCGCTGCGGCGGGCGGATCGAGCGCAGCCGCATTTCGGGGGCTGCCCAAGCCGGGCTTTACGCGGTGGATTCCAGCACTCTCTCGGTCACCGGCAATACGGTCTCGGATTGCGGCAATGGCGGCATCCTGGTGCATCGCTGGAAGAAGGCGGAGGACGGCACGGTCGTCTCCGGCAACCGCATCTCCAATATCCGCGCCAATGACGGCGGCACCGGGCAAAACGGCAACGGCATCAACATCTTCCGCGCCGACGGCGTGATGGTGGTGAATAACCAGATCTCCGATTGCGCGTTTACGGCGATCCGCGCCAATTCGGCTTCGAACATCCAGATCAGCAGCAATCAGTGCCGGCGGTCCGGCGAAACGGCGATCTACGTCGAATTCGCCTTCGAGGGCGCCGTCGTTTCCGCCAACATGATCGACGGGGCGGCAAACGGCATTTCCATCGCCAATTTCGACGAGGGCGGTAGGCTGGCAAGCGTCACCGGCAATGTCGTGCGCAACCTGACGCTGCGCGGCCCATACCAGCACGAGGTCGGCTTCGGCATCGGCATCGCGGCAGAGGCCGATACGCTGATTTCAGGCAATGTCATCGAGGGCGCGCCGCGCTGGGGGCTGCAGATCGGCTGGGGGCCTTATCTGCGCAACGTCGTTGTGACGGGCAATGTGGTGCGCAAGGCGCCTGTGGGATGCGCCGTCTCGGTCGCCGATGGCGCCGGGACCGCCGTCATCACCGACAACATTTTCCAGGAGACCGCCGAAGGCGCGGTTTTAGGCTTCCAATGGGAGAGGAAGGTGTCCGGCGAAATGGCAGGCGATGGCTCGCCCTATGCACAGCTGACCGTTGAGCGGAACCGCATTTCCTGAAGGCCATCAAAAGCTTTCATCATCCCATCAGCCACAAGGACTTTTCCCGCGCCGATCCGGCATTTACGGTCTCTCGGACACATCGAGGGGATATGGACATGCTGACAATCTACGGGGTCTATCGGTCGCGCGCCTCACGCGTCTATTGGATGGCGGAGGAGCTTGGGATCGAATTCCGCTCGGTGCCGGTGCTGCAGGCAAGGCGGCTGGCAGAACCGCTCGCAACGGATGCGCCCCTCAATACGCATTCGCCTGATTTCATCGCCGTCAACCCGATGGCGCAGATCCCCAGCATTCGGGACGGCGACCTCGTCATGCACGAGTCGCTGGCGATCAATCTTTACCTGGCGCGTAGACATGGCGGCCCGCTTTCCGGCCAAACCGTCGAAGAAGACGGATTGCTGACGATGTGGACGATCTGGGCAGCCGCGGAGGTCGAGCCGCATACCGTGAAGATCGTGCTCACCTATGATAACGGGCTCGAAGACAGCGAAGGCGGCCAACAGACGATCGCGGTTTCCTGCCGCTCGCTGCGCAGGCCGCTGGTGGTTCTCGAGGGCCACCTTGCCGGCCGGCAGTGGATCGTCGGGGACCGCTTTACCGTTGCCGATCTCAACATTGCCGAGGTGCTGCGCTACACCCAGACCGAAGAGGCGCTGTTCGATGCGCATCCGAACATCAAAGCCTGGATCGAGCGCTGCCAGTCCCGCCCGGCTTACAAGGCCATGCAGGCGACCCGCGGCAAGGAGCCGATCGAAATTTGAGGACTACTGGAAAAGGGCGAGTGTGCCGGCCATTTCCTCGCGGATCCAGGCTTTGAAATCCCTCACCTTCTTCGGCTCGCGCGTGCCTTCGGCGGTGACGAAATAATGACCGAAGCCGGTCGGCGCGCGGATGCCGAAAGGGGCGGCGAGCCGGCCTTCGGCGAGCGCAAAGGCGGCCAGGGTCTGCCAGGCGAGCATGACGCCCTGGCCGGCGATCGCCGCATCGAGGCAGAGCGAGGCATCGTTGAAGACGTGGCGGGTCGAAAGCGTGGCACCGGATAGGCCGGCCTCGCGCATCCAGACCTCCCAGGTGAACATGGCGCGGCCGTCAATGATCGCGGGCAGTGCGAGGATATCGGCGGGTTCCTTCAATGTCGCCGCCATCTCGGGGGAGCAGACCGGAAAGACCTCCTGTGCCAACAGCAGTTCGGCCTTCACGTCCGGCCACTTGCCGTTGCCGACGCGGATGCCGATATCGACGTCGCAAAGCGCCGGACTGACGAGGTTGGTGGTTGCATCCAGCCGCAGCTTGATGTCGGGATGACGCTCGGCGAAGCGATCGAGCCGGCAGACCAGCCAGCGGGCGGCGAAAACCGGCGCCACCGAGATGGTCAGGATCGTATCGTCCTTGCGGCTGGCGATCGACACCGCCGCCGAAAGACGGGCGAAACCCTCGTCGAGCGCCAGAAGCACCGGCCGGCCGGCTTCGGTGGCGATCATTCCCCTGGCGGTGCGCTCGAAGATCACCTGGCCAAGCTGGGCTTCGGCCTTGATCACCTGCTGGCTGACGGCGCCAACCGAGACGCCGAGTTCGTCGGCGGCGGCCTGCAGCGAGCCGAGACGACCGACGGCCTCCAACGCTCGCAGGCCGTTGAGATGGACCATGTTCAGGTTCTTCATATAGTTTTTCTATACCGCTCCAGCGTTATTCTCAATTGAAAATCTGGCTGTTGAGGCCGACATTGCAAGCATAGGCAATCCATTCGAGCGCCGAGCGTTGGCCAGATAGGATGGCTCGGAGGCCGAGAGCCGTTGGGCGATCATATCCGCGCCACGGAAGAAAGCGAGGCATGCCATGTCGTTGCTGAAGTTTTTCTTGAGACCTGCCCTTCCCGTGGGAAGCGCAGAAATTGTCCCCGGTTGGAAGGATGATCCGCTGCGGCATCCGGAGGTCGAACGAATGTCGATGCGCGAAATCGCCGATCTGCCGCTCGGGATGTCGGCCGGCTTTCAGGCGGAGGCCAAGTCGCCGCTGGCGAAACGCGCGTAAATATATGGTAGGTTCGCCCTGGCAGAAAGGGCGGAACCATGGCCGGCGATGTCGATGCGATCTTCGAGCGCCTGAAGCGGCTGGCGACGGAAGCCAAGCTGCCTGATGTCGAGGAGAGCACCTCCTACGGCAATCCGGCGCTGAAGGTCGGCGGCAAGAGTTTTGCGGCGGTGAAGAACACCGAGACGATCGTGATCTCGATTTCGCTCGACGACAAGGATCACCTGCTGGAAATGGCGCCCGACGTCTATTTTCAAACCGATCATTATGTCGGCTGGCCGTATCTGCCGGTGCGCGCCGCCGTGATCGGCGACGAGGAATTGCGGCTGCGGCTGATCGGCGCCTGGCTGTTCCGGGCGCCGAAGAAGCTTGCGGCCCGCTATCAGGCCCGGTCGTAGGCCAGCGCACGCTGGACGGCGGGGCGCTGCAGCATGCGGGCGTGGTGGTCGCTCGCCTTTTCGAAGCGGGCGGGATCGACGCCGTCCGACGGCAGCCAGTCCGTCATGACGAAGAGATAGGGATCGGCGAGCGAATAGGCTTCACCCATCACCCATGGGCCATTGAACATAGTCTGCTCGATCAGCGTGAAACAATCGGCCATATTCTGCGGCACCTTGGCCTTCATCGCCTCGATGGCCGCCGGCTCGTCCGCCCAGCGCGAGCCGCGCGGGCGATGCGCATGGTTCACATGCACGGTCGAGCAGATATAGCTGTTGAAGGACTGGAGCCTGGCAAATTCGAAGGCATTATCAAGCGGCGCCAGCTTGGCGGCCGGGGCGCTGTGGGCGATATAGGCCAGGATCGCCGGCGTTTCCGTCAGCACGCCATAATCGGTGACAAGTGCGGGCACCCGGCCCTTCGGGTTGATCTTCAGATAGTCCGGCGAGCGCTGCTCGCCATCGCGGAGGCTGATCTTCTTTACTTCGAAGGCCAGGCCGGATTCTTCCAGGGCAATAAGGCTTGCGAGCGCGCAGGTTCCCGGCGCGTAATATAGTGTCAGCATGGTTCTCGACTCCCTTTCGGCAAAGGTTATAGCGTAGCGGTGCGCGGGTCGGAACTGGTGGGATTGGGTTTTGCTTCTCCCAGGACAAGTGAGGTGCGTTGAGCGCGAGCGAAGGGCAATGAATGGTGTGCCGTGTGGCCCCTCATCCGCCTGCCGGCACCTTCTCCCCGCTGGGGAGAAGGGATTTGTGGCAGCGCCTCACTTCCTCTTAAAGCGTCGGTTGTGGAACCGAAGCCAATCCGCTTGCTCCCTCTTCTCCCCTGCGGGGAGAAGGTGGCCCGAAGGGTCGGTTGAGGGGGTGAGCGGCAAAGCCGCGAATGGCCTGAGCGCAAGCGAAGGGCAATGTAGAGGCGCGCGGGCGAGCAACCCGGCTCAACCGCAGCCCGGCACATCCTCCAGCCTGTGCCAGACCGGAATGCCGCGTTCCCGGGCGATGCGGACGTCGTTGTCCGCTCCTTTGGAATCGCCGGGCAGGCGCAGCACGCCCTCGCAGAGCTGCAGCAGCCGGCCGGCGACCGGGTGGAAGATCTCTTCGTAGAGCGCATCGCCGACCGACCGGCCGCCGGCGGCGTGCCAGATTGGCAGGGCCACCCATTCGCCGATCATCGGCACGTGGCCGGCCTGAAACAGCGCGTGCGAGGGTTGCTCCAGCCGCTTCAGGTTGGCGGCCATCTTTTCCGGGTCGTCGCCCGTTCCGGACCGATAGGGCCCGGCAATCAAAATCAACATGATCCACTCCTTCGCTCCGCTTATGCGTGAGCACTCTCCCGGCCTCATGCACGGGATTTCGTGAAAATGCACGATATTTCTTGAATGTCGAGTCCTTTCGTGCAATATCGGGCAACTATGTTTAATTTCGTGCAGAGATCCGATGCTGACAACACAACGCAAGACCCTCATTCTCGACATTTTGCGCCGTGACGGCCAGGTGGTCGCCAAGCGCGTCGCCGAGGATTTCGCGCTTTCGGAAGACACGATCCGCCGCGACCTCAGGGAAATGGCGGCGGAGGGGCTGCTGAAACGGGTGCATGGCGGGGCGATGCCGCTGGCGCCAGACCTGCCTGATTTCACCGCGCGGCGCAGCGTCTCGTCGCAGATCAAGGCGCGGCTGGGGGCGGCGGCGGCGGCGATGGTGAAGCCGGGACAGATGATCTTCCTCGATGGCGGCACGACGACGGCGGAGATCGCCCGGCAGTTGCCGCGCGACATGCCGCTGACGGTTGCGACCCACAGCCCGACCATCGCCACCGAACTCGAACACCACCCGACAGCCGAGGTGATCCTCACCGGCGGACGGCTCTACAAACATTCGATGGTGGCGACGGGCGCGGCGGCCATGGTGGCGATCTCACAACTGCGCCCCGACCTCTTCTTCCTCGGGGTGACGGCCGCGCATCCGGTGCACGGGCTTTCCACCGGCGATTTCGAAGAAGCGGCGATCAAGCGGCACATCGCCCGCTGCTCGGCCGAAACGCATGTGCTGCTGACCGAGGAGAAGTTCGACCTCGTCTCGCCCTGCCCGGTGCTTGGCATTTCCGAGGTGGCGGGGCTGATCGTGCCCATGGAGATGACGGCCGAGCGGCTGAAACCCTATCGCGATCTCAACGGCGCAATCGCCACAGCATGATGGTGCTGCGGGAGGGCTGCGGTGCGGCAGCATGCGGCAGGAGGCTTGCGGCAAGGGCCGCGATGAAGGCCGCCAGTACGGCATAGGCCGGCGCCATGCTGCCGGTTCCAAGGGTAAGCACCGTCTGCAGATATGGCTGCGCCAGCGCGATGATGACGGAAAGTGCCGGCATATCGAGCAGGGTCCCGGCGATCCGCGACAGTTCCGGCATGAAGGCTGCACCGGCAAGCGCGCCGTAGACCGCCGTCAGGCGGAGGGCGAGGCGCAACGGCGCCGAGGCTGCAAGCGGCGGCGTGTCGCCATCCTCGATGGCAATCATGAGATAGGCAACGAAAGCCGCCAGAAACAGCAAGGCGACGGGCAGTGCCGCCAAGGTGGCGGGCCGCGTCAGAGCCGCCGCATCCGCCGCCAGGAAGAGCAGGATCGGCGTCGAAGCGACGAACCAGATGGCGACGATCAGGCCCCAGAACCAGGTGAGCGAGAGAGCGTGAAGACGGAGCAGCGTCGCGATGAAGAGGACCCCGATCGCGGTCCAGATGCAGGCGGGTTTGAGCACGCCCGATATCAGCCGGAGGGCCGGTTCGCAGGCGCCGGCCATATCGCCGCAGCCGGACAGCTGGATCGTGAGCCAGGTGATATAATCGAGGCTCAGCGCGGCGAACATGAAGATGCCGACACCCATCAGCATCCACCAGAGATAGCGGCCTGCAAACATGCCCTGCCCTCACGGCTTCCAGGACTGTGCTCACGTCGCCGCGAAAGGGTGCATCCGCGATCGCAGGACGTACCCTTTTATATTAGGTAATTCTTATTTTTCTCATAACTTATATATTCGGTTCGAACTCATCCGGCCAAGGCGGAGGTGACCCTGATATCGCCGACATGGATGCCGTTCCAATTGCGCATCGGCGTTGCGGCATGGGCCATCAGGCCCGCATGGACCTCGCTCTCCGTCTCGAAGAAACGGGCAAGCGTCGCCGCCACCATGGCTTCGGCGGCGCGGGTCATGCCGTCCTCGCATTTGAGCGCGATGGCGATGCCCTTTTCCGGGATCGCCGCACAGAAGACACCCTCGGCACCGGTTTTGACGAAGATCCGGCCGGGGGCGATCTGCATCAACTCCGTGCAGGCGCGGCCGGAGCCGGCGACGTAGAAGGGTTCGGCCATGCAGGCCTCGATCAGCCGGCGGGATGCCTTGGCGCGCAGGGGTTCGAGGCCGGTGCCGGTCGCCATTTTGGCAAAACCGTGGGCAAGGCTGCGCAGCGGCACGGCATAAGTCGGGATCGAGCAGCCATCGGTGCCGCAGCTCTCTGCTCCGAGCACCGCGCCGGTCAGGCTTTCCATCGCCGCGCGGATCTCAACCTGCAGCGGATGCTGGTAGCCGACATAGCCCCTCGGATCGATATCCTGGTGGCAGCAGGCGCAGATAAAGCCTGCATGTTTTCCCGAGCAATTGTTGTGCAGCGCGGTCGGCGCATCGAGCATGCGAGCCTGCTGGATCAGGATCTTCTGGCTCATCGACCAGTGGGCGCCGCATTCCAGCGTTTCGATATCGCGGCCGGCACGCGACAGCATCGAAGCAGCAAGCGCCACATGCTCGTCCTCGCCATTATGCGAGGCGCAGGCCAGCGCCAATTCCTTGTCGCCGAAGCCATAGGCATCGGCCGCGCCACTCTCGACCAGCGGCAGCGCCTGCATCGCCTTGCAGGACGAGCGCGGGAAGACCGCAGCCTCGATATCGCCCAACGAGAAGACAAGCTTGCCATCACCATCGACCACAGCCACCGCGCCACGATGGCGACTTTCGACGAGCAGGCCGCGGGTAACTTCGACGGTGACGGGATTGGTCATGAGCTTTTATCCGGATGCTGGCGGGATAGCGCAGTCCATAACGCGTCACGCGGCGAAAGCCAACGGGGTTTAGGCTGCCCCTCACCCTAACCCTCTCCCCGTAAAACGGGGAGAGGGGACATGCCAAACGGAGCGTCAAAGATTGAGGAAGCCGGTGCGGCATATCCCCTTCGCCCCGCGAGCGGGGGTCCGAAGGACGGGGCGAGACACGTGGCTCGACCCAGGCAGAGGTGGCGGCAGCCGGATGAGGGGCTTTCGTGGTCTCGGCCCATTGATATCGCGAACGCCGAACTGCTTGTTTCAAACGCTGTCCCCGGGCGTCTGAGCTTCCTATTCTCTTTCAACAACGATTTTACGCAGGACACCGTGGCTATCACGAACCCGGATTTCGATGGTTTTGCTCTTATTTCCAGCTTTCACCACATTGCAAACTGCGGATATAGCGTCCCAGAATTGTGCTCTGGTCGGATAATCTATCTCGAGAGTCTCCATGACTTTTCTCGCCGATTCTCAGGTCATGGGAAAATCACAGCCTTCCGTACCCTTACGAAGGAGACGTTCAAAGGGCGTCGGCGGAACGTGCGTGCAACCTGCAACGGCGAAAGAGAGCGCAACAGCGCCAACAAAGCGAAATTTCATTGCCCCATCCAATTGATCAACCCCTCCGAGCACTAAGGGCAGAAGATTGATAGAGTCAATCGGCTACGGGCACGGCGAGCATTTACCGGGCGAGCCAGGCGCTCAGCCTCGCCGCGAGCTCGGAGCGCGATCACATCGTCCAAATATTCATCACATAAATTGACCGAAGCGATCGAAAACTATCGTTTCTCTGATAGGTCCGATGCAGCTAAGAGTGGTGCATCAGGAACCATCCCCATGCCATCCACTTTTTCCTTGATCCTTCGCGACAACAGGATCCGAATTCCGACCGTGACCCTCGTCGCGCTCGCCTTCACCTATGCGTCGACCGCGCCCTACCAGTCGATCATCGGGATCAATGAACTCGGCTTGAGCAACGGCGCCTATTCGGCACTGGTGTTCTTCTCTTCGATCGTCAACGTCACGACGAGCCTGACGCTCGGCATCTGGTCGGACAGGCTGAAGGAGCGCCGGCCGCTGGTGCTGGGGCTTTCCGTCGCCGGCATGCTCGGCTTCGGGTCGATCGCGATCATTCATAGCCCCGTGGTCTTCATCTTCTCCACGCTGTTGCTGGTGCCGATGAGCAATTCCACCTATTCGCTTTTGTTCGCCAGCCTGCGCGCCAGGACCAACCAGATGGACCACGGCCAGGGGGCGGCGATCACCGCAATGGTGCGGGCGCTCTTTTCCGGCTCATGGGCGCTGGCGCCGGGGTTGATCGGCCTTTATCTCGTCAGTTCACCGTCGATGACGCCGGCCTATGGGATCGCGGCATTGGCAAGCTGCACCTGCTTCTGCCTGTATTTGTTCTTCGCACCCGGAAATGGCTCCGGCGGCCCTGCCCCCGATCCAGTCGGCTTCTTTGCTTCGCTGAAACGGATTTTCGTGCCGCATGTCCTGTCGCGCGTTATCCTCATGGCGATGCTGTTCGGGCTGCAGCGGCTGAACGCCATGCTCCTGCCGCTGATCATCACCCATGCGGCCGGCGGCACCGTAGTCGATGTCGGCTTCATGGCCGGCTTGACGGCTTTGCTCGAGATGCCGTTCATGATGATGTGGGGCTTTGCACAGCGCCGCTTCCGAAGCGCACATGTGCTCGCCTTCGGCGCGCTGATCTATTGCGTCTATCTGCTGCTGCTCGGCTTTGCTTCGGCACCCTGGCACGTCTATGCACTGCTCCTCTTCAATGCCTGCGGGGCGGCAGCGATCCTCAGCGTGCCGATCACCTATCTGCAGGATCTGATCGCGGACCGGCCGGGGCTTGGAACCTCGCTGATCTCGCTGAACACGTTCATTGGGGTTGGCGTCAGCGCCGGCCTCTTTGCCTTCGGCACCGCGATCACCGATTATTCCGGCACCGCCTTCGTCGGCGCGGCCGCGGGTCTCGCATCGATCGGAGTGCTGCTCTATCTCGAAAGCAGCAGGCGGCAGGCGCGGCAACCGGCGTGACGTGCCGTTCCGATCGACAGGCGTCAATGCGGCGTGATGCGATAGGCGCAGCGGCGGGCGCCGGCGAGGATGTGTTCGCTGCGTTCGATATCGGCGCCGAGGACGGCGCGGAAGGTTTCGAGTTCGGAGCGGCAGAAGCCGGCACAGGCAGTGGCGGCCGCGCAGATCGGGCAGTGGTTTTCGACCAGCATGAAAGCGCCGTCCGGCTCCTGCCAGCAATCGGCCATATAGCCTTCGCGGGTGCGGATGCCGGTAAGGGCCTCGACGCGCGCGGCAAGGTCATGGGCCTGGCTGAGGTCCTGCCGATAACGCTGCAGCGTCTCAGCCTCCCGGGCGGAAATGACGGTATCGAGGGCTGCGGGGCCGAGCTGCTCGACGAGCGTGCCGAGGAGGTTTGCCGTCAGTTCGGCATGGCCATCCGGGAACTGGCGGTTGCCGCTGGCTGTGAGGTGCCAGAGCTGGCGCGGCCGGCCACGGCCGGCAGCAGCAACGGTGACCGGTTCCACCAGCCCCTCCTCCGCCATCTTCGACAGCTGCTGGCGGGCGGCCTCGCCCGATATGCCGAGAGTATCGCCGATCGCGGCGGCGAGCTGCGGCCCGTCGGTCTTTATCAGGATCAGGATGCGGTTGGCTGGGGACTGGCGCATATTTTTCCAAGTCACGTCTTGTTTAATTCGAGGCGGCGTGTAATTTTCCAATTTATAACTTGGAAAATAATCCTTCGCCAGTAAAATCTCGGGGTCCTCCCATGTCGAATATCGACCAGACAGCCGTCATTCCCAGCGCCAGCTCCGTCTTCCGCCTCTTCCTGCCCGAGCACCTGCCGGCAACATTGATGCTGGCCGGCGGCGTGACGCTTTATGCGGTGGAGAGTTACATCATGGCGACGATCGCGCCTTCGATCGTGCGCGATGTCGGCGGCCTCGCGCTGTTTTCCTGGGTCACCAGCCTGTTCGTCGCCGCTGCCGTGCTCGGCTCGATCTTCGTCGCCATGCGGCCGCGCGGCATCGGGCTTCGATCCGTCTACGTGATCGCGGCACTGGTCTTCGGCGCCGGCAGCCTGATTGCCGCAGCCGCACCGTCGATGCCGGTGGTGCTGATCGGACGCGCGGTGCAGGGTCTCGGAACAGGCGCACTTGCCGCGCTCGGCTATGCCTTCATCCGCTTCGTCTATCCCGAGCCGCTATGGCCGAAGGCATCGACCCTCTATGCGGCAATCTGGGGGGTCTCGACCGTCATCGGGCCGACGCTCGGCGGCTTCTTTTCATCCGGCCACGCCTGGCGCTACGCTTTCATCGTGCTGGTGCCGCTCGGCCTGCTGATGGCGGTCTTGGCGCCACGACTGTTGCCCGACGTCGAGGACGACCGCGAGCAGGCAAAGACGCCGGTCGCCCAGATCGGGCTGCTGCTTGCCGCCGTGCTAATGGTGAGTGCGGCCGGCGCGATCGAGGCGACAGCCACGAAGGTCGCGCTGATCGCCGCCTCGGTCGTCGCGGTCGCCGGCATGATCGTCATCGAGGGCCGAAGCCCGAACCGCCTGCTGCCCTCCGGCGCCGTCAGCCTTTCCCAGCCGATTTCACGGGTCTACCTGGCGATGCTCGCCGTGACTGTCGTTCTCGTCAGCGACGTCTTCATTCCCTATTTCCTGCAGACCCTGCATGGGGTGCTAGCGATCGTCTCGGGTTATCTCGTGGCGCTCGTCGCCCTCGGCTGGACCTTGGCGGCCTTCCTCAGCGGCTCGTGGACCGGCGGCCGAGCCTATTGGGCAATCGTCATTGGCGCCCTCATCGAGGCGGCGGCGACCGCTTGCCTCGCCGTCTTCCTCGCCACGGACAATCCCGACGGGCATATGCTCCTCATCGTACCGGCGGCAATCGGCATGTTCATGATGGGCTTCGGTATCGGTCTCGGCTGGGCGCATCTCGTCGCCATGGTTTTGAGGCTCGTCGCCGACAACGAGAAGGACAAGGCTTCTGCCGCGATCCCGACAATGAGTTCGCTCGGTGGGGCGTTCGGAGCCGCCTTTGCCGGCGTCATCGCCAATGGCGCCGGCCTCGTCGATCCCGGCGGCATATCAGGCGCGCTGTCGGCAGCGCACTGGCTCTATCTGCTGATGGCGCTGCCCGGTGTTCTCGCTGTCGGCGTGTCGCTGACATTACCGCGCCGCGCGTCTTTTTAAATGCGCAGCATGACCTTGCCGACATGGCTACCCTCTTCCAACAGCCGGTGCGCTTCGACGACCTCTTCGAAGGCAAAGACCTTGTGGATGACGGGGGCGACGGTGCCGGCTTCCAGCAGCGGCCAGACCTCCGAGAGCAGGTCGTCGCGGATGGCGCGTTTTTCTTCCGCCGTGCGCGGCCGCATGGTCGAGCCGGTGACCGTCAGGCGCTTGACCATGATCGGCGAGAGATTGACCTTTTCGGCGAGCGCGCCGCCGAGGAAGGCGATGATCGACAGGCAGCCATCCTTCGCCAGCGAGGCGATGTTGCGCTCGAAATAGGAGGCGCCGATCATGTCGAGGATGATGTCGACGCCGTGGCCGGTCTCGGCCTTGATCACCTCGGCGAAATTCTCGCTCCTGTAGTTGATCGCGCGCTTGGCGCCGAGCCTTTCGCAGGCCTCGCATTTTTCCTTCGAGCCCGCCGTCGCGTAGACCTCGGCACCGAAGGCGCGGGCGAGCTGGATCGCCGTCGTGCCGATGCCGCTGGAACCGCCATGGATCAGCACCGTCTCGCCTTCCGTCAGCCCGGCCATCTGGAAGAGATTGGCCCAGACGGTGAAGAAGGTTTCAGGCAAAGCTGCCGCCTTCACCGCATCATAACCTTTGGGAAAGGGCAGGATCTGGGCTGCCGGCAGCAGGCAATATTCGGCGTAGGCGCCGCCATTGGCCAGCCCGCAGACCTTATCGCCGACGCCATAGCCGCTGACGCCGGGGCCGACGGCGACAATTTCGCCTGCAAGCTCCAAGCCGAGGATCGGGCTCGCACCCTTGGGCGGGGGATAGCTGCCCTGGCGCTGGGCAATATCGGGCCGGTTGACGCCGATCGCCTCGGCGCGCACCAGAACCTCTCCGTCGCCGGGCACAGGAAGCGAACGCCTGCCGATCGTCATCACCTCCGGCCCGCCGAAGGACGGCAGATCGACGAAACGCATTTCCTGAGGCAATGGCATGACCCGGTTCCTCCCTCATCCGATGCAAACGGAAGATGCACAGGAAATAAATCAGCCCCGCGGGCTTGGGAAGGCCGGAAGTGGCAGAGGCGTCAATTCGCCTCGCCCAGCAGATGGAAGACCAGGCCTTCGTCGCTGTCCTTGGCGGCCGACTTGATGATGGCGATTTCGGCGCTGACGCGGTTGATATCGTCGATGACGAGGCCTTCCGGCAATTCGATGACGCCGATCGAGCAGCGCATCAGCGGGAACAAAGCTTCCGCACCGGTGCGGTCGTGACCGAGGATGCGGCCGGCGGCGCGATCCTCATCGGAATAGAGGTCCCGCACATCGTCGTGGAAATCACTGATCAGCCGGTCGAGAATCTCCGTCAGCTCTTCCTTGGTCCAGCCGACGACGCCGATGAAGAAATCGTCGCCGCCGACATGGCCGAGGAAATGGCGCTCGGCGAAGAAATAGCGGCGCATCAGCGCGGCAAACAGCGAGATCGCGTGGTCGCCGAGATGGAAGCCATAGGCATCGTTGAACGGCTTGAAATTGTCGAAGTCGCAATAGCAGAAGTGGCGGAGCTCATCGCCGTCGCGGCCGGACTGACGCATGAAATCGCGGATGGCGCGATTGCCCGGCAGGCCGGTCAGCGGATTCTGGTCCTGCGCGGTCTTCAGCTGTTTCTCGTTGATGACCTTGATCAGCGAGGCGGCGGAGACGACGCCGGCATAGCGCATATTGTCGGTCAGGATCAGGCAGTTGCTGCCTTCCATATTGGCGAAGATCGCCATCAGCTGCTCGGCGTCGCTGTCGAGGCCGACGATCGGCGCCATCTCGACGAAATGCGAAATGCTGCGCTCGTACATCTTGTTCTTCAAGAGATCGCGGCCGAAGGGCTGATAGATATATTCCTTGAGGTGATGCTCGTGGATGATGCCGCGCGGCTCGTCATTGGCGTTGAGGACGGGAAAGAAGGCCTGACGCGGATTGCGGCGGAAGAGTTCGAAGACGCTGTCGATGCTGTCGTTCTCGTAGGCCGTCGGCAGCATCTCGATCTGCTTGCGGATGAGGATTTCGTCGAGCGACTGGCTGCCCCGCTTGCTCTTGCCGAGCTCCTGCAGATGCGGGAAGGACGGCGCTAGCTCCGATATATGCGTCGTCGGGCGGGAGATGAACCAGCCCTGGACGAGGTCGACGCCATATTCGCGGCAGGCGATGAATTCGGCCTCGGTCTCGATGCCTTCGGCGATGACGCGCGTGCCGAGCACATGGGCGATGTTGACGATGCTCTTCAACAGGTGGCGCTTGCGCGGGCTGCGGTCGATCTCGGCGACGAAATGGCGGTCGATCTTGAGATAATCGACGGCATAATCGCAGAGCAGCTTCATCTCGCCGTGACCGACGCCGAAATCGTCGATCGCCAGCTTGAAACCGGCCTTGCGCAGCCTGGAAACGAGGCCGGAAAATTCCGGCACGCTGGTATTGTCGAAACGCTCGGAGAATTCGAAGCAGACGGAGGATGGCGGAATATTCGCCTTCCGCAAATGCTGCAGCAGGCTCTCGACCAGGTGTTCGCCATGCGGGATGAGCCGGACGTCGAGATTGAGAAACAGCGTCGAAGTGGAGAAATTCGACAGTGTCGCGAATTTGGCGAGCGCGCGGCTGGCGACCATCTGTTCGAGCTGCAGCAGCTGTCCGGCCTGGTGGGCCTCGTCGAGGATGTCGATGGGCGTTTCGTAGCCGATGCGCTCCTGGCCGCGCATCAGGGATTCGTAGCCGAAGACCGTGCCGGTGCCGGCCTCGACGATCGGCTGGAAGGCATTCTCGACCACGAGCTTGGCAAGGGTGACGATCTGATCGCTGGCGTAGCGGCGCAGGACATCCGGCGCGACGGTGGCAGCCAAGGACAACCCAGTCTTCACGTGGCCGGTCTTCATTGTGGCTGATCTCCACTGTGACTTGTTCTTTTTCATCCGGAACATGCCGCAGAAGGGTCAATGAACTCTTTCGCCAATGTGAAAGTTTTATGAAACGCGCAAGGGCCTTGCACGCGTTCCGCGTCTATTCAATTTTTCGAATGCAATCAAACGCTTATTCAGGCGGAGCGACGGCGCTCCGCTTCGTGATCGGCGAACATGTCGGCGACGCATCTGCCGCCGGATGGAGCGCCGTCGTCAAGAACATCGTCCCGGAACTCATTGAGCTTGCGGGTGGTATCCCAGAGGCGCAGAGCCTCGCGGACAACCTCACTGCTCGAGGCATAACCGCCATTGTCGACGGCGGCGCGGATGCCCGCTGCCTGTTGCGGAGAGATGGAAACGGTGACCATCGGCATGAACTTCCTCCCTTTTCTGATCAGGCAGAACCCTGCCTCTGGGGGACGCATGACCATTTTCAGCATTCTCGGCGATCTCGCCGGTGCCTTGGTGCATTCGCACTCAGGCCGTTCGCTTGCGCGGGACCGGCCTCTAACCCCTTAAGTCTAATCCCCAGTCATAGTCTTGTCAAAAAAGAACGGGTCTTGTCAAAAAATGAACGGCCGCTCTCGATAATCTCAACTGCGGATGCCGAGGCCGAAGGCGATCAACGTCGAGCCCTGAACGATGAGATCGGCGGCCAGGAACAGGCCGAGAATCCAGAGGCTGTTCACCGGCCAGCCGAGCGCGATGACGAAACCCGCAAGGGCGGTGATGACGCCGCTTGCGACGATCCAGCGCCAGCCCTTGGTGGGCTTCATGCGCATGCCGACCCAGGTGCGAAAGACACCTGCGACGACGAGCGCCAGCGACAGAAACAGCGTCAGCGCCGCCGAGGTCAGGATCGGGTTGATGAAGGCGCAAATGCCGGCAAGCACATAGAGCAGGCCGCTCAGGATCCAGAACAGCACGTGATCCCAGCCGCGCACCTGGAAGGCATGGACGAGATAGATCACGCCGCCGAACAGCATCAGCATACCGACATAATAGACCGAGACGACGGTGGCGAGCATCAGATTGCCGAGCGCGATCAGGCCGCAGACGAGCAGCAGCACGCCGAGGCCGGCAAACCAGATCCATTTCGACTGCAGCGAAGATGTCGGCGTTCCCTCAAAGACATCGGCCATGATCCACCTCCTGAGATTCAGAATATGTTACAGCAATTTTTCAGGGAAAGATCTGCGCCGGGCCAAATCGAGAAAGATTTTTATTGATTGATCAGTCAATCAAAAATAACCTGCCGCTGATTTCAAGGAGTAGGTTGTTGCCGAAGGTCGGAATGGAGCCGGTGCGCCGCAAGGCGCTTGTCGATGCGGCGCTGCGGGTGATCGGCGATCACGGCTCGCTTGCCGTCACCATGTCCGACATCGCCCGGCAGGCCGGCGTATCGCCAGCCCTGGCGCATCATTATTTCGGCAGCAAGGAACAATTGCTGATCGAGACGATCCGCTCGCTTCTAAGACAGCTGCGCGGCGATACGGTGGCGGCGCTCAAGGCCGCCAGGACGCCGCGCGCCCGGCTTTCAGCCATCATCCGCGTCAGCTTCCACGCCGACCAGTTCGCGCCGGAGACGATTGCCGCCTGGCTTGCCTTCTACGCCGAAGCGCAGCGCTCGGAAGAGACCCGCCGCTTCCTGGTGATCTATGCCAGGCGGCTGCGCTCCAATCTGCTGGCCGACCTCAAGGCGCTGCTGCCCGCAGACGCCGCAGAACGTATCGCCGAGGGCGCTGCGGCGATGATCGACGGGCTCTATATCAGGCAAAGTCTGAAATCGGCGCCGATCGGCATTGAAGCCTCGATCGCGCTGACCGAGGATTATCTGACGACGCAGTTGGGCAAGACCGAGATTTCAGCCCCCTCATCCGGCCTGCGGGGCCACCTTCTCCCCGAGGGGGAAGGGACGACCACATCGAACCACCCAAGGGACAAATGACATGAAAGCCCAGCCGAAAGCCTCGCACTTCATCGACGGCGAATATGTCGAGGATACCGACGGCACCGTCATCGAGAGCCTTTATCCGGCGACCGGCGAGGTGATCGCCCGGCTGCATGCGGCAACGCCTGCGATCGTCGAAAAGGCGATTGCGGCGGCCAAACGCGCCCAGCCGGAATGGGCGGCGATGAGCCCGATGGCGCGCGGGCGCATCCTAAGACGGGCAGCCGACATCATGCGCGAGAGAAACCGGGCGCTTTCCGAACTGGAAACGCTCGATACCGGCAAGCCGATCCAGGAGACTGTTGTCGCCGACCCGACCTCGGGTGCGGATGCCTTCGAGTTCTTCGGCGGCATTGCGCCGGCCGGGCTCAACGGATCGCAGATCCCGCTCGGCCAGGATTTTGCCTATACCAAGCGGGTGCCGCTGGGCGTCTGCGTCGGCATCGGCGCCTGGAACTATCCGCAGCAGATCGCCTGCTGGAAAGCTGCGCCGGCGCTAGTCTGCGGCAATGCCATGGTGTTCAAACCGTCCGAGAACACCCCACTCGGGGCGCTGAAGATCGCCGAGATCCTGCATGAGGCGGGACTGCCGAAGGGGCTCTTCAATGTGATCCAGGGCGACCGCGACACCGGGCCGCTGCTCGTCAACCATCCCGACGTCGCCAAAGTGTCGCTGACCGGCTCG
Organism: Rhizobium changzhiense; assembly: GCF_013087625.1. Lineage (NCBI taxonomy): Bacteria > Pseudomonadati > Pseudomonadota > Alphaproteobacteria > Hyphomicrobiales > Rhizobiaceae > Rhizobium > Rhizobium changzhiense. Next base: position 600,982 of record NZ_JABFCQ010000001.1, read on the forward strand.
GTGCCGACCGGCCGCAGGGTGGCGGCGGCTGCCGCCGGCAACCTCAAGCACGTGACGATGGAACTCGGCGGCAAGTCGCCGCTCATCGTCTTCGACGATGCCGATCTCGATTCGGCGGTCGGCGGCGCGATGCTCGGCAATTTCTATTCGACCGGCCAGGTCTGCTCGAACGGCACGCGCGTCTTCGTGCAGAAGACGATCAAGGACGAGTTCCTGAAGCGGCTGAAGGTCCGCACCGAGGCGATGCTGATCGGCGATCCGATGGACGAGGCAACGCAGGTCGGGCCGATGGTCTCCTGGGCGCAGCGCGAGAAGGTGATCTCCTACATCGAGAAGGGCAAGGCCGAGGGCGCGACGCTAATTGCCGGCGGCGGCATTCCGAACAATGTCTCCGGCGAAGGCTATTACGTGCAGCCGACGGTGTTTGCCGATGTCACCGACGACATGACCATCGCCCGCGAGGAGATCTTTGGGCCTGTGATGTCGGTGCTCGATTTCGACGCCGAGGACGAAGTGATTACGCGCGCCAATGCCAGCGAGTTCGGCCTTTCCGGCGGCGTCTTCACCGCCGACCTCACCCGCGCCCACCGCGTCGTCGACCGGCTGGAAGCGGGCACGCTGTGGATCAACACCTATAATCTCTGCCCGGTGGAAATCCCCTTCGGCGGCTCGAAACAATCCGGCTTCGGCCGCGAAAATTCGCTTGCCGCGTTGGAGCATTATTCCGAGCTGAAGACGGTCTATGTCGGCATGGGGCCGGTGGTGGCGCCTTATTGAAGAACATTTGCCCCTGCCTCTGCCCCTCACCCTAACCCTCTCCCCGTAAAAACGGGGAGAGGGGACGTGGCAAACGCAACGTAGAGGTTGGGGAAGCCGGTGCGGCATATCCCCTTCTCCCCGCGAGCGGGGAGAAGGGGCAGGCAGGCGGATGAGGGGCAGGCTCTGGGAAAACAAGAAGCAGCCGGATGATGGCAGCTCGAGGGAACAAGACTATGCAAGCAGATTTCGTCATCATCGGCTCGGGCTCCGCCGGCTCCGCCCTCGCCTACCGTCTGTCGGAAGACGGCAAGAATAGCGTCATCGTCATCGAGGCGGGCGGCAGCGATTTTGGGCCGTTCATCCAGATGCCGGCAGCGCTTGCCTGGCCGATGAGCATGAAGCGCTATAACTGGGGTTATCTGTCCGAGCCGGAGGCGAACCTCAACAACCGGCGCATCACCGCACCGCGCGGCAAGGTGATCGGCGGTTCCTCGTCGATCAACGGCATGGTCTATGTGCGCGGTCATGCCGAGGATTTCAATCGCTGGGAGGAGCTCGGCGCCAGCGGCTGGGCCTATGCCGACGTGCTTCCCTATTTCAAGCGGATGGAACATTCGCATGGCGGCGAAGAGGGCTGGCGCGGCACCGACGGGCCGCTGCATGTCCAGCGCGGCGGCTTCACCAATCCGCTCTTCCAAGCCTTCGTCGAGGCCGGCAAACAGGCGGGCTTCGAGACGACGGAAGATTATAACGGCAGCAAGCAGGAAGGCTTCGGTCTGATGGAGCAGACCATCTTCGGCGGCCGCCGCTGGTCTGCCGCCAATGCCTATTTGAAACCGGCGCTGAAGCGGGACAATGTCAAGATCGTCTACGGCTTTGCGCAGAGGATCGTGATCGAGGACGGACGGGCGACCGGCGTCGAGATCGAACGCAACGGCAGGATCGAGGTGGTGAAGGCGAACCGCGAGGTGATCGTCTCGGCCTCCTCGTTCAATTCGCCGAAACTGCTGATGCTCTCCGGCATCGGTCCGGGCCAACATCTGCAGGATATGGGCATTGCGGTGAACGCCGACCGGCCGGGCGTTGGCGCCAACCTGCAGGACCATATGGAATTCTACTTCCAGCAGGTCAGCACCAAGCCGGTGTCACTCTATTCCTGGCTGCCATGGTTCTGGCAGGGGGTGGCAGGCGCCCAATGGCTGCTCTCGCGCGGCGGGCTCGGCGCCTCCAACCAATTCGAGGCCTGCGCCTTCCTGCGCTCGGCGCCGGGGCTGAAGCAACCTGACATCCAGTATCATTTCCTGCCGGTGGCGATCAGCTATGACGGCAAGGCGGCGGCGAAGAGCCACGGCTTCCAGGTTCATGTCGGCTACAACCTGTCGAAATCGCGCGGCAGCGTCAGCTTGCGCTCCACCGACCCCAAGGCCGATCCGGTGCTGCGCTTCAACTATATGAGCCATGCCGAGGATTGGGAGAAATTCCGCCACTGCGTGCGCCTCACCCGTGAGATCTTCGGGCAGAGCGCCTTCAACGACTATCGCGGGCCGGAGATCCAGCCGGGCGAAAGCGTGCAAAGCGACGAAGAGATCGACGCCTTCCTGCGCGAACATCTGGAAAGCGCCTATCACCCCTGCGGCACCTGCCGGATGGGCGCCAAGGACGATCCGATGGCGGTGGTCGACCCGCAAACGCGGGTGATCGGCGTCGACGGCTTGCGCGTCGCCGACAGCTCGATCTTCCCGCATGTCACCTATGGCAATTTGAACGGACCCTCTATCATGACCGGCGAGAAGGCGGCAGACCATATTCTCGGCAAACAGCCGCTGTCACGCTCGAACCAGGAACCCTGGGTTAATCCGCGCGCGGCGGTCAGCGATCGATAAGAAGCGAGCCGTCAGACGGCCGTGATTCGTTTTTTTCAACTCGAAGAGACAAGGGCCCTCAACGCTATTCGAGAGCCCCGATCACTCAGGCAGTGCGGTAGGATGCGAGCCAATGTGCGTAAGGGGCAGGCAATGTCCAGGACGGACGCTCGACACCGAGCTTGCGCGCGGCTTCGTAGGGCCAATGCGGATTGGCGAGCATCGCTTTGCCGATCATAACCAGGTCAACCTGTCCGCTTCGGATGAGTTCATCCGCTTGCTCCGGCTGAGTGATGTTCCAACTTGCGGCACCGGGGAGGCCAGTGGCCTTGCGGACTTGATCGGCGTAAGGCGCGATGAACCCTGGACCCCAGGGAATATTGGCGGCCGGGGTTGAGAAGCCGAGGCTGACGTCGATGAAGTCGAGGCCGGCCTTCTTGAATTTCCCGACTAGATCGATCGCGTCCCGCAGGGTTTCCTGGTCGCGACCGTCAAACTCGATGACGCCGAAGCGAGCAGTCAGAGGACGATCCTCGGGCCAGACTTCACGAACGGCCGCCAGCGTCTCGAGGAGAAAGCGTCCACGGTTATCGGCGCTGCCGCCATATTCGTCGTCGCGCTGGTTCGAATGCGGCGAAAAGAAGCTCTGGCCGAGATAGCCGTGAGCAAAATGCAGCACGAGCCAGCGGAATCCGATGTCGCGCGCGCGGATCGCTGCAGCGACAAAATCGCCGCGGACGCGATCTATGTCGGCCTTCTTCATGGCGCGCGGTACCTTCGCCAAGCCGCCGCCGAACGCGATGGCGGACGGTGCGATGGTTTCCCAGCCGCGCGGATCGCTATCGGCGATATGATCGTCGCCTTCCCAAGGACGGTTTGCGCTGGCCTTGCGGCCGGCGTGGCCGATCTGGATCCCTGCGACCGCGCCCGCCTTCTCGATGCTGGCGACGATCGGCCCAAAGGCCTCGGCCTGGACATCATTCCAAAGACCGGTACAGCCCGGCGTGATCCGCCCCTCCGGAGAGACAGCCGTGGCTTCGACGTTGACGAGGCTAGCGCCACCGCGCGCCAAGCTTGTGAGATGGGCGGCGTGCCAGTCGTTCGGAACGCCATCAATCGCGGAATATTGGCACATGGGAGATACCGCGATGCGGTTTCGGAGGATGACGCCTTTCAGCGTGAATTGGTCGAACAAGCTGGGCAATGGAATCTCCTTAAAATGAATATCAATCAGCCGCACGGATCTGCCGACGCCCGCTGGCGTACGGGTTAATCCGTGCGCTCGATCCTTCGGGGTGTCTAGACGGCGCGGTAACGGGGCGCAGGTTCACCGGTCTGCGTCGCGGCGAACAGTGTGGATCGGGCTTGGTCGAACTTGTCCCACAGACTGGCGTCGGCAACGGATGGCAGCGTGATATCTTCGCCCTTGTCGAAACCGGCCAGGGCGGCGTCGACCAGGTTTTCGGACGTCATGACGGTCGCCTGGTTGAGCGACGCCAGCGGTACGCCCGACAAATCCCAGAGTTCCGTCGCCGTGGCCGCCGGCATGACGAGTTGCAGGCGGACATTGGTCTCGGCCAGCTCCTGCTGCAGGCCCCGGCTGAAGTTCATCACATAGCCCTTGGTGCCGCTGTAGATCGCGCTGATCGGCAGGGCATGAAAGGACAGGACCGAAGCGACGTTAATGATCGCGCCGTGGTTGCGGCTGAGGAATGCAGGCAGAACTGCTTGTGTCAGCCGCGTGAGCGCGGTGACGTTGAGTGCGATCATCGCGGCCGCGTCTTCCTCAGCGGTCTTGGCGACCGGAGCCAAGGTCGAGTTGCCGGCGTTGTTGACGAGGAGCGTTATCGCTGAATTGTCCTTCAGCACTTTTTCGACGCGGGTGAGGTCGGCGTCTTTCGTCAGGTCGGCTTCCACGACCTCGACTTTCGTGCCGTGGGCAGCGCCGAGCTTGTCCGAGAGCGCCTTCAGACGATCGGCCCGCCGCGCTACGAGGATGAGGTCATACCCCTTTTCAGCGAGGCGCGCCGCATAGATGGCGCCGATACCAGCGGAGGCGCCGGTGACGAGGGCGACGGGCTTGAGCGATGATGCAGACATGTCAAAATCCTATTTGGTTGAGTGCTCAAGTTTACGTATGGTCGCGATGCCGTCTTGTCAATGGATGAGCCCTCAACTATTTTACTGGGATGGGCAAAAAACTTTCGATTGGCGATCCAGGGGAGGAGTTGCGCGCGGGCAGGCTGAGCCCGCCGGAACTCCTGGCCGAACTCGTGTGCACAAACACCGCCCTCCGGCGCGCATCACGGCGGTTGGGGCAGATTTATGATGACGCAGTGGCGCCGACCGGCCTGAAGGCCACCCAGGTCGGGCTTCTGACCCAGATCGCAGCGTTGCACGAGGGCAGCCATGGATGGCCAACCTTGCTGTTGCTCGCCGAGCGCCTTGCCGTCAGCATTTCCGCTTTGACCCACGCCCTTCGCCCGCTCGTCCGGGACGGACTGGTCGAGCTTATGCCTGACGAACATGATGGCCGGACGAAGCACGCAATGCTGACGACGTCCGGCGAGCAACGCCTGCACCAGGCACTGGCCCTGTGGGCTGATGCCAATCAGCGCGTTGAGGTGGTGCTGGGTCCTTCCGCAGCTGCGCTTCGCGCGCTGGCCGATGACGTCGCCTCTGCGGAGTTCCTGGAAGCTTATGAAGCTCGCCGCATGCTGAGAGGCTGACTGTGGGATGGGCGCGGCAGAGGATTCGGGCGATGAATTCGAACAAGCATGTTGAAGCCGCCGTGCCGCGCAAGCCTTCGGACGGGGTGCGCGTCGCCGACAGCTCAATCTTCCCGTACGTCACCTACGGCAACCTGAACGGACCCTCGATCATGACGGGAGAGAAGGCGGCCGACTATATCCTCTGCAAACAACCGCTGGTGCGCTCGAACCAGAGCCGTGGATCAACCCGCGCTGGGCCGTCAGCGACAGATAGTCAGTGGTAATCTTCTTCGCGCTGGTGACGGACGGCGAGGACAATGACGCTCGTTTCGTTCATCACTTTGAAAAGAATGACATATCCGGCAGAACCGAATGGTACGACGAGCTCGCGAAGCAAAGGATCATCCGCAGAGGCGCGTCTGGCCATAAGCGGGAAATCCTGAAGTATCATCAGCGCTTTTTGGATGGCGTTGGTGGCACGTTCGGCCAAATCCGGATCACGTTCGATCAGAAAATCGGCGAGCCGGTCCAGATCTTCATAGACGGTCTGGGTGTACTTTAGCTCGAAGGTCATTTCTGCCGTGCGGCTTTGCGGGCCTTCGCCTTTTCAAGCTTTTCGCGCATCAACTCCTGAATGTCGTCCGTTGTGTAAAACACACCGGTCCGCTGCGCTTCCGCCAAGCCAGCCAGACCTCGCGCGATGAACTCCGCTTGGGACTTTCTATAATCGATCTGGCGGCGAAGAGAGTCCTCCATCAGCGATGACAGGCTCTCGCCTTCTTTCAGAACGCTTTCGGCGGCAGCACGCAATTCAGGATCCACGCGAAGGGACGGGAGCGATGCCGTTTTCATGACTTCCTCATGCGTTGCAATTGCAATGCAATATGACGGATCATCGTGTTATATTCAACTCCCCTCCACTATCAGAGAAATCCGATCCAGCGTCCCGCCATAAGCGCGGTGATCCATGTCACCGCCGACAGAGCCGCAGAAACTCTTATCGCAGGGCGCAGAATGCCGACCGTGGTTGCGGTTCGCCAACCCTGCCCGGTATGCACCGCCAGCACGTTGAGCAATCCAAAGGCGATCAGCCCGAGCTTGGCAAGAAAGGCGGGATTGCCGGCATATTCGACCGCCCGGACGCTGAAGAGGCAGAAGCCGGTTAGAATAGCCGCAACAAGTCCGACGCCTGCGGCGCGGGAGAGAAACGGCGCGACGACTTCAACTGGCACCTTGCGGAAGAAGCCGGCAAGCCTCAGATCAAGCGGCAGGATGGCGCCAACCAAAAGGCCGATCGCCAGGATATGGGCGGCGTTAACGAACATGTAGAGTGTTCCGGAGCGCCGGAGCGCGACCGCAGGTGTCGTTGCCGACAGCCATTCGAGAATGTCGATCACAGCTCAGTTCGCCCAGAGGTCAGTTCGTCTTGATGCGGTCTGGATAGATGTCGTAGCCCTTTTCGCCAATGGTAAGGCGCACCGCCTTCAGCCGCTTCTCTTTTGGATCCTGCGAACGGTTTCCAAGGACCACCACTTGGTCGCCAGGCTTGGCCACACCTTCAACGAAGCCGGAGCGTTCCGTCTGGCGCGGATTGCCGAGTTCGACGAGCCAGGCGCCGTCATCGGCGGTCGCAACGTCAAGCGTCGGATGTGGTCCGCCCATGGAGATCTTTTGGATGGTGCCGCGCAGTTCGATTTGATCCGCCTCAGCCCACGACCAGCCGTGATGAGCGGCAGCACCTGTGGCTAGGGCCGCCGAGAGGATGGCTGCAGCCACTACTCGCTGTGCTGAAATTCCAAACATGATATTCTCCCTACCAGCATGAGCAGGCAGGTGGAGCATCCCGACTGGAAGAAAAGGGATTTCACCAAATCTTGAAGCAAGAGGCGGGCGTATGCTCAAGCCAGCAGTCGAGTGACTTCGGCGCTGTGCTTTGGGGCGATGGCGTCGGCGATGGTGGTGGAGAACAGCACCTTCCGGGTGGCGTCTGCGACCTTGGCGAAGACGTGGCGGATCTGGCAGTTCTGTTCGCCGTCGCAATCGTCGCACCGGCGGTAGGCGGTGATCGACAGGCATGGAAGCGGCGCGATCGGGCCGTCGATGATGCGCAGGATCTCGCCGAAGGTAATGGTGTGGGCGGGCTTCAGCAGGAGATAACCGCCCTGCTTGCCGCGACGGCTGGCAACGACGCCGTGATGTTTCAGGTCGAGCAGGATCTGTTCGAGGAACTTCTTCGGGATCTTCTGCTGCGCCGCGATATCGGAAATCATCACCGGTTCGTCGGCATCGGCATCAGCCAAGACCGTGAGCGCCCGCAGCGCATATTTCGCCTTTTGCGTAATCATTTTTGACCATCGACACACACAGGCAGTGCGAATTTCCGCACCGCTACGGAAGTACTTTTGCCTCTATGGCACAACCAGCATGAACGGAATTTGAACGCGCCGGAGAAAGCCTTGAGAGACAAGCGTTTTGGCCTTGTTTTTCGCCCTCGGCCAAGCTCTCTTAATCTATGCCAAAACCGCGCCTTCTGCACCATTTTCGGCATCACTTCAGATTTCGGATTGACAGGCTGCGTGTAACTCTACTATTTCTATAGACATTCGAGCTGCCGATGTGGACTTTCGTCCGCAGGCGGCTGCTTTTCTGCATCGCGGCAGCTTCGGAGAGATATTTGCTCCTCCGGCCGCAGCTTTCGAAATCCCTTTTTCTGTCCGATCCATGCGTGAACTGCGATACTCCGGTCAACAAAGGACAGGATTCTCATGACTGCTATCAATCCGATTGTGGAAGACGGGCCGATTGCGGAAGAAGGACCGATTGCGGAAGCCCAGGCGCTGAACGACAGGCTGGCAGGCCTCGACCTTGCCGGACGTCTGTCGCTGGTCTCCGGCCTTGGTGGCCGCGTGGTGTTCACGACGTCACTCGGTATCGAGGACCAGGTGATCACCGCCGAGATCGGTACGCACCGCCTGCCGATCGATGTCGCGACGCTGCAGACCGGCCGGCTGTTTGCCGAGACGCTGTCGCTGATCGAAGAGACCGAAAGCCAGTACGACATCCATATCCATCGCTTCGAGCCCGAGAAGGCCGATATCGACGCCTATGCGGCGCAATACGGCCTCAACGGTTTCTACGAGAGCGTCGAGGCCCGGCACGCCTGTTGCAGCGTGCGCAAGCTGAAGCCGCTTGCGCGTGCCCTTGAAGGTGCTGCGATCTGGATCACCGGCCTGCGCCGCGGCCAATCGGCCAACCGCGCCGAAACGCCCTTTGCCGAATATGACGCCGAACGACATCTGCTGAAGGTCAATCCGCTCGCCGATTGGGACCTGGAGGCGATCAAGACCTTCGTTTCCGCAAATGGCGTGCCGGTCAATCCGCTGCACGCCCGCGGTTATCCCTCTATAGGCTGCGAACCCTGCACGCGGGCGATCAAGCCCGGCGAGCCGGAACGCGCCGGCCGCTGGTGGTGGGAGCAGGACGAGACGCGCGAATGCGGCCTGCATGTCGCCGAAGAGGCCGCAGCGATCGCCGCACAGTAAATCACCCCACGGCTTTCCCAATCAGGGCGCGGCGACCGCCGCAGCCTTGGGAAAGCCAACATCAAGGAATTGTTTTGCGGTGAGCCGCAACGACCGATAGCCTGGAGTAAGACATGCCCGATAGCCGTCCGGATACGGAACTCAGCAATCCGCAGAGCGCCAAGGCGCCGCTCGACCCGCATCTGAAAGCGCTGGAAAATGAATCCATCCACATCTTCCGCGAGGTTGCGGCCGAATTCGAGCGTCCGGTCATGCTCTATTCGATCGGCAAGGACTCCTCGGTGCTGTTGCATCTGGCGCGCAAGGCCTTCTATCCCGGCCGCGTGCCCTTCCCGCTGTTGCATGTGAACACCGGCTGGAAATTTTCCGAGATGATCGCCTTCCGCGACGAGACCGCGAAGAAGTACGATCTCGATCTCATCGAACACATCAATCCGCGCGGCAAAGCCGAAAACATCACGCCGTTCACGCATGGATCGGCCGCCTTCACCGACATCATGAAGACCGAGGGGCTGCGTCAGGCGCTCGATGCCGGCCAATTCGATGCCGCTTTCGGCGGTGCGCGGCGCGATGAGGAAGCCAGCCGCGCCAAGGAGCGGATCTATTCCTTCCGCACGCCCGACCATCGCTGGGATCCGCGCAACCAGCGGCCGGAACTCTGGAACATCTATAACGGCATGATCCGCAAGGGCGAGAGCGTGCGCGCCTTCCCGCTGTCGAACTGGACGGAGGTCGATATCTGGCGCTACATCCAGGCCGAGGACATTCCGCTGGTGCCGCTCTATTACGCCAAGAAGCGGCCGTTCGTGGAGCGCGACGGGATGATGATCCTGGCCGAGGATCCGCGCCTGGAACTGCTGCCCGGCGAAGTCCGCCAGGAAGGCATGATCCGCTTCCGCACCCTCGGCGACTTCCCGCTGACCGGCGCCATCCGCTCACAGGCGACCACCCTCGAAGAGGTGATTGCCGAACTCGAAATTGCAACGGTGTCCGAACGCCAGGGCCGCGCCATCGATCGCGACCAGTCCGGCTCCATGGAAAAGAAGAAGCGTGAAGGATATTTCTGAGATGACCGCAGCCCAAACCGCCGTCTCGGCCGCAACCGTCGTCAACCTGCCCGCCGCCGAGCCGCTCAAGGCCCTGCGCGATACCAGGCCGCTGCGCCTTATCACCTGCGGCAGCGTCGATGACGGCAAGTCGACCCTGATCGGCCGCCTGCTCTGGGACACCAAGGCGGTCAAGGAAGACCAGGCCGCCACCTTGCAGCGCGATTCCACCGGCAAGCAGAACGATCTCGGTCTGCCCGACTTCGCTCTGCTGCTCGACGGCCTGCAGGCCGAGCGCGAACAGGGCATCACCATCGATGTCGCCTATCGCTACTTCTCGACCGACAAGCGCTCCTTCATCGTTGCCGACACGCCCGGTCACGAGCAATATACCCGCAACATGGCGACCGGCGCCTCGACCGCCGATCTCGCCATCCTGCTGGTCGATGCCCGCCTCGGGATTCTCGAGCAGACGCGCCGTCACGCGACGATCGCCTCGCTGCTCGGGATCAAGCAGTTCGTGCTTGCCGTCAACAAGATCGACCTGACGGGCTACGACCGCGCCGGCTTCGACAAGATCAGCCATGACTTCCGCGAGTTTGCCCTGTCGCTCGGCGTCAAGCAGATCACCGCCATTCCGATGTCGGCGCTGAAGGGCGAAAACGTCGTCTATTCCGGCCAGGCCGCCATGCCCTGGTATACCGGTCCGTCGCTGGTGGAGACGCTGGAGCTTGCGACCGTGCGCTCGTCGCAGACGGTCGGCTTCCGCCTTTCCGTCCAGCGCGTCTCGCGTCCGGGCGAAAGCTTCCGCGGCTATCAGGGCACGGTTGCCGGCGGCTCGGTCAAGCCGGGCGACAGCGTCATGATCCTGCCGTCGGGCATGGTCGCCAACGTTTCCAAGATCGTCACCTTCGATCTTGTCCGCAACGCCGCCGTTGCCGGCGACGCGATCACGCTGGTGCTCGACCGCCAGGTGGACGTGGCGCGCGGCGATATGATCGTCTCGATCGACGCCCAGCCGCAGGTCGGCCTTGCCTTCGACGCACAGATCGTTGCCTTGCAGCCTGAGGGCATCGAGCCCGGCAAGCGCTACTGGCTGAAGAGCGGCAGCCGCCGCCAGCGCGTGCAGGTGCAGCCGCTCAGCCAGCTGGAACTGAAGACCGGCACCTGGAACGCCGCGCAGCGGCTCTACATGAACGCCATCGGCAAAGTCCGGCTCGTCTTCGACGAAGCGGCGATCTTCGATCCCTATGAGCAGAACCGGCTTTCCGGCTCCTTCATCCTGATCGATCCGGAGACCAACAACACCGTCGCCGGCGGCATGGTGACCGGCAAGCGCACCGAACTCGGCGGCCTGCACAATGGCGAAGCCCGCGTCATCCTCTCGCTTCCGGCCGACCTTGCCGAGCAGATCATGGCGAGCGAACTCTTCGCCAGCCGCAGCCATGAGGCCGAGGTACGGCGCATGACGGCAGCCGAAGCGGCCGACCTATGGTCGAGCGCTGCAAGCGATATCTGACAACGGATAAGGGGCCAGCAAGACTGGCCCCTCACCGCGGCCGGATCTGCTGGTTGCGGGCTGGGGATACTCTGCCGAACGGCAAAGAACCGATCAAAACCTGAGATTTGCGATAGGGGCTTCCCCAGCTCAATTTTCCGTGTCGGCCTCTCCGGCCGCTAAAAAAATCAGAGTTTGCAGAAAGCGGACTTTTTCAATTCACGATTCGCTGTTTACCGCTTGCCCGCGGGCCAATGTGGGGCCATTCTTAGATCGGATCCTGGCGGTGCGGTAAGACGAGAGGTCAGGCCTTGCAACGCTCAATCCCGACCTCGAAGCACTAACGTGGCGCCTTTTCTCGACTGATCCCCGAGCGAGGAGGTTGTCCATGTCCACGCGCTATGTCGACCATCCGCTACAACCGGGCGACCGGGTCCCGAACGTCGTGTTTGATGCGATCTCGCACGAGGGGAAAATCGCACTTGATGATTTTCGTGGCCGCAGCCCATTGTTGATCGGTTTGTTTCGAGGCCTGCATTGTCCGTTCTGCCGGCGCCATGTCGCGGCCATGGCATATCTCAACCCGATGCTGCGTGAGAAAGGCGTCCAATCGCTCGCGGTGGTAAACACCCCGGTCGAACGCGCACGGCTCTATTTCCGTTACCATCCGATACCCGATCTTCTTGCTGCTTCCGACCCGGTACGGGCTTCGCACCAAGCCTTCGGCCTACGCGAGGTCGGGATCGACACGGCCATGGCGATACTGATCGATCTTCCGGGCGAGTTGCCCGAGCCTATGGGCGTGATGGCAATGGACGAATTTCTCAACGAGAAGGAAGGATATCAGATTACGGAAGCCGATCAGCAGATGATGACTGCCGACCACGGGCAGCTTGTCGGTCAGTTCTTAATCGACCGGGAGGGCATCGTGCGCTGGAGCTTCACTGAAGTTCTGGAGGCTGGGCTCCAGACATTCCAGGCACCGAATTCCCAGGAGTTGATGTCGGTAGCTTCCCAAGTCGTGCATTGACAACGAAAAACTCGCTCGACGCCCGGGTGGTGCTCGGTGGGTCACTAACGACTACACTCCGCCCTTGGCTATTGATCGCTAGTGGAATTTGAAATCCAGCTTGCCGCAAAGAAACCGATCAGAACCTAAGGCCGTGCGATCAGGGCTCCGCATCCGCGTCCGGCCCGAAGCGATCAGATGGGCTTTCCTCTAGACTTCGGCATTCCGCGATCTACATTTGAGCTTCTGTGGGCCTGAAATTATATCAGGTCTCAGCCCCTTCGCATCGCCCACCCTAACCATTTGCGGTTCGGGCCTGCGCTTCATCCCCCATTCAACGTATTTTCACCGTGCAAGCGGGAGGATTTTCCATGGCCAATGCCCAATGCGCCTGCGGCGCTCTGCGACTGATGCTCAGCGAGCCGCCGCAATTGACTGCGCTGTGTCACTGTCTGGCTTGCCAGCGCAGGACAGGTGCGCCGTTTAGCGCAAACGCTTTCTACTCGATGGGCTGTGTCGAAATATCTGGCGCGTCTACAGAATTCATTCGTACTGCCGAGAGCGGTCGCAACGTCCGAATGCATTTTTGCCCAACGTGCGGCTCGACCGTCTATTGGAAGGCCGATGCTGCGCCGTCCTGGATCGGGGTGGCGGTAGGTTCCCTCGCCGACCCCGCCTTCGCGCCACCTGCCCTGTCAGTCTTCGAACAATCGAAACATAATTGGGTGCAGCTTGACGAAACAGTAGAGCACTTTCAAAGCCTTCCAATCGCTAATTAGAATGAATGGACGTGGAAAGGTTGGGCAGCAAAGCTCTTTCGCTACCTACATGCTAGACAACCATTTCGCTGAGATCGCGAATAAGTCCGCCAGGGCCTTCCTCGGCTGCAGCGTCTACGCCAATCTTCGTGAGCCAGCACCACATGCTGACCCGATGGAAAAGAGTGTAGAGCCAAAGCGCCCTTTCGGTATCCGGGTGATCGACCGAGCCGTAACCTTCCAGAATGGGCTGATAGCTGCGCGGGTCTTCATGTGCACAGCAGAAAAGGGCTTTGGCCAAGTCGAAGAGCTTATCCGCAGCGCGTGCATTTCCAAAATCGACAAGCCCGCTCAATTCAAGTCGGCCAGCCTTGCCACGTAACGCCAATACATTGCCCTGATGAAAATCGTCGTGGGCGAGGACTGCGCCATCGCTTGCGTCAAGAAAATCGAAGCTGCCCTTAGCTGCTTGTTGCAGACGGCGTGCCAGCTCGGGATCGCCGCCAAGGGCGCGAAACCGCCGAAACACATCGTCAAACGCTGCCGTCATGTAGTCTGCGTTCGTGGGTACCGGTTTGTCGATGCCGTGGCCAAGCACATAGCCATACGCAGGCATCGGTACCGCATGAATGCGTCTCAGAAGCTCTCCCATCTGGCGATAGACGTTTTTGATATCAGGCTCGGCCATCCAGTGGCGAAGCGAGCGGCCGGGCAAGTGGGTCAACAAGGAATAGCGTAGCGGCAGAAGAGACCGAGATTCATCGACGCGCAGCCAGGTGGGAACCGGCGGCGTCAAATCTTTGAGCCAGCCCGCTACGAGCGCCTCCTTCGAAGGGCCCCACTCGGGCTCATCCGGATAAGTCTTGAGAACCAGCGACCCATAATCGGAATTCGCAAGATCAATCTTATAGACCTCGGTGCTCCCGCCCTCCAGCCGGGAGAAACCGCAGATGGTGAGATCGGGCTCAAGGTGCTGGATGAGTTGCAAGACAGTTTCAGCGTCAAGTTCGAAAGTCATCCTTCGTCTTTTCCCGAAGCGATCTCAGTTCCTTCGTGAAGCACAGCTCCGACGACCGGTGCGAGCCAAGGTTCACGTCGAATGTTCCACACTTCGACCATCGGGCTGATAGCGTAAGGCGCTTCATCAAGCGTCCCCAGAAACACTTCCACGCCGTCATCGAAGAGAAAGAAGAGCCGAGAACCACAGGCAGGGCAGAAGGACCTTTTATCGAAAGTGCTGATTTCCCCGGACATCTGGAATTGCCAACGATGCCAATTTGCCGTTGCGGAGAAGGCGGAGCCAGTGATCTTTCTGCATGTCTTGCAGTGGCACAACCCCGACTGATAGGGCTCGCCTCGGACCTCATAACGCACTGCACCGCACAGGCATCCACCCGTTCGTATTGCTTCGACTGGCATGTTCTCCTCCCGCTTGAAAGTTGTGACGACAAACTAAAGACAACAGCGGTGAGATATCAATGACGGCAATGGGCGCAATCCTGAGAGGAACTCTGCCGGACTGCGACCAGTTCAATGGCTGCCTCTGCCCCTTTGCGGCCTAACGGACTGAGCGGGCTACTTCCCGAGAGCGTTTTTCAGCGCATCGACGACGACGCGGACGGAGGGGACGTCCTTGATGTCCGAATGGACAACCAGCCAGACCTCTCTTGTCAAAGCCTGTTCGCTCTCAATGCGCTGGAGACCGCCGGACTCCGGGGCGGCGAAATCAGGGAGCATGACGACACCGGCGCCAAGGCATGCGGTTGCGGCCTGAAACTCCAGAACGGACGACCGCACGGCGATCGGCCGGCCGGCGGCCAGTTCGATCAGCCGCAGCTGCTGCGGCGAGGCGTTCATGGTTTCGTCGTAACCGATGAAGGTCCAGTCCGATGGTGGAACCGTTTCGAGATAGGTCTTTGATGCGTAGAGATGGAAGCTCGTCTCGCCGAGCTTGACGATAGAGTAATCGCCGTCTTCCGGACGCGACATTCGCACGGCAATATCCGCCTCTCGTCTGTTCAGGGAGGCGAGGCGCTTTTCTCCGACAAGCGTGATCTGGACCCCGGGATGGTCTCGCCTGACGGCGGCGATCGGCTTTGCCAGCAGCACGCTTGAGAGAGCGGGAGGCGCGCTGATCCTCACATGGCCACGCAATTCCGTGGTGCTGCTGCGGCCAAGCTGCTCGATTGCCGCAGTCTGCGCCGCGACAAGAGCTGCGTGCCTGGCAACCTGCTCTCCCTCCAAGGTTAACGTGATGCGCCGTCCGCGGCGGTCTACGAGCTTGCGACCGAGACCGGCTTCAAGCGATGAAACGCGCCGACTGATCGTTGCGTGTTCGACGCCGAGCTGCTTTGCCGCACCAAGCAACGTTCCGGACTGCGCGAGCGCCAGGAAATGCCGAAGGTCGTCCCAGTCGAGTTTTGTGAATTCTCTCCCAATCATTGTGAAACAATAGGGAATTTTCACACATCACGCCATCGCCTAATTTGTGCCCATGAAGGAGCACGAGAGATGACCAACCAAATCGTATGGCTGAATGCCCCAGGTGACGTCACCCAGTTCCATGTTGAGGAGCAGCACCATTCAGAACCTCCCGGTGATGGCGAGATAAAAATCCGTCATCAGGCAATCGGAACCAACTTTCTCGACGTCTATCACCGAAAGGGCCTCTATCCGATGCCGTCCTACCCCGCGGTGATCGGTGCCGAGGCGGCGGGCATCGTCGAGGATGTCGGTCCTGGCGTCTCCATGTTTCAAAAGGGCGACCGCGTCGCCTATGCCGGGCCGCCGGTTGGCGCCTATCGCTCCACCAGGAATATTGTCGCCGAAAGGGCGATCAAGCTTCCGGATGCCGTTTCGGCGAAAACGGCAGCGAGTTCGCTCCTCAAAGGCATGACCGCCTACATGCTGTTGAAGAAGACCTATGATGTGCGCGCAGGCACCCAGGTTCTGATCCATGCGGCCGCGGGCGGGCTTGGGAGCATCCTCGTTCGTTGGGCGAGATCGCTCGATGCCACGGTGATCGGGACGGTCGGCTCTTCCGAAAAGGCCGCACTCGCCGCATCTTATGGAGCCGATCACCTTATCGTTGGACGAGACGCCGACATCGTCGCGGAAGTGAAGCGGCTGACGAACGGGCTTGGTGTCGACATCGCCTATGACGGGATCGGCGGCGACACGCTTCTCAAAAGCATACGCTCCGTCCGCCCATTCGGCATGGCTGTCACCATCGGTCAGGCCGCCGGTGCTATCCCACCGGTGCCTGTCGAGGAACTTCGCCCGGGCAAGGCGCTCTGCCATCCGAGCATCATGGCCTGGTGCGCCGACGTCGGACAGTATCGCGAGGCTGCCCTGGCTGCCGTCGGCGCGATGGAAGCAGGGATCGTTTCGCAGATCGGTGCCGAATATCGTTTGGCCGATGTTGCGAAGGCGCACGAAGAGATGGAATCCGGACGCTCGGCGGGCAGTATCCTGCTGATCCCTTGGTTGCTCAGAGTCCGTTATTTCGGCTTACGCAGATCGAGAGATCCAGTCGGAATAGGAACCACACTGGCAAGTCGTTGGCCTACCACCGCACCGATTGTGGCAACCCCGGAGGTCGTCCTGGATGCCGGTTCGATCTGGCGAAGAAACAGTCCGCTATCATCTGCAAGAGATCCGATAGTAATCATCGGCTCATCGTCGACGAAAAGCATCAGTCCAATGCCGGATCCAAGCTTATCCTCCACCCTGCATGGCAGGGCTCGCAGTACGGCCTCTGCGTTTGTCGAAA
Source organism: Rhizobium changzhiense (assembly GCF_013087625.1). Taxonomy (NCBI): domain Bacteria; kingdom Pseudomonadati; phylum Pseudomonadota; class Alphaproteobacteria; order Hyphomicrobiales; family Rhizobiaceae; genus Rhizobium; species Rhizobium changzhiense. The sequence goes on from NZ_JABFCQ010000001.1 coordinate 617,939, forward strand.
ACAGGGATTTCACAAGCCCGCCAAGTGCTTCGACCTTATTGACGAACGGCCGCACGACAAGCGTGACCGCTTCTTCTTCAGATAGAGTGAGTTCGACGGAAAACTGAGCCGGCGCAGAACCGGTTGGCAGGCAAGCACTATAAAGCTGAAAAATCGCGGCACGGGCGAAATTCAAGCGTGTATCATGGGATTCGGCTTCGACGATTGATTGGAGAAAGCGTGAAGAGTTCACTGCCGGATTCCCTCTTTCGAATCGGGATAGCCCGATGATGAGTCAATATACGATACCGCTTCTGGGAGCGAGCCGTCCGCATTATTCATATTGCCAACTGCCGACCTTCGAAAATCTCCAGTTTATCCCCGATATCCTGGATATACCGCGAATATTTGGCGAAGCTAGAGACCCAGTTTAGATCGCAAGAAAATATGGATGCATTAGGTCAATACTCTGGCGTGTTGAGATCGCTATCACTCGTCCGTTCGCGCAACCATCCCGGTTCGCGAGCGCGCTTCCGATCGTCGTGTCATGCGTGTTTTCGTCTTGAAATCGGGTTCCGCCTTCGAATGCTGGACGGCGGAATGGCTCCGGTGGCCCTGATTATTGAAGCTTGAGGGCGGCGTCGCGCAGAGCGTGCCAAGCAGGGCTTCCATCGTTATGGATGTCGAATTTGTCATAATCGTCCTCAGGATAGAGGCCCGAGTCCTGGGTGCTGGTGAGCCGCCAGACCACCCAGCCTCCGCAATCCGAGGTGGCGATCGTGTTCAGCCACGTTTCATAGGCATTTGCCTGATCGGCATCGGATCGGGGAATTCCAAATTCCTCCAGGATCACCGGTTTTCCGATACTTCGTCCGATCGCGCAGTATTCGCGAATGCGGGCATCGAAATCGGAATGGCTCATTTTGACGTAGGATGGATAGCCATGCCACGTGCCGAAATCGACGCTCGGAATATTCATATCCGCCAGCTTCTGATCCATGTTCCCATGGCCCGTCGTTACCAGTTGTTTCGGTGCCAGGGATTTGACATAGGCTGACATTTCCGACACCCACTCATAAAGGAGCGGTTTGGGATGGATGTCAGGTTCGTTGGCCAGATCCCAGGCAAATATGGTGGGGTCATCGGAATAGCGCACACCGGTAATCGTGTTGACGCGCGACAGAACATGCCGGACCCATGCCTTGTAATCGCGTCGGGTTCGCGGATCAGCGGCAAAAAACGTGTATTTGTCCGAACTCCCGTACCAGGCGTTCATCTGTTGGGCACCGCCGGTGTAGGCCCAGAAATCGACGAATGCGAGGATCAGCTTGAGCTTGCGCTTCGCCGCTTCGGCGATGAGGTAATCGACCTTTTCCAGGCCGTCAGGTCCGTCGTTGGGAACCATCTTGTTGGTTATCGGATCCCAACTCATCATATAGATGCCCTTGGTTCCCAGATTGCTGGAATCGGCCGTGCTTTTTGAATTCCAGATCGTCGGCACCTGGCCGTCCAGCGACCCTATAACCGGTTGCAGGAAGGTGCGCACCACATTGGCACCCATTGCCGTGGCATCGTCCAGCACGCGGGTGACCTCGCCTGGTGAGCCAAATGTCAGATAATGGTTGTTTACGCCGGCCACCCGAAATGGCTTGCCGTCCAGCAGGAAGCCCCCCTCTTTCGTCGTGACGAAAGATTGCTGCGCAGATGACTGCGCGTCCAAAGATCCGACCTGAGCAGACCAAAAAAGCGCCAGCGCCACAGCGCCGACAGCGAAATTCCGGAAATGGCGAATACGTCTCATGCGAAGAAACTCCCTTTCAAGCCCGTGACGCAATTCCGATTTGGTCTGTCTCGTCGAGGGAATTGCCGTATGTCGAGACACCGGCAGCCGCTGATGGCGCGATGGCGGGCTGCGTTGCAGTGTGCCGTGTGGCCCAATACAATGCCGGGCACAGAAGCAGGCCTTCCAGCGAAACAGCAATGACCCAGAAATTGGCTGTGCCTGCGATCCCGAATTGCGCACCAGCGACGGCGGCCGCGATCTCCAGCACCGCACCGCCGGTCAGAACGAGCGTGGCAAAACCCAGGCGCCGTCGGACACGTTGAACCGCCAGATAGTGATACTTCAACGCCATTCCGAAAGCGGCAACGCCAAGAAACTGGAGGCCATTTCCTGCAATCACGGCATAGGCCGGATTGAATATCCAGAGCATCAAGCCTGATAGGAAGAGGAACGCCAAGGCGGTCGCCGCGCAGACCAGCATCGACAAGCCGAGCGACAGGCGCAGGCGCGAAGGAAATAGCTCCGGCTCCCGCAAAGCGATGGCAAACAACACCGAGGCGAGTGACGCAGGGACGAGAAGCGCGACGTTCAGCACCGTCCAGGCGGCATAAAAGGCGGCGTTGATCTCCGCGGACAGCATCACCGTGACGACGAAGGGCAGCAGCAGCGCCGGCGCCTGAACAGCCATGCTGAGCGTATGATGGCCGAAAACCTGTCCGAGCACCGGGCGGAAGGCGCGGATCTCCGGCCGGTGGAAAACGCGCCTGCCGGCATAAACAAGAAGCCCGGCCACGACGACCAGCGAGACAAGCTGCCCGGCAAACCAGGTGGTGAAGATCGCCAGTCCGCTGGCCGCCCGGCCAAGTGTCAGGCCGAGAGCGATCAGTAGAAGAAGCTTGCTGGCGGCGAAGACGACATTCCGGGCCAGTTGAAGGCCGCTGCGCAGAAGGCCAACCAGGGCTTGGTCGAGCACGAGGGTCACGGCCGTCAGAGCGCAACCAGCGACGAAGAAGAGATCGGTCGCGGAGGAACCGACGATCGAGCCAAGCCGCGTCGATGTATAGGCTGCGATAACAAGATAGATCAGCCCCACGACGATGGAAGCGCTGAACGAGGCCAGCAGGGCGCCCGTCAGAAAGGGGCCCGCTCTTTTCTGACGGCCCATCTCGCCCATCAGGAAGGGCCCGAGACCGACTTCACCGAGATTTGCGAGGAGATTCATCAACGATATGGCGGCGGCGGCGAGCCCAACAGCTTCGGCCGAGAAGGAGCGCGCCGCGAACCACCAGTAGACGAAGCCGAGAATGGCCGTCATCAACGTCCCAAGCCCCAGCATGCCTGCATTGAGGAGCAAAACCGCCTGATTCAACAAGAGGCTGCGGACCTTGGCAATGGCGGCGCTGAGGGTCATCATGCCTACTCCACCGGTTCGAGAGCGCGAGCAGGAACGGAGGTGAACGGACGCGTAAGGGCAGCGCGGGTCCGGCCGAAAGCGAAGCCGGCCGCAGTGGCCGCCAGGCCGGCACCCAGCGCGACGGCGCGAAGAAGGCCGCTCGGCTGGCCAAGCAACAGATCAGCGAATCCCCGCATAACCCCTTGGGGCAACGTCCTTGTCATATAGGTCTTTTCCGACGCCAGCGCCTCGCCGGAGCCTGCGATCAACGATAGGCTGGCCTTTGAAAGCCCTTCGGCCCAGCATCGATGAAGGAAATATTTCCAGGTCGCGCGATCGGCGGGGATGGCGTGATCGCTGCCGCTCGATGGCTCGAAGACGAAACGGCCATATGGCAAGGCCTTGGCTGCACGGATGCAGAGTTCCGTTTCCTCGCATCCGAGCGGCAAAGCCTTGGCCGTTCGGCCCAAGCCGGAATCGAAGCCGCCCGTATGATCGAAGACGTCGCGGCGTATGCACATCGACGCGCCGATGAGGTTGCGCACCGGCCCCGGATGAAGGCCGCGATAGGTGCAGCCGAGGGTCCACAGGAATTCGTCGGGAAACCAGGACGGACGGTCTGTTTCCCACAACGGGCGGATAGCGGACACGGCGCCCAGAACCGAGGGATCTTCGAGTTGCCGCACCAAGGTCGCCAGCAAATCTTGATCCGACACGGCGTCGTCGTCGAGAAACAGGATGACCTCGCCGCGGCTGACAGAAATTCCAGTGTTGCGGGCACCGGAGAGGCCGGGCGGATGAATATTCTCGACGATCCTGACCGGGGTTTCGAAGCGTCTGGCGCGCAGACGCAGCGCGAGTGCCGGATTGTGATCGACGACGACGACGATCTCGTCCGCGGCCGGGACCTGACGTGCTGCCGCCTCGATTGCTTTGTTGAGAATGTCCCAGCGCTTGTCGGAATAGCAGCAGATGACGATTGCCGTCGTAAGCTTGCCGGGCACGGGGTGCTGGAAATTATCCATTTTTCGTCCCCGGAGCGAACTGAAGGGTTATTCCGGTCGATGCCGGGGACTGGAGCGTGTCGATGGTCATCCAGACCTTGCGGTAGATCGTTTCCCTGTCGCCGCCCTTGTAGAGCCAGGCTTCCAGCCGTGCGGGGGGGTGCGTTTTTGTTGGTACGGAGAATTCGAAGGTTTGGCTGGAGGACGGTGCCAGTTCGAAGCTTGGCATCTTTCCAATCAACGTGCCGCCGAGAACAAGGTCAAGACTGTAAAGCGTCTTGGCGTCTTCCGAATTGCGCACGCCGACCGTTACCACATTGTTCGTCCAGTTCCCTTTGGGCACCATCCAAAGCTCGGTGAAATGAAACGGCTTGCGTTCAAGCGCGACCGGGCGCGCCATGAGCACGGAACTCGTCGCCAAGATGATGGAAACAGCGAAGGTCCCAAAACGGCGGCCGGGCCAAGCCCAGGGGATGGCTGGAACCGGCCTTGCGAGCTGCAAAACGACATTCAGCCACCGAACGGCGATCGTCGTCAGGCCCAGCGCGTAGACCCAGCCTCGCGCATCGAGATGTCCGACGACATGCAGCAGAAGCCCCAAAAAAATGCAGGCCGCGAAGCTCAGGAACACCGAGAGCGTCCCCCTCGTGACCATATCGCCCTCTATGCGCAAGGTGTCCACCAGCATGCGGCCCGGGAGATGCAGTATCAGCGGCGCGCAGAGCACCAGGCGCACCGCCTTTTCCCAGGTCGAAAAGGTTTCGGGCAGCCACGTTACGGCCAACGCAGCGGCAAGAACCCACAGCGGAATGATTCCCGGAAAGACACGGCGGGCCATCATCGGGGACGAGCTCCTGCATCCGCCCATGCCGTCGCGCCGATGATCTGAGCGGCGCCCGGGTTCACCTTCATGAGCTTCTGCCGGATCACGTTCGGGTCGAAGGATTTCTGGACGAGATGAACGATCTTGCTGTCCAGCCGGCTCAGAGTGAGGCCGAGACGGCTATGGATCTGCGTCAGATAGGCCCCGCGCGCATCGCGCATCGTCGGCGACTGGTGCATCACATCGAGCAGAAAGACGGAATAGAGCGTCCATTCCCCGAACCGTGTCTGATCTTTTGACGCGCTCAGCCCCTTGAGCAGCTCGACGTAGGGTTTTGAGCCGTATTTCGACGCGATGTAGTCATTCAGAGCGATAAGCCATTCGCGCTTGAAGCAGAAGAAATCATTGATGAAATCGACGTAACGAGAAGACCGGGCTGGCTCGACGCCGAGGATCTTTGCAACATTGCGCAATCGTTTCTTCTCGAAACGGTAGTGCAGATCGGGAAGCCTGTGGCTGGAATAGTAGAGAACCGGTTCGCGCCCGTCGATCAGATCGGTCCTCGCAATGGGCCGCAGCAGCAGTGTATCTGCGCCGAGATTACAGAAATGCTCGGTTCGGCAGAATTCGGAGGCGCGCAGCTTGATGATCTGCTGCCGAAACCAGCCGGGAAGTTCCAGTTCGCTGGCGGAAAGCCAGTCGCTGTCGCCGGTGACGGATGCGCCAGGCACGAGACCCTTCGCGTCGAGGAAGGCTCTTAAAGCCGCCGGGTTGTCGGTGACCATAGTCAGGTTTCCCTTGTCGGGGAAATGCTGCTGGTAGGAGCGAAGGGACGCTTCGAGCAAATATTCGATGTCCCGCGAATGGACGCACATGAAAGCGTCGAGACGGCTATCGATCATCGCGAATCTCCGTCTGTTCGTCCCAAGGATTGCACCGGCTCTCCGGTCCGCTTACCAGGGACGCCGGGCTGCCGTGTTTTCCCGAGCCGCCCGACGTCGAAAATGACCATGAAGCCGTTGTCGAAGCTACGGTCGACATCGGGCTCGGAATTGAACTTGAGCAACGATGACGGCTGGAGGGGGACCAGGTGGTTTCGGTCCTGCGCGCCGCCGTCGAAATAGACGCCGACACCAGGCAGGCCGGTGGTCATGCGCAGGTCGACCATGACGAAACCGATGCCCGACTCGATCAGCAGCTTGCGTTCCATCGGACCGAGATCGGCTGCGGTGATGGCCATGCCTGTATCCTGCCCACTCTCAAGCGTGGTCGAGACCTTTTGCCGGCCGTAGGTAGACAGGAGCAGGCGATTGATCCGGTCGGCTGCGAAATGCTGGTCGCCGCCCAGCCATTCCCTGGTCCACCTTGCGGCGCTGATCCCCATCGGTTCTATCGACGAGGAGTCGGCCGACACTTCATAGCCGGCCGGAACCAGGATACGTGGTCCCTCTGAGCTGATGACGCCAGCAATCAGCACCGTCGTTGCGGCGGCGGCAAGCGCCGTTGCGCGCAGCCAGCCACGCGACGTGCCGTGCCAGAACGCCGCAACGGCCACCGCGACGACAATTGCGACGCCGAGGAAGGATAGCGAGCCGATGCGGTTGCCGATCTCCCACCCACTGCGCGTCAGGCGGAAGATGATGCTGAGGGGGTAGGCCAGCGTCACCAAAACGAGGACAACGAGCAGGCTTGACCGCCATAGGCGCCATCTGGTCGCCGGCCAGAGGATGCTCGCATTCCGGGGCTGCCCATTGAAAACGAGCGAGCGGAGAAAGCCGGTGAGAAGTCCCAGGCAGATCAGCGCGACGCCCGCCATCGTCAGGTAACGTTGCCAAGCCGGCGCCAAGGCTCCCGTGTCCGACACGAAAAGCTTACGCGTCGAGGTCGAACTCGATACGAGTTGCGCTACCTCGTGCAGGCCGCCTGCCAGTACGGGAAGAATGTAGCTGCCGGTGGGGTTCCCGACGATCTTCGACCAGGCGACCGGAGCAATCACGGCGATCGAGGCCAGCAGGATCGCCTGCCGCCTCCCCATAGCGGACGCGCCCTGTCTCAGGCATTCCATCACCGCCGTGGCGCACAGAAGGGCCGTGCAAAAATAGGAGGTGAGATGATGGGTAGCCGCGAGCGCCACGATCAAAACCATGGTGGCGACGACCGTCGGCCAGCCTGCCGCGTCGCTTCGCTCCATGCGTCGGCTTTCCGAAGCCAACAGCACCGCCGCAAGCATGGGGATCGCCAGGCTTTCATAGGAATAGTGGACGTCGAACAGCAAAAACGTGGACGAGCCCATGTAGATCAGGCAGGCGATGGAGGCGATCCGTGCCGAGCCCGTGATCTTCTCGAAGAGCAGGAATAGCGTGAGCATCAGCATTATCCGTGCCGCCGCCAACACGATGAGGCCTGCCGCGAAAACGGACAGTCCGGAGAGGCTGACCAAGGCGGACGTTATGAGCTCCAGCCCGGGATAGAGCGGGCTGACCGGCAAAAGCGGATTGGGCAGGAACAGTCGCCCCGCCTCCAGAATGTCGTTCACCGTCGCCCAATGCAGGAACTCGTCATGGTCTATGAAGGCGACGGGCGCGCGGATGAGGCGTACCACGAAGAGGGCTGAGGTGACGATCACTATGAGCGCCAAGCGCTCCAGGCGGCTGGCTCCCGGATGGATGATTCGCGCCGCCGCGGGGAGAAAGATCGCGGCGATGGCGCAATAGAACGTCGGAACCGCCCAGCCCTCTCCCAGCCGACTGGCATTTGCAGCAAGAGCGGCCACAACAAGGGCGCAGCTGCATAGGAAGGCAAAGACCGGCGACATCCCCAGCGACGAAGGATCGGCAATGTCCCCGACCGCGCTGTCCTGCCTGCGCAGGCCCAGAAATGCGGCGATCCACAGATCGACGCGTGGAATGGAAACCCTTCCTGGATAACCATGACGATAAGCTCCGTCCTGGTAGGCCTTCTGCCGGCCTGGAGAAGCCCGCCCCTTAACAACGGTCATCGTGCTTCAAATCTCCAAGCAGTGCTGGACCGGTTCGCAGTTCAGGCTGCGGATGCGAAAGGACGCGTCTGTACACCATCAGCAGCCGGTCCGTGCAATCGTCCCAGTCCGGCAACCTCGTCTCGATTGAGATCGGCCCCGCGTCCATGGCGGCGAGCATTTCACGCGCGGTGAAGTCTGGCGAAGCGTTGAGCGGAATGGATCGCACGAGGCCCTCCTCAGCCAGCTCCCGAAAGCCGGATGTGTCGGCGGTCAGTACGGGAGCCTTGACCGAAAGCGCCTCCATAACCGCCACGGGATGAGCTTCATAATCGCTGAGGAGCACGACAAGAGCGGCCGAAGACAAAAGATCGGCCATTGCGGACCGGTCGGTCGGCGGAATTGCCCCGATCTCGACACGGTTGCCGAGCCCAAGCTCGGCCACCTGCTGACGCAGCTTCGCCTCATAAGGCCCCTCTCCCAGGATCCGAAGGCGCATATCAGGGAATTTCGTTGCCAGCACATGAAATGCAGCAAGCGCGCGGTGATGACCTTTATAGCGCTCCAGCCTGCCGAGCGAGACAATCAGCCGCCTGTCGTGAGGTGAAGCCGGTCGCCACCCGGACGTTTCCGGCAGGCGCGCGCCATTGGGGATAACGATGAACCGGTCTCTCGCGATTGCCATATTCCGGCTGAAGAGATCCGCTTCGAACCGCGACACGCCAATGAGTTGCGCTGCCCCCGCAGCCAGAGGCGCAAGCATTCTATGTTGGAGGCGCCGGATCGAGGACCGAAATCGCGACGAATGGCCACCGCTGTGAAAAGTGACCACGAAAGGAAGGCCTTTGCGCCATGCGGCGGCCATTCCCAGCGGCGCCAGGAAGGTGTGGTAGCCCTGAACATGCATCAGGTCCCAATCCCCTTCGGCGACCGCCCTGAAGACGCCGGGGGCGAAGCACCAATCCCGCCCACGGGGAAACGTCTTCAGCCTGACAATCTGCACGCCGTCTCGGGTTTCCGCTGCCGGAAGAAGGCCATCGGGATTGCCCGTCAATACCGTCACCGCATGCCCCTTGCGCACGAGCCGGATTGCGACCTCGCTGACATGGGTTTCCGTTCCTCCGGCAAAAGGCAGGTATCTCGCGCTGAGCATCAAAATGCGCATCATGCGGCCTCGCCAATTGAATCCAGACCTCAGGAAATGCCCTGCTCGAGGACTTGGACGCCCGTCGGCGTACTGACGCGTTCCCGGAAGATCGTCTTCAGCACGCGCCAGCCGTCCGGAAGGGCACGCAGATTGCTGACGCCGTAGATACGCTCCGATTCAAAGCTCGCGACTTCCATGATTTTGAGATTGTTCTTGAGAGCCCGCAAATTGATCAGCGTCTCAATTTCGAAGCCGTCGCAATCGGCACGCAGCAAGGGAACATGCCGTCTCCAAAAGCCCATATAGCCGTAGCACAGATCGCTAAAAGAGCTGCCATAGAGCATCCGGACCAGGAGGGTCAGGCCCAGATTGCCGAAACGGCGGATGACGGTCATGTCGCTGGTGCCGCCACCCTGCATAAAGCGCGAACCCTTGACGAAATCCGCACCTGCAACAAGAGCTGCGACGAACAAGATGATTTCGTAGGGATCCATCGACCCGTCAGCATCAAGCATCACGATCATATCACCAGATGCGGCTTCGAAGCCCGTCCGCAACGCGATGCCTTTGCCCTTCTTCGGCTGAAGCACGATCTTGACATCATCGCGCATGCTTCGCGCGATATCCGGCGTTCCGTCCGTCGATCGCCCATCGACGATGATGATTTCATGCACCCATGTCGGTATGCGGGGCAAGAGCAGCTTAATGTTTTCCGCTTCGTTCAAGGTTGGAATAACGAGTGAGGTCCTTGGCAAATTGAACATCGGACCTTGGACCGGCATAGAGGAATGCGAGGACTGTAACGCTTCAATTGTAGACATAAGCTCTCCTTGGCGTTTTGGACCGCGTGACAAATCGCAAATCGACGATGCCCCTGAGCTCTTTGGCCGAGAGGAGGACTAAACTCTCCTGGAAGAGTATGTGGGTAAGTCTCAATGTACTTTGATCAGATCGCCAGGCTGTAAGACCGTTTCTTCGGTCGCAGGTTCGACGATGACACCATTCGGTCCAGGCCGAACGATTTCAAATTCAACACCGGCGCTATCATTCGACGATACCATCGACTGGAAGATTTCAAGATCGCTCTCGGTCGTCTTCAACGCCGTGGATAGGCCTCTTTCGGCATCCGCTGCCGACTTTTCGATCTCGATCTTGCGTTCGATACGATCGCGCTCAACGTCCTGTTTGGCTGCCGCCAGCCGTTGCTTTGCGCTCTCGACATCGATGACGGCTTGCTGCTTTCGATCTTCCGACTCGGTCAGTTCGCTTTGTGCCCGGGTCAACTCAATGCTCGTGACAAGTTTGTTTTTGGCCAACTTCTCGATACTTGCCAGCCGATCCTGGCGGACCCGAATGGTGGCATCATAATTGCCGACTCGTGCCTGACGCAGATCAAGATCGGCCTGAGCATTGGCAACAGATTTTGCGTAAGCACTGCTCTGCGCATCCTTGCTCGTCGTTACCAATTGGCGCTGCCATGTCTCATCATCCAGCAACCGTTGAGCATCGGGGTCGGGACCAAGAACAGGCGTGCCAATGCTGGCAATTTGTACGGAATCGCGCTTCGCCCTGAGCACCTCGGTTCGCGACGCAAGCCGCTTCACGTCGGCCAGCCCAGCCTTCAACCGCTCGATCTGGCGTGAAATTTCCACGCTCTGCCATGGCTCAATACTCTTCGCAGCCATGCCACCCGCTTGCGCGACGGCATGCAGAACAGTCATGCCATCAACATATCGAAACGACCCAGGATTCCGAACCGGGCCGGTAATATAAATTGGCTGGTGCTCAATCTTGACGATATTCACGAACCCCTTTCTGCCGACCAAATTTTCGTACGAAGGAAGAATTATCGCCTCCACATCCGCCGGAGGAAGCCCTCGAACCGGGAAGCGTCCCAAAAGAGGAAGCGAAATCGTCCCGTCCGCTTCAACGACGTATTCGCCGGTGAGCTCGGGCCGCTGGTAAAAGTTCCAGGGAACCGTGCCCCGTGAGCCCGTCCAGCGATCTTCGACGGAGGCCAAGCTTTCGTAAAATGCGAGATCCAATTTATCGCCTGAGCGAAGAACGTCACGCAACAATTGAGGCTGTCGCGCCGAAGTCTCACCAGACGTCACAACCGAGACCGCTTCCGTGGGCGCAGGTAACTCTTCCGCTGCTGACGTCAAAGGAGCAATTGCCGTAAATACCATCCACAGTATTGTTTGATTTAGGCGAGAACCTCTTCTCAACCTATATTCAGGCATAGCTGGAGATATTATCTTCGAAAGCTTCATGTTTTCGGATTTCCGCCTTTAAAGCGCTGAGCACCCTCGGATCTGTTTAAGGTTAACATAATATTAACCATATTCAATAGTACTTACGAATGATTAGTACATCTTCCAAGCAGCCCAAGAGTCTGACTTGAAAAGAATTCAATGAACGTAATAACTTGCAGCGACGGGCAGGACTTCTAAACCCTTGGTCTTATCGATTTATTTGACGATCTGCAGGGTGAACTTTACGACCTTTTGCAATGTAGCCCTCAGCTTTGATCCACCAGAGCCCGCCATGGATGTCGGCAGAGTCCAGGGATGGCTTTCGGCACATCCGGTCATCCCGGCGCGGGTTTCGACATTCTGATCCGGCATGGCGAGCCGACCGCGCCTAGCCGGCGCAATTATCCATAAAATGGCATTATGTTATGTATTTCACACATCTATAGCCATAGAACCTGTTGCGATAGGGTACCCGCCATGAAGGTGGGCTCTCGGCACAGGCCGACCGCTCTCCCGCAAAACGACGCCTGGCACCGTAGCCGGGGTCAATGACAGGGAAAGGTTTAAAGCTCTATGTCTGCAGATGAAAAGCCACTGATCGCGATCGCCGGTGCAACGAGCAAACAGGGGCGCAGCGTCGCCGCGGCACTCCTTGAGAGCCAACGTTTCCGGGTGCGTGCCTTCACCCGGAAAAAGGATTCGCCTGAAGCTTTACGCCTGGAGAAACTCGGCGCTGAAATCGTAACGGTCCCGCTCGAACTTGGCCGTCAAAAGGACCTCGTTGCTGCCTTCACAGGCGCGGACGGTGCATTTCTGATGACGCCGCCGATCGCCCCGCCGGAGACGATCGAGGCCCCTCTCGGCCGGCAACTGGCGGATGCCGCCGTTGAGGCCGGCGTTGGGCATGTTGTTTTCAGTACCCTCGAAAATGTCGACAAGATCACCAGCGGCACGAAGTATGCACCGCACTTTACCGACAAAGCGCGCGTTGCAGACCATATTCGCGGCCTGCCTATCTCTCATTCCTTCGTCATGCTGGCGTTCTTCTACACCAATCTTCTCGAATATTATGTGCCCCGCATGGAGGGCGATACTCTCCTCCTGCCGATTTATCTTCCCGAAGATTTCCGAGCGCCTTTTGTCGATCCGCTGACGGCGACCGGGCCGGTCGTGCTCGAAATTTTCTCAAATCCCGAGCGTTACAACGGGAAAACGCTGCCGATCGTTGGCGATATCCTTTCTCCGCGTGAGATGATCGAAACCTTCCAGCACGTGACCGGGCTCAAGGCCGAATATCGGAACGCTTTCACCCGGGATGGCCTGCTGCGCTATTTTCCGGAGTTTGCCGCCAATGAACTTCTCGTTCGAGAGATTCTGGGGATGGTCGAATATGCTGTCGAATATGGCTATTTCGGCAAGGAGCATGATCTCGAATGGAGCCGTCGCCTGAACCCCGACACGCTCAACTGGGAACAATATCTGCGGACGACGGGGTGGCGCGGCGACAAGCGGTCTTTCGGGGGTTGAAGCATGTCTCGCAAAACTGCGGCAGCGGTTTTGCGACAACGTCATGCTTGAAACCAGGACTTATGATGGCCGGATTCCAGGCAGCTTGGCAATCTCGGCGGCAAGAAAGTCGACGAGCAGCCGAACGCGGGCAATGGCTGCCCGCTCTGGGACGATTAGCAAGCTCACCGGAACCGGCGCAGGACGATAGTTGCCAAGCACGACCTCGAGCTGACCGTCGTCCAGAAGATCGTGAACCAGCCAGAGGTGTGCGGGCCCAATGCCGCGTCCGGCGGCAAGGGCTTTGCGCGCCGCAAGCCCGTGATCGACGCGCAGCTTGCCGCTCACCGGGATCATCAGGCTTGTGCCATCGGGAGAGGAAAGAACGAGCCGATCGCTCCCCGCCACATTGGACATTATGACGGTTTCGTAGCGTGACAGATCGGTGGGGCGCTCCGGCCGTCCATGGACGGACAAATAAGCCGGAGCGCCCACCAGCAGCCGATGGCTTTCTCCGAGCGCATGAAGTTTCATCGCGCTGTCGGCGAGAGGCCCGAGACGGAGTGCGACGTCAACGCCTTCGCGAACCAGATCGATCCGCTCGTCCGTCAGGTTGAGGTCGACCCGGATGTCCGGATGCTTGTCCTGGAAATCAAAGATCAGGCGCGTGACGTGCATCACGCCGAGCGCGGCCGTACAGGAAAGCCGAACAGCGCCGGCGGGGGCCTGACGGGCATCTCTCGCTTCTTCGGCAGCCTGTTCGACCAGGCGTAATATCTGAAGGCAGTTGGTATAATAGCGGCTACCTTCGTCGGTCAGGGTGACGCGACGCGTGGTTCGGCTGAGAAGCGGTACGCCGACAGCCTCTTCAAGTTCATTGAGGTGCCGTGTTACGGTGGATTGACCGACACCCAGCTCTCTTGCGACCATCGACAGGTTACCGCGTTCGGCGACGCGAACGAAGGTGCGCATTCTGTCGAGAGACAGTCCCGTATTATCCATTTTTCAGCACAGTAATCATCATTCCCTCGGTATAGGGAATAATCCGGGCTATGCCTAGTTCGAGCATATCGGCCGGATTGATCCGGCCGATCGCTGTTCATCCGAATTTGACGAGGTTGAGGACAGGCAACGGGCCGCCGGGGAATTGCGCAAGCTTGCCGCCGATCGAAATCGGCCCGAGATCGATGCCGGCAAAACCCAGTTTAGAGATCAGAGCCCCCACTTCGGCCTTCGATGACGCATCGTCGCCGGAGTAAAAGAGCACGCGGCTTCCGCCCTCGGCGCGGGGATCGGCTGAAACCAGATGCGCCTGAAGATGGTTGAATGCCTTCACGACGCGAGCACCGGGCACCAGGCTCGCGAAGACTTCCGTCGACAAGCGGCCATTCAGCTCGGCCGGTTTGAACAGCGGGCCTTCGATCGGATTGTTGGCGTCGATCACGATGCGACCCGCCCAGCCTGGAAGATCCGCCAATGCCTTGGGAAGCTTCGACCAAGGGACGGCGACAAGGACGAGGTCAGCTTTCGCCGCCTCTTCGATCGTCCCGGCCGTGATGTGCGGGGACAGTTCCTCGGTCAGCTCCTGCAATGTGTCGGGGCCGCGACTGTTCGAGATCGTGGCGGCGATGCCGTTGCGGGCAAGAGCTAGAGCGAAGGCGGAGCCGATCTGGCCGGCGCCAATGATGCCGATGGTCATTGCGATAACTCCATTGTTTGGTTTCAATGGAGCAAATATCGCCTTGTTATTCCCCTGTGATTAGACGGAATTGCCTGTTATTAGTTTCAAGCATTCATTGAAAGTCATGTATGGAGACGCTTGCAAACCTGGAATCCTTCGTGCGCAGCGCCGAGCTTGGAAGCTTCTCCTCGGCGGCACGGCGGCTCGGCCTGACGCCGGCGGCGGTCAGCCGCAATGTCGCAGCACTTGAAGGCAACCTGAAACTCAGGCTGTTTCAACGAAGCACCCGAAGTCTGACGCTCACGGAAGCAGGCGAACGCTTTCTGCACTCGATCCGTGACCATTTGGAGAGCCTGCAGGGAGCGATCTCGGAGGCATCGAACGAACAGTCCGAACCATCCGGCGTGCTGAAACTCAGCATGAGCCCGACACTCGGCATAGGCTACATCCTTCCGCTGTTGCCGGAGTTCATGCAGCGATATCCGATGATCCGGCCGGAATGGATGTTCGAGAACAGACAGGTCGACCTGATCGCCGAGGGCTACGATGCTGCGATCGGCGGAGGGTTCGAATTGACGCCCGGTATCATCGCCAGGGCATTGGCGCCTGCTCATATTATCCCCGTGGCATCACCGGGATACATGGGCGATCGGGTTCCGCCACATGATCCGTCCGGCTTGCACGAACTCGACGGTATCGTCATGCGCTCGATGCGGACGGGTCGAATTCGCCAGCGGCAGATGCGCAATCTTGCTGGAGATGAGCAGCCTGCGGCCTTGAAAGAGAAGATCGTCGTCAACGATCCCGCTGCAATGCGATCCGCCGCACTTCTCGGCCTGGGTGTCGCGATGATCGCCAAGGCGGATGCTCTCAGCTATCTGGAGAGCGGCGAGCTGATTCGATTGATCCCGGCGTGGTATGCCGATGCAGGCCCGATTTCGATCTATTATGCGAACCGCACCCTGTTGCCCTCCAAGACAAGGGTGTTCATCGACTTCCTGACGGAGGTTTTTCAACGTGAGCGATGGCCGGAACGATTTGCAGGAACACTGGGCTGATATCGACATTTTGAGGGCATTTTTGACTGGCCTCATTGGCCGGTACAAAGTTCGCAGATCATGCCAGCTTACCGCGTCGAGCCGCGTGGGATGATGGAGAAGCCGCAATCGACCTTGTCTTCGCCGGGCGGCTCGTCGCGGATGGCGCGCAGCAGCATGTCGGCGACGCGGTGGCCGATATCGTAGCGTGCAATCTGCACCGTCGTCAGCGTCGGCTGGGTGAAGGCCGAAAATTCCAGATCGTTGAAGCCGCAGATGCCGACATCCTCCGGCACGCGGATACCGCGCACGGCGCATTCGATGAGGACGCCGAGCGCCAGATCGTCGCTTTGGGCAAAGACGGCATCGATATCCGGCACGCGCTGCAACAGGCGGGCAAATAATTCCCTGCCGAGGCCGGTGCTGCTTCCCTCATCTCCGCCAATGGCGAGATCGGGATCGAAACGGCCCGCTTCCCGCAGCGCGGCCTCATAGCCTTCCTTCCGGCGACGCGAGCGAATATCCGTGCCGCGGCCGATGAAGCCGATCCTCTCATAACCCCTCGACAGCAGGAAGCGGGTGGGTTCGGCGCCTGCCGCATGATGGTCGAG
This sequence comes from Rhizobium changzhiense, assembly GCF_013087625.1. Classification (NCBI taxonomy): domain Bacteria; kingdom Pseudomonadati; phylum Pseudomonadota; class Alphaproteobacteria; order Hyphomicrobiales; family Rhizobiaceae; genus Rhizobium; species Rhizobium changzhiense. The sequence continues at coordinate 634,135 of NZ_JABFCQ010000001.1, forward strand.
GCCGACGACGAGCGTTGCCGGCTCCTGGCTGAGATCGGTGATATGAGCGATCGGACAGGTGGCATTCTCGATCAGCGGCAGAAGATCACGATAGGATTCGGCGCCGGCGATGATGACGCCGGCCGGCTTCTGCGTCAGCACGGATTTGAGCTCGCCGGCCTCGCCGTCGGCATGGTGGAGCGTATTGGAATATTGCACGCGGAATTCGGTGGCGCGCAAGCAATCCTCGATGCCGATCATCAGGCCGGCGAAGCCGTGCTGGTGCAAAGCGGGCGTGATGACGCCGATAATGCCGTTATGGCGGCCGGCCAGCGCCCGGGCGGCAAGATTGGGGATGTACCCCATTTCCTCCACCGTGCGCAGGATGGTCTGGCGCAGATCCTCCGAGACGATTTCAGGATTGCGAAGCGCGCGCGAAATCGTGATCGGGCTGACTCCCACCTTCTTCGCCACATCGCTCAACTTCACCTGCGCGCCGCGCCTGGCCTTCCGCCCCCGCTCCACTGCTGCCCTCATCGCCCCGTTATATCTAGCCCGCGAGACTCATTTGCCCTCGAATCGCGGCCTTTACTTTCTGAAGAAGAAATAATTTAGAGTCTACTAACATTTTATATTCGCAACAGGATCCGGGAATATAACTTCCGGAAAGAGCAACAAGTTCGTCCGTCGGCGAATTACGGAGGCATGCGGAGAACGGATCACCGCCTGCGGGAATAAGTCCATTTATTTTCGAATGAAAACATCGCGAAGGACGCGAGCTAGGCAACATCAGGCCGGAATTTTTGAGAAGGTCAAACGCTGGGGAGAGCGAAGATTAAATTCCAGTCATATCTTACAAATCGGCAATATAAACATGATCAAACTTTAATTTGTAAATCCGCTTGGTGGGATCATATGAATCCCGAGCGCCAATTCTTCTCTTCCCCCGGTCGCCGCCGCTGACGACTGCGCGTTCCCAAGAGGAATTGGCGCCAAACGCCATCCGACGCCAGGTCCCAGGACATGGAACCACGACGCCATCCAAAACCAACGCTCTCGCAAGGGATCATCACCCAAGGGACCACCACCATGTCACACATCCTCCGCAACCATCGCACAGCAGCGCTTGTCGGGGCCGCGTTCATCGCCGGCGCGGCATGCCTGCCCTTCGCCATCAACGCCTCCAATGCCGTTGCCGCGCCGTCGGATACCGGCGGCATTCTCGCCCCCAGCGGCTCGTTCGCCTCCATCGTCGATGCCGACAAGCCTGCCGTCGTCACCATTACCACCACTATGAAGGCGACCGATGTCAGCGAGCAGGAATCGCCGATGGACGAGCAGTTCCGCCAGTTCTTCGAGGATCAGGGTATCCCGCTGCCGCGCCAGGCACCGCAAAAGCGGCCTTCGCAGCAGGCGATGGCGCTCGGCTCCGGCTTCATCATCAGCCCTGACGGGGTGATCGTCACCAACAACCATGTCATCGACAATGCCGTCGACATCAAGGTGACGCTCGACGACGGCACGGAATTGCCGGCCAAGCTGATCGGCACCGACCCGAAATCCGATGTCGCCGTGTTGAAGATAGAGGCGGGCAAGCCGCTGCAGACCATTGCCTGGGGCGATTCCGATCGGCTGAAGCTCGGCGACCAGATTCTGGCGATCGGCAACCCCTTCGGCATCGGCACCACGGTCACGGCTGGCATCGTCTCGGCGCGCGGCCGCGACCTGCACAGCGGCCCCTATGACGATTTCATCCAGATCGACGCGCCGATCAACCATGGCAATTCCGGCGGCCCGCTGGTCGACCGCAGCGGCAATGTCGTCGGCATCAACACCGCCATCTATTCGCCGAATGGCGGCAGTGTCGGTGTCGGTTTCGCCATTCCTTCCGATGAGGCCAAGGCAATCGTCGCCAAGCTGCAGAAGGACGGCTCGATCGATCACGGCTATCTCGGCGTGCAGATCCAGCCGGTCACCAAGGATGTCGCCGATGCCGTCGGCCTCGATAAGACCGGCGGTGCGCTGGTTGCCGCCGTCACCGCCGATACGCCGGCCGCCCATGCCGGCCTGAAGCCCGGCGATATCGTCACCTCAGTCGGCGGCGAGAGCGTCAAGACGCCGAAGGATCTGTCGCGCCTGGTCGCCGACCTTTCGCCGGGCGCCAAAAAATCCCTCAGCGTCTGGCGCGACGGCAAGACGATCGATCTCAACGTCACCGTCGGCACCAATGAGGAAGGCCAGAAGCAGGCGGCGGCCGAAAGCCCCGACACTCAAGATCAGAGCAGCGGCCAGCCGAGCCTCGGCATCGGCCTTGCCGATCTGACGCCCGACGTGCGCCAGCAGCTCAACCTGCCGCGCTCCGTCAACGGCGCGGTGGTCGCCAAGGTCGCCCCGGACAAGTCTGCGGCTGCCGCCGGCATCCAGTCCGGCGATGTCATCGTCTCGGTGAATGACAGGCCTGTTCATAACGCCCGCGACGTCAAGACCGCGATTGCAGACGCCGGCAAGGCCGGCCGCAAGTCGGTGCTGCTGCTCGTCGAACGCGACGGCAACAAGACCTTCGTCGCCGTGCCGTTTAGGGCTGCTTGAGACGAAAGGACCTGGGGAAAGCCCGTGAACCGGCGCCGATCTCTGCCTCTCCACGTAACCTTGACGGGGTTGAGCCACTCGTCTCGACCCCGGTTGGCGGCCTGTGGCAGCAGGCCCGTTCACGGGAACTCGGACAATCGTTCAGGCAGCCTGGTTTTGGGAAAGCGGTAAGCTGGCGGCCGCAGCGAGGCGTCCGCACGCCCAGACGCCGTATATCGCGCGATCCGATAGGCTTTCACCGGGGCGCCCCCGTCATCCTGCCATCGGGCCAAGGAACCGTCTTCCAAAGCCTGCGGAAGCGGGCCTGAACTCAATTGTGTCGCGAGATACATTTTCAGAGCCGATTTCAACGCGGCCTCGTCGACGATCCCCATCTGGAAACAATGAATGAGGAAACTTGTGGCGCTGATCTCGCCATCATCGGTCGCGTAGGTTTCGCCGCCGCGAAAGCCGGCCTTTCGGAGGATGCGGTCCAGCATTCTCAAATTATGGATATCGAAAAACTGATCTGATGTGGAAGACATGGTGTCCTCCTTCGTTGGGGCTAGGGTTCGCTGGCGCCAGGATTTACTGGCGCGCCCCAAGCAGCGGTGCCCGTATCGTGCCCGCCGATAGTTCAGCTTGCGCTCTTTGCCATCTGACCGCAACCTCATTCGGCGGCCGCCATTGATAATGGCGGGACGGAACCCATTTTAGAGAGAGGAGGATACGCATCATGCAGTTCAACGATGAAGCGACCCTCACAAAGCCGTCGGCATTGCCGGTGGAAAGGCGTGCGCTGGTCGAACAGCTGCGAGAGGCGATCGCACGCCTGACGCACGGGCTGGCGGCCGCCGGATTGGTGGAATTCGTGCCGCCACTGCTGGAGATCAACAAACTTCTCCGCGATATGACGGACGAAATATCCAGTGCGGATTCGCTCTATTCCGATGAGGTAATCACGGGTACGATGCGCTTGATCAAGACATCGGAAGCCTTGCTTGAAAACCGGGTTATCGTGCAGACCATCCACTAAGATCTGCCGACGCTTTGACATTCAGGCAGGCTGATCGCGGATATCCGGCGTCAAGCTATTCGCTCCCTCGTGCATCCATCATCATCACCGGTGCCCGAGTTCCGCAGATCGGCCGAGCCCACTTCCAAGGATAACCGCAATGACACTTATTTTCCCCAACAGAAGCCGCAGCTTCGACGAAGCGAGAAAAGGCGTCCGTTTCACCGGCTATGACGGCATGTTCGAAGTCAGGTTTCTGGTCGAAGAGGCAGCCCTCGGTAGCGCAATCACCCAGAACTCTTCCGAGGCCGCCTATCTCAATGCCTTTGATGCGGCGCGTTCTTCCATTCAGGAGGCGGCATCGAGAGCCTATCAGCATCGACGCGGAAACAACTTTACGCTGACGGCCGCAGATTTTCGCTGAACGCTGGAAGGCGCATGGCGCCGGCGCGCTGAAATGGCCATCGTCCCGCACTGCCGCCTGAGAGCCTGAGAGCCTGAGAGCCTGAGAGGAGGAGCAAAGCATATGGTTTGCACGCGATATCGCCCGAAAGACCTGAAGCTGGCACGCCGCCATATCGTGATGGCTGCACGCCGCATTGCCGAGCAGGAAAGGGTGATCCGGACACTATCGCTCAAAGGCGCCCCCGCCGGAGCGGCCTACGCCCTGCTGGACAGGCTCTACGACAATCAACGACGGAAGCTCGCCCGCCTGAAGCTGATCGAAGCGATGCTGAATGAAAGCATGGCGCTGCCCGCGCTTCGCCAGGCCTGCCACCCGCCCGGCAAGGCCAAGACGCATCTACGCCTGGTCTCTCCTGCTTCAGCAAACAGCGGGAACCCGGATTGCCTGCCTTAAGGCGGAGAGCAAGACAGCCCTTCCCGTCTGTTCATCTTTGATATTTCGATTGACGTGGTATCGGGAAGCCAAGTGGTTTAAGGTGCAGCCTTCAGACCTGCCGCGCCTCGATCACCGATTCTTAGCGCGGCTTTGCTGCACGATATATGGAACTCCAGACAGACACGGCTAAGCGCTGTCCGATACCAGCCTTCCCATAGGGGCGCGGATTGCATGATGCATCTTACCAACGCGGTTTGCTGAACCAGCATCGCGTTCAATGCCACACGACCACCCACAGGGAAAACGATGACAGACGCACCTGAAAATGACGCGCTTTTCAACATCACCGGACATTACGTGCAGGAATTGAAGGCCGTTCTTCAAAGCGAGAGCATTGTCGAAGGCACCGACTACGAAAACAGCGCCTTTAACGAAAAACGACGGGCGGAAGGACTGCACCTGCTGCGCTTCCACAAGACCGGCACGGCAGCACAGGCGACGCAGATCTGGGAAAAACATATGACGGCCCGAGCGCATCGATAAGACGCCCCGAAGCCGATTCTCCGGCTGATGCCGACTTGAGCGCGCCGGTTCTCCGATCCTCGGTTCGGAGACGACGGCGTTGACACGTCCAGCTCAACATTTCCATGGAAGGAAAAATCATGACCAATGAAACAACGAAAAAGGTCCAGCCGGCCAAAGCGGCCGTGGCTGACGCACCCTACGACGTCATCTATTTCGCCAAGAAACACCGCATTTCCAACGAGGATGCCAGGGACATCATCGAAAAACACGGCGCCAATCGCAAAGAGGCGGACAAGGCCGGCCGGCGCATCAGCGCCTGAAGCTTGAATGGCCCGGCAGACGTCAATTGCATGTCGCCGTCCCAAACCGCTGCAACGTTTGGATGACGTGTATTACAGCGCCGCGCGTCTTTCAGACGCGCAAAGGACGCGGTAACACTTTCAATCGACGCATCGTGCTTCCGAAAATCGATTCCGATTTTCGGGCCGATGCGCTAGCGACTGCCGGCTTTGCATCTGCCGGCGATGCCACGATGCAACATCGCCGGACGAATTAACCCTACTGGCTTACCTTAACATCAGCATCCGCTTGAATACATCCGCGCCTATGCCATCGTAGCGTCACGAAAACACTTCTGGTTCCTGAAGCAGCTCGCCGGAACCGTGGGCCCGCCTTTCCCTGGAGAGGCCGCCTTGCCTTCATAGGGCCCGAGCTCGATCAAATGGAGGGTGCGCCATGAACAACGTCTTGGAATTTCGTCCAAAATGCCCGCATGTCGAAAGCCTGTCCGACTGCCGGGACGCGCTTGAACCGGCCGTGATGAAAATCGTCAGCGACGCCGTCGGCAGGGGATACACGGCCGCGGAAGCCGCCATGGTGATTGCCGATATCGCCGACGACTACATCCTGATGCTGTCGCGGCAACCACGGCATTGACACGCTTTCTGAGCGCGCAGCTGTGCCTTCTTGAGCCATCGCACATGACGGACGAAAAACATGGCTTCGCCCGCTGCCAATAGCCGGGAGCAAAGTCTTTCCGTGAACTGCTTGAAGTGGACCGCGCAGCAACTGCAGGGGTAGCAGTGGTACAGGAGACGAGACCTGCCGCGCGATCCGCCGGCAAAACCCCTGATATTGCCGGAAGTTCCCGGCAGAGAAACGGCGCCACGACCCCGGAAATTCCGCCGAGGATCATCGACAACCTGCCCGGGCACATTGCGACGTCACACCGACAAGCTCCCGCCGGGCGAAAACCGACAGGCACATTAGAACGCCAACGAAAAACCCCGCCGGAGCGGGGCTTTCAGCAATTCCAAGTGGAGCAAGCCGAACATTCGGCCCGCGTTTTAAACAAAATCGATCATTTCAATCCGGCAAAAGCACCTCTTTCGCGAGCGTTCACGGCGCTGCTCTGGTCCGCTCAATCTTTGAATCATTGCTGTAATGTGGCGTGTAATGATTACTTGCTACAGGCCCTCCCCACCTAACGCCACCTTGGCTGGCGCGGCGGAGCATTGGCCTGGATTTCATGCAGCGGCGCCCGAGACCCGAGCAATTTCTTCAGCTTCTTCTCCTCCGCCGGGCCGATCCCGAATTTGCGGCAATGTTCCGCAACATCGTGCTCTCGTGGGCCGGGAATGCGAACTTGGCGATTGCTCATGCTCTTCATGACTGTTTCCTCCTGAGGGGAAAACCAACAGGGCGCCGTTTTGTTCGTTAGCGACGTCTAAAATTTAGGGGTTTGTTTGCTTCGGTTTGGGGCGAGTGAGTCTGCTGACGCCCCGGTGCTCGAAGGAGGTCAAATGAGGGTTCCACCTTTCTAACCGTCGCCCCGATCTACGGATCAAAAATCCGCCGAGCTGTGTGCTGCGGTCAAGGAGATCGGTCATCTCTGCTTGAAGAGTGCCTGTCTTCATCGCCAGGGATTACAGATCGAGCCCATCAATTGATTTTCAACCAATGCCGAAGCGCCGCCACCGCGCCATCGCTCGCATAGGCAATGGTGCCCCCAATCGTCAGTCCCGCAAAGGCAATCAACCCCGATATCCCATAGCCAATCGATTTCATCCGTTTCCACTCTTCAAGCGCCGGCCCGACCGCCTCCTGGTTCTTCTCGACGGTCTCCTTGAGGCTCTTGATCTCCTCGCGGATCTGCACATCCGCGCCGCCGCTGATCGCCACCCGGGTGTCGAGACGGGCGATCTGCCTGGCCTGCTCGTCGAGCCGCTTGTGGATCACGGCGCGGCTGTCGTGGGCGTTGGCCTTTTCGTCGCTGACCTCGTTGCGCAGAAGCGCGACGTTTTCCTCGATGCCTGTCAGCCTGCCTTCGACGCGCCCGAGGGCGCGCAGGATATCGTCATTGGATGTCATCTCTATCGGTGCTCTGTTGTGGGGCGGAACATTTTCAGCCCGGGGATGTTGAATCTTCGGATTGCCGAAGAGGCTTTTGCATGCCGCAAGACAGCTCAATCGATCTGACGCGAGGCGCCCATGAGAATGTTATTGATGCTCATCATCGGGGTAATGGTCGCGTCGATCCTGAGTATCCCAGTGATCAAGCCGTTCGTTCAAGGGAGCGGCAAGAGCGAAACGCCGCCGCCGGTCATCCAGCAGCCGGAGCCGAAGTGACGAGGCGGAAGGCCTCACGCGCCAGCCGTGCCTAGGAATTGAATTTCAGCTTTTCAGATTGGGGAATGCCGCCCACGACGCGGTCGATCACGGCGCCATAGGGATGAACACCATCCGGCGTGACGCTCGGACGGACGATGGAGCCGACCGGCAGCACCGTGGAGCGCGGGATCGAGATGGTGATCGTGTTGCCGGAGATGCTGCCGATCGAGGTGGTCGACAGGCGGGCAAGGCCATCCGGCCCGGCATAGGTGCTGATCTCCTGCTCCGGCCCGAAGATGCTGGCATCCGCAACCTCGATCGTCGTGTAGATCGCAACCCCGTCCGTGCCAGACTGCACCGTCACCGTGGTGCTCGGCAGCTCCAGCATGCCGGGCCAGACGCCATCCCTTTCACCGGAGACCCAGGCCGCATAGGTATCGATTGCGTCGTCGCAGCAGGCCGAGGTCTTCGCCAGGATATCGGCGCGCAGCCGCCATTTGCCCGAGGCATCCGTGCCGTCCGCCGGCCAGGTGTTGTTGGCCGAGAAGCTCTGGTAGGCGGCCCGGAGATAGAGATCGTTGGCGGTGATCGTGCCTGTCGCCGGCGATGTCGCCGATCCGGCAAAATTATAGGTGAAGCTGTTCGGCCCCGTGACTGTGATCACCACATTGCCGTTATACTCCGTCTGCGCCGCGCCGGAGATCGACACGGCCTGGCCGGTCGCAAGGCCGTTGATGCCCGAGGCAATCGTTGCCGTCACGACGGTGCCGACCGATGTCAGGGTGACCGCGCGGGTGGACACGGTGCGGCCGAGCGGCGGGAATGCGACGATTTTGACGCCGGGGTAACGCGCCCGAAGCCTGGTGATCAAGCTTCTGTAGTTGGTGTTGAAGAACTGCGTATAGGTCGCCGCCGTGTCGTTCTGCCCCATCTGGTTGGCGATAACGGTGAATGGCTTCTTGTTGTTGTTGAAGGCGGTGATCTCGTCGAGAATGGCCCAGCGCCGGGTCGCGATCGCAGCACCGGTGCCGGTGAGCTCGCGCACCGAACCGGCTCCCGGCATGCCGATCATCAGATGCGGAATGCGGCCGACGCCGCCGTCCCTATCGAGCCAGCGGCGAAACCAGCCGAGATTGCCGCGCGCATCGGCAGCCGCAGAAAACTGCTGGCGCGCTTCACCGATGCTATCCACAAGGCCGAGAACGATCGCCCGACCATCCCAATCACCCTTGGCGACCATGAAGTCAGGTCCGTAATATTGCGGCTGGGTAATGGTCGCGTAATTGCTATCGAGTGCGGCCGTGCTGTCGGCGAGGGGCGTGTCCTTGAAGGCGAGCAGCGTGGCGAGATCGCCCGCACCCCAGACGCGCTCGCCGCGATGCTTCTGGATGCGGTAGACCGGCCAGATCTTCTCGCCGACGGCGGTATGATAGAACAGCCAGATTTCGATTTCGCTTTCCGGGGCGACATCGGGAATGGTCAGCTCATCCGTCCAGGCGCCGTTCGTCTGGTCGGCGACCGTCACCGTGTTCAGGCCGGCGAAGGTGCATTGGTAGAAGACGCCGGCGACCCTGATGAACATCGCATCGGCGACCACGGAATTGCCGGGCGTGCCGATCGTGCCGGTGACCTGAGTTTCCTGCGGCGAGTTGCCGCCTTCCGTCGAAGCGAAGCCGGAGAGGTGAAAGCGGAAGGTCCTGGTCTTGTACTGCGGCGTGTTGACGACGATTTTGGTGCAGACATAGTTCGTGCCGGATGCGGCGGTGACGAGACTGCCTGATGGCATGCGGTTGCGGGTGGCGAAGAACATGTAGCGATCGGGGTCTCCGCCGGCCCCGCCTCCACCGCTCAGCATCGGATTCGCAAGGGCAAGCGAAATAGCGTTCATCATCGGCGTGTTCCGTATCTGTTGGTGAGGTCGTCGTAGAACTGAATAGTGCGTCCCTGGCGGGCGTTGGCGCGGTCGAGCGCCTGACGCTCGCGGGCGAGGATCGAAATCACCGGCTCGCCTTCGACAACAGGCGCATGCGCTTCCTGCCGGCGCAGATCATCGGGCAAAGGCGGCAGAGCGATGCCGGCCGCCGCCTGCCCCTTCGTCACCGCTGCCTTGTTCAGGCGCTCAGTGGCGGAGCAGCCACTGACGATCAGCAGCAGTGACAGCGCAAGCGCGGTTCTTTTCCGAAAGCTGAAGTTCATAGGATTGGATCTCGGTTTCGAGTGTGTCTCTGGCGGCCTGCTCGGCGGCCTCGGCCGCGGCAAGGCGCTTGCGGTGCTCTTCGCGGGCCGCCGTCGCCGCATTGCGCTGGCGCTCCATCTCGGCGGCTCTCGCATCGGCAGCAGCCTTCTCGGCAACAAGGACATAGCCGGCGCGCGCCTGCCTTGCCGCCGAGGGATAGCCGATCGAAACGGAATAGAGGTGATAGAGCAGAAGACCGGCGGCGATGCCGGCGCCCATCTTGAGCGTGTCGAGGAGACCGAACATCAGATACCCTCGAGGCAGAACTGGCGCTCTTTCTGCCGGCGCCGGGTGAGGCCCGGAAAGACGATGCCAGCCGCACGGTTCCACTTCAAAAGCGCCTCGCAGCCCTCGGCCGTGCTGCCCTGGTTAATCAGCCTGACCGCGCTCGAACCGCAGGCCGCCTTGACGCCGACATTATAGGCGAATGAGGTCAGCGCCACGAAGCGGGCATCCGGCAGGGCCACGCGCACGCAGCTTTCGATGCCCCCGGCATAGGTCTTGAGCTCCAGCGCCAGGAGCGCCTTGCACTGCTCCACCGTCTTGCGGTCCCCCGGCTTCACGCCATTGGTGCTGCCATAGCAGATCGTCCATGGCTTCCCCTGCGTCGCCGGATCGGGATAGGCGTTCTGGCGCAACCCCTCCAACGATCCGACGAGCGCCACAGCCATGGCCGCGGCGGCACTACCCTTCTGCAGGCGGTTTGCCATTCAGTTCTCCTGAGATTTTCTGCTGGACGAAGATGCGGGCGATGATCGCCGCAACGGCGAGAAGGCCTGTCGCTACCGACATGGCGAGCTGGATGTAGAGGTTGCGGGACACCCAGGTGGCGGCGACGAAGCTGTAGACGGGCTCGAGGACGATGCAGAGCAGCGCCAGCGCCATCAGACGGACGGACCAGGCACGCTTCAGCACCTCGCGCCAGTTATGGACGAGCATGGGGTGGGCTCCGGATTGTGAGGATGTGGCAAAGCATCCGGCTCCTGGGTGGAGACGGGGCAACGAACGCTCGGGTTAGGGTGAGTCCATTACTTTAGGCGGATAAACGTCACGACCAGAGGCAGGTCACGGCTTTCATAGAAATGCTTGTAGATTGCGCTGCCATAGTAATCTTTTTCGCCCGGCCAGTCTTTGTCCCGGAGGTAGAACGCTCGATATTCTCTGTTGTTCATACCATGGCGGTGATATCTGGATATCAGAGCCGATCGGCACATCTTTGCCGGCAGGTCACCTTGGATCACGCTCTAACGCGTGCCAGCGATAATTCCCATGAAGATCAATAGAATAGCAAGAAGCCGCATGGCTGTTACCGGTTCGCCAAAGAAGATCATGCCTCCAACTGTCACAGAAGCAAACATCACACCGATGAAGATCGGATAGGCCAATGACAGTTCATAGCGTTCGAGCACGGCGAACCACGCGATCGACGCGATAAGTGTCATCGCATACGATGAAAGAATAAGTGGATCACTCAGGTAGCGAATGACCCTTGTCAGTACGGTGGCAGAGCCAACCTGCTCGGCCAGCACTCCGACGCGCCATTTGGTTATGAATTGACTGTACAGCGTAAGAATGACGGTCGGCAGGATCGCCAGAAGCAACTTCATGCCGTTGCGCTCCGGTCGCAAATACTATGAGGGACAGGCTGCCACGCGCTCAAGACCTCGTTGATCATGGAATAGCATGTCCGTAGCGATACATGTCAAGCATCTCAGGCGGTATGCCCCAGTCCTTGGCGCCGATCTGATCGTGCAAACGTTCCACGGCGTCGCGCATGTTTGCCGCGATCTGGTCCGGCATTCGGCTCGTCGCAGGCGAAAATCCGTGCTGATAGGCAGCGCTCATCTGGTGGCGGACCGCTTTCGAGACAGCTTCATCCCGCGTCATTGTGCGTAGTGGCTTACGACTAGGTGCAAAAAACGCGTAACGCTCGTCTACGGCTTCACCGTGCAACATCTTGGCCATCACCTCGGAGATCAAAGGAGCGAGATGGAATCCGTCTCGCTTTGTTCCTGTGGCAGCGAAAAGATTATCGATCAACGTCTTGCCGAGCAGCGGGTAAGTATCCTGGCTGTTAGGTCGCGCGCCGACGTTCACACGGATCAGGTCGGCCCGGTAATAATTACTGTTAATTTGCTTTATGGCCCCGTTGAGCAGGCCCTCTATGCTCGTCAGGCGACCATGCGCATGGAGTTGCGGCGCAATAAAGTTACTGGCCCCGACGAGCACATGATCGTTCGGCTCGTTTGGCCCTTGGAAATAGGGCGCAGCATAGAGGCCACAGGCCAGACCGCGGTTAGGGGTACGGATGACATGGGACAGTGCGTCATCCGGGCTGCGGATTTCTATCGATGTGCCGATGCCATAGAAGATGCGCTGAATCAGGTCCCGCAACCCGCTGCGATCGAGGACGTCCCACGCCGTTGCTCCGGTGGCTAGGACAAACTGGTCGCCCTCAACCTGTTTGCCAGACATCAGAGTGACATGAGTGATCGCCCCATCCGCATGGTTAAAACGATCAACACCTTCGTCGACAAATCGCACATTCGGCGCGCGGCGTAGCGCACCCTCCATCTTCTCCAACATGATGCGCGGATTGAACCAACCCTCGTTGTGAATGAAGAGGGCGCGGCTCGCGCGGTAACGCTGGTGCGGTCTATAGTGGGGAATATCTTTCGGCGAAATAACATCGTGCTGCTCGTTGAAATCGACCAGCGCGGTGAGAATGGCGTCGAAATTAAGGTCATCGAGATCGTCGGCGGCGTTGTTGTTGATAACGTAAGTGCCGGATTTGAAACATCCGCCGCCCGCGCATCCCTGGCAGGCAGAGCAACCAGAGGGAAGTGTGTCCCCCGCCGCGTCGATAAGTGACTGTTCAAAAGCGGGCCAGAGGCGCGTCGCCCGATGACTCATCTCAAATCGAAAGAGATCGACATCGGTATCGAGACCGCCATGCTCAATTTCCGCGAAGGAATTAAGCATTGCCGCCGCAGCAAGCGTCGCGGACCCCGGGCGTTGCGCGGGGCCGACCACCACGATCTCATCCGAAGCGTTTGCGCGCCGCAGCAAGCCGAAGGCGATCGACAATCCCACAACGCCGTTTCCCAGCACCACCCGTTTCATGTCAACTCCAAGCGATCGTAAAATACGAGTTAGATCTTCTTCAAATAACACAGCCCAGGATAGGTCGGGCATCGGTGCAGACTATGGCCGTATCTGCCGATGATGTTCTCTGCATAAACGCGCCCTTCAGCCGGAATGACATTTCTGGTCAACTGCCAAAAAGCAGCAATGCCGCCCGGCACCATCCGCTGCCAAACAGCCTCGAAGGCTTCGAGCGACGGTTGATAGGAATTCACATCGAAAAAGGCGAGCGCCACAAATTCATGGGGATTTTCAGAGAAATATTGGGGAATAGTCTCGCAGCAGTCCCCCTTAATCACCTTGTGCTTGCCGAAATTGTTTCCCATGGCGTTGGATTGCTCATGCAGCTTCAGCAATTCATCGAGATAGACGGCATATTCCTCGCCTCCGACGCCATAGGTGCCGTCGCGATGCAGGTCCGACGGAGCATCCTTGTCGGAGAATCCGACATAGCCCTCGAACGTGTCGAAACAGGCTATCCGACGATTGAGATGCAGAGGTTCGTAAATGGCCCGGAGGTTCTCGCACAGTACAGCTGTCTGGCCGCGCCATGTGCCAATATCCAAGATGGAGCCGGGAATATCGACGATCTGTACATAAATATCCCGGATCGCCAGAATACGCGCCAGCAATGAACCACGCAGGAAAAGACCCGGCGAACGCTCTTTTTCTTCCGGCGTTGCCGGATAGGTCTTCTGCAACTCGAATATCTTGAGTCTGGCGTCGATGCTGGTGGAAGGTGAATAGCTGATAGAGGTGGATTCGTGCGACATGATCAATCTCTGATTTTTGGGTAAGCAGCGGATGTTTCTATCTCCAAAATCTGTCCTTGATAATATAGAGTGGACGATTTTGAACTTCCTTGAAAATTTTCCCAACGTAAAAGCCGACAACTCCCAAGCAAATCAGCTGGACACCAAAAGCAAACAGGCCGATCGCAGCAAGAGACGTGAAGCCGGGCTCGATGTTGGACAAAAACAAGCGCATCACCACAAGCAACAAGCCCATTATTGTACCAAATGCACTAATGAGAAGCCCCAGCGACATCATGAGAATAAGTGGGCGCTCGGAAAAATACAGCAGCCCATCAAGCCCCAGTCGCAGCCGTGACCAGAAATTATAGGACGACCTGCCTTTCAGTCGCTGCCGGTGGGCGATGCGTGTGTAACGTGGCGAGAAGCCCAGCCACTGGTCCAGACCTTGAGGAAACCGCGTTTTTTCTGTCAGGCAGTTGTAAGCATTGACGTATCGGCGGCTCAGCACACGCAGGGGAGACGTGTTTTGCGGCGAATCGAGACCGGTCATGATTCGAAAAAAGCTATAGTAGAGTCGAGCGGTCATGCGATTGATCAGCGGGCTTTCGCGTTGATCGTACTGTCCGATCACGATGTCCGCCTTCGCCGCCGCCATATGCTCGAGCAATGTTGGAATTTGGTCCGGATGATCCTGCATGTCGACATTCATTCGGATGACGACATCGCCCGTCGCCTCACGAAAACCGCAAGCGATGGCGATGTGCTGCCCAAAGTTCCTTGACAGGTCGATGATCCTGACGAAATCGAACTCGGCCTGCAACGGCAGCAGCAGCTCAAGGCTGTTGTCCCGGCTACCGTCATTAACGAAAATCAGCTCCAGTATCGCCCCAAGATCCTCGCGGCCTGTAAATGCACGCATGACCCGCTGAACTTCCGCACACAGGTCACCGGCCAAACCGCCATCGCCATAGATGGGCACCACAATGGAGTAATTCACAGTTTGAGCCCGATATATGCGCAGCCAACCTGCTCTTCGGCTTCGCAAACGAAAGTCAAACGGCTTACCATCCTGCTGCTCCCTGTTGTGATCCGGGCGTGGCCACAAATCCAGCCCCATGCCCATTCAGAATAGGATCGATGATGCTGACTTGCCCGTCAAAAACACCGTGAAGCTGGGTATAGTCCGGATACGGGCCATACCTCATCCATTCCACGGTGACCCCTGCATCCCGAAACATCGTTTCATCCAAATACACTTTCGCGGACGGACCCGACAAATAATGTGTCGCGCCAGCCGCAAGGCAAGTCGCAAGAACGCGCTCACTTCGCGCCGAGTGTGGCGCGTATATTCTGTCGCGTGTGATCAGAACATCCAGCTTCAACATTTCGACGAAATGTCTGAGGAACAACTCGTTGACCTCAGTCAGAAATCGCAATTTCTCGGCCTGATTGTAAAGCGATTCGATAACTGGAAGAAGGACCTTGGCGGCCGGTGCGGCTTTATAGGCCTGACGGATCTGGGAAAAGTGCGCCTCGACCCAATCCCCCTTGATTTCAACGTCCTCGATGGGCTGCCCCAACCTACCGCTGGTCATCACAGGAATGGTGATCCAACGTGTGCCCGTTGCGGTCTTGATCTTGTTCCGATTGTGCCAGTGGCCCTTGCTGTAGGCGACCTGATCATAAATGATATATTCATCGCAGCGGCTGATCAGGTCGAAGAAGCCACGCCAAGGAATATAAGATGACTGTATGATCGCGACGCGTTTCATGGCCGCGCACCTGCCGTCTTTCGCGCCACCACGAAACGCGACCCGCCGGCCGGCAGGCGCACTCCGAGGCGGATAAGCTGTCGTTCGCCATCCAGCAACATCTCGAACGACCTATCCACGAACCACGGCAGTTGCAGCTCCCGCGCCGGATCATGATTCTTGGAGCGGCTGCGCGTGGAGCGCTGGAGAGCGAAAACCGGCAACAGGCTCGTCACAAATGACGTCGAGAAAATCACGTCGAGACCGGCGGCAGCACATTTCCGCTCCAATTCGCCGCGCTGATAGCGGCGTTTGTGGAACGCCAGATCATCGTTGCGGCTCCAAAGGCCGGGGTGTTGCGGAACAGCCAGCAGCACTCCGCCGCCCGCCCGCAGGGCCTGGGCCATTTGCCGCAAGACGAGCTCGTCCTCTTCGATATGCTCAAGCACATCGAAAGCACAAAGCAAATCAAACTCCTCACGGAAAGGGATATCGCGCGCATCCATCTGGTAGAGTTGCCCCGCCCCTTTCAATCTTGCGCGCGCGTAAGGCAAGCCGTTCAGATAGATCTCGCTGCCGCACAGCACCGCATGCGGAAGAGCCTCGCGCAAAGCAGTGAGGACGAAGCCCGTGCCGCATCCCACTTCCAGCGCCCGTTGGCTGTTGACAAAATACCGTCGCACAAGATCTGTGATCAGGCGGTTTCTGGCTCGAAACCAGAAGCTGCCATGCTGCAAAGCCTGAAGCTGTTCATGTGAACTGCTCGCAAAACCGTCGTTGTCACGGGCAAGTGCGGGCGCAAAGGACAGAAAACCATCCTCCAGAGGCACGAGCGTATCACATTTGGGGCATTGCCAGATGTCCGCCTCATACGCGGCATCGCACACCAAACAACGTTTCATTGCGCAAGTTCCAGAACCCGGCTCGCGACATGGGCAATATCTGCCTCGGTCAGCCCGCCATGCAGAGGCAGCCGGAGCAGGGTATCGGCCGCCTCGTTGGTGACGGCCATCGACGACACAGTTAGTCCATATCGTTCACCGGCTGGCGAAGAATGCAGAGGAACATAATGAGTAACGCCCCCTATGCCTTCCGCCACCAATTTGCGGCGCGTCTCTTCGCGACGTTCAAGATTAGTGAAGCGCACATGATAGATATGTCCATTATGTGCAGCGTCGGCCGGAATTTCAGGAAGACGCAGCCCGTTATGGCCGGCCGCTTTGAATATTTCATCATAGGCATGCCACAGCGAAAGCCGATGCCGCGTCAGCTCCTCGGCGTACTCAAGCTGAGCCAGAAGCACGGCAGCCACCAAATCGGATGGCAGGAAGGAGGACCCCATATCCTGCCAGTCGTATTTGGCCACTTCGCCGCGAATGAACTGGGAGCGATTGGTGCCCTTCTCCCGAATGATTTGCGCTCGCTCGACGAAAGCGGGATCATTGACGATCAAGGCCCCACCTTCACCGGAAACGATATTCTTGGTCTGATGAAAGCTCAAAGTGGCCAACTGGCCGAATGTTCCGAGAGCCCGGCCTTTCCAGAGGGCCCCGTAAGCCTGGGCCGCATCCTCCACCACAACCAGTCCATGGCGCGTGGCGATAGCCAGGATAGGCTCCATCTCGCACCCTACTCCGGCGTAGTGAACGACGAAGATTGCCTTGGTTCTCGGCGTGATGGCAGCCTCAATCAGCGTTTCGTCGATATTGAGCGTATCGCTGCGAATATCGACGAATACCGGCACCGCCCCGCGCAGCACTACTGCATTGGCCGTCGACACGAAGGTGAACGACGGCATGATAACCTCATCCCCCGGCCCGAGGCGGAGAAGCATTGCGGCCATTTCCAAGGCGGCGGTACACGAGTGGCACAAAAGCGTGCTGGCACCGTACTGCGATTCCAGATGCGCATGACATCGCTTTGTGAAGCTTGCATCGCCGCCCCACTGGCCCGAGAGAAGGCATTCGTTGAGATACAGCGCCTCCTTCCCGATCAGGTGAGGCAATGCGAAAGAGACACGATTCATTCACGAACATCCGAAGCAGCATAGGGTCAAGGCGCGATAGAAAAAGAGCCCCGCGTTGCGCCCCTAATTAAATTATAATCCACATAAGACAAGCGATATTCCGCCAGGGACCGCGGGCATAGACCATGACGCTCGCGGCGATACATTTTTCTATTAAAAGAACCGTTTGGTTTGCAAATTTCTATTAAAAACCGCCTGGTTTGCAAATAGTGACTTAACCAAGGCCATTTATCAACTGTGCACGTCCGGCAACCGAAATCACACTCGTTGCTATTGCACCTGTCTGCCGATTCCATTCATTGGATTAACCGTCATCTTTGATGGCCCACTCGACTTTGACGTTGGTTAGAGACACAAACAATGACAGAGCCCACAACGCAATACCGATATTTCGTGCAAAAATGGATGTCCCGTTTGCACAAGGAAAGCCATGAGATGCCCGACATTAGAGGACTTTTCAAAAGGGCTGAATTGCAAATATTTCTCGTTTACATGGGCGCCCATCTTCCCATCTTTCTTTTATCGGATGCACGATATTGGGATGACTGGAGCCTTTCCGGCGCCAGCAAAGAAATGCTTGTTTCTGTTTTTACGCAGGCCGGATTTCCCCTCCTCGGATATTACCATTATGCCGTTCAAGTGATCGGCTGGTGGTTTTACGCTTTCTCGACCTTTGCGCTCGGCTACCTCATCATTTATGTATTCTATCTTATCCTGAAGTCTTTCGATTTCTCAAAATCTGACGCAACAGCGCTATCGTTTCTCGCGGCAGCTTCACCTGTTTACTTTGCCAGAATTGCGGCCATAAACAATCCAGGTCTATTTTTTCTACTGGCGTTTGTTTTTGCATTATATATTTTTGTAGTTTCGGTGAAGAATAAAAATGTATATACAGAATCTCTTTCTTACACTTTGTTTATGTTTTCTTTTCAGTTCAACGCGCTTATACCGTCGTTTCTTTTGGTGTTTTTTATTGCCGCCTTCCTGTTTTATAAGAAGGACGATGCTTCGACAGGCTCACTTCACTATGGAAACTATTTGAACAAATTCAAGTACATCATAAAGAGAACGGCTGCAATTGTACTTTTGCCCTTCCTCTATGCCATTGTACAACATTTTTTATTCAAGAAAAGCGGCATGTTTGCCGCCAGCTACAATGTCATAGGCATCAATTTCGGCGCAATACTATCGGAAATCAAAGTCTTAATTTTATATTTATTCCCATATGATGGAATATATATTGGAAAGCCAATCGCCATGACGATATTTTTGGCTTCCTTGTTGATTGTTTACTTGGTCAGATCTAATCCTGTGGGAAACGACACGGAGGCCGAATGCAATGGAAAAGGATTGATAGGCATCGGTGTCGTGCTGTTGGGCCTGGGAGCCTCGGCCTATGTATTGGTTGGGAAGGAGCCCGTCTATGAGCCTTGGATGGCGACCCGCTTTCAAGTGCTGCTTCCGTTTGGCGCCGCCTTTTCTACCCTGGGTCTCTTAAAGATCATATGTGCCGTTTTTCCGGCGAAGAATCCCGATATACGTCATCGGGTGAAAGTGGCCTCATTTGCCGGCTTGATGGCGGTGTTCATTGTGAATTGGTGGTTTGTTTATGCCACTTTTTACGTCGACCACCTGCGCCAGGAGGCTTTTGCCGATACCATCAGGACCACCCCTTCCCTACAAAGCCGCAATTACGTGATCCTTGATAGATCTGGCCTGAACGCATTCGATACAACGCCCGGATTGGGAGAATATGCCGGGTTGCATGAAGCCGCGACCGGGAAACACGATGCATTGATTTTGGATTATGACGCCATGACAGCATATGGCGGCTGGTCTGGATTTGTTGGCAATTTCGAACGGTTCTTGGGAGCCTGGTCGAAAGTCGAAGACGCGGCGTTTGACGTTCCAGGATGCCTCTACATCGTTCATCGCGGACGCGACGTGGAAAGCAAGTGGACCTATGCGGTGAGTGCTTTTTTCGTCAAGATAAGACATCCTGAACATTATACGGCACGGCACCTCTTGAGTTTTGATGGCCCCTATTGCCAATCGCCCCGGTGAATGTGACGTGCTCCGCGCAAATTAGCTAAGTGCTGACTCCGACTCTTGAACGAATGGCGTCATCCATGAGGTCGGGCTCAAAAAGAAACCACGTGGGACGACTGTATCGATGAAGCCGAGGCACGCATGATGGGCTCAGCGCCGGAACCGGGTGTCCAAAATTCGACCTCAACTTGCGCTCCGGATGCGATCTAAGTGCGGTATTTGACGACTTTCGCCGGCGAGCCAACGGCGATCGCGTAGTCGGGAATATCGGCCGTAACGACGGAATTTGCTCCGATCACAGCGCCGGTCCCTATCGTGACGTTCATCAATATTTTGGCGCCTGCCCCAATCCAGACATCATCACCAATTTGGACAAAGCCGATTTCTGCCCTCTGAAGCCTAATCGGCGTCTCGCGCCTCATGCCGTGGCCGTGATCTATAATCTGGACATCAGAGCCGATCAGGACATCACTGCCGATTGATATCCTGTTCTTCGCCGTGATGATATTGCGCCGGCCGATTACGGTGTTGTTGCCAATGAAGACTTTGGGCTCTGGCATTGTAAGTTGAAAGAACGACTGATCTTGGATGGTGACGTTATCGCCGACCTCAAGGACGGCATGACCGACCAGGCGGAACTCAGCACTGCGCTTCACCACGAGATTTTCGCCGGCCGCGGTGAAGTAGCGGAAGCGCTTATAGGCAGTGACGAGCCTCTGGATTACGCCGCCTCGATTGCGATATGATGCCTTGTCGACCTGTGCCATTTCTACTCCTGGCCTGATGGCTGCATGTCAAACACAGGTGTGGAGCTTATTCAAGAGCTCCTTCCGCAAGGGAAATGGAAGCCATCGGTCCAGATCCAGATGCTGCCGGTAGAGCCGCCCACTGCCATGCGAATTTGTCGACTTGTATTTGTCCATATCTCCTGCGATCCTACTGCGAAACCGCTCGCTACCTGGATAGAGCCGGCGTTGGCGCCGTCACTGCCGGCGCCGGCAACAAGCGCACCTTGTGCAGGGTCGGATAGCAGAGCTGCGTTAGTTGTTGCCGACGATGTGAACTCGAAACGCAGCTTCGCTTTGACTTTCGCCCCATTTGGCACTGTTAGCGCCAGAAGCGTCGAGGTCGTAGAGATAGCCGCACCGACAGCATCCTTGACCGGCGTCACGAACGTATATTCGTCCCTCGGATACATGACAAAAGACCGAATGTTCGAACTTCCATCGGTCAGCACGACGCCGATGCATTTCACGATGGTATAGCCGGTGAGCAGCGTCATGGTGATGCCGCCGATCGTTGGGGAATTCGAAAGAACCACGTCGAAAGCTAGATCTGCGTCCTTGCGCAGGGCATATGCGAAATAAGCGGCGTTCGCCGCAACGGCGCCGGTGTCGAGGCCGCCAGCCCCCGTTCCGGCTGCAAATGTTCCAGTCACCCTTTTGGTGAATGACGCTGCGCTGGAAACGAAGCTTGCCCCCGATCTGGCGGAGCCGGCGGTGAAATCGATATGGGTGTTCGGGTTGCCGCCGTTGTTGGAAAGGATGAGCCCAACGACGAAATCGCCTACCGCCGAACTGTCGGCTTTACTCTGTATCCTGGCGAAGAGCTTGTTGGTGAAGAAAGCGGCACCGGAACAGATGATTTCGACGCTGTAGCCGTCCTTCAGGACAAGCGTTGCGACCCCATCGATCGTCTCGGCGCCATTCGGATCGATCGTCACATCGCCGCCATCGGCAATGACGGCATAGTGCCAGTTCGCGCCGAGCGTTGCCGCGGCGGTCAGGGTCACGATCACGTCAGCCGTGAAGCGATGGACAGCGTTGTCGTCAGACGCAAGTGCCGTGTAATCGCCTGACTTCGCCGCGTAGACAGAAGCCTTGTCGAAGGCGACGTCGACGCCGTTTTGCGCGAACCCCAGCAACCCGCCGCCCTTCAGATAGAGGCCGGTCTGGGGGGTCGAGGCGAAGCCGAGACCCGGGGCGGATACCGTTCCGCCCGCGGCCTTGAGGGGCGCGACCATCGGCGCCGAGCCGTCGCGCGGCAGCGAGTTGGTGATTTCGTTGCCGAGGTCAGTGGTCAGCGCGTTCCACGGCACGGGGTCGATGACCTGGCCGACAGACGGTGTCGTTCCGGCGGGCTTGGAATAGACGCCGGTTGAGGGGTTTCTGGGCATTGACCTTCTCCAAAGAAAATGGCCCCGCGAATTGCGAGGCCTCGAATCGTATAGTATCGGTTGCGGCATGCAGAGTGATCACGAGCCGAACCAACCGTCACACAGAGCGATCAAGATCGTCGCGATGCTCATCGCCGTCGTGACGTTTGCCTCATGGCCCCCGCTCAGGACAGGCCCCGCCAGGTGGGTGGTCGATCAGTTTCCGATCGAGTTGATCATGTTTCTCGCCGGCGCTTTGACGGCAGGACCGGCCAGTTTTTTTATATGGAAGCAGGCGCGGGCCAATTGCGAAGGACTTTATTTCAACGGCACCACCTGGCTGCCCGGCGCCACCCTCGGCCTGATGATCACGCTGGCAACATTCCTGCTGGTCGCCATCCGGATCCAGATCGTCCTTGATAACCGCTGACATCATGTACCCCTCAGGCCCGCAAGCTTCCAGGAAGGATTTTTAATGAGGAAATTCATATCCATGACACTGGGGGCGATGATGGCCATTGGCGGAGCATCAGCGGCCGCTTACATGTTCCTGTACGCCGGCCAACCCGTCAAATTGATCATCTGGGCCATACCGATAAGCGTGATGGCACTGGGGGTTGCCATTTTGTGGGACGATCTGCGGGGATAGCTCACCAGCCACCACCGCTATTTTTGCTGCTTCCGAGCAAGCAACAGTGCGGAAGTTCATATCCATGGGTCACCGCCATCTTGCTTCTGTCGAGAAAGCAATAGAGCTCGGATGAGTGCCTCCGCCATCGGTTGGCGGACGACTTCCTTGGGGGCCGCATTCAGCGTGGCCTGATAAAGCGGAGAACGTTGCCGAACCATTCGATCAACGGAAGACAGCGCCCGGGATGTCAAAATGTTGGATAGTTCCTTGCTGCCTTGGCCCAAGACTGTCGGGACCAATGCACCCACAGCCGCGCCGCTGGCGGCGGCGCCGGCGCCACCGGTGCTACTCGCCGCCGCTCCAGCGGCGCCGCCCGCTGCCGTGCTCAGCATCCGAGCGAGACCACTTCCGCCCTCCAAAAATTTTCCTATGCGACGCGTAACGTTTTGGGCCGCGCTGCCCCCGGCAATAGTTTTGAGCGCTTCTATTTCCTCGGGAGAAAAGCGGAATATCTCCTTGTCCTGAAGAAGGGTAGAGGCGGCGCGTTGACGAATCACATCTACATTATTTGTAGCGGAAGTGTTTGGTACAGCGCGGAAATCTGGGGATCTGTCGATACCGTTCACAATATCGGAACGCTTTGCGGCTGCAAAATTACCACTTGCTGCTTTGAGCGCGTCGGCTGCGTCAGTCGCCTTTCCAGCCACGACGGTCGCCGGATCGCCGGCACCAATGAATTCGTCCAACTCTCGAATAACGCGGGACGCAGCAGCTTGATCGTTCGGTTCTTTAACGTATTGGGCTATTTTTCCGAACGTCTTGCGGGCTGAGTCTAACCCCTCGATGCTCGCCAAGCTGTTTTCCGGAGGGTTAAAGAGTTTTGCGAGAATCTTGTGAGTCTTTCCGGCGAGCTCTGGGTCAAAACCCTCTTTCTCGAGCTTCGATTGAGCTGCCTCTGCCATTGTTTTAACGGCATCGGAGGAGTAATCAACACCACTGTTTCGCATCGCCTCGAAATTGCGTTCTGCCTCGGCATAAAGAGCGTTGCTAGATGGCGGCTCTACGCTATTTGGCCTTCGCAGGCTCTTGCTCACTCCTGGGACTAGCCCCTCTCCTGCGCGGAGCCCCGGCGATGCCGGGATGAAAGTCGACGCAAACTCCAACGAACGGCCAATCGCCTCTGGGCTTATTCTGCCATCTGGGCCATTCATCTGCACTTTGCCGCTGTAGACGTCACCCGGAAGCATGACGGAGCGTTTTAGCGCTCCCAGAATGCCGGCGTCGCTATCGAAATATCTGTTCCCGTCGGTGTCCCGGCTGATTGGCCAAAGCTGTCCGATATGACTCTTATCTACAGGTGGAGTGAGGCTATCTGCAGGCGGGGGGAGGCGCCGCGATAACTCGTCAACTAGAAAATTCTGGTCGTCCGCAGAGAGGCTCAAAAAGCTGTCGTCGACCGTTAACTGCTGGCCATTAACCAAGATTGTCGCCATTACTGAATGCTCCATGTGGTGCCGTTCGATGTTTTGCGCATGGCTGAAGGCGTTGTGGTTCCAGCAAGAGCGACAGGGGCTGCCCGCTGTCTCGGAGCGACCGAGGCAGCGACCGGCGAAGTTAGCGCGTTCGGTTGTGCAGATGTTCCAAAATCGGGAACGACATCGGTCGGGTTGAGCTCGTCGCGCTCAACGATATCTCGATATTGTGTAGTGTTCGCGTTGAATGCTTCGTCGGGCGAAACCGCAGACGAGGTGTTAGACGCGTGCCTCGATGCGGCGAGACCTTCAGCCGCACCTGCACGTTTCTCCTGCTGCCTGATCGCCAGCCCGCCCATCAGTGCCTGCGCTAGCCGCGCCGCCCCCTGCCACGGGGATTGCACCGGGCTCATATCCATGCCCTGCTGCAGCATGGCGTAGGCCAGCCGCTTGCGCTGGTCGTCGATGTCGCCCTGTGTCTTGCCGGTATCGCCGCCGAAGATGGTTGGGATCATACGACTGCCCTCTCGTAATCGACGCGGTCGAAGCCGTCGGCGTGTTCGAAGACGGCGTCCGGATGAATCTTGCGCACATCGTCGGACATCAGGCCGATCTGGGTCGGGCCGCCGTCCTTGTATTTGAAGGCGTAGACCGGCAGGCCGTTATCAAGCGTGCCGACGCGTTTGATGTCTTCCTTCAGCCGACGGTCGGACTTCGCCCAGCCGCCGAGCAGCGAGCCGCCGAGGCCGAAGAGGCCGCCCATTGCCGCGTTCGACTGCGCGACCTGCCGGTCGTAGAGACCCATCTTCTGATTGAAGTTCTCATTGATGAGTCCAGCCTGATCCACGGTCGGCAGTTGCGTCGTCGGCGTGTTGACATAGCTCGGCTGGTGGACCTGCGAGCCCGACATCAGCGCCGAAATCTCGTTCAGCGGCTGGTTTCGTTCGGTCAGGATCGAATTCTCAGCATTCGAATACATGTCGCCGAGATACTGGTCGGATGCGGCCTGCTTGCGCGTCGAAAAATCGCGCAGCGCGTTGTCATAGGCGGCCGAGCCCATCGAGATGCCCTTGTCGGCAAGGCTCTGACTAAGGCTTGCCTGATCGCGGTCCCACTGGTTGTTGAAGCCGGACTGCCAGTGATCGTTGACATATTTGTCGACATTGCCGGCGCTGAGATCGACATTGGTGCCGAGAATGCCCGAAATCTTGCCGGTCTGGTCGTTGGCGAGCCTGGCAAGGCCGAGCTGCGTCTGCTGCGTCTGGTCGTAGATCGCCTGGTTCTCGGGCGAATAGGTCTGATAGGCGGAATAGGTCGGCAGCTGGTAGGTCTTGCCGTTCTGGTCTTTCATCGTCTGGTAGCCGCTGACCTTGTATTCCAGCGAACCATCCGGCGTGTACTGGTTGGTGTGGCTCAGCCCCGCATTGGCGATGGCGGTGTCGACGTTGGTGGCCGTCTGCGCCGCTGCGGTCTGTGTCGGATCAGGCGCCTTTGGGGCCTTCGGCGTGGAGACCATAGGGAAAATCCTCTTTCATGATTGCGTAAAGCAGCGCGTCGCAGTCGCCGAAATAGGCTTGCTGGCGACCTTCCAGGCGTGCGCCGAGCCGTGCCAAAACCTTCTGGGATTCGGCGTTGTCGGCGCGGGTCCTTGCGGTTGCCCGGCGGCAGCCGAGCTGATGCACGACATAGCGAAAGACCGATCGCATCAGCGTCAGCGTCAGCCGGTCGGCGGCCAGCGAAACTTCGACGTCATGTTCGGTCCAGACGTTGAAGACGAAGCCGGCAACGATCCGGCCGCGGTCGACATGGGCGAGCGTGGTGTAAGGCGGGTGGAAGCTCACGCCGATCCTGTTGCCGACCCAGGCCGCGATTTCCTCGCGCGGTTCGGAGACGATCAAATCGGCGCACCCTTTTCGTAAAGCACGGAGCCGCCGACCACGGCTGCTTCGGAGACGGAGCCGGACGAGCCCGAGATCAGCGCCCGGATCGTCGGCGCTAAGGCTGAACCGGCGCCGCCGGCGGAGGCGAATTTACGGACAAGCGAAATGCCCGGGAATTTCGACACGCCCCAGACCGCCGTTCCCCATTTCGCCGCCGCATTGTTCTCGACCGAGGACAAAAGTGCTGTCGGCACCTTGGTCTGGTAGTCCACAGAGATGCCGGCATACATCAGCGTGGAAACCCCGATCTGCGCCGTCACCCCGATCAGCTTCGAGAGCTTGGTCGAGAGGCCGTCGCCATAGCGGCTCCATGCGCCGACCATCAGCGCATCGATCGCCACGCCATTGTCGTTGGCCCCGACCTCGGCCTCGTAGACCGTGCCGTCGCCCGCCCCGAAGAACAGCCGGTCCTGCCATGTCGTCCAGCAGGAGGCCGGCATGCCGACGAAGCGGCACCAGGCCCCGGTTTCGGTGTTCATCACATATTGATAGGGGCCGAAGGAGGACGGCAGGTTGACGATCGCCATCTGCCGCGCCGGGAAGCTCGAAAGCTGCCACTCCTCAGAGGTCGTGCCGGTCGCCGCAACGGTCTCGCGCCAGGTCGGGCCGATCTTGGCGGTGATCGCCCCGAGGCTGGTGGCGCCACGGTCGAGCTGCACGGCCTTGGTGATCGGCACGATGCCATCCGTCGTCATGATCGCCAGATCAGCGCCGACCGACAGCAGGCATCGATCGGTACCGAGCGGCCGGCCGAGCTTGAAGGTGCCGATCAGGCCCCAATTGGCAGCACTCGAAGGATCGGAGCCCTGGAAGACGATCACCTCGCCTTCCGAGGAGATCAGCACCAGGCACTGCTGCAGGCCGGTCGAAACGGGAATCGTCCAGACGTTGATCGCAATCAGCGTGCCGCCATATTTCATGTTGCCGCCGACCGGCAGCACCGTCGCCGTGCCGCTGACGGCGTCGGTGGCCAGATACCAGACATTGGTCGAATTCTTCTCGATGAACCAGAGACGCGAGCGATAGGCGGTCACCGCGATCAGCAGCGAGGCGTCCGGAATGCCGGTGATCATCGTCGAGGAAACGTAAGGGGTCGCGACCGCGCCCGTCTCAAGCTGCGCATTGGTGACCGTTCCCGAGACGGTGACGACAAGCGTGCCGGCCGCCGGCGTGAAGCTGAGCGACACCCGGTTGTTGACGCCCGTGCCGTTCAGCGTGCCGGTGAAGGCGCCGGAAAGCGTGACGGAGCCGGTGCCGAAGAAGCTCAGCGTATAGGGCACGTTCCGGACGGCGACGTTCTGGGTGGCGAGCGTTGCCGTGCCGACCAGAAAATTATTCGTCCAGGCTGTGCCGTTGAAGAGCAGCGGCGTGTCGAGGCCGTTGACGAGGCGCAGAAACTCCTGGCCGGCCGGGTTGGTATATTGCTGCACCGACCAATGGGCGCTTGCCATGCCGGAGACGACGGGTGCACCGACAGCGCCGCCCGCAGTGACGTCGAAGATCTTGTCGCCGGCGGCGGCAAACAGCCTGTTGCCGACGCCCGAATAGGGAATGACCGTCCGCACGTCGGCGCCGAGGCCGGTCGCGAAGGCGAGGAAGCCATAGCGGGCGCGCACCCGGTTGGCCTCGGGAAAGAAGTTGTCGAGCTGAAACGCTGCATCTTCAGGCATATCGGCCATCTCGACATCGGTTCGCCAGCCGCCGATCGGCGCGATCCAGTCTTTGCCGGGCGAAACGCGGCGGGTGCGCCCGTTTTGAGGGACAGGTCTGCGGGTCATGGGTTCAAAATCGTGATCGTGCCGGGCCAATAACTCTCAGGGGTCTGTCCCCTCACCGGCAGCGAGAGGTCGACAGCGCTTGCGGCGCGATCGGCGCCGATCGCGGCTTCCTTAGATCGCTCGAAACTGGCGATCTCCTCGCCATAGTCGAGGCCCTTGGCCCGCTTCCAGCGCCAGATCAGCGAGAGCTCGAGAAGGTCTTCGGGGAAACGGGCGGTATCGGTGTCACCAGCCCAATTGGCGGCATAGGTCGCCTCGCCATTCACCGCCACCCAGAAGCCGGAAATATACTCATAAGCCATCGTCTCGCCGGCAGCGTTCGGATGGATATCGAGCTTACCGCCGGCTATGCGCCAGATCTGCGGCACCGGGTTCGAATTGATGATCCTGTTGCGCTGCCAGGTCTGCGGCACCACAGGGCCGTTGAGCTGCCAGAGGCGCGAGGCATTCCAGATCTTCGAATTGGCGGCAAAGCGGTCCCAGTCGGCGGGCGGCTCGGCCGGCTCCGGGTTGGCGCCCGTCGTTGCGAATTGCCGCTGCACCATCAGCGTCGACCAGTCATGCTCGCGCATCAGGTCGCGGCCGGCGCGGGTGGAGAGGATGCGCAGCTGCATGATCTGCGGATCCGCCGAGGACATGACGGCCGTCGGCGGATCGAGGTCGATTTCCGCACAGACGTTCTGAATGATGGTCAGTAGCGACATGCGCGGAATCTCCTGTTCAGAGCAGTTGCTGTGGGCGTGGCGGGGTGAGTGAATCTGCCTGAGGGTTGTGCCGTGTGGCCCCCTCATCCGCCTGCCGGCACCTTCTCCCCGCTGGGGCGAAGGGGTTATGCCGCGAGGTCTCGATTCCCTCTTCTCCCCAGCGGGGAGAAGGTGCCCGTAGGGCGGATGAGGGGGCGGCTTGTGTCAGCGCTTCATCGGGCCGCTTGTCGGCTGCGACCCTTGACGTTCGCTTTCCAGCGCCTCGAAGCGCAAGGCCATCTCCTTCATCTGCTCCTGCAGACGCGTTACCTCGTCCTTCAGCCGCTCGTTTTCGGCGGCAAAGGCCGAGGCAGCACTCGAGTTCTCGGCGGTTGCCAGATAGGCGCGGGCGGCGGCGACAAGCTCGTTCGCCCCCATGCCGATCTTCTGCTTGACGGTGTCGGAGAGTGCTGCGAGCTGCTCGACGGTGTAGATATTGACCGCCTCCAGCTCCTTGATCTGGCTGGGTTTGAGATAGGGCCATTGCGCCAGCGGCGTGCCGGTCAATTGCTCGCGGGCGGCCGCGCCTTCCTTGAAACGCTTATAGGCATCGGAAAAGCGCTGTTTGTCGTTTTCGGTCACCTCGCGATAGACTTCGGTGTGTTTGTCGCCGGAGATGAAGATGCGGACGAATTCCTTGTCGGCGAAGATCGGCCGGCCTTCCTTCTCCGTCAGAAAGGTCTGCTCGACCGGTTCGAGGCTGAAGGAGGCATAAATTCCAGTGTTGCTGTCGGACATTGTGTTTGTCTCGCTGTTGATGGCGGGGAAGGAAATGGGCGCCGAAGCGCCTCGGTGTCATTCTCGGCCTTGTGCCGAGGATCTGCTGCGCATGAACCGGCTGCAGATGCTCGGGACAAGCCCGAGCATGACGGAAGGGAAGTTGGCAGGCATTGTCAGCAGTCTCAACGGGCGCCAAAACGCCCGTCGATCACTTGCTGGTTTAGTTCACCTTCGACAGGAACGGACGCATCAGCGTTGCCTCGAGCACGCCCGTTGCGGTGATGGTAATGCCCGTGCCGTTGGCGGTGGCGTTGGCCGAGAGCGTGATGCTCTGGACGACGCCGCTCGGGCTGTAGGTGATGCCCGAGATGGTGGTTCCGCCTGATATGCCGGTGCCGGAGACGGCCGCGCCGATGAACGGGCCGGAACCGGCATTCAGCCCGGAAAGGCTCGTCAGCAGGTTGGAGCCGTTGACCGTGGTAGCCGTGAACGTCTGGTTGGCTGCCGCGAAGTTGACGTTGGCGATGGCCTTGGTGGTTGCCGTGGCCGATGCCGGGGCGCTCGCCTGGCCTGCCGTGGTGGTGGTTTCGGCAACGACGAGGGCCGCCGTTGCGGTTGCCACCTGCGACGGCGCCTGGCCATTGCGCTGCAGCCAGATGTAATAGGTGCCGGGTGCAAGGGTGATGGCACCGACCGGGCCGCCGGTCAGTGTCGGGGGCTGGGCAGCACCGGAAAAGACGCCGCAGCGCTGGCCGACGACGGCAGCGGCCGTGGTCAGCAGCGAAGCGACATAATCCCTGGTCCACTGAAACCACTGGCCGGGCTGAAGGGTCGTCTGCGAGGCCAGCACGAGCTGGCAATAGACCCATTCGGATTCGCGGTCTCCGCCGGCGACAGCGCCGAGGGCAAAGTTCGGGCCCGGAATACCGGAGCCGGAAACGATCGGGCCTTCGACGACGAACGGGTTCGCGCCAAGACGATCGGACTGGATTGAAGCGACCGACATTTGCTTTTCCTTTCGTTGACGATCAGGCGAACAACACGCCCTGCAGGAAGGCGTTGTTCATGGTGAGGTTGCCGGCGAAGCCCATGAGCTGCACGAAGGCATCCTGGTTGGTGTTCATGCGCTCGTCGCCGATCGGAGCCATGTCGCGGTCGCGGTGCGGGCGGTAGAACAGGTACTTGGTGTTCAGGAAGAACATCTGGTTGAGCGGCGCACCGCCGCCGAAGCCGCCGTCGAAGATCACGTCGGCGCCCATGTACTGGAGCGACTGGAAGCCGGCCATGCCCTTGTCCGCCGAGGTGATGCGCTGGATCGCCTGCAGCGATTCCCAGTAGAGGCGGAAGAAGTTGTTGTCGGCGACGACAAGATCGGGCGCGTCGGAGCCGCGAACGCAGGACATGTAGAGCCGGTTCATGTAGCTCTGGATGTTGGCATTCGAGGCGGCGGCACCGCCATCGGCCGAGGCCGAGAATTTCTGGTTGCGCCAGAAACCCCAGGTGGCGCGCGAAATGCCGCCGACGGTGCCTGATGTCGGCGAGGTCGAGATCAACAGCTGCAGGCCGCCGATCTGACGCCCGCCATCGGCCGTGCCATCGGAATAGCAGTCGAGCGCGATGTTGTTCTTCAGCGTCGTTTCGGCGTTTTCGATGCGCTGCTCGAGCAGATCGAGGATCGCATCCTCGGCGGAGTTCTGCAGCTGTTCGAGGCCCGACATGGAGACGGCGACCGCGGCCTGCTTGAGGTCGTATTCGGCAGCGGTGATGACGTCGGAGGGCTGGACGTTGAGGATATCGTAGCCGGAATAGCGCTTGAAGGTGCTGTTTTCCTGGTACTGCAGTTCCTGAACGATGGTGCGGCCGCCGGAGATGGGCTTCTTGCGGCCGCGGCTGTTCAGACGGGTGAGAAGACCATTGTTCTTCGTCACGTCGTCGGCAACCGTGCCGCTGCGGTTGCGCAGCGTCGTGGTCACGATTTCAGAGAGATTGGGCGAGATGGGCATTGATCATTCCTTTGATCAGACTTGACCGCGCGAAAAACGCATGGCGTCGCGCAGCGAGTCCCGGATTGAAGTGGGCTGGCCTCTTGCCGCATCGCGGGTCGGGCCCGGCGCGGAAGATCCAGAGATGGATCGCGAGGCGCGGCGGGCTTGATCTGCCGCTGCTGCCCTCTGGGCTTGCTGTTCTCGGACGGGTGCCTGCGCAGTCTGGCTGATCAACTGCTGGCGAATGTCCGGGCGCATCCAGCATGCGGCGTCGTAGGCGTCCTGAAGCGACGATGCCCGCCCTGCATTGATAAGGGCGATCATGTCATCAAGCACGTCATCGGCGTGCGCGTTTGCCGGGTCGGAAAGGAAGGCATCGACTTGAGTTTCGGTGTCCCTTTTCCGCAAAACATGTTCAACCGTCGCCTCGACGTTGATATGTCGCGGCTGCGGTCCTCCTTGCTGTAGTCCGGGCTGTGGTCCGGCCTGCTGCGCGTTGCGCTGCAGGACCTGTTCCATCTGGCCATCGACCAGGGCGTGAAGATTGACCCCGGCCATCCTGGCGACGTGAACGACGGTGTTGACGGGATCGTGGATGAGCGCCTTTTCCCAGTCGATCGCCCGGCGCATGACATCGGCATGGGTCATGCCGGCCTGGCGGATGAGCGGCGTGAACTCCTCGAGCCCCTTGTAGTCCTGCAGGACGCGGAAGCCGTTATCGACCTCCTGTTCCCGCTTGGTAATGGCCGCCTGCACTTCCCCGGGAAGGCTTGCAAATTGCGCCTTGGCTTCCGCCGACCAGCCGGGCGGAACCCGGCTGCCGATGCCTGCCGGCTGTTCGCCGCTCTGCGCTCGGCTTTGTGTTTGCGGCGTCTGCTGAGCGGCGGTTGCCGCGGGCGCCTGCCCTGCCCTTGCCGCTGCCGCTGCTTGCTCCTGCTCCTTGGCCAGGAAACGGCCGTTTTCCCCGTCGCGCGGCTGGCCGGCGATATTGCCCGGTCCACTGCCTTCGACGGTGTCGATCGCCGCCTTCAGGCTGTCGCGGATGCTGACCGGCCTGTCATTCAGGGGCTTGTCGTCGAACGCGCCAAAATCTTCGCTGCCGTTGCCGGCCTCGTTCAGGTCTTCCATATCCATGTCGGAAACTTCCTTTGTCGGGGATTGATGCCCGTAAAAACAAAAGGTTAGAGCGGTTGGTTCTAGGCGTTGTATTCGGCGTAAACCCGCCGCAGCTCCTTACGGATCTCGTTGCGATCCGTCTTCGGTGTCTCGATCGGCTGCGGCTTTTCGTTGCCGATCTCGACCACGCCGGCCGATCGATAGGCGGAGCGCAGCTTGGCCTTCGAGGTGTAATGCCTGCCGTCATGCATCGATTGGATATCGATGCTGTCGCTGACGAAATGCGGCGCCGGCAGATCCGACTGCGCGATGTTCTTCACCGGCATGCAGTTGTGCGGCCATTTGTCGAGCGGGTGCCAGCCGCCGCAGACGCGGCAATAGCGTTCTCTCATGTTGGATCCTCGAAACTATTGATAGGCCGGCTGCGCCTGGAACTCCAGCAAGGCCTGCGCCGCTGCCTCGCCGCGCGCCTGTTCCACCACGGCGCGATGTTCGATCTCGGCCTGGGCGACGCCAAGCTCGGCTTTCCGCTGCTCCGCACCCGCCTTCACTTCAGCCGTTTTCAGCTTGATCATCTGCTCGGCCGGGGGCTCCGGCGGCGGTTTTGGTGCGGTGGCGGCCTCGGAGAGCTGGGCGCCGACCTGCTCCAGCGTGCTTTCGAGCTGGCGGCCGGCCCTGAAGCCGCGGGCGGCAAAGAGCAGCGTCTCGACCATGACAGGCACCAGCATCGGGTTCTGCTGCGCCATGGCGCCGGCCTGCTGCAGGAAGCCGCCGATCATCTGCACGAATTCCATGCGGCGCTGCTTTTCGGCGTCCTCGTCGGGCTCGATCGTCGAATCCGTTTCGATGTCGATTTGGAAGCCGCGAATGCTGTCGTTGCGCAACAGCTGCACGACCTCGTCGATCGTCGGCTGCTGCATCATCTGCTGGAGCTGCGGCGGCATCTG
This sequence comes from Rhizobium changzhiense, assembly GCF_013087625.1. Lineage (NCBI taxonomy): Bacteria > Pseudomonadati > Pseudomonadota > Alphaproteobacteria > Hyphomicrobiales > Rhizobiaceae > Rhizobium > Rhizobium changzhiense. The sequence goes on from NZ_JABFCQ010000001.1 coordinate 667,121, forward strand.
CGGCGGCGGCGGTGCGGGCTGGCCCATCTGCTCCGCACGCGCCGCGGCCTGCTGGGCCGCCATCTGCATCTGCTGCATCTGCATTTGAACCTGCTGCTTCTCGGCCATGGTCGGCAGCTTGATGCCGCTGACCAGCATCAGCGTTTCCGGCTGGAACTGACCGCAGATGATTTCACCGGCAAGCCGGATGATATCGCGGGCGAAGCGGGCAAGCTCGGACTGGCGGTCGCGGATACGGATCGAGCCCCACTGGCTCTTGATCCGCTGCGCCGTCGCCGTCTCCGACGCCTGGGTATCGCCTCGGACGATGTCTGATATGCCGGTGATCTGGTAGACGTCCTCGATCAGCTGCTTGCGGGCCTGGATGCAGGCGATGATGACCTTCTGCACCTCGTCGATCGGCAGCGTCACGATCGCCTTCGAGCCGCCCTTGTCGGTGAAGGCCGCCCATTCCGGGATCGGCACCATCACCGTGTCGTTTTCCGGCCGCATCGCCTTCTCGATCGCCGGCGAGATCGCGCCGTCGCCGGAGGGGTAGAACACTTTCAGCCGCAGCTGATCGGTCAGCTTGTTGACGCGTCTCGTCAACAGATCGATCTCGTCGCATTGCTGCTGATAATAGACATAGTCGGGAACCGGGATCAGCGAGCTCGTCGACATCGTGCCATAGGCCGGGCGCGGGCAAGGCCAGAAGTGGGTGAGATCAAGCGGCGGCTCCGACACTTCGAGCGCCACGGGCGCGCCATCGGCGATCCAGACGGTATAGTTTTCGCTCTTGCACCAGATCTCCCAGACATGGGTCTTGCCCTCGTTCTCGGCGCGCTCGGTCTGGGTGGTGCCCTTGTTGCTGCCGGCACCTTGCGCTGAAAGCGATGCCATCGCGTCGGGGCCGAAGCGCTTCTCCAGCTCCTCGTCGGTCATCGGCACGCGCCGCGCCACCCATGTCACATCCTTCCAGCGCCGCGCCGGCGAATGCAGGAAATCCGACCAGTGCACATAATCGATGCAGACACGCTCGTCGGTGATAGCCTCTGGCGGAACGCCATTCTCGCCCGTGCCACCGGGCAGGCCGCCAGAGAGGAGGCCACCAATCGCCGGCGCGTCGGAGGGTTGGACGCCCATGTCGAGCGGCTCGAAATCGGCCTCGTAGCGCAGCCACACCGTGCCGCGGGCACAGAGCAGGAAATCATCGCGCACCGCCCGCATGATGGAATCGATATCGGCTTCATCGCCCATATAGGACAGGTTACGTTCAACCAGTTCCGAGGCCATGCGCGCCACCGGCTGGGCGTCCTTGAAGCGGCGCTCGACGACCGGCTGCGGCACCCGGGCATAGACGGCCGGTTGCAGCACCGAGGTGTTGGCCCAGAGCATCGGAAACCGTCGCTTGGCCGCATTCGTCTGGTCGGACTGCTGGTCGAGATAGATCTTCTCGATCTTGACGCAGCGGTCGTGCCAGGATTTGAAATAGCGCTGGGCGCGCTCGAGCTCCTGCTGCCAACGGGCGCCGACCTTTGCCAGGTCCCATTGCTGCCCGCCCTCCAAAGCCATTGTTTCGTCTTCCATCAAACACGCTCGCTATATGCAGGGGTGGAATCGGCAAATTCGTTGAATGTCATCGTCTGGAAGGTCGGCAGGGTTTTCGTTTGCGGCTTCAGCGGTTCCGGCGCCAAGCCGGTGAAGATGATCGCCAGCCCGCCGAAAGCGTCCGCACCGTGCGAAGCCCAATTGTGCAGCGGCTCGTCGCGGAAGACGCTCAGATCTTCGTCCCAGTCCTTGCGGTAGTTCCGCAGACACCTAATGCCCTGAATGCAGCCGGCCTGATCGAACTCGATCTTCGCCAGAATGCGCCTGGTGCCGTTGATGCGGTCGTGGACATAGGCGCGCTCGATCTTGCGGACCGTGCCGAGATCGCGGGCCTTGACCTCTCTCAGCATGACCTCGATGCGGGTCATGCCACCGCGCGTCCATTCCCTGACCTTGATGTCATGCGGCATGTTGTGCACGCCATAGACATAGCCATGTTCTTCGGCGCGCCGCTCCAGCTCGTCGAGCATGCCGTCCATGCCGGTGCCGGTATGCTCGAAATAGCCGATCATCCGAACCCTGCCGGGCAGCACCTGAAACAGCCAGACGCTGTTGGTATCGTCCATGCCGATGTCGGAGATGGTGTGGACGGGATAACCTTCGACATGCGGGAAAACCCCGATCCGCTCTTCGGCATCGGCCACCGCCATCTGATCGGCGTAATAGGCGCCCTCGACGCTCGCCTCGAAAGCTTCTGCCGGTGTCGAGGGGTATTCGCGCTTCATGTCGCCGAGCTGGGTTTCGGCCTTCTTGACGTACCAGGCCTTCTGCCGGTCCGTCAGCGTGATGCCCTGATCGGCCAGGTTGCGGAAGTACTTTTCGAGAGCATCTGTGATGATGACGCCATCAGCCGCGATCGCATATTGCGGCTCCTTCCACCAGGGGAAGAAATGGAACTTGAAATCCAGTTCGGTGAGCTTTGCCGCCTGGCGCTGCTTGACCTGGCCATCTTCGCAGAGCGTGTAGAAATGTCCTTCCTGGCCTTCCGCCGTGCTTTCGACGAAGACCAGCTGGCCGGCCTGCACCGTATTCAAAGCACCGGTGCGGACTTCCCTCGCCTTGTCGGGATATTTGGCGCAAAGCTTCCCATATTCGGAAATATGCAGATATTGCAGCGTTCCCGAGCGCAGCGAGGTGCCGACACGAATGCTCGAATTATTGCCAAGCAGCAGTTCGGTCTGGTTGGCCCTGACGACAGGCACGGCGTTACGAATGCCGTCGGGCAGATTGTCATAGGGATATTTGATCTTGTCCCGGAAGATCGTCTGCACGTCGCCCAGCGTATGGGCGATGGTGCCGGCGCGGATATCCCGGTTGAAGACGCAGGCATCGAGCATGAAGATCTGAATGAAGGTGGTGAGACCGAGCTGGCGGGCTTTCAGCAGCACATTGAGGTAGTGCATCTGCTCGAAAAACGTCATCTGCGTCCAGTTCATCTCGAACCTGACGCGTTTGCCTGATTTGTCGGTGATCCAATAGAGGTTGTTCAGACGCCAGCGCCAGTCGGAAAACTGGTCAACGGCCGTTTGGAAGTCCGCGCGTCTTGCCATTGATATCTTCCAGCAACTGCGAAACCTCGCCGGTCACGGCGCCCTGGTCGGGCTCGACCTTGGAACCGTATTTCTTCGGCTTCAGCTTCTCGGCGACCCATTGGCGGGTGGCGATGCGGAGCTGCGACCGGCGGATGGCTTCGCCATTCTCCTGCCAGCCGGTGGTCTCGCCGCTCGCATTCTTCTTTTCGATCCAGTCGTCTGCGCGGTCATCGGCAATCTCGACCATCTCGTCGACAAAGCCGTCCGCCTGAATCTCGCGCGCCAGGGCGTATTTGACCCGAAAACCGGCCTTGTCGTCATCGGCGAGCCAGGACAGCACGCTCGACATCGCCGGCATCCCTTCATCCCGGCAGATCGACCGCAGGCTTTCCCTGTCGGCGATGCGCTCGCAAATCCTGTCGGCAATCGCCTGGGTGAACTTGATGGGTCTGCCCATGAGGCGCCGCTTCTGGAGGGTTCTAGAACAACGCGACGATATTGGAGGCCGTGGTCCCGGTCAGCGCCACGATGGCGGCGTGAACCGGCAGGATCGTCCCCGCCGGCACGCTCTTGAAGATGACCGGATCCATGTCCCGGCGCGGCGCAATAGCAACATCGCCCGCCGTGCCGATATAAAGCGCGCGCGCACCGACAATGGCAGTATCGTTCGGGGTCACCACTGCGGCCCGCGAGGCGGGAGCAATCGAAGGGTCCATTACAGTTCTCCTTGGAAGAGGCGAGCGCGATCCGGCCCGATCCCGATGTGATCGAAGATGAGAGGTCAGGCGGCAGAGGATGAGGATCAACGACGAGCTGGGAGCTGGCCGGACGGTCACAGACACACCGATCGGGGGCGGCGTCGACCTGGCTGACATCACCTTCTGGATTCAAATTTCGCAGCTTGGATTTACGGTAGTCTTAACTGATTTGCCGGGGGGTGATCAAGCGCTAATCGAGTCTGAAATCCAGCCTGCTCGACCCAGTGGGCACCGGAACATCTTACGAAGCGCCGGCGGTGGATTTGGCAAACCGCGCTCCCCACCCTCCGTCATCCTCGGGCTTATCCCGAGGATCTATGCCCGCTGCCCGTGGAGGCCAACGTAGATCCTCGGGACAAGCCCGAGGATGACGGAGCAAGAGGCAAGCTCTGCGGCAAACTCGCGATGGTGGCTCAGTGCAGCTGGCCGGCTCTCAAGCCTTGGCGAATGGGCGCGTACTATCGGAGGGCGGCGCCGACTTAGTCGGCATCACCTCTGAATTCAAATCTCGTAGCCTGGATTTGCGGTAGTGATAACGGATGTGTCAGGGGGTGATCAAGAGCTTTTGATCGCAGGTCATGCGCCGGTTTGAAATCGCCCCAATCGGCGGCAAAACCCCTCACCGCTTTTCGAGCCTTCCGGTCCGGCGTACAATGAGCAGGCTGTTGATCCAACGGTGGAGAAGTTCAGTGAAAACCGCGAGACATTTTCTTTGCCTCGTCGCTTTTCTCAGCGTCACGTTCGCTGGAGACCCAGCTGGTGCCGACGAGCTGGTTCACTTCGAAAGCGCGCCCGTCAAGCTAAGCCCATTTCGGATAAGCAAAGCGAGAGAACAGGGAGAAATTCTTTCTCAACCGCAAGGTACGCCCCTGCTGGGATATCTGTCCCGCCCGGAGGGTGATGGCCCCTTCCCGGCGGTCGTCGTCCTGCATGGATGCGAGGGTATGCGTCTGAGCATCAAAGACCTTTGGCCGAAACGACTGGTCTCATGGGGCTACGTCGTGCTCGCCGTCGATAGCTTCACCACCCGCAACCTCAAGGACACGTGTCAAAGCCATCTCCCCGATCGCGTCTTCGACGCCTATGGCGCTTTGAATTTTTTATCGAAACAAAGCTTTGTCGATATCAGGCGAGTTGCCCTGATCGGCTTTTCAACGGGCGGCACGGCGACGCTGGAGGGAACAAAAATTGAAGGCAACGAACAGCTGATGGACCGCAAATTCAAAGCAGCGGTTGCCTACTATCCCCGCTGCGCGGCAACTCAGGGCGATGCGACGGTGCCGATCCTGATTTTGACTGGCGAGCGAGACAATTGGAGCCCGGCCGACCGATGCCGGAAGAGGCTTGCCCGTCTGAGTGACAATAGTCCGCCCATCGAGCTCAACATCTACAAGGGTACCTACCACGATTTCGATGCCCCGGAGTTTAAGGTGGGAAGGAAGGTGTTGGGTCACATCGAAAAATACAATCCGGACGCCGCGGGAAAGTCGATCCGCAGCGTTCGCACATTCCTTCGAGAGTACCTTTCGAACTAGAGTCCGAGCTTTGTCCGCTTGAGCGCCAACCGGCTATCTCAGTCACGTTCCATAGGATCAAAATACAAGATCACATCACCGGTTGAACGCCTAGCGTAGCTCACCAAGCACGACGTAGCTTCTTGCTCGCAGTCCGATCTTCATAAAGCCTTCAGATTCACCACTTGCGCAGTCGTGTGGGGTAAAACCCTTCGGCAACATCACATCGATCGATGAGGAAACCTCATGCTTTGCCAAGACATCAAGCTTTTCAGACCGTCTGAACGGCGCAATCTCGATAGTCTCCTTCCCAACGAGCACGAATGCAAAATGGCCCTCATCCGCAACGTAGTTGTTCGCGGCGAGATACATGTTCACTCTGGCAGCTAACGCATCTTTGGAAGGCAATCGGTCTTGGTAGGGCTGGAGCAGGCAGACCACCTGGGCATCAAAGGACGATAGATCCGAAAACTTCGCGGTCTTGCCAATTGGGATGCTTTTGAAAGCATCGTCATCCAAGGAAGCAGCATTGGCCAACGGCCCGCAAACAATCCATGCCATCGAAACCAATAAACCAATAAACCTCACGAGGTTCATTCGCGTCCGTACCTCCTGCGTCGATACTTGATACAACCCTGTGTTGATCACGCTGTCAACAAGGCCCGGCGCCCAATTGGCCAAGCGCTTTTTATCCGGCAGCCAGGTCAGATCCGATGCGAGCGCGCTGCGAGTGAACGCGTCGAGCGCTGGAGCGTCGGCGGTGTGTTTTCCCGAGCGCGGGTTGCTACGGTTCTTGGTCACTTTTGCGCCTTCTGCGTCTGCGGCCTATTCTACGGTTTCTTGAGAACTGACGTCTCGACCCAAGTATTCAACAGGTCCTTACCAACGACGACGACCGTCATCCACGTATTCTCACCCTCGATCAAATAGGCCATGCCGCTTTCCTTGCGGTCCTTCGTGACTGAACCCAACGAGTCTGCCGCGAGCCCAGCTTCGAAGGCTTCGATCTCAGCGCTCGAACAGCGCAGATCCTCCGAACGATCCGCCGCCAGGACGGCAAAATAATCGAGCGTACAGGTAGTAGAAAAGAGCTTTCGGTATTCCTGATAATACATGGCGAACCGCAGTCCGCTCGGCATCGTGTAGTGCTCGCTGCCGGTTCGAGGCTCAGAGGTCGGGTTGACGGGAGAAGAAGGCGCTTCAACGGTCCAATCGCCTCGATCGACGCCGTTGTGCAAGGCAGCCAGGCTTCGGCCATTCAACACGCAAAGCTTCAACGTATCATTGAGAGGGCATGCAACCGCCCCATCCCCACTCAATAGGATCGCAATCACCAAAGCTGCAAAGAAACGCACTCGACCATCCCCCAAATCATCACCATCAAACCCACCGGCACCGTAGTTCGGATGCCGGACAGCGGCGCCATAGCAACTTGCTATAATCAGATGGTTGAGCTAGATTGCGGCCATAGCAAAATGCGATGCGCGATTCCGGATCTATGCACGTCATTACACAGAAAAAGATCTGGGAAGCGAAAGACCGATGGCCGCAGGCGACCAATGCCCTGGATAGTTGGTATCGGCTCATGAAGTCGTCGGAGCCGACTGACTTCGCTGACATGAAGTCACTCTTTCCGGCAACCGACAAGGTCGGACGGCACCATGTATTCGACATTGGCGGCAACAAGCTGCGATTGATCGCGGTGGTCCATTACACATTCAAGAAGGTCTATCTCCAGAAGATTATGGACCATGCGGAATACGACAAAGGAACATGGAAGGCTTAGCCCGATGAGCGCACTTGTAAAACTGGTCAGCGAGCACTGGATGCATGTAGCCCCTCTTCTTGCCATGCCGACCAATGACGCTGAATATGATCGTCTCGTGGAGCAACTTGACGAGATCCTGGCTGAAGTCGGCGACGACGAGGAACATCCTTTGGCGTTGCTTGCATCGCGTATGGGAGACCTTGTCGAGGCCTATGACGAGCGAAACCGCCCAATGCCTCCGGTGACCGGAGCTGATGCACTGCGTTACATCATGGAAGAGCGGAATCTTGGCCAGTCCGAGGTGCCGGAAGTCGGCGCTCAGTCCGTCGTGTCCGAGATTCTCAGAGGAAAGAGACAAATCAACGTCCGACAGGCTCGCGCGCTGAGTGAGCGATTCTTGATTCCAGCGACGGTATTTCTATCGCTTTAAAGATGGACATGCATGGCGGCGCTCAAGGGAAGATGCCCGCCATTTTGAGTTTGCCGCAGAATACCGACATCGCTTTCGCGACGCCCTCGCTGCAGGGAAACTTGAACGGTCGCGTGGCTTCCTCGGTCAAAACCGGCGCGCCTGTTGCGGCGTCACGGCCGGTAACATGCTTCGTCAGCAGGATGCCGCAGGCCTCGCCGGCGGCCCCGTCGATCGCCATCTGGACATCGCCGAGATAGGTATCGCTGGGGATGTCGATGATGAAGGCCGTGAAAAATCTCACGCCTCGGCTCCCCGCCACGGCCTTGACCAGGCTTGCATGCGCCTCGGAGACCTCAATCTCCTTCTCCGGCGGCCACATCACATCACTTGCAGGCCACTCATCATCTTCCACGGCTTCGCCGATCGGCTGCTCGCGCATATCCGCTCTCCACATCTTCGGTTTTCAGATGGCGGCCGCCGCGCCGATGTTCTGATGATGGAGAGAGTCAAGACGGATGTTTTGGTATGCGCTGCCTTCCAGTGCAACCGCCAGAGAACGGGCATGATCAAGAGATCTGCACCGTCCCCCGGCCCTGCCTTAACCCCGCTTGAGCACGACCTTGCCCGGGGCTCCGGCTGCGACCGCATTCTGCGCCGTCACGCTAGGCACCGCTCCTGGCAGGACTGAGTACGCAGCGCCACCTATTACCCTCCCGGTGATAGACGTCGGTGATCCATTCGTCGGCTGATATCGGTTCGCCACGGAACATGCCGGTGTTCTGCCCGCGACCGGTAACCGTGGCGACATTGCCGATCAGATGGACGTGATGCGTCGTCTTGGTCATCGTGTCATGGCTCAGGACACCGGATCCGATCGCCGAAAGAATAGCCTGTGCAGGGATTGGGCCGCGTTCAGACGTCACCAGCACCCAATCCTGCGTGATGCAGGCGGCGATCCGGGCGGGATCGTTGGACACCATCGCCGCGTTGAAGGCGCGCTCAGCCGCCTCGAGCGCTTCAAGGGCTGCGGCACTCATGCCGATATATCCTCGTTCCAGCGGCGTTGCATCTCCTCGGGCGTGACCTGCTCGATGGTTTGCGACAACATCCAGCGATGACCGAAGGGATCAAGCACCTGCGCCACCCGCTCGCCAAAACTCTGGTCGGTCGCCGGGCGCAACATCGTCGCCCCGGCCGACAGCGCCTGCGCCAATGCTTCGTCGGTCGACACCGTGTCCATGTGGAAGGTTACCGGCGAGCCTCCGATGGTATCGGGAGACAGGGCGCCGAAGTCCGGATATTCGTCTGCCAGCATCATCAGCGTCTCTCCGAAACGCAGCTCGGCATGGCCGATCCGTCCGTCCGAAGGATCGGTCATGCGGAAGACTTCCGTGGCGCCGAAAGCCTCCTTGTAGAAGTCGATGGCCCGTGCCGCATCCTTGACGATGAAGTAGGCGCTCACTTTTCGGGCAAAACTCGGCATGGATGATCCTCCTTGACTGGGTTATTTATTAACGTTACGTATCGTAAAGATATGAGTCAAGAGAATAACGCAATACCGAAGAAACGAGGGCGGCCGCCAAGCGCTGCCGCGCAGAGGCGTGCCTTGGAGGCCGCCCATGAAATCCTGATGGCCGAAGGTTTCGGCCGCATGACGATCGAAGCCGTGGCGGCGCGGTCCGGTGTCGGCAAGCCGACGATCTACCGCTCCTGGGCCAACGCGCAGGAACTGGCGATGGCCGCTCTTCTGGTCAACCGGCTACCGGAAGCGGAGGTCGGAGGGGCCACGGCGCAGGCGGCTCTCGGCGCGCAGATGAGCGGACTGGTGACTGCCTTTGCAAGCACGCGCGGGCGGCAGATCACCATGGCGCTTGCGGCCGCCGACCCGGAAAGCGAATTCACCAAGGCCTTCCGCAATCAGGTGATCCTGTCGAGCCGCAACGCGGGTCGTGTCATCCTGGAGGAGGCTCTGGCTCGGGGAGAGATCGTTGCGCCGCCTGATATGGAGGCGCTGCTCGACATGATCTACGGACCGGTATTCTTCCGGCTGCTGGTCGGCCATCGCCCGGTCTCGCCGGAGTTCGGCGATGCGATCGTCAGGACCGCGCTGCGGGCCGTTGCACCGTCGGGCGCGTGAGACCCTCCCGTCGCGATGGGCGAAGCCGACATGCCAGGGCAGAGGCGATTGGCGGCGTGGAAATCCCTCACCGTCTCGACCGACGGCTGACGGCAGAAACTCTGCTTTCCGCGTCAACGATATCGAGATGATCAGCCAGCTCCTATTGGATGATTTTCCCACCCTCGGCCGCCTCCAGCTTTCGCCTGAGCGCCTGTTCCTGTTCGTATGATTTATGCGGGAAATGCTCAAAGCACCACCAGCGCGTTGGCACGGCCGGGGATGGGCTGTGGCCCCAGCCTCCCCATTCCTTGCAGCGTGTGCCGTCAGCATCGTGGTGTTCGCAATAATGCTCGACGATCACATTGGCGCCCGGTGCACTCGAATGGCCTTCGATGCTCATGGCTGCACCGTCCTGCGTTTCCCGCTCTTGATGCTCTCATAGATCATTTCCAGCCGTCTTGAGGCGACATAGGCACTGTCCTCGTATCCGGCCGACGGCCAATCCAGTCGATGGCTGCCGTCAGTCGCCACGATCCAGAACCATCGATTATCGATCCCTCCGCCTGCCTGTGACCGGAATATCCTTCCGATCTGGGTGTCGCCGTCAAAAGCGACGTAATCGTCACCGGGTTTCTCCTTCCAGGCGTGCCGCCATTTAAATCTGATTTCCCGGCCACTGACATGTTCCCACGATTTCCATGTGATTTGTTCTGGCATGCGTCGTCCTGTCCTCTCGCGAGGTATTCCTTTGACCGCATGGTTGATGGATGGCTCCCGCCCGAGCCGGTGAATTCAGATCAGCGTCGGTTCCGGATCGGGGTCGATCGGATCGGGGTCGATCGGATCGATAATGTCAGCCGTGTCGTTCTTGGGCGAACCCACGTTGCGGCCGATCGGCCACATGGTCATCAGTTCCGCCGGGAACGGCTTCATCAGGTCGTTCGGATCGGGTTCCGGCGATAGCCAGCGTTCATAATCCTCACGATGCAGGACCACCGGCATGCGGTCATGGATCTGCGCCATCATTTCATTCGGTTCGCAGGTGACAATTGCGAAGCTCCGGATCTCTATGTCATTGTCGCGCCGCGTCTCCCAGATGCCGGCGAGCGCAAAGGGCGAGCCGTCAGCCATGGCGATCGCATAGGGCTGCTTGTTCTTGCCGGTGCCGAAGATATCCTTCCACTCGAAGAAGCCGTTGATCGGCACCAGGCAACGGCGCGACCTGTAGGCCGAGCGGAACAGGCCGTTGGTACCGATACCCTCGCAGCGCGCATTGATCGGCGGCGGACGCCCTCCCGGCTTCATCCATGCCGGCATCAGACCCCAGCGCGCCGAGGCGAACACCGGCCCCATGATATCAGGCTCGCGGACCATGTCGCGAATGATGATGGGATAATCCAGCGTCGGCGCGCCGTTATAGCGCGGAAATCGGTTCCCGAGCGCATCGATCGCGCCTCGCTCTGCGAAGGCGAAATTGCGCACCAACTCCTCAAGCGATGTCTTGATATAGACGCGGCCGCACATCCAAAACTCCATCCCGCATATTAGATGTTCTGATTATGTTCTGGGTGTTCGAGGCGAGTCAAGGCCGGTCGCTACAACCGATGCCGCCATTACTTTCGCCAGAGTCAAAGTGAAGCCTGTCACCGTTTCGACGACCGCTGAAGACGCAAAATCTGCTTTGCGCTTGACAGCCTTCCTACTGGAAGGTAGATAAAGCCTATGAGCAATCTTTTGACGACCTCCGACGAAATCCTGGCCTCCGCCCGAGCATTGATCATGACCGGAGGCTATAATGGCTTCAGCTATGCCGATATTGCTGCCGTCGTCGGCATCCGCAAGGCCAGCATCCATCACCACTTTCCGAGCAAGACCGACCTGGTGCGCACGCTTGTCGTGCGATATCGCGAAGATGCCGAGGCGGGTATCGCGGGCCTGGAACAGCAGGTGCAGGATCCCCTCGCGCTCCTCAATACCTATGCCGGCCATTGGGCCCAGTGCATCGAGGATGCAAGCCGACCTTTTTGCGTCTGCGCCCTGCTGGCGAGCGAGCTGCCGGCGCTGCCGCCGGAGGTCGCGGCCGAGGTCAAGGCCTTCTTCCGCTTCGCGTCGGCATGGCTGACCTCGGTGATGGAACGGGGCGCCAAGGACGGGAGCTTGACATTGTCGAGCGAACCGCGCGTCGAGGCTGAGGCCTTCATGGCCTCCGTCCATGGCGCCATGCTTTCAGCCCGGGCTTACGGAACCCCGGAGGTCTTCGCCACCATTCTGGCGCCCACCTTGCAGCGGCTCACTCCGGCCGCCGCTCGATAAAGCTCCGGGCGGGATGAACGCCCGGAGCGACAAACACGACCAGCAAAACTACCAACTAGTAGGAAGACAAACATGATCAAGACCATTCTTCCCGCCCTCGTGCTGGGGCTCAGCGCTGTCGCGTCGGCGGCCATCTTGCCGGCGCCCATCCATGCCGAAGACCAGAAACCCGAGCAGATCCATGTCAGGGGCAGCATCGTCACCTATAGCGGGTCCGCTCTCAAGGTGAAGACCCGTGAAGGAGAGACCGTCGATGTCACCCTTGCCGACGGCTGGAAACTGGCGAGCGTCGCAAATGCCGCGGTCACCGACATCAAGCCGGGCGACTTCGTCGGCATCGCATCCCTGCCCAGCGAAGGCGGCGGCGACGGCGCGCTTGAAGTGCTGATCTTCCCGCCGGCGATGAAGGGCGCCGGTGAAGGTAGCTATGGTTGGGACCTCAAGCCCAACAGCAGCATGACCAATGCGACCGTGGCCGACGCCGTCAAGGGCATCGATGGCCGCACCGTCACCGTCTCCTATCACGGCAAGGAGAAGAAGATCTCCATTCCGGACGGCACGCCGGTCGTGACCATCGCTCCAGCCACCAAGGACGATCTCGTTCCCGGCGCCGTCGTCTTCATCCCCGCCGAGAAGGCTGCCTCGGGTCCCCTCGCCCATCAGGTCCTTGTCGGGAAAAATGGCGTGGTCCCGCCCATGTGACCACGTCGTCGCCGGTCGGCCGGGCCGCCCCCGGTTCGACCGGCGATTTGCCAGGGAATGCCGCCTGACTGCAGCCGATGGACCCGAACGACGGAGAACACCGTCTCGACGGCAACCGGCGGTGCCGGGGCGGTTCCCGCAAGCCCAGGAAATCCAATCGCGATGACGGACGCCGCCGCTCATGACGGTGAGCCGTCCCTATCAGACCAACACCATCACATTCAGGAAGAGATCATGATGACCACCGATCAAACCACCGTCGCGTCTGGCGACAGGGAAGAGTGGCTAACGCGCTATTATTTCACCCGCGCAGCCTTTTCCGCCATCTGGGTCGCAGCAGCCTTGACGGCCGGCCACCAGTCGCTCGCCGTCGCGGCCGCCTTGCTGATCCTATACCCGGCCTGGGATGCCGCCGCCAACCTGGTCGACGCAGGGCGCAGTGGCGGCCTGGCAAACAACCGCAGCCAGGCGATCAACGTCGCCGTCAGTGCGGTGACGACCGCTGCCGTGATCGTCGCGCTGACGATGAGCATGAACTGGGTTCTCGGCGTCTTTGGCCTCTGGGCGATCTTTTCCGGCCTGCTGCAGCTCGGAGCCGCTGTCCGGCGCTGGAAGACCCATGGCGGCCAGTGGGCGATGATCCTCAGCGGCGGCCAATCCGCGGTGGCAGGCGCATTCTTCATCGCCCAGGCGCAAATGCCGGAAGCGCCGTCCATTGCCAACATCGCCGGCTATGCCGGCCTCGGCGCCTTCTATTTCCTGGTGTCGGCCGTCTGGCGGAGCGTCACGCAGATGCGGCGGAAGCGGGCCTGAGCGAGGAAAGCGCGGGAGATATCCCACGCCATGCCGGGCGGCGGCGGCCGGCCCGCCAGGACCGCTCAGCTGGAGAGAGGTTGCAGCCTGTTTCAACAGGAAGCGCAGCTGCACGACACACCGACCAGCCCTCATCCTGAAGTGCGCAGGCCAAAGGCCGGAGCCGCGAAGGACGAGGGCGGGTGGCAAGCGCTTCGCCCAGCGATCGGAGCGATCACCCGGCGAACAGAGAAGTTCCGAAGGCTCGATGCGGTCTCCAAAGACGGGTTCCATAGCTACACGGTCGGCGATCTCGTTCTGCCGAGACGTGCAGCGGCGGTGTGACCGCACTCACCGCCTTGTGTAAGTTTTCGAAAAGCGGTTAGCTGAATCGTTGGCTATGCTTGGTGTGCTGAGACGTGTCTGCATTTCGGGGGAAATCTCGTGCACTGGTCCAAACCCCTAAGACTGCATCTCGGCGTCCTGGTCGTCGCATCGCTGCTTTTCACGTCGACGCCGATCATCTGGCTGGCGTTCAGGCAAGGAAGCGATGCTGCGGTCAATGCGGGCGTGCAGCAGATGCGCGAGTTGAGCCTGCGGCTGATCGAGGGGTATCGCAATACGCTGCATGGCGGCACCGAGGCGGCGGCGCTCGCTTCTACCCTGCCGCTGCTCGCCTCCCCGCCGCCCCAGGATATCACGGCGAAACAGCAATTCTTTCTGGAGGTTCTGCGAAACGTCCCCAACGCAGCGAGCGTCTACACCGGCTATCCTGACGGCTCGTATCTGCAGGTCATCAACACGCAAAGGCAGGATGTCCGCCGGATCCTCGCAGCACCCGATGGCACGGCTTTCGCGATCCGCACGATCGCACGCAGACAGGGCCCGGACGTCATATCGACAATTCGCTTCCTCGACCCCCAGGCAAGGCCGATCGCCGAGCGTGACGTCGACTATGCATCATTCGATCCGCGGCAACGCCCCTGGTACAAATCCGTCATCCAGCATGGCAAGGAAGTATCCGTCGGACCCTATGTTGCGGGAACGCTGCAGCTTCCAACGCTGACGATCGCAGCACCGATGAGAGACGACGGTCGGGTTGTCGTCGGCATCAACATCCACCTGATGACTGTCAGTCGCCTGCTGGATGCGCAGGAGATTTCGCCGCGGGCGCGCGCCTACATCATCGATGATGCTGATGATCTGATCGCCCATTCCGACCCGGCAATCATGAACAGGCTTCTCGGCATATGGTCGAAAAATGCCGATGGCGCCGTTGCCGTCGATACGACGACAGACAGTTACGACACAAGCCTCGAAACGGTGGCGAGGCTCAGGCGGGATCCGGCCTTTGCAGATGGCGGCGTGGTGCGGATCGATTTCGATGGCGAACGCCAGATCCTGCAGATCGCCCCCGTCAACGTGTCCGGTCTGTTCAAGGGAAGCGTTGCCGCAATCGTCGTGCCGCTGGAAGATCTGGTGGCTGAGGCCAATCGGCTGCTCATGCACAATCTCCTGATTGCCAGCGCATTCGTGATCGCGGGCCTTGCTGCATCGGTGTTGCTGTCGCGCATGGTCAGCCGCTCCCTCTATCGCCTGGCGGACGAGGCGCGCAGGATCGGCGATCTGGATGTCGGCGAAAAAGGCGTCTCCCATTCCTTCATATCGGAGATCAACACGCTGGCGAGCGCGCTGGCGGCAAGCCGCCATGCCATTAGCCAGTTTGCCCTCTATGTTCCGCGTGAAGTCGTCAGGCGGATCATCGATCCCAAGGGAAGAACCGCCGTCAAGGCGCAGCGGCAGGATGTGACTGTGCTGTTCACCGACATCAGAGACTTCACCACCATATCCGAGCGACATTCGCCCGAGGACGTGGTCGATACGCTGTCGGCCTATTTCGAACTCTTAAATACCATCGCCGAGCGCCATGGCGGGACTGTCGTGCAATATCTCGGCGATTCCATTTTCGTCATGTGGAACGCCCCTGTTCCAGATGCCGGACATGCCGAAAACGGCTGCCGATGCGCCCTTGCCATGAAAGCGGCAGTCGACGACTTGAATGAAGCCAACCGCCGGAATGGCCGTCCCGCACTCATCACGCGTTTTGGATTGCACACCGGCGCGGCCGTCGTCGGCAGCTTCGGCGCGATTTCACGTCAGCAGTACACCGCCATGGGCGATACGATCAACGTCGCCTCACGGCTGGAAGGACTGAACAAGGAATTCAACACCTCGATCCTGGTGAGCGCCGCCATCCACGAGGCGGTCGCCGATCGCTTCACCCTTCGCCCGCTGGGCCTCGTGCAGGTCAAGGGACGCGCCGAGAAGGTCGATCTATGGGAGCTTGTCGGGGATGTCCGCTCCCCAACCTCCCCCGGGCCTTGATGTATGGCCTGAGCCTGGGATCCATGCCCGATGGAGGCGCGAGTGGATCCTCGGGTCAAGCCCGAGGAAGACGGAGGATGGGGTGGCGTCTGGAGCAAGGATAGCGACGTATCCGGAAATGATCAGTGCGTCCACTTCGGAGGCGACAGGCGGCTCGGCCCATGGCCAGCCCCGTCCTTCGATGCCCCTTTCGGGGCACCTCAGGATGAGGCTGGAGAAAGGTTGCAGCCCCGTTGCTTGTGTTGCGGCGATGTTTAGAGCTTTCCCTCTGCCAGCAGTTCGCGGGTTCGCTTCAGTGTCGACAGCAAGGCGGCCTTGTAACCGGTTTCGCCGTCGAATTGAGCCTGCTCGGCCTGCTCTTCCGGGCCGTTCGGCTCCTTGCCGCGCAACCCGATGTAGCAGTAGAAGCGCAACTGCAGCTGACCTTCTTCATCCTCGAAGAGCTCGTTGATAATAGCTCCCTCGCGTGGGCCTGTGGCCTGAAAGAAGGTGACCTTGCTTTGCTGTTCGAGGGTGATGATCTCGCGCAGATCCTGCCCGGCAATCGTCGCCTCGCGCACGAAGTGGGTTGGGCTTTCCTCCACGACATCGCAGCGGGTGCAGAGACCGGCGGGAAGAAAGAGCCGGGCGTCGCGTGCCTTGCGTTCGAGACCTTGCCACGCCTCGGCGCGCGTCAACGGGGTTTCGCCTTCCGGGTTCACCGGAACTGTGGCGGTCGAATAGATCATGGTGATAATCCTTGTGGTCAGATGGCTGTTGGGCTTGCCTCAGGCGGAAGCAATAGTTTCCGAGGCGAAGGTGCGATAGCTGCGCAGCGGGCGTCCGAGCAGCTTTGTCAGACGCTCGAGGTCGCCGGCCTCAGGCAACATCCCGTCGGTGATGAAGCGTTCGCCCATCAGCCGCATGTCGTAGGCCATCCAGGCAGGCATGAACTGCTTGAGATTCTGCTCGAAGCCCTCGGTATTGTCGCCGCCATAGTGGATCGGGCGGGCGAGCACGTCTGACCAGATGGCGGCGATATCGGTTCCGGTCAGCGTCTCCGGACCGACGAGGTTGATCCTCTTGAGCGCCAGTGGCTCTGCAGCCTGTTGCCGGCGCAGCAGCTCAAGGGCGGCGATCTCGGCGATATCACGGACGTCGATCATGGAGAGACCTTTGGGCCCGACCGGCATCGGGTAGGCGCCGTAGCCGGTGATGACGTCTTTGACCATCAGATCGTTCTGGATGAAGTAGGCCGGGCGCAGGATGGTCGCCTTGAAACCCATCTGCTCGATCATCCGCTCGACGCCGAACTTGCCGGCGAAATGCGGCACGTTCACGTAGACGTCGGCGTGGATCACCGAGAGATAGACGATCCGCTCGATGCCGGCCGATCGGGCGACGTTCAGTGCAATCAGAGCCTGGGTGAATTCGTCCGGCACCACGGCGTTGAGCAGGAACAGGGTCGACACGCCCGACATGGCGTTGCGCAGCGAGTCGACGTCGAGGAAGTCGCCTTGGGCGACGCTGACACCAGCCGGGAATTCGGCTTTCGACGGGTCGCGGACGAGAGCACGGACATCGGCGCCGCGCTTGATGAGGTGTTCGACGACTTGGCGGCCAACATTGCCTGTGGCGCCGGTGACGAGAATGGTCATGGTTTTTCTCCGTGTTGAGTTGCTTGACACCTCGAATATGTGTGGTTCACTGGTAGTCCGATAGACGGCGATTTTGGACACGCCGTCTCGCTGGTGGAACGCTCATGGATCTTCTTGCGCTTGCCGATTTCAATCTCGTTGCCCGCCATGGTGGCTTCGGCAAAGCCGCAAGGGCGACCGGCCGGCCGAAGGCAACCCTGTCGCGGCGTGTCGCCGAGCTGGAAAGCAGCCTCGCTCTGAGGCTGTTTGAACGGGGTGCGCGTAACCTCAAGCTTACCGAGGAAGGGCGGGCGCTCTTCGAGCGGACTGGGGCGTTGCTTTCCGAACTGGACGAGACGGCGTCGGCGATTGCCTCCGGCGGTCAAAAACCCAAGGGCAGATTGCGGATCAGCGCACCTTTGCATTTTTCCCAGACCGCCATGGGCAGGATCGCCGCGGGCTTTGCCCTCCAATATCCGGAGGTGAGGCTCGAGGTAACGAGTGAGGACCGGTCTGTCGATATGATCGAGGAAGGCTACGATCTGGTCATCCGGGTCAATCCGGATCCCGACGAAAGCCTGGTCGGACGGGTGTTTCTCCGTGACCGGCTGGTGGTGGTGGCAAGCCCCGATCTTCCCCGCCCGACCGGCGGACACGCCGCTCCCGGCGTCATGCGCGGCGCAGGCGATCGGCAAACATGGCAGGTGAAGACAGAAGGCGGCCGGTCGACGATCAGGATCGAACCTGTGCTCACCTTGGCGACGCTCATCATGGTCCGGGATGCAGTGCGCGCCGGCGTCGGTGCGGGACGCCTTCCCATTTCGCTGGTAAGCCACGACCTGGCGGACGGCACTCTGGTCAATTGGGGAGATATCGACGGCCCCGAAATCGCTCTCTGGACGCTCTACCCATCGCGGCGGCTGCTCAGCGCGCGCGTGTCGGCGTTCCTGGACTTTCTCAAACAGGCCTTCCCCAATGGGACGGCTGACGAATTAGCCGCGTATATTGGCAGGTGATGACGGCGCTTGCCAGCTTCTTCGGCGGGTTTACCGCGTTAGGCTCTCTTAGCTCGCTACCTCGTTTCCAACGACGCGCCCTCCGGCGATGATGAGAGCTGTGGAATCGCGCGCTCTACCGAAGTCTCTCAAACGGTATCGATTTTCGTTCGCATCACATCGGAGCTCGACTCCGTTAGCTGAGATTGGCGCTAGAAAAGGCGTTCCAATTCTTCGAACGGAGAATACTGTAGCCGTTTGGCATTGCAGCGGTAGTCCTGATGCATATAGCCACTAAGGGCAAACCCGTACCTTTGGTCATAGTGCAAGGATTCTGTCGTCACGCCGGCACGTTCTGTGAGTTTATTCTTCGCCTTAAACCTGATGCAGATGATCCGATCACCACCGCTTAATATCAGTGAGTTCGATATGGTCGCGTCGCTGATTTCACGCTCATTGTAATACGTCTTCCGTGCATATTCGATGACAGCTGATCTGTCGGCTGCCGTTGGCGCGGTCTGGTTGGAATACACCGGATCCCACCGCTCGGGAGTCCCGCAGCCGGTTAATAATATCGGGATTGCGAGAAGAGTCAGGCGAGGCATTTGCTCTTTTGCTCCATTTCTCTACTACAATTCGGAAATGCTTATTTCTTCGATGATATATTGGCCCTCGCGTATGGCCCGCGCAATGGCTCTCGCACGGCTGATACGTTGAGGTCCTTTCTTATGATTGCGCATAGTTCGATGGCGGCCACGTTTTCTGGATTAAGCAACGTATGCATCTCGGCCCTGCTTACTTTCAGATCCTCGGTAACTACCTGGAATATATCTCCGATTTCCATCCTCGGAATCGGTTCGCGATACTTTCCATCCTCATATGCATCAAGCTGAGCCTCCTGATACTTCCGATAGGCCTCATTCACGCTGCAAACAGACAGCGCTTCGGAAGAGATATCATTATGAACGAACTCGATGCATCCTCGCGGATAGTGATCGCCCAGAGCATCAATGACATCGCCTGCTTTCTTCAGCACCTCAATCGCAGAAGCGTCGCTCGCACGCGAGAGTGCGGGGTGTCCGTGTTTTCGAAGCATGTCGGACGCGGCTTTCAACGCGGCCGCCTCTTCTCCTGCCTGAAACTTCGCGTTTATCTCCTTCGCTTCATCCATATGATCTGTGAAAATCGCGTGGAGCAAAGGGTTGGTGCTTGCAAGGTCATTCATTAGCTCCCCAACCGATCCCGGCGTCGCATCTTGTGCAATCGCTCCTGATGCGAGAAACCAAACCCCTCCGCATAGTGATAAGAAATTTTTCATGCACACTCGTCCCCACTTTGCACGTCCCCAGAAGACCTATCAGTCTATCGTGACGCCGCCGGCGTCAATGTGGCTGCGCGTCACGCCAAATTCGTCGGCAAGGTCGTGCAACGCTTCCTCCACGTCAGCGTCCAACGAGAGGGCCGCGGAATTGCGCAGACGTAGCGCCGCCCGACGACGCATGCCGAGCCCTGCAGCACATGTTTCATGGAGCGCGCACCGGCTCATATGAGATGACGGAGGATGGGCGCGTGCTTTCGCCGCGACCCCGCTGTCGACGAAAGGCCTTCCTGCGAAATTCCTCGAATCCCAGCCGATTTTAGGGTAAAATTAACCAGCGCATCGAGAGGGCTGAAACGCCCTTGCGCGTCGCATGCGTCGCGCAGCGCTTACGGAAGGAAAGATGAGCCAATGAAAAGGTTAGCAATCGTTATCCTGTCGCTGGTGACGGCGCTGACGAGCGTTCCGCCGGCCATGGCGTTTCCCACCATTGCCGTGCCGAAGATCGAAGCCCCGGAGACGCAGCCGGTCCAGTACAGAAATTATCGCGGTGGATACCGAGGCGGCTATCGAGGCTATCGCGGGCGTGGATACCGCCATCGTGGCGACGATTGGGCCTGGGCACTCGGCGGGCTTGCCACCGGCGCAATCATCGGCGGAATGCTGGCGCAGCCGAGATATTATGGCCCGAGCTACTACGGTCGGGGCTACTACGACGGGGGCTACTACGGATCGCCCTATTACGGTCCGCCGCGCTACTACGGGTCGACCATTTACCGTCCGCGCTACTACGCGCCTTACCGCCCGCGCTACTACGCGCCGCGTTACCGCCAGGTCTATAGTGGCGGCAACGGACATACGCGCTGGTGCTACTCGCGCTACCGGTCTTACAGGGCCTACGACAACACGTTCCAGCCCTATTACGGTCCGCGACGGGCGTGCGTCTCGCCCTACTAGGCTCAGGGTGATTAGTTTCTGCTGAGCGAGCGCCAGATGGCGCAGATGTCGCGGTTCTTCCCGCTGTCGCGCGGGGTTCCGCGGGTCGATGACCGGCGAGTGGTGAGTGGGATCGTCTACGTGATCCGCAATGGCCTGCAGTGAAAGGACGCGCCGGCAGGTTATGGGCCGCACAAAACGCTCGACAACCGCTTCATCCGTTGGAGCCCGCTCGGCGTCTTCGACCCCGTCTTCGCCGGGCTCACCGGCGGACGGCCCAGGCCTGAGCGCATCATGTCGACGCGACTCATCTTAAAGCCCACCGCACGGCTGCGTTCCCAATTTGGCGCGTTGTGCTGATCGCGGAGACAATAATCTCCGCGTCCAGCCCCATCGTTCACAAGCCGGCGTCTCAGGCGGCAGCGAACTTCTGGACGGCTGTAACGTCGAAATAATCCCGCCACTCGACAATCTTGTCACCTTCGATCTCGAAAATGCCCATGATCATCACGCGTCCGATTTCGCTGCCGTCGGCACGCTCGAACCTGTCGAGCCTTTCGGTGAGAACGCGAGATCCGTCGGCGGCAATCGCGAGCATGTCGATATGGACCGTCGAGATGCCCAACGACGTCTCCAGTCCGTCGATCATGGCGATAGCCTCTTCGACGCCGTTCGTGACTGAAACGCCTTCGTTGACCCAGCGCGTGTTGGGTGTGAACCAGCGACGGACGGCTGGCCTTCCGCCGTCTTCCAAGAATGTGGAGCAAAAAGCCGAAACAGTTTCGGTTGGGGTGGGCATGGCAGTTCCTTTCTGGATGATTTCGAAGCCTCAACGGCCTCTGTGTTCAGCCTGAAGATAGGCCTTGAATCGCGCCGCCACGATGCCAGATCTTCCGCTATGATTGCCTGATTTTCCGGAATGATTGATAATTCTGGGCAATCGAGTTAAGTTGCCATGATGAGCGAACTCGACAAAATCCGCGCCATGGCGGTGCGCCACGCTGGCCGTCAGAGTCCTCAACTGCCGAGACTGTTCGCTTACACCCTCGACCATACAACCGAGATCGATCCGCTGATCTACGATCCTGCGGCGTCCCTGGTGATCCAGGGAACTCAGCGCATGTTTATCGGCGACAGGATGTTTGAGTACGGCCCTGGCCAAAGCATGATCGTCGCGGCTGAGATCGCTGCGTTGGGTCAGATCTGTGAGGCGTCTGAGGATCAACCGTTTCTAGCAGTCGGTCTGTTTTTGGACCCAGCCCTGCTGTCGGATCTCGTACTTGAAATGGCAGCGATACCAGAGCTGCCGATTGAATCGGGATACGGCGTTAGCACTGCGAGCGCGTCGCTTCTGGGCGCTTGGGGAAGACTACTGGAACTACTCGATCGCCCAACCGAAATCCCGGTCATGGCTCAGTCTCTGGAGCACGAGCTCATGTTTCGGCTGCTGATGGGACCGCACGGCGGCCTGCTCCGTCAGATTGCCGGATCTGACTCGCGCCTGATGCACATCCGAAAGGCCATGGCTTGGATCCGCGACCATTACACCGAGCGCCTCAATTTCAAGGCGGTCGCTGCGCTCGCCGGCATGAGCGTATCCGTGTTTTACGATCGCTTTAAAGCCGTTGCCGCCGTCAGCCCGCTTCAGTATCAGAAATATATCCGGCTCCACGAGGCCCGCCGTCGCATGATCGCGAACCAGGTGAGTGCAGCCGAGGTGGGATTTGCGGTCGGCTATGAAAGCGCCTCGCAATTCAGCCGTGAGTACAAGCGTCTCTTCGGAGCGCCGCCGGGTCAAGATACCGAGAGAGCGAAGGCAGGCTTGGGGGGCTTCAATCCGCCAAGATCGCTTGGTGCTCGACCAGATGTTGCTTGAAACGGTGACTGTAGTCCCGACCCACGGCCGCGACGACGCTCTCTCGTAATGCCAAAGCCTCACGCCATAGGGATACGCGTGGGAGACCCTGAAATATCATCTGCGTCACGGTCGGGTTGATGAGGTCGAAATACTGGAACAGAGGCGCGAACACCGCATCGACCATGCTGAACGTCGATCCAGAGAAGTTCGCCCCCTGGCCAAGCACATCTTCGAGCCTCTCTAGCCGGTTTCGGAACGCTGCCGGCTTGGCGTCTGCGGTCGTGCGATCCTTGGCGTTTAGGAATTGCCAGGCTTCGGCTAGAGTCGCCGTACCATATTCGATCCACGCGCGCTGTTAAGCGCGACAGCGCGTCCTCAGAGTAGAGCTTGCCGCCGCCCTGCGTCTCTTCGAGATATTCGCAGATCACCATGCTTTCGAACAGGATTGCGTCCCTGTCATCCGCCATGATGCCGGAAAGCGTGAGCGGTTTTCGGACGACTTCATGCTCTAAAGCGCGTCGCGAACTTTCAGATTCGCTCTTCGCGCTTTAGGTCTTTGTTTTTACGCATGTCGTTGCCGCAAAACCGCTGCACACTTTTGCGCAACATGCTCTAACTGTTTAATTCAGAACAGAATTCAGGTTTGAGGCCGACCCGGCCTCAATTCATCCTGTTCTAGCGGAAGCCGCCGCTGGCGGCCAATCGCTCGCCGGTCAGCCAGCGGGCATCGTCGGAAGCGAGGAAGACGGCGACACCGGCGATATCATTCGGCTGGCCGATGCGGCCGAGCGGCGTCTGAGCGACGATGGTCTGTTCGAAATCCGAGCCGATGACGCCGGCCGAGTGCGTGCCCTCGGTTTCCACCATCCCCGGCAGGATGGCGTTGACGCGGATCTTGCGCGGGCCGAGTTCCTTGGCAAGCACGCTGTTGATGCCCTCGACGGCTCCCTTCGTCCCGGTATAGACGGCGGAATCCGGCGGCGCCAGACTGGTGACCACCGAGGAGATGTTGATGATGCTGCCGCCCTCGCCGAGATGCTTGACCGCTGCCTGGGTGGTCAGAAGAACACCGAGAACATTCACGTCGAAGATGCGGCGATATTGCTCCTCGGTCACCTCACCGATCGGCGCGAATTCATAGACGCCGGAATTGTTGACCAGCACGTCGAGCTTGCCGAACTCCTTGACCGCAGCATCGACCAGTCCCTGTGCCTCACCGGCCTTCGAAACATCGCCCTGCACCGCGATGGCTTTGCCACCGGCCGCGCCGATCGCCTCGACCACGGCATCCGCTCCCGCCTTGCTCGAGGCGTAATTGACCACCACTTGCGCACCTTCCGCCGCGAGTGCCTTGGCAATCGCAGCACCGATTCCCTTGGAGGCTCCCGTTACCACAGCGACCTTTCCTGTGAGCTTGGCCATTCTTGTTCCTTCCGATCCGGACAGCCGCCGGGATTGGCGGCACTGTTCCATAGTTCGGAAATTCGGAACTGTTGATCTCGATGTCAAGGGGCGCTATATAAAATTCATGAGACCGCTCTTTCACCCAGCCCTGGAGGACATCAAGCCCGAGGCGATCCTCTATGCGCTGTCCGATCCGGAGCGCGTTGCTATTTATGCAAAGCTTGCCGGCGCCGGCGGTGGCGGGACGTGCTCTGCGCTTGCCGATCTCGGCGATCGCGTCATTCCAAAGTCGTCGCTGTCCAACCATTTCAAGGTGCTGCGCGAGTCCGGGCTGATCATGAGCGAGCGCCAGGGTGTGGAGATGCGCAATCAAACGCGCTGCACCGAGCTGGACGAACGCTTCCCGGGCCTGATCAGGGCCATTCTGACGGCTTACGGCCAGCTTCCCGGACAGCCGAAGACGGACTGATCGCCCCTAGAGCAGCATAGTCCCCAATGGCCGACGGAGGTTCGTCTAGGTGCTTGCAGGCAACACGAATGGTCGCATGGATCCAGTCGCCCTTTCTATCTGCCCTACTGATGATTGTGGGCGTAGTTTGCGACCCGCGCATTGGACCGACAGGCGACCCAATGCGGGAGCACCAACAGCGGACAGCAGCAGATCAACGAGCGCTTCGGGTTATGATCTCCATCACGAGCTCTTTGTCTTTGTCCGTCCGGTAGATTCCCTGCACCCGGCAGCCGCGCATGATTTCATAGTTTTCGCGGTTATCCGGGTTCGATCGCATGAGCGCCACAATCACGTCGTTCGGCCCCCTCCACTGGTCCGCAAGCCCGCTTCGTGTCCAATTGAAAGACGATGGACCCCGTTGAACGCTCCCCTTCAGGGTCTCCAGTATTTCGAGGGTCACCCGCGCCTCTTGGCCCGGTTCCAAAACTTCGTAGTCCCGGAAATTGCCCCGAACGATCACGTCAGCGTCGAACAGCTCAGAAAAAAATGGTCGAGGTACTGCGCACGCGTGAGCGCTCGTCGCTGCGACGAAAACCGAAATCAGGGCGCAGACTGCCGGAAGCAAAAATTTCATCCCCCCAAGCGCAACTAAGATGCAAAGGCGGTTTCATATTCAGGATAGGCCATGCCCAAGATGATAATATTTATTTCCTGAACGGTTTCATTGAAATCCTCAATCGCGACGCCCTCGCATCGAAGCACCCCGAACTCTGCTGAACACGCAGAGAGCTGGGCCTTGCCCTCTAAATCATTATATTCGCCGTCAATTACGAACGCGTGGAGGCGTGGATCATAATCTGGAGTGGGAACAAAATGTCCCCCTGCAACGCCCATCGACGGATCGATGGGACCGAGATCGGCGTGCCCAATGATTTTTTCTTCGTGCAGAATATCGACATTCATGGCTTCATCTCGAAGTTTGCCTCGTTGCCTAGCCCACCGAATTTTCGACCACTATACCGCGAAGCTCCATTATATAGGAATGTCATCCCGATGCTTCCTTCCGAGTGGCAATTGAACGAGTACCGCCGCGTAGGGGCTGGAGCCGGCTCATAACAGCAACAGGCCGACACGCGAACAGCTAGTCAGCGACTGGTCCAACCTTTGGCCTTAGCTTAATTCTTGATCACATTGATGTTGACGGTGACGTCCTTGATGGTCCCCTCCCCGTAGGACACCCTCACCTTGTACATGTCACGTCCAGAATAGCCGCTGTTGGAAGTATAGTATTCCGACACGCCGAGAGATTTCCTGGAATTGCATTTAATACGGATGCCATCCTTGTAATTTGAATAAATATTCTCTTTGACGAATTCAACCGAGCCATGCGCCGGGGCTTCTACCAACTTTATATTGGCGATTGTTGCAGCCGTGCAGTCTTCATTCAAATTGTAGGACTGGCCCATCTTTGTCCGCTCTCCACTCAGAGCCCGACTGTGATCCGCAGAAACAGCGACACCGTCTTTAGTGGTGACGCATCCAGACAAACCGAAAATGATGGAAAGCAGAGAAATCGAAATAGAGTTTTCTTTCAAAAATCGCGAAGCCTGCATTTTGTTTTTCATCTCTTGGTTTTATCAATAGCGTCATTCAGCTTATCCAATCAGCAGCTCATTGCAATCGCACGTGCCTACGGCCGCCACCGCCTTCATTGTCTTTTCACCGCGGAAGCAGCCTGCCAGCAAAGCCCGATGGTACAGCGCCCATGCTCGACTTTAATCCGCTCTATTCGACCCCGCAGGTTGCGGCCATCGAACAGTTCATCGATCGGCATTATCCGCTTGCTGGGCCGGTTTCCTGCCGGATGCTGCAACGCGGCTTGAATGATGTGTATCTGGCCGTTGCAAGCAACGGCGAGCGGTATGTGTTCCGGCTTTCCCATCGCCGCGCCCGTGGCCCGGCCGACGTCAAGACCGAAACGGCGTTCCTGGCGCACCTTGCGCAATCAGGCGTTCCGGTCGCAGCACCCATCCCGACACGCGAGGGCAGCTTGTTCGCTGAGGGACAGGCGCCGGAGGGCGTGCGCCAGGCCGTGCTCTTCCGGGAGATCGGAGGCCGCAAGCCGGATACGACGGATGCCGGCGATGCACGGGCCAACGGCAAGACGCTTGCTCTGATGCACAATGCCGCCGAGACATTCCAGCCGGACGGATCCCTCTATCAGCTTGATCTCGAACACCTGCTGCATCGGCCTCTCGCCCGAATATGCGATAGCGGCGTCGTGGAAGACGCGGACGCCCGCAGCGAACTTGAAGACATCGCTGCGCGGACCGCAAAGGCGATCGAAGCCCTTGCCAATCTGAGCTGGACTTATTGCCATGGTGACTGCCACGGCTTCAATGCACGGATCAACGACGCCGGCGAAGCCGTATTTTTCGACTTCGATGACGGCGGTCCGGGATACCTCGCTTACGACTTGTCGGTGTTTTTATGGGCGCAAACATCCTTCGGCCGGAGGTCGACCGACATGTGGGACGCCTTCGTCGATGGCTATCGGGCCGTTCGGCCGATCACGCCAGACGACTTCGAAGCCGCCCATCGCTTTGTGATCGTCCGCCACATCTGGTTGATGGGTGAGTATGCCAGCCGGGCCCAGGAATGGGGAAGCGAGACTGTCGGCTGGATTGCCAGGCAGGCGAATTTCCTTAAGACGTGGGAGACCGAGCGATGTGTCGACCGCCTGTTTTGAATTCAGTTCTGCTCGTCCCGGAGGATCGGAGTAGCAGCTCGGAGATGGGCGAGCACCTCGACCTTCGCCCACTCCTGGTGCAGGTACATTGCTTTGACGCGACGATCTGTGCGCCAACACGAGCCGTGAGAGCGCCAGGCCTAATATTCGCGTCGCGATGCGGCCCGCGTCACAGCCGCGTCCTCCATGACGTAGGTCGCATATCGGTGGTCGCGGATCAGTGTTATCTTTTGGTCCCTCCATTCAAGCAGCATGAAGTAAGCTGGAGCAGCGGACGGCGCAGCCGAAACCAGCAATATCTCCCTGCCCTCCAGACAAGCCGGTTCGATCCAAACCCGCGGATAGTCTGCATAATAGGAAAAGAACCGGCCAACGTTCGCCGCACCGGAGACCTGCGGCCGTCGTGCCTGACGAAGCCGAACATCCTCGGCAAGCAGCCTGCGCAGGGCCGTCCAATCCCTCGCGTTGAAGAGCGCTGCGAAATTCAGAACCTCGGCACTTGGGGGCAGCGGAACTTCGGACTCTGACTCGGAGATGGATCGCAATCCTGCCCGACCACGTGAGAGATGAGCTTTGACAGCATCGATACTCAGGCCTAATAGCGCGGCGATGTCTGCGATGGACTCTCCCAGCACATCCTTGAGGATCACCGCGCTACGCTGCGGCACCGGCAATTTGGCAAAGTGAGCCAAGGCAATCCGCACCGTGTCCTGCCGAATCAGCGCATCCTCTGGATCAACAGCACTGACATCAGCTAGATCAAAGGCCGTGTCCAGCGGCTCTGACGGACGGGTACTTCGCTGGCGCAGCGCATCAATGGCGCGATTGTGAACAATGCGAAACAGCCAGGGTCGCAGCGGCGTGCCGGACGAGATCGAGTCGACCATCGCGAACGCACTGACTAACGCGTCCTGTATCACGTCCTCGCCGTCGATCACCGAGCCGACCAATCGGGCGGCATAGCGATGCAGTTCCGGGCGAACTGCATCCGCCTCCTTGGCCAGCGCCGCGTATAGTGTGCTCTTCGCTTCTGCTTCGAGGGCAGCTTCATCCATCATTCGATGACCGTCACGCCCGTATCTCCACGCACGGCGTAGATCATAGCCTCTTCTAGCGCCGTGTTGCCGATCAGTTCGGCTACCATATCGCCAAAGCCACGCGGTGTCATGTCCGGCCAGGTAGCGGCCTGTTCGGCGAATGAGCGGCCCGCCGCCGCAGCATAGCCGGAGATTCCGGCGTTGCCCACGCCGGTTCCTGCGAACATCTGCCGGGGAACAATGACCCGGAAACGCAGGCCGAGGCCAAGCTGGGTCGACAAGCCCTCAGCATATTTTGCAATGAACCACTGCGCCCGTTTTGCTCCTGCATAGCCTCCCGACAGTGGCGAGCCTTGCACCGCGGCTCCGCTGGAAACGAGAACGACCAGCCCGCCCGACGCCATCGGCAACGTCAGAGCGGCCTGGACCCAATGCAGGGCGGCCTTCACATCGACGTTCCAGTTGGTCGTGAACGCCTCCCAGCCAACACGGTCGATACGTTCCATGGGCGGTTCCGCGCCGGCGTTCATGATGACGACATCAGGTCGTGTCTCTGACATGATCCTCTTCGCGGCGTCGGCACTGGTCGCGTCAGCAGACACAGTCGTGACGGCTAGTTGCTCTCCCAGCGCTTGCAAAGTCGTCGCGTCGCGAGCCACGACGGTCACTTTAGCTGCGCGCGCTACAAACGCCTCGGCCATTCCGAAGCCCAACCCGCGGCTACCACCGACGACAACTATTCGTTTTCCATCCAAATCCATGTTCTTTTCCTCATTCGATCCAAACCGCGCAAAGGCAGTCGCAACAAGGACGTTCGAATGAACTGAAAAGAGTCATTATTTCGCGGGTGTCGTTGAATTGGCTGTGCCGCCAAACCTTTATCGCTGAGATCAGCAGGATTGCGGCCAGGGCCGGCAGGAGGAAGGCGTTTGGCACTATGCCAAGCAGGAGGCCGCCGGCAAAGGTGCCGACGATTGAGCCCCCCGCCATGACCAGCAGGAAGGTCTTGTTGCGGCCAAAGACCGAAAAACTTTGATCGCGGCTGAAGCGGGTGAACCCGACCAGCATGGTGGGCAGGCTTACGGCGAGCGAGAGGCTTCCGGCCAGTTTGATATCCGCCCCGAAAAGCAGGACCAGCGTCGGGATCAATAGCTCTCCGCCCGCCACGCCGAGCAGGGATGCCACAATCCCGATGATGAAGCCCGCCACCACGCCTGCGATCATCTGGGCCACGCCGGTCAGAAGCGCCTGGCTGGCTGTCGCGTCGTGGCCAACGACCAGGACGGCGGCGATCGCGACCAGCATGGCGGCAATCACCTTGTAGAGGGTTTCCGACTTCAGGCGGGTTGCCCAACCCGCGCCAAACCATGCCCCGAGCAGACTTCCAGCGAGCAGGTTGACGATGATCGGCCAGTTCTCGGCGATCGTGCTGAAAGGCACTGTCGCAGCACGGAACGGGAGCGCGGTGGCAACAACGACCAGGCTCATGGCCTTGTTGAGGATGACCGCCTCAAGAGCCGCAAAATTGAACAATCCGATCAGGAGAGGTAACCGGAATTCCGCTCCTCCAAGCCCAATCAACCCGCCGAGGGCACCGATAATGCCCCCGCTTGCAAAGGCCACAGGGAGATTTTGAGACTTAGGTTGCGAGGCGGGCAGACCCTCAGACATCGATATAGCCCATTGAAGATATCGCTATCCCTAACGGAGATAATCGAATTCACCAAGATAAGGTTGGATTGCAACGTCGGCTTAGGGCCGAAAGTGGACGACTACCGTGATCTTCGATTGCGGGCGTTGAAACATGGGCTTCAACAGCAATTCCAACGACAACGTGCTGTTTCGATCAACCTAGACTAGGTGCTTGCAGGCGACACGAATGGTGGCATGGATCCAGTCGGCCGTTCCCACCGACGACGCAGCTGGTCCAGGCTTTCCGATGATCGACGGGACGATATCGCTGGCCTTAAGCTTGCCGGCGCCAGCGGTGGCGGGACGTGCTCTGCGCTTGCCGATCTCGGCGACCGCGGCACTCGCGTGTCGAGCAACTGCTGCTCCCACATTTAGGCGATGGCGCTTCCAACGTGGTGGGGTATCGCCATGCGGCAAAACCGGAGTCCAACGAGCTTCTGCAATGGAACTGTTGGGGAAAGCGGGAGAACCTTTCCGCTGGGTTCATTTTTCCCCATGATAGCTGCCGAAGGATTTTACGGGTGACCAAGCGGGAAGGATCTCGGGCAGTTTTGGCGATAGAGCGCTATAGTCCTGCGCACCAAACACGACCTCTCCGTCCATGATCGTGAGCACAGAAGAGATGGAGTTGATCTGATCTTCCGACACGGTGAAGTAATCCCTGTCGAGCACAACAAGGTCCGCCAGGTATCCGGGAGCGATTACGCCCATTTCGGATTCTGTATTCATGAACCACGCCGCACCATTGGTAAACAGTTTCAGCGCCTCGGCGCGGGATAGGCGATTGTCCTCAGCAAGAATTTCGGATCCGGACACAGACTTGCCGGATACCATCCAACTTATACCGACCCACGGGTTGAACGTGGCTGCCCGGAAGGCGTCGGTGGTCATGGCCAGCGGCATGCCGCTATCCACGAGCTTGCGCAGACGCGGGGTCTCCAGAGCCTTCTCGCGACCATGGGTTTTGATAAAACCATCGCCGTGCAGCGCCATTTTGGCATCCAGGGCAATTCCGCCACCCAACTTTTTCACCCGATTGATGTTCTCCGGACTGATGGTCTCAGCGTGCTCGAGACTCCATTTCAGGCCATCGAGCGGGATCGTTTCGTCTACTTTCTCCAGAGCGTCAAGAAAGGGGGAGATGTTCTCGTTGTAGCTGATGTGCATGCGAAACGGGATACGCCTCTGGACCAGCTTCATCACATCCCGCTCGACGAAGCGTCGCATCGTCTCGGGCTCGATGATGACCGCCGGCCGGTCGAAGTTTTCATGATCGTGCACTTCCCCGCTCAGAACCTCCCCGGCCCCTCGATATTCATGGCCATGTGCCAGGGTGGGGTGCAGGTTTTGTCCTGGACTTATCGGCGCCGTTTTCGTGATCGCCTCGAGTTCCAGATCCACCATGTTTACCGGCCCGCCGTCGCCGAGTTGCAAGTCCACAAAGGGCATGCGCACATTGAGGCGATTGTCTCGTGCAAGCACGTCCACCCTCTCCTGGGCCTCCGGGTATGGCCACCTGCCGCCATTATCGATGATCGAGGTCACGCCGACCCGGTTCAGACCGTGAATGCTATAGACTATCGAACTCACTTGTTCGTCGAATGTGGGCTGCGGCACCATGGTCTCCAAAGCAAGAAACAACCACGTGTATCCGTGGACCACACCAGTGGGATTGCCGCGGCTGTCCTTTTCGAATTCGGTGTCCGGCAACTTTGGGAACCGATCGGTGCCCACGCCAAGCGCCTCCATCGCCTGTTTGTTCAAGAAGGCGCGGTTGTAGGCATATTGCACGATCATGGGGCGGTCGGGCACAGCCTCGTGCAGTTCGCCCAGCGTGGGAAAGCGGTTCTCTTCAAACTGGTAAGGGGACCAGCCTCCAATTACCTTGACCCATTGGCCCTCCGGCGTGCGTGCGGCCTGCTCGCTAAGCATGCTCAACGCGCGACGCAACGTCGGCACGCCATCCCATCTTACATTGTAGTTGTAAGCCATGTCGTTGAGGACGTGCGTATGAGCATCGATGATGCCGGGGATGAGCCGGCGGCTGCGCGCATCAATCACCCTGGTCTCCGATTTTTTCAGACCGAGAATATCCACATCAGAGCCGACGAAATAAATGCGGCCTTCCTTGATCGCCAAAGCTGAAGCTTCGGGCTGAGCACGGTTGCCGGTGAAGATCTTTGCGTTGAAAATGATCAGATCAGCACCGGGCTGCTCCTGCGTCGTTTGTGCCTGAACCGCAGAGAAAGAAAAGCTCGTCACAACCGCGATGAATATTTTTCTGATCATTTTACCCTCGTTCGACTGATCTTTATGAATTGCGGTCATGCACAAGCCGGCGCCCTATATTGGCGGTTCCTGAGGCAGGTCGCGAGGATGCCCTACGGGAGAGTCAGCCGCCGCGAAGTTGTCATTCTCCTCTTTGCCTTGGTAGTCCTCAGTCGTGTGAAGCCGTGTTGCAAAATAAGGAACGCTTTGTGGAACTTGAGGATCTCAGAATATTTGTCGAAGTTGCCGATGCGGGCGGAGTATCGGCTGCAGCGCTGCGACTGGGCATCTCCAAGTCGATGGTCAGCCGGCGGATCACCAGGCTTGAGGCGGAACTCGGCGCACAGCTATTTGCAAGGACGACCCGTGGTATAGCGCTCACGGAAGCAGGTTTTACATTCAGAGATTATGCAGCACGGGTTTCTGCTGACTTGGATGTGGTGCGCGAAACGATCCTGCCCGCCGGTGAGCTTCGAGGCCGCATGCGCGTGGCCGCGCCCCTGTCATTTGGTCCGACCTATTTTGCTCCCGTCCTCTCCCAGATGGCTAGCCGACACCCGCAACTGCAAATCCTTTCTTCCTATACTGATCGCTTCGTCGATCTCGTGGGAGAGGGTTTTGATTGCGCGATTCGGCTTGGGCATCTGCCGGACTCGAACCTCGTCGCAAGACGTATCGGACCGATCTTCGGCAAGCTGGTTGCGAGTCCTGCCTACATCGAGGCTCACGGCGCCCCCGAGACACCGGACGAAATTGTGAATCACCAAATCGTTATGCGGGACGCCGAGAAGTGGCAATTCATGGATGGCGACGAGATTGTCACGGTGCGTCCCCAGGGACGCTTCATAGCTGATAACGCGTTGTCCCTCGTAGCGGCCGCTCTGGATGGGCTCGGGGTCGCCTATCTGCCAGAACCGCTTGTCGCGGACCATATTTGTTCGGGTGCGCTGGTGCCAATCATGACGCGTCATCCGATTCCGCCAGCCGGCATCTTCGTCGTGAGGCCGCCCGGCCAGTATCCCTCTCGAAAAGTCCGAACCCTCACTGAGATGCTTATCGAACGATTTGGAACTCGTTGATCACAGCCAGAAGATGACGGAAGCTGCGATGCAGATTGCCGAGAAGAAGGTAATTGTTGCAACGGAGCAGTCTACGTTCAAATTGTAGGACTGGCCCATCTTTGTCCGCTCTCCACCTCAAGACGTGGGAGACCGAGCGATGTGTCGATCGCCTGTTCTGAAATCGGCTCTGGTCGCCATGACGCGATCCGCGGGGCGCTTTTGATATCGGACTACCGCGCCTCAACGCGTGAGCGCAACCCGAAAACGTGAAGAAGGCGGCCGGTTTGCGGGGCCGCCTTCTGTTTCATCAGGCCGTACGTCTGACCATTCTCGCAATAGCTATCAGGATGCAGGCACCGATGAAGCCCGCGATCAGATAACCCAGCCAGCCGCCAAGGGCGACGCCGAAGAGAGACAGGATAAAGTTGGCGACGATGGCGCCGACAATACCGAGAATGATGTTCATGAGCACGCCCATGTTGCTCTTCATGAGCAATTCGGCGAGCCAGCCGGCAATGCCGCCGATGATGATGGCGGCGATCCAGCCAATACCTGCATTTTCCATGGCAATTCCCCATTGTGAATTATTGAGCGGCCGGCGCCGGCTATCACGTCTCGCAGGTCGAGCTAAACCGATTGCCAAGCGACACGACTATAACCTTCCGCGGCGCCAGTTGGTTCCATAAGCCCCGCCTCCAAGAGTTGGCGTGCCCCTCCCCATCTGCTTCGGGTCACTTGTCGGCCGCGGGCCAATCGTTCGCAGGCTCCTCTATGACGGCAACGTCGTCGTCCGCGGGGTCGGGATCGCGCTCAAGGGCTGCGCGCAGTGTGCCGATCTCCTTGATGATCGCATCGAAGACGTCCTGCTGCCTGGCCCCGGCCACAACGCAGTCGTCGACGAGATGCTCCAGCTTGGCGCGAAGTCCGACCTTCCAATTATTTTTGCTCATAGCCTCTCCTCCTCTGTCTGACAGTTCCCACCGCCGTTGACAGGCGGGCGGCGGCTTCTACGTTCCAAGAGAAGTGCTGGTCGGCGGCTCGATCATCGCGAGATCCTGTTCAGCGGGATGAGGTCGCGGCGAACGGGTAAAGGTGCTCGCCTGGCGTTTCGTTGCCCGCACCGAGAAATCGGAAAAACCGGTGCGTTCACCATCTCCGTCACGTCCGATTGGCACGCCGCGACCTCGCCAAATTAACCGGCAGCCGCAGGAATGGTTCCGCCCGGCCTGGACTCTTTGGGTCCGTGACAGTGTCTCGCCTTCACCGCTGGAGCCGATATGCAAGTCCGGCATTTATTTCGAGCCCGAGACTATGCCAAGGCAATTCCCTAAAGTCCGCGGCTTCCCGGTCCAGTTCGGCATATTTCCCGCTGTGCGCGTGGCGAATTTGCGCCATTTGCTGACATTGACCCGCCGAGCCGGATGACGTCCTTGTCACGGCACCTGCACGATGCGGCCATTACCCTTGATCTCTGCACGCCGCATCACCGGATGCCCCGACAACTCGACATTGCCGCTCCCGGAAATCGAAACATCCGCATCTACCTTTGCGGTCACCTTTGCATCGCCGCTCCCACGGATTTGCACCGTCGCCGACTGCGCAGTCAAGCCTTCAAAGCGGGCTTCGCCAGAGCCGGAAATGCTGAGATTAACTGCGTATGCAATTCCGGTCGCGGAGGAATTCCCGCTGCCCTTGATGTTCACCTGAAGCTCCGGCTGGTTGATCTGCGACAGAGTCAGGTCGCTATTGCCGAGCAAATCCCATCTGGTGATCGCTGGCCCCGATAGCTTGACATCGAGTTGCGACGCAGACCAGCCAGGCGCGCAATCCAGGCCCAGTCGGCCGGATTCGATGCGCAAGTGGCTGAGCAGTGCTGAGTCTCCGCTGACGACAACCTCTGCCTTTTCCCCCGGCCGGTAGTGTATGGAGCCCGGCAAGTCGATCACCAGCCTGTCGCCCGCAGTAAAAGGCAGCGCAATTTGCTGCTGCGTGCCGCTCGCAGGCTCGCACGTCGATCCCCCGTTCCATAAATATGCTGCGCTGGCCCAGCCAGATCCGGAAAGAACGGTTCCGAGCGTCAGAAAGGCGGCAGCACCGATCAGTCCACCTGTCGCGATGAATGCCAGTGTGCGGGTCATGTCTCGTCCCTTCGATAACTTTGGTTGAAATTCTCAGTTGCCGAGCCGATCCGGCCGGACCAGACGAAAATGCAATCGCGCATACTGGCCGAGAACGCGGATACCGGCCCCCAGCCCCATTAGAAGCAAAGCGCCGCCTCCGAGGAAGCCGCTCACAAGTCCAGCGCCGATACAAAGGCGGGACAGTAGAGCCGTCAGCGCGTCACCTGGGTTAAGGAGCAAAGCCGTGACAATGACATTCAATCCGGCTGCTCCAATCGCCAACAGTCCAGCCGCAAACCCCACCACCAGTAGAATTGCCAGTAACAACAACGGCAGCAGGAGAAGGAGATCGACAATAACCAGTCCGGCCAATGCGATGACCGCAGCGATAAGGTTCGAGAGGCTCCAATGCGTTTCGAAACGCCTCAGTCCGATGTCGGCCCGCAGTTCCCGCGCGATCCTGGCAGGCTCACCGAGTGCCGAGACCACCTCCGCCTCGCTGCGTCCCCGGCTCTCTGATTCGGCAAAATGGGCCGAATAGTCGGACATGATTTCTTCGATCTCTTCGCCTGGAAGACCGCGAAGCCCACGCCGCAGCGTGTTCAGAAAGGCATCCTTGGTCATGATAAATCCTCAAGAAGTTTATCGACGGCAGCCGTAAAGGAGCGCCAGTCGCTGCGATGCGCCTCGAAAACGGTCTCACCGAGTGGCGTGAGCCGATAGTATTTGCGGGGCGGTCCGCTGCTGGATTCGACAAGTCGGGTGGCCACAAGGCCATCATTCTGCATGCGGCGCATCAGGGGATAGATAGTCCCTTCGCCCATGCCGACAGCCGCGACCAGGGTGCTGGCGATTTCATAGCCATAGCTCTCACCCCGTGACAGCACGGCCAAGACGCACAGATCGAGCGCGCCTTTTCTCAATTGGATTTGGATCGAGTCAACCATGTCATTTCCAGTATTTACAGACTGTTTATAACACGCTACCTGTTATTGCAAGGTAGTGAACCAACTTCGCCTAACTTCTCGATTTCGACACAAGCCGCGCGGCGAAAGGCCGGGCCGCCGCATAATTCTCTCGGATCGGAGCAATCACCATGACACGCATATGCTTGGCCCTCGCGGCCGCTTTTTGTCTCACTATGTCGACTGCGCAGGCGGCAGGCCTGAAATACCTTCACATCCCGGGCGGGCGGGATGGTCCGGCAATCGACGCGGCGATGTGGTCGCCTTGCATCAAAGCGCCTGAAGAAGTGCAGATCAGAGCGCTCACGATTCCAGCGGTTCCGGATTGCCCGATTGCTGGAGAAAGGTTGCCGCTTGCGATTATCTCGCACGGCTATGGTGGCTGGTATCTTGGCCATCATGACACGGCCGAGGCCTTGGCCGATTCCGGCTTTGTCGTGGTCGCCATCAATCATCCGCATGCAAACTATGCCGACATGAGCCGCGCGAATGGCTTGAGCCCCCTGATCGGGCGGCCGGTCGATATCAAGCGAACCATTGATTTCATGCTTACCGACTTCCCGGATTCTGCCAAGATCGACCCGCAAAGGATCGGCTTCTATGGCTTCTCTCAGGGCGGCTATACTGGTCTTGTTCTTGCTGGGGCCAATCCGGATTTCAGCAAGTTGCCACCGCGTTGCGCCGACCCGAATGCAGTCGGCTGCCCGCAGGTCAATCAAACCAGACCTCCGCAACAACCTCCGTTGCCCCAGACGCTAACGCATGATCCCCGCATCAGGGCGATGGTGGTCGCAGACCCTCTCAGCATCGTCTTTCAGACGACAGATAGCGTGAGGGACATCACGATTCCGCTTCAGCTATGGGGATCGGAGCTGGGAGGGGGTGGCGGCGCATCGCTGGAAAATGTCGCGACACTTGCGCGTGTATTGCCGGAAAAGCCTGACTTCCGAATCGTCCCCAACGCCGTCCATCTGTCGTTTTTGACGATGTGCCCTAAAACCCAACTGTCTTCGGAAGTGTGCATCGATGCTCCGGGCTTCGACCGTGCCGCTTTCCACAGGGAGTTCAATGCTGAAGTGGTCGCGTTCTTCCGGCGAAATCTAGGGGAGTGAACTGCCTTCTGATACGAACGGCTTAAGTGTTCACGTCTGGCTTTCCGGGAATTTCGCGACAAAAGAGAACCACAATATGGAATCGATTATCGAGATTGGGACCATAAAAGATGTTGAGCCGTGGGCGGAGCTTCGCGTTGCGCTGTGGCCGCATCACTCGCTCGAATATCATCGAGCGGAGTTGGGCCGGGCGTTTCTTTCAGAAAATGGAGAAGCGGTCGCGTTCATCGCTCGAAATGCTGCGAATAAAGCTGTCGGGTTTGCTGAGGCCACTTTGCGACATGATTATGTGAATGGATGCAGCAGCTCGCCCGTTCTATTCCTCGAAGGGATTTATGTCCGGCCCGTTGACAGGCGAAAGGGTATCGCACGATTGCTTTGCGATGCCGTTGCCGATTGGGGGAAGTCGCTTGGGTGTAGTGAGTTTGGCTCTGACGCGCGGCTCGAGAATTCAGCCAGCCATGCGCTCCATGCCGCGTTAGGATTTGAGGAAACACAGCGCGTCGTGTTCTTCCGAAAGCCGCTGTAGGCCGGTGTTGCCCTTCCACGAGGATGGTTCGCCGCACAAATCCTAAGACTTGTTAGGTCACAGATTTTAGTCGCAAAAGGTGTCGCAGGTTTCGGGAATTTTGCGACAGGGAACTATTCATCGGAGTTGATCTGCTGATGACACCGGACGAATTGAAGATCGTGCGTCGAGCTTATGCGAAGCAGATCACGGCGGCTGTGAGAGTTGTCGATGAGCGTGTTGAAACAGCTTTTGCCGACGTGCCGCGAGAAGATTTCCTTGGTCCCGGTCCGTGGCCGATCTTCCGGATGCGAAAAGCCTATGTTCCGACCCCGGCCGCCGACCCGGTCTACCTCTATACGGATGACGTTGTTGGTATCGTCCCTGAGCGCCACATCAACAACGGACAACCGTCACTTCATGCCTTCCTGCTTTCGCAGGCTGCGCCGCGAGCAGGCGAGCATATCGTGCATGTTGGCGCTGGTGCCGGCTACTATTCTGCGATCATGGCGAAACTCGTTGCCGCATCCGGCAGGGTGACGGCGATCGAGTTCGAGCCGGAGCTTGCTGCGCGGGCAAAAGCAAATCTCGCTGCCTATCGGAATGTTTCCGTCGTTCCGGGCGATGGCAGTTCCGTGGATTTCGATGCAGCCGATGTGATCTATGTGAACGCCGGCGCGACCCGGCCCGCGAATATCTGGTTGGACCGGCTCAATGATGGCGGAAGGCTGATCCTACCGCTTACGACCGATCTTGGATTTACCAGCAGCAATTGGAGCAACATGCACCTTCGCGGGGCGGTGTTCCTGGTGACGCGCAGCGGTGATGACTTTCACGCGCAATGGATTTCGCCGGTGGCCATCTTCCCCTGTGAAGGGATGCGCGACGCGGAATCGGAAAAAGCGCTTGCGGCGGCGTTCGAGAGCGGGGAGCACAAGCGGGTGACGCGGCTGTACCGCAATGATGAGTTGCCGGCCGGGCGATGTTGGGTTCGCGCTCCCGGCTGGTGCCTAGCCTATGCTTAGGCAACGGTTCGGCATCACCGTCGCGTAAACGGCTTATCCCGTTAGCTCCGGCAGCCCAAGATGTAGTGCAGCTACTGGCCGTATGAATCGCGGATTTTCAAGCTGGATTGCACCTTATCTGAGTCGCAGCGGGGATCCGAAAGGGGCTGGATATCAGCGCTATTCGTGGACGCTCCGGGCTGGTTGCAAAGGTCAAAGTAGTCTGTGAAGATAGTACTTGGCCTTTGGTCGGCCGAAGGGATACAGGTCTGGTGAAGGCTCGGCGGGTGTTTGGCGTTATCGCGACTACGGTCTTGGTGGCCGGAATCGGTGTACCTGCATACCTCTCTCGACCTAGCAGAATCACTGCCGCTTTGCTCAACGTGTCTGAACTTCCCAGCTCATTGCGCAATAGCGAATGCAGTTCCCTGCTGTCGCAGGACACCATTACCACATGCTCTTTCGACATCGATCCTGCGGATGCCAAGCGTTTGGCTGTAGGTTGGCCCTATAAGCCACCGATTGAGTTGGCTGGCAGCAGCCACCAATATGGATGGGGACTCAAAGTCGGGACGCCATTTCCCGTTTCCGTGATCTATGAGTACTCTACAGATCAAGGCGCAGGACCATATGAATACGTAGACGTCTCACTAATGTTCAACGCCGAACAAAGCAGGGGCCTGGTAACCTTCTTCGGGCTGTGAGGTACAACAATGAGCGATGACCAAGAACAAAACCAATTTGACGGCCCTCAGATGCGGGGAGCGCATTACGAGCGCGCCGATATGTCAGGCGCTAATTTCGACGGCGTAAACCTCGCAGACGCACGGTTTTACGCTGTTTTGACCAAGGCAAGATTCACTGACACCAATTTAAGCGAAGCGATTTTTGACGATATCAACCTTGCAGACGCGCGCTTTAATAACGTCAATCTGTCTGGAGCCGCCATCACCAATGCAAACCTATCGCGACTCACCATAAGCGGCGTCACCTTGGCAGATTCGGACATCAAAGATGCCGATTTGACTGGGATGCGGATCAACGGTGTTCTCGTAACCGATCTATTCATGGCCTATGAACAGGCGAAATCCCGAGATAATGCATGACGTCGCAAATATCCTAGTTCCGCGACACCGGAAGCGCTGATTTTCCAGGGATTTTCTGGCCGGAAGCAGACCCATCGCCCCATTATCATTCAATGGCGAAGGCAACCCGACGACCACCGATCGAGCCGGTGCCGCTTGCCTCCTCTCGCTTCGAAGAGCGAGTAGCGAGCATGGCGATACGCTTCACCTACACAAGGCATCAAGGACGTGGCCAAGACCCGACCGGTACCAACCATACTAATCCCTGCCAAGGTCGAGAGGTTGACGTTCGTATCGTGAAATCTCGCGATGAATCGCGGACAAGTCCGAGCTTCCGCATTACGCTTTGGGAGCGGAGGTTGTCACCACTGGTGTATGAGACGATTTGGTCTAGCCCGACATCATGGATTGCGTGAGAGAGGGCTGCTCTGGCACTCTCGAAAGCGTAGCCATTTCCCCAGGCCTCTCGTCGGAATCGCCAACCCACTTCGTAATGGGAATCCAGCGGATGTTTTGGGTCCATCCGCGGCATCACCCCGCAATAGCCTACGAAATTGCCATTCACGTCTTCCACAGCCCATCGCGCGACACCATGTTCGGCTTGTGCGGCGAGGTAGCGGGCTAATTTGAGGTCGCTCTCGACATTGTCGATTGGGCCGCCGAGGTCCGCCATGACCTCTGGGTCGGCGTGCATCTCGGCAAATGGTGACCGGTGATGGTCGGCGAAATGGTACAATTTCAGGCGCGTCGTCTCAATCACTTTGGGTTCCCGCTTGATCCGCCGCACCTACTTTAAAAGCCATTGCGACCATAGCAACGGCAGGTCTCCGGCGCAAAGCCGTCGCACGCGAAGGCAGACAACACTTCGCCCAGCGATGGGAGCCATCATTCAGCGAAGAGGTTGGTGGCCATGTAGTCGACGAACACCCGAACCTTGGGAGAAAGATATCTGTTTGTCGGCCAAAGGATCCGAAACGTTCCGGTATCGGCCAGATAATCGTCCAGCAGCGAAACCAGTTTGCCCTCTGCGACCTCGGAGGCCACGGCAAATGCCGGAAGACAGGTGATCCCGAAGGATCGCTGCGCAAGGTAGATCAGTGGCTCCAGGGTGCTCGCGACCGTCGTCACAGGCAGGTCGAGTTTGACCTCATCTCCTTTGCGGGCCAGCGGCCAGGGCTCGAGCTTGCCGGAGTTGGCGAAACGATGGTGAAGGCAACGATGCTCCAGAAGGTCTTCCGGCACTTGCGGGTGGCCATGGGCCATCAGGTATTCCGGTGCGGCAACGATCCTGTGCCTGAACGTACCGAGCTTTCGGCTCATCAGCCGGGTGTCCCTCATCTCGCCGGTGCGGATGACGGCGTCAAACCCTTCTTCGATGACGTCGACCAGGCGATCGGAAAAGTCGAGGTCGAGATTGATGTCCGGATAGGTTTGCATGAAGGCGGAAATGGTCGGCATCAGGAGCATGCCGGCCAGCGGAAGGCTCACACGCAGCTGCCCGCTGGGAATGAGCTGCGCGTTCGACAGCCGCGACTGGGCGGATTCGTATTCCGATTGAATG
This sequence comes from Rhizobium changzhiense, assembly GCF_013087625.1. Taxonomy (NCBI): domain Bacteria; kingdom Pseudomonadati; phylum Pseudomonadota; class Alphaproteobacteria; order Hyphomicrobiales; family Rhizobiaceae; genus Rhizobium; species Rhizobium changzhiense. The sequence continues at coordinate 708,743 of NZ_JABFCQ010000001.1, forward strand.
CGCCAGCACGCTTCGAGAAAGAACCTGCCTTCTTCCGTCAGGGCCATGCTGCGGGTCGAGCGATTGAACAACCGGACGCGCAGCTCGTCTTCGAGCCGGGCGATCGCCTTGCCGACAGCCGAGCCGGAGAGGCCGAGGCGGTGGCCGGCTGCCACGAAGCTTCCAACTTCTGCCACCTGAATGAAGATGCCGAGCGTGCCGAGCTTGTCCAATGACTATCCTATTGCGGAATTTTCATCCGATGTGTTGCGAATAGGCGCCTATTTATCCGCTATCCCAAGAGCAATATCCAGATGTCGCCGCGGCCGCAATGGCCCGAGCTTCAGATGGAGACAGCCATGGAAACGAACCTCATTGCCGCCTTTGCGGGCGCGCCCACGCCAACGACCTTTATCGTCAACGTCATCCACGTCCATCCGGGAAAGCAGGAGGAAGCCTTCGACATCATCCAGGATGTCGTGCACTACGTCGCCGACCGGAAAGAAGGCTTTCTGTGGAGCAGTCTGGCAAGGAGCACCGACGGCCAGACGGTCGTCAACGTCGAGGCGATCCAGGGCGCCGGCAACGTCGACGAATTCTTCTCCGACCCGGTCTTCGTCGAGAAGTTCCGGAGGCTCGATGCGGTCTCCAAAAGCGAGTTCCATACCTATACGGTCGGCGATCTTGTTCTGCCGAAACGTGCAGCAGCGGTGTGACCGCTAGCATCGTGCGCTCGCGCAGTCCGGTCAGGACTCGCGCTTCCAACGCCTCGCGCGGGGCGGTGCAGCCGTTGGCGAGCGCATGGTTGGTGCAGGTATTGCCGCGTGAGTTTCCCAACGCGCGGTCACGCGGTGATTTCCGGCGCTGCGACTGTCTCGCGTTCTGTCAGGATGCGATCAATCAGCCCCCACTCCAACGCTTCCTCGGCCGTCATGAAGCGGTCGCGGTCCATCGCCTGCTCGAACTCTTCATAGGTGCGTTTGCAATGCTCGGCGTAGAGCCGCGTCATGCGCTGCTTGGTTTTCAGGATTTCCTCGGCATGGATTTGCATGTCCGATGCCTGTCCTTGGAATCCGCCTGACGGTTGATGAATCAGAATGCTGGTGTTCGGCAGTGCGGTGCGCTCGCCGGGTTCGCCTGCCATCAACAGGAACGACCCCATCGAACGGGCCGTTCCCATGCAGAGTGTATGAACCGGCGCACGGATGTATTGCATGGTGTCATACATGGCGAGGCCGCTGGTGACGACGCCACCGGGGGAATTGATGTAGAGTTGAATCGGCTTCTTGGGATTCTCGGCTTCCAGAAACAGCAACTGCGCGCAGACGAGTGCGGAAACGGTGTCGTTGACGTCACCGTTCAGGAAAATGATCCGCTCGCGGAGAAGGCGGGAATAAATGTCGAAGGAGCGTTCGCCACGGCTGGATTGCTCGATGACCATAGGGACGAGTTGCATCGCTTCGCGCATGGGCGAACTCCTGTAGGTTCGGATTTAAGGTGACTGGCTAGCTAGGCAATTCCAGGAAAAGTGCGAGGCGGTTTTCCGTCCGGAATTGCGTAAAAACAAAGGGCTGGAGCGGTCCTGCGCTTCCGTTAAAAGCTGAACCGCTCCAAAGCGTCAGGCGGCCAGCATCATCCACGGCCCATTGCTGTTCGCCGCTGGTGGCATCCGCAGGGCCAGCCTCGCATCCGCCAGCCCGTGAACGATCCTGAGTATCGTGCCGCCGTTGGCATCGGGCCTGACCTGAAACGTGACGATGCTCTCAAGGAAGGGCGGCTCATCGTCCCGCATCCTGTAGCTCACTTCCTCGCCCGGTGCCGTGGAGATCGGCTCGGCGTCTGCCAGTTGCTGCTCGGGCAGCCATTTGTCCCGAAAGGCTGGAATACTGACCGCCCGCCAGACTTTTTCCGGAGGGGCGTCGAGTTCGTATTCAAACACCAGATCTTTTTCCTGCCTTTCGGCCTCCGTATCGCTCATTGGTCCATGTCCTTCAGTAAGGCCTTCAACGCATCAATCCGCGCAGGCCAGTAAGCCCGATACTTCGCCAGCCATCCGGCTATGAGCGCGAGTCCGTCTGGATCGACCTCGTAGTTGACGAAGCGCCCCTGCCGCTCCTCGCGGACCAGCCGCGCATTGCGCAGCACGGAAAGGTGCTGGGACATCGCCGGCTGGCTGATGTCCATGCCGTCACGCAAAGCGCTGGCGTTCATGCTGCCGCTCGCCAGCTTCTCGAAGATCACGCGGCGTGTCGGGTCGGCCAGAGCTTTGAAAATCTCGTTCTCGATCATGCCAACAGATAAGCACACACTTATCTGATTCGCAAGGCTATTGTCAGGCTGCGGACGCACAAACCGGATGGGATATGGGCGAGCTTCACTTCCGCCCCTGGGGTCATTCGGCGTCAAAGACCTCACTGCAAGGCTTGCCACCCAGGTCCCGGATCACAAAGGCTCCACCAGCAGACCTGCCGCCAGGGCATGGAAAGCCTCGACCGCCTTCGGCATCACGCCCTGCGGATCTTCGCTGGCGGCGATCCAGAGGGCGGCATTGAGAGCGGCGCCACTCAGCAATCGGGCGGCCGCCTCTGCGTCGAGCGGCTTGAGGATGCCTTGGGCGATCAGGCGCTCCACCGTGCTCTTGGTCACCTGCAGACAGTTGTTCTGGCTCGGCCACTGCGAGGGATCACCCAGCACTGCAGGTCCGTCGAGCAGGACGATGCGTTGGACTTCCGGATTGAGCGCCATCTCGATATAGGCCGCCCCCTCGGCGAGCAGGCCCTGCCAATCGTTGCCCGCGCGCGCGCCGATCTCTTGAGCGCGCACCGCCATCTCCGTGTCGATCTGATCGACAACCGCCGCCAGCAGCCCGCGCTTGTCTCCGAAGTTGTGGTAGAGCGCGCCCCGCGTCAGACCGACGTCAGCCGTCAGTTCGTCCATCGATGCCGCGGAATACCCCTTTTCCGCAAAGGTCTTGCGCGCCGCCGCGATCAGCTTGACGCGGTTTTCCTGCATCGTTTCGCTGCGTTTCTTCGCCATGCGATCCCTCAATTTCATATACGAGGCGTATATGGACTTGACATGCGCGACGCATGCCATACATTTCACATACGTACCGTATATCAAATAGGGCGCGAGATGTGAAGCGAAACGCCGCGCTCATCGGTCGTTGTCAACAATATAGAGAGATCAGAATGACCCAACGTGAAGCAATCTTTCCTGCCAACCGGCACGCTCTTTACGAGGAGCACGGCTATTCCGCCGCCATCCGATCCGGTGATCTGTTGTTTGTGTCCGGGCAGGTCGGCAGCCGTTCGGACGGAACACCCGAACCCGATTTCGAAAGCCAGGTGCGGCTGGCCTTTGAAAACCTGAAGGCCACGCTGAGTGCCGCGGGCTGCACGCTGGATGATATCGTCGATGTCACCAGCTTTCACACGGATCCCGAAAACCAGTTCGGAACGATCATGGCGGTCAAGCAGGAGATGTTCAGCAAGCCACCCTACCCGAATTGGACTGCCATCGGCGTCAACTGGCTCGCCGGCTTCGACTTCGAGATCAAGGTCATCGCCCGCATTCCGTGAAGTTACTGACATTGCCGGGGCCGCATCCGACACCGCAAGAAGTGCCGGCAGGGAAGCGGCCCCGCGCTGCCACCCCCGGGACATTTGACAGCAGCACAACCTTAGGAGTTAAAGGACCAAGCCTCACTCCGAGAGGTTTCCTTGAAGCGCGCGTGGATCATCGGTTACTCCTCTGTTATTGCCTGCTTACATTGCCCTGGCGCCGCGGAGAATAACCCCGCAGCGCGCCGCGCTGCCATATATTTAGAAAAATCAACCGCATAATCTTGGGGAACAAAGATCTCCTCTGCGTGTTTTGACCGCATGGATCGTCATCTGATCCGCAAAATGGAGAAAACACCTATGAAGAAGATCGTCTTTGCGGCGGCAATTCTTGGCGCGTCTGCAATTGCAGCCCTTGCCCAGACAACACCGGCTCCATCTCCGGATGGAAATACACCTGCGGTTGCAACACCGGACACCAAAAACCCGACTGCGCCCGTTGAGGGCGCCAACAGCTTTACCGAAGCTCAGGCGAAGGATCGCATTGCGGAAGCGGGTTACACCGACGTCAAGGATCTCAAGCTGGATGACAAGGGGATCTGGATGGCCGCCGGCATGAAGGACGGCAAAGCCGTCTCCATCGCCCTCGATTATCAAGGCAACATCGTCGCCAAGTAACCCCAAGGAGAAGCATGATGAAAACTGTAACCGGACTATTCGATGATTATTCGGACGCTCGCTCCGCCGTCAGCAAATTGGAAGCGGCAGGCATTCCCTCGAACGACATCAGTATCGTCTCCAACAAGGCCGGCCGCATCGATCGCGACAATGATGTTGCCGAGGATGCCGCGACGGGGGCTGGCATCGGCGCTGCCGTCGGCGGCGCCGGCGGCCTGCTCACGGGACTGGGCCTGATGGCCATTCCCGGTGTCGGACCGGTGGTTGCCGCAGGCTGGCTTGCCGCGACTGCGGCCGGGGCTGTCGCCGGCGCCGTCGCTGGCGGTGCCGCTGGTGGCCTGATCGGTGCCCTCACCGATTCCGGCGTCCCGGAAGATGATGCCCACCTTTATGCCGAGGGTGTCCGCCGCGGCGGCAGCCTGGTCACGGCCAAGGTCGACGACGCCCGCGCCTCCGAGGCGCAGGCCATTCTCCAGGGTTCAAACTGGGTCGACCCGATCGAACGCCGGCGTGCTTATAACGAGCAGGGATGGACCCGCTTCGACGACACCCTCGATCCATACGCCCCCGAGCAGATTGAACAGGAGCGTAACCGGTATCGCCGGACGATCTAACCGGCCTTGAGTTCAACCCTCCTTGCACGTCGCAAGGAGGGTTGAAGCGTTGATCTCGGTGCTTGGGATCCTCAGTGGACAAGTCCCCGTCGGAGAACGCCGGGGCGCGAAAGTCCCTGCGAGCGTCGTCATCATCGGCTCATCGCGTCGATATGGCAGCCCGCGATATTTAGCATGAAAGGATTCCCTGTCAGGCGTGTTACAGTGCCTTTGTCTAGCTGAGCCTTCCGGCCGGTTGGCATTGTTGCCGAGTGATGACTTGCTTCGTGAGTCTCCGGCCCATGAGGGCCTCTCCATGCAAAAGATTCCCACAGTGCATTTCGAAGCGGCGAGCACTCTTGCCGTGGTGGTATCGTCCAATGAACCGCTGCTTTTCTTGTCCGACGACCTGAAGGTCATCGCGGCGAGCGCATCCTTTTGCCGGGCCTTCGACATCGACCCCGGGACAGTTTGCGGCCAAAGCCTCAGCGAAATTGGAAACGGCGAATGGGCGATGCCCAAGCTAGCGTCACTGCTGGCGGCCACTGCCTCGGGAAGTGCCACCATCGAGGCTTACGAAATCGACTTTCAACGGCCAAACCAGAAAACACGGCAGCTGGTCGTCAATGCACGGACGCTGGATGACGGCGACATCGATCATATTCGCCTGCTTCTCGCCATCACCGACGTGACCGATATGCGCGCCGAGGCTCGACTGAAAGATGATCTCGTTCGCGATAATGCGATCCTGCTGCAGGAGGTCCAGCACAGGGTCGCAAACAGCCTCCAGATCATTGCCAGCGTTCTCATGCAGAGCGCCCGCCGGGTCCAATCGGAGGAAGCGCGCGGGCACCTCCACAACGCCCATCACCGGGTCATGTCGATTGCGGCCCTGCAGCGGCAACTCTCGACGTCTAACGGCGGCAAGGTTGAACTGCGTGCCTATTTCACTCAGCTTTGCCAAAGCCTCGGTGCGTCGATGATCGCTGATCCTGACAGGCTTTCGATTCAAGTGACGGTCGACGACAGCGCCGTGGACGCGGACGTTTCCGTTCGCTTGGGGCTTGTTGTGACCGAGCTTGTCATCAACGCCCTCAAGCACGCCTTTCCCGATGAACGACCGGGCGCAATCGTCATCGACTATCAATCATCCGGCGACGACTGGACTCTCACCGTTACCGACGACGGCATCGGCATGGCCGCGGGCAGCGAAGCACCAAAGGCGGGCCTGGGGACCGGCATTGTGGAGGCGCTGGTAAAGACCCTGGATGGCGACATTCAGCTGAGCGATGCGGGTCCCGGCACCGCCGTCACCATCAGCCACCGGGAAAGCGCCGGTTCCCGCGACATTTCTACGGCCGCGTAGGAACCGATTGGCTTCCTACGCGCTATCCCATCGGAGCCCCCCGAGGTTCACACTCCAATTTGACCGAGTGAGTGATGAAAAATGGCAAGGCGGTCGTCCTGGTCGTCGAAGACAGCACGATCATTCGGATGAGTGCCGTCGATCTGGTACTCTCTGCGGGATACGAAGCGCTGGAGGCCTGCGATGCGGACGAGGCAATTGGCATCCTCGAATCCCGAGACGACATCGATCTGGTTTTCACCGATGTTCAGATGCCAGGCACAATGGATGGCATCAAGCTATCCCATTACATCCGGGATCGGTGGCCACCTGTCAGGTTGATTGTCGCATCCGGCGAAGCAATCCTCGAAGAGAGCAGTCTCCCCACGGGAAGCCGGTTCTTCTCGAAACCCTACGACAGCCACGCGATTACCGATGCCATGGCGCATCTGCTGTCGATCCAGAATAAGACTGGCTGCTAAACTAAGTGTTTTTCGACTGTGGGGTCTGGGCGCGTAGCGTCCTCCCGGCGCAATCGCCAGAGAATGGTGCGTCAATCAAGACGTGGTCCTCATCTGCGCTATCGGATCTTGACAGTTTTTGACATTCTGAGGTACGTACATCATCATTCCGTCCGAGCTGCGATCTGCGCTGCACCAACAATCAAGCCGAACCCGCGAGCGGGGCTGATCAAGCCAACAACAGAGCTTCGAAAGGCAGTGGAATGAAGGAGTTCAAGGTCAATCCAGACTTCGCCATAACAGATGAACAATCTCTTCGAAGTCTGTTTGACGCGACACATGCTCTGGCCATACAGAAGTGTCAGGGCACGCTCAGCACGCATGCGCAAGCCTTTATCCGGCGCTCGCCATTCCTCTGTATCGGCACCCAGAATTTGGATGGAAAGGCCGACGTCAGTCCCCGCGGCGACCCTGTCGGCTTTGTCAAAATTCTCGATGAGCGCACGCTGGCGATACCGGATCGACCCGGCAACAACCGTCTCGATACGCTGGTCAATATTCTCGCCAATCCCACCGTCGGACTATTGTTCATCATTCCGGGGTTTGACGACACATTGCGGGTGAATGGGCGCGCCACTCTGACGACCGATCCTGAACTTCTGGGGAGCATGCGTGTCAATGACCGCGCCCCCAAACTCGCAATCGTGGTCGAGGTGAGCGAGGTCTTCATGCACTGCGCCAAGGCATTTCGGCGCTCTCACTTGTGGAACCCCGATCATTTCCAGGATCGCACTGAGATGCCGTCAATTGTAAAGATCATTCTGGATCAGACGACTGGCGCGCCAAGCGACGAGGATGCGATGCGCAAAATCGATGACGATCTCGAAGATGAATACAAGAGGACGCTTTACTAGAGCAATTCCAGGAAAAGTGCGAAGCGGTTTTCCGTCCGGAATTGCGTAAAAACAAAAGGATAGAGCGGTTCTGCGCTTCCGTTAAAAGCTGAACCGCTCTAACTCGACGGCCGACCTCGACCGCCAACCATCTCACCCTCAGAGCAGCCTACCCACCCCAAAATATGCAATTGAAGCGAACCATGTTTGTCTCCAGCCGGCTTGATGCGAAGCTGATCCGGGCGTAGTTCAGGATACACCCTCTCCTCGACACCGATCTGAAACGAACCCATGGCGCACTCCCTCAATACAGCCCCCTCGCCCGCCGGCGGCCCCAACCAGCCGAAACTCGATACGGACGACATCTGGCAGGCCCGCGTCGATCTTGCCGCCTGCTTCCGGATGGCGGCAAGGCTCGGCATGGAGGAAGGGATCTGCAACCACTTCTCGGCCGTCGTTCCCGGCTATGACGACCTGTTCATCGTCAACCCTTACGGCTACGCGTTTGCCGAACTGACGGCCTCGATGCTGTTGATCTGCGATTTTCACGGCAACGTGGTGTCGGGCAGCGGGCAGCCCGAGGCCACCGCCTTTTACATCCACGCCAGGATTCACAAGAACATTCCCCGCGCCAAGGCGGCGTTCCACACCCACATGCCCTATGCCACCGCCCTTTCGATGACGGAGGGCGATCCGCTGATCTTTGCCGGGCAGACCGCATTGAAATTCTATGGACGCACGGCCGTCGACCGCAACTATAACGGCCTGGCGCTCGACGCGCGCGAAGGCGATCGGATCGCGGCGGCGATCGGCGATGCCGACATCGTCTTCATGAAGCACCACGGCGTCATGGTCTGCGCTCCCAATATCGCCGAGGCCTGGGACGATCTCTACTACCTCGAGCGCGCCTGCGAAGTGCAGACGCTCGCCCTGTCGACCGGACGCGAAGTCCTTGCCGTCGCGCCTGAGATCGCGGAAGCGGCATACCGGCAAATGCGCGAAGGCGATCCGGAGTCGGCCCGGCTCCATTTGGAGTCCGTGAAGCGCGCGCTTGATCGCAGCGAGCCCGAATACAAGCGCTGAGCCGCAGACCGCGGTTTAGGCGTGTGCCGGCCGCCAATGCGGATAGGTGACATAGGCGGTGAGCGCGCCCTCCTCGTGCGAGCGGATGGTCACCGTTTCACCTTTGGGCATGTAGACGATCTCGCCGGAGCCGGCGGTGACCGTTCCCCCGTCCGTCGAGACCGAAAGCCGGCCTTCCAGAACGATCATGACGTCGTCGACCGCCATTGTCTCGGTGAGGCTCTGGCCGGGCGCGTAACGTCCATAGCCGATAGTGATCGGCCCACCGCGCCGCTCGTCGACCAGATTGCCGACGGAGATGTCTGCCTCCTGTCCGGGGGAACGCTCCAACGACGCATCGGCGATCGTGAACTTACGCATCTTCATGATCTTCCTCCATTGCCGCATGCAGAGGTAGCGCGGAAATTTCAGACGCCAAGACGGTGCAAAACGCTCGAGGAGGTTCCCGCCTCATGGTTTCCTCGCCACCGAGAAAGGCGGGGGAGGCATGGCAACCCGCTTCACCCACACAAAGCTTTGGGATATCGATCCCGCGTGCCTTTTGGCCCGCGACACCGAAGCAGCCGTCCCAACGAGGAGGGAAACATGCGCTTTCTCCATAGGTCGGCCGTTCCTATCGAGGAATTTATTCGAGCAAAGAAGTTCCATGTGTTGCGATGTGATGTCGACGGCTTGACCAAACCCGTGGCCGTGCCTCCTTCCGAAGTCAGCGAATTGCTTGATAAGTCGCAGATAGCCTGGGGAGCCCGTGCGCCCTACTATCTCTCCGCTGGAATGACTGATGAACAAGCGCCCCTTTCGCTCGAAGACGCCGTTCGCCAGATCGAACAAACTTCTGGCGATGAATTTCTTTTGGACATGTATGTCGACGGAGGGCTGATATCGGTGTCAGCAAGCGTGCTGGAGTTCCAACAAGGAGCCAGCGAAGCAAACTGGTGGCAGCATCCACGCCCGTTCAAAAGACGATGGCGCGATCTTCCTGGCGTGCGGCATCTCATTCATTTGACGTCGACATTCAAGAGGTCATGATCGGGCGAGATTGAACTGGAGAAATCGCCAAATTTTCGGTGGAGACCTTCGCGCCATGATGGACGAGATTGAAATCCGGCGCGCCATTGGCAGTGACGCCCCTTTGATTAGCGAGCTCGTGACAAATACGATCCGCATCAGCAATTCGGCGGATTATCCCGCCAGCGTCATAGAGAGGGTCATCGGTAATTTCTCTGCCGATGCGATCGTGAAATTGATGGACAGCCGGACCGTCTGGGTCGCCCTTCAGGGCGGTGAACCCGTGGAAACGCAAGCCTTGACGGGAATACGGTGAGGACGGTTTTCGTATCTCCGATAGCTCAGGGGCGCGGCATCGGAAGACGCCTCATGCAGACCGTTGAAGCGGCTGCTTTTGCCAACGGCATAAAGGCTTTGCAGGTTCCCGCCTCTCTGACTGCGAGAAATTTCTATGCCCGCCTCGGTTACAACGAAGTGCGGGAGGTTTTATTTGGCGAAGAGCGCACTTTCGTGATGGAAAAGCAGATCGGTTGATCAGGCAGAAGGCAAGAGGCCAGCCCCGTCCTTCGAGGCCCCTTTGGGGCACCTCGGCCGGAGAGAGGTTGCAGCCTGGTTCAACGGGAAGCGCAGCGGCAAGACGCGCCGCTAACCCGAGGCAAGCACCACGACTAGCCCTCATCCTGAGGTGCGCAGGCCAAAGGCCGGAGCCTCGAAGGACGAGGGCGGGTGGCGACACGGTCGCGCTGGAAGCCGCTCCCCCACCCGTCACCTTACGAATCCGTAAGTTGTGGCAAAGCCGTCCTCTCGGCTAGATCTCGCCCCCAGGCATGCCGGGAAGATCGGGCTGATGCGAATCCTGCTTATCGAGGACGATACCAAGACGTCCGATTATATCGCCAAGGGCTTTTCCGAGGCCGGGCATGTCTGTGACGTGGTTGGCGATGGCCGCGATGGGCTGTTTCAGGCGCAGCGCGAGGCCTATGACGTCATCGTCGTCGATCGCATGCTGCCGGGCCTCGATGGCCTGGCGATCGTGCGTTCACTGAGGGCTGCCAAGGTCGGCACGTCGGCGCTGTTCCTGACATCGATCGGCGGCGTCGACGATCGGGTCGAGGGGCTGGAGGCGGGCGGAGACGATTATCTGGTCAAGCCCTTTGCCTTCTCCGAGCTGATGGCGCGGGTCAACGCGCTTGGCCGGCGGCCGCCGGTGCAGGAGCAGAGGACGGTGCTGAAGGTTGCCGATCTCGAACTCGATCTGATCCGGCGGGAGGCGCGCCGCGCCGGCCAGGTGATCGAGCTGCAGCCGCGCGAATTTACCCTGCTCGAGGTGCTGATGCGCGGCGAAGGCCGGGTCATCACCAAGACGATGCTACTGGAGCGGGTCTGGGATTTCCACTTCGATCCGAAGACCAGCGTCGTCGAGACCCATATCAGCCGCCTCAGGGCCAAGGTCGACAAGCCGTTCGAAATCCAGCTTCTGCATACGGTCCGCAACACCGGATACAGCCTGCATGCGCCTCGCTAGAACAGGAAAATCTCAAATCCTGTTCGCAATTCAAAGAGTAAGAGTATGATGTCGTCCGAAAACCGCGCACACTTTTCGGCATCATGCTCGAGCCTGCGCAGAAGCACGCCGTTCCGGCTTGCCGTCACCTTCGGCGTGCTCTTCGTCGTCACCTTCATCCTGAGCGGCGCGATCATCTACCACACGCTGCGCCTTGGCCTTGAGCGGGATCTCGACCAGTCACTGAACGAGATGAATTCGCTTATTGTCTCGACCTACAATCCCGGTGACACCGAGGATCTGGTCAATACGCTGAACAATTATGCGAGCTTCCAATCAACCTCCGACGGGCTTTATTCGCTGACCGATGCAGGCGGGCGCAAACTCGCCGGCAATTTCGCCGCACCCCGTATCCCGAACGGCGTCTATACCGTCACCTCCAGGGATGTCGGGCTGAAGGGGCATGAACGCTACCGGATGCAGGTCTCGACCATCGGCTCCTACAGCCTGGTGGTGGCGGAAAACTTCAACGATGTCGACGAGATGCTGCGCATCGTGCTTGTCAGTTTCGAATGGGCGGCCGCAATCGTCGTCGCGACCGCGATCGGCGGCGGCGTCTTTCTCGCCGTTCGCGCCCAGGCGCGGCTGGACAGGGTGGCGCTGACCATGAACGACGTCTCCCACGGCGCGCTCGACGCCCGCATTGCCATCACCGGCAACGGCGACGATCTCGATATGGTGGCGATCCAGATCAACGCGGCGCTGGAGCGGCTGCAGAGATTGGTCGAGAGCATGCGGCAGGTGAGCGCCGATATCGCCCACGACCTGAAGACGCCGCTGAACAGGCTGCGCCTGACGCTGGATGCCGCGGTGGCCGGAAATGACCGGCAGGCCGATGTGTCGGCCCTTCTCGACGAAGCGAGACACGAGAGCGACCGGATCAACGCCACTTTCGAGGCACTGCTGCGCATTTCCCAGATCGAGGCCGGCGCCCGCAAGGAGCGTTTCCAGGCAACCGATATCGACGCCGTGCTTGCGGTGATTTCCGAGGTCTATGTCGATGTCGCCGAAGACGCGCTGATGGCGCTGAGGATTGTGGAGCGCTGTCCCGCGCTCATCCGCGGTGACCGTGATCTGCTGACGCAGATGATCGCCAACCTGGTGGAAAACGCGATCAACCACTGCCCGGCCGGAACTGACATCACCATTTCGCTCCGCTGCCGGGGCGGCCGCGCCATCGTCTCGGTCGCCGATAGCGGCCCCGGCATTCCCGCCGATGAAAGAGACAAGGTCTTCCGGCGTCTCTACCGGCTCGACAAGAGCCGCGCGACGCCGGGAAGCGGCCTCGGGCTCAGCCTCGTCAAGGCGATCGCCGACCTGCATTCGGCTGAGATCACCATGGCCGACAATCATCCCGGCCTCATCGTTTCGATCGGCTTCCCGCTGATGCCGGCGGAGAAGTCCTAACTTCTCATCCGCCATGCCGCGAGCCGGCTGAAGCGGGCGGTGAAGCGGCGCACTTCAGCCGCGGCGCGATACGGCAGCACGCTCCACGGCCGGCGGCGGCCCAGCCGGTAGGTCGAAAGCCCTGCCTGGATCTGGGAACAGGGATCGGCCCTTTGGCTCACCGGCAGCGGATCGACAAAGCAGGCGCTCAGCCCATCATCGAACTCCAGATCGAAGGCGAGATCATAAGGCAGGCGCATGGGGACAAGCACACCGGCAATCCAGCCCGCCGCCTTGCGATTGATCAGATAGGCGCCGGACCCCTTCTCGCGGGTGAGCGCGATGGCAAGCGAGCGTGACGCGGTCAGCGGCTCCACCTTGTGCTTTTTCCCGGAATTGACGGTCGACAGCCGCAGGATGTCCCAGCGCGCCTGGTGCTCGAGAGCGGCCTCGAGCAGCTCGGCCAGATCGTCATCGAAATCGAGATCGTCTTCCAGAATGAGCGCGAACTCGGCATGGCTGCCGAGGAACCGCTTGGCGCATTCGACGTGGCTGAGATAACAGCCGATCTCGAAAGGGTTCGGCCGGCGGCCGTGCCGGCTGAGATAGGCTGCTTCGTCAAAACCCGGATGCGGCAGGCTCAGCCCTGCCCCATCGACCGCCGCCACGCGCTCGAAGGCAAGGCCGAAGCTTGCCAGCAGGCGCTCCATTCGAAACCGGCGCAATGGCGCACGGTCGAGATTGATCAGATAGGTGTTCACCCGCAGGCTGACCGGATGAAGGGCCGGCATTAGGGTGGCAGTTGCGGCACGCATGTTCATGAGAGGACCTCGACTTGGCAATGATGGCGCCAAGCCTGCGCTCCAAACCTCACGGGGACCTCGCTGGAACTATACATTTTGGTAAAGTGCGGCGGTCGAACGGCCGGGGCTGCATTCTTTACGGATTGGTATGATCCCGGCAAAGTGCACGTAAGAATGCCGCGCTACCAGCTCTCCTGCGGCACGCCGTGGACGCCTCCCTTCCCGCGATCGAAACGACAACCAGCGCGCCTTCGATGACGACAGCGACCCACTGCGTGCCGCGCCGGATGGGCCTTGGCTGAGCAATCGGCTCAGAGCCCACCACTCTTAAACCCCGACGGAGACCAACGATGAAATCAGTTACCAGACTGCTGCCACTTTTCGCCGCAGTTGCCATCGCCTGCTCGGCCGGAGCAAGCTTCGCGGCCGCCACCGTGATCAATGTTACGGAAGATGGAGAAGGCGGCGGTGCAATGTCGCTGAAGCTCGACCCACCAACGGTGAAAGCCGGCCCCGCGACCTTCGCAGTCCATAACGATGCGATGACGGAGCAGCATGAAATGATCGTCGTTCGCCTGAAATCTCCGGACCTGCCGATCCCGCTCAACGCTGCCAAAAACCGCGTCGATGAATCAAAGCTGAAAAGCCTTGGGAAGGTTTCCGATCTGAAGCCAGGCGCCAGCGGCAAGCTGAATGCCAGGCTGGTGCCGGGGACCTACCTGCTCTTTTGCAATATGAAGGGACACTACGAAGCCGGGATGGAAGCCAGACTGACGGTTACGCCGTAGGGCTTGCCAGCAGGACCGCTTCCAGCCAGTTGTGTCGGCATCGTTTTTCGTGAAAAGTTGTGGCATGAGTGACCACGTCAAGATCGACATTGACGCCCTCCGCAAAATTGGGTGGGATCATTGGGACCCTATCGGAATTCGTCAGCTCGATGATCCGGCTTGGCGAACCGACGCAGCCGAAGAATACGACACCTATCTCCTGCAGGCTGCCCACATGATCCTGCAGGGCGCGACATGCGAAACAGTTGCTGCCTATCTCGATGACATCATTTCCGATTCCATGGCGCTCGGACCTCCAAGCGAGGCCGTTCATCGCGCTTCCCTGCTTACGGCCGAAGCGATCTCGGCCTATTTGCAGATCGATCGAGCAAGCTTCTGACAAACAGGCGTCTTCGAACACTCTTCGCAAAGGAGAAAATCTTGGCCGAGAATGATTATGATGCCTTCGCGGCCGCCTATGACGCCGATAACGAGGTCAATGCCTGGAATGCCTATTACGAGCGGCCGGCCATTCTTGCGCTGGTTGGCGAGGCCGCCGGGCTTTCCGTGCTTGATGCGGGATGCGGCGGCGGGGCGCATGCGGCAGCGCTCCTTGAGCGCGGCGCTGTTGTGACCGGGATCGACGCCAGTGCCGGCATGCTTGAAATCGCGCAACGTCGCCTGGAAGGGCGCGCGCGGCTGCTGCCGGCGGATCTCAACGAAGCATTGCCGTTTGCGGACAAAGCTTTCGATCTGATCCTCGCCTCGCTCGTCATGCATTATCTGCCCGACTGGTCGAGGCCGCTTTCGGAGTTCAATCGGCTGCTGCCAGAAGGCGGCCGCCTGGTTTTTTCCACCCACCATCCGTTCATGGATCACGCCTCGACCGGCCGCGACAATTATTTCGAAACCTACAGCTTCGATGAGGTCTGGCAGCGCGGCGGCAAGGAAATCGCCATGCGCTTCTGGCATCGGCCGCTGCACGCCATGTTCGACGCACTCAGGTCGGCCGGATTTCAGATCGATATCGTCAGCGAGCCCCAGCCCGATCCGCAAGCCCGCACGCTTTTTCCGCAGGCCTATCAGAGCCTGACGACCAAGCCGCGGTTCCTGTTCTTTTCGGTGGTGAAAGCATGAGGACGGATGACGAGAGCCTTTCTCTTACGCCGGGACTGCAGCCCTACGGATGGCCGGGCTAAGCGACAGCACCGACCCGTCATTTCTTTTCCTGCCAATATCTTTGCCAGAGGTCGAGCCTCGGCTTCAGCGTATCGGCTCCGAACGTCACGCCGTGATTGGTGAAGTCGATGACCCTGTGGACGAAGGGGTCGTGGTGAGGCCATTTTGGCCGTGAGCCTCCATTGGGGTCACCGCTCGTTGCAAATTGGACCCAGTAAGCACTCGCCAATGTGGCCATGGCCCAGTCGGCAGGCGTAACCTTGTCTTTCACCAGTGCGTCTGGGATGTTGAGCGTATAGGGAATTTCGAAGCCGTGCTCGACGCGGCGCAGAGAAGGGACTTGTCTCTTACCGTTTCGCAGTTCTGCCATATATTTCAAAATATGAGAGTCCGGCGGACGATTGTGTGGCGTTTGGAGCTTTGGCGGTGGATGCCGTCAATCCTTGCTTTGCTGACGTTGTTCTCGGCTTTGAGCCTGGCGACGCCCGCATCCGAAGCTGAGCGTGTCGCTATAGTCCTCAAGATGAACGGGGCGATTGGCCCGGCGACGGCCGACTATGTAAGACGCGGCCTTCAACGGGCCAATGAACGTGGCGCCAGCCTAGTCGTCCTGCAGATCGATACGCCCGGCGGTCTCGACACGTCGATGCGCGACATCATTCGGGCGATCCTTGCCTCGTCGATACCCGTCGCGAGTTTCGTTGCACCCAGCGGAGCACGAGCCGCCAGCGCCGGCACCTATATTCTTTACGCAAGCCATATCGCGGCAATGGCACCGGGCACCAATCTGGGTGCGGCGACGCCGATCGCACTTGGCGGCCGACCATCCGATGGTGACCGAAACGACAGCCCTGATACGACCGGCAAGCAGCGGCAAGTGCCGCGCGATGCCGGCGAGGCGAAGGCGATCAACGATGCGGTGGCCTATATCCGCGGGCTGGCGGAACTGCGCAATCGCAACGCCGACTGGGCGGAGCGCGCCGTGCGCGAGGCCGCGAGCCTTTCCTCCGCCGCGGCTCTGCGTGAGAAGGTCATAGATTTCACGGCGGCCGATATAAACGATCTCCTGGCACAGGCGCAGGGCCGGGTCGTGCGGGCCGGTCAAATGGATGTCCGGCTCGAAACATCGGGTCTCATCGTCCAGGAACTTGAACCGGACTGGCGAACCCGCCTGCTTTCGGTGATCACCGATCCGAACATCGCGCTGATCTTGATGATGGTCGGTATCTACGGCCTGATCTTTGAATTTCTGACGCCCGGGACGCTGGTGCCGGGAACGATCGGCGGCATCTGCCTGCTGCTTGGTCTCTATGCTCTGGCCTTGCTGCCGGTGAGTTTTGCGGGCCTGGGGCTGATCGTTCTCGGCGTGGGTCTGACGGTGGTCGAGGCCCATTCGCCGTCCTTCGGCGCACTCGGCGTCGGCGGCGGCATCGCACTGGTGCTCGGCGCTACCATCTTGTTCGACACGGATATACCCGGGCTTAAGGTTTCCTGGCCGGTGCTTGGCGCAATCGCCGTCGCCTGCCTCGGTCTTAGCCTTATCATTGCCCGTCTCGCCTTCATCTCGCGTCGGCACGATGTCGTCACCGGAAGTGAGCAGATGATCGGAATTTCGGGCAAGGTCGACAGCTGGACGGGCATCTCGGGCTACGTCATCGCCCATGGCGAGCGCTGGAAGGCCGTTTCAACTGAGCCGCTTGCCGCCGGTGACCGCGTGAAAGTGACCGGTCGGGATGGGTTGACGCTCGAAGTGGTTCGCAGTTCGCAGGAGGCCTAGCGGCCTTCAGATGCAGGAGGAAAAGTCATGGGCGTGTTTGCAGATCTCGCCTTCTATCTTGTGATCATCTTTATTCTGCTCGTCGTCGTCGCATCTGCGATCAAGATCCTGCGGGAATACGAACGCGGCGTGGTTTTCACGCTTGGCCGTTTCACCGGTGTCAAGGGGCCTGGCTTGATCCTGCTCATCCCCTATGTCCAGCAGATGATGCGGGTCGACCTGCGCACGCGGGTGCTCGACGTGCCCGGCCAGGATGTCATTTCGCATGACAATGTTTCGGTCCGCGTCAGCGCGGTGATCTATTTCAGGGTCGTCGATCCTGAGAGGTCGACGATCCAGGTCGAGGACTTCATGATGGCGACGAGCCAGCTCGCCCAGACGACACTGCGCTCGGTGCTCGGCAAGCATGACCTCGACGAGATGCTCGCGGAACGCGACAAGCTCAACATCGACATTCAGGAAATCCTCGACGCCCAGACCGATGCCTGGGGCATCAAGGTCGCCAATGTGGAGATCAAACATGTCGACATCAACGAATCGATGATCCGCGCAATTGCCCGTCAGGCGGAAGCCGAGCGCGAGCGGCGCGCCAAGATCATCAATGCCGAAGGCGAGCAGCAGGCTGCAGCCAAACTGCTCGAAGCAGCCGAAATCCTCGCCAGGCAACCAGAGGCCATGCAACTTCGTTATTTGAGTACATTGAACGTCATCGCCGGCGAAAAGACCTCGACGATCATATTTCCATTTCCGATGGAGTTCGGCAATTTGATGCCGCCCAAACCGGACCGATGACGACGCCTTGAATGCGTTGTTTTTGCCGATGGAGCGATGGTCCTGCGGTTGAAAGCATGAGGACGTGGAGAACCAGAGCCTGTCTGTTACGGCCGGACTGCAGTCTTGCCAATGGCGGGCTAAACGATAGGCACCGGCCCCGTCACCTCTTCTCCTCCCAATACCTTTGCCAGAGGTCGAGCCTCAGCTTCAGCGGATCGGCTCCGAACGTCACGCCGTGATTGGTGAAGTCGATGACTCTGTGGACGAAGGGGTCGTGGTGAGGCCATTTTGGCCGTGAGCCGCCATTGGGGTCACCGCTCGTTGCAAATTGGACCCAGTAAGCACTCGCCAATGTGGCCATGGCCCAGTCGGCAGGCGTAACCTTGTCTTTCACCAGCGCGTCTGGAATGTTGAGCGTATAGGGAATTTCGAAGCCGTGCAGAGTGCCTTTCCATGCCGGATCGTTGCGGAGGGCCTCGGCGACATAGGAGAAACGATACCACCACGTCGGCTGACCAGCGCGGATCATCTCGTCAGCAAGGTGGCGAGACGGTTCGACAAGCGTTTTATCGGCCAGAACCTGCTGCTTCAGCTCATCGAGTGTCTGTTGGCCGGTCGGATCGTAGAGGGTGCGGGCTTCGGCGGCATGCTTCCCGAACAGCGCGAAGAGATCGTCTTTCGTCGTGGCCTGACCGAGACCGAGATCTCGATTATTTGCCCCGACGATGACGGGAACCGGCGCTTGACGGCCTGCCGCAAGAGCCGCTTCCGGCGTTTCGAGCAAAAACCGTCCGTCAATGATCGGGCCTGAGACGCCGATGACGGGCTTGCCGGTCGACATGCCCGCCAGCACGTCATGTGCCGATGCACCTTCGGTCAGCTTTTCCGCAGGCAGCGCCCGAAGGGCGGTGAGAGCGTCGGCATCGCTGCCATTGATTCCCAGCGAAGCCGCATAGTCCAGCGCGGTTTTCTCCGCTTCTTTCAAAGGTGACAAAGGCGTGCTCTCAGCACGCGCTGTAGGCAGACCAGGCGACTGTAGAATGGCGCCGCGGAAAAGCCCGCGTGACAACGGCGATATCATGTGCGCCATCACCGAGCCGCCACCGGCTGACTCTCCGAATAGGGTCACTTTCTTCGGATCGCCGCCGAAGGCTTCGATATTTTGCCGGACCCATTTCAAGGCGGCAAGCTGGTCCATGTAACCATAATTGCCGACGGGCTCGTCAGGAGATTCCTTCATCAGCGCCGGATGGGCAAAGTACCCCAATCGGCCGACACGGTAGTTCATGCTGACGAACACAACTCTCCGGGCGGCCAGCTGGTCACCGGGATATTGAAGGGTGTTTCCCTGGGCTAGAGCGCCGCCATAAATCCAAACCATCACCGGCAGGGGTGTCCGAGAACGCTTGGCGGGTGTCCAGACATTGAGGGTCAAACAATCCTCTGACTTCGGCAGGTCATCGGCCTGCATGCAGGACGGACCGAAATCGCGGGCATCCTTGATACCGCTCCATGTCTCCGCTGGTCTCGGATTACGCCATCTCAGACCACCCACCGGCGGTGCCGCATAGGGTATGCCTTTGAAGCTGACGACCGTGCCCGACCTCTCACCTTTCAGCATGCCGCTGTCGATCGCAACGGTGTCCTCTGCCGCACCCGATCGTGGCGCCAACGTCAGTTGACACGATGCGACGGCCAAAAAGAGCAGCAACGTGCGACGGCCGTCCACAAACACTGCACTCTCCAGCGCCAAGTTGAGACAGTTTGGGAGGAAAATACTCCCATGGAGCGGCAACGAAAAGGGGCATCCGACGTTGATCAGGTCTGCCGGCGGGTGTTGTCGGGGTAGCGTCTTGAACCTGGGAGGGAATGGAAACTCATCCATGGCAAGGACTTATCCGGAATTATGCAGCAATGCCACCAGCCGGTGATCGTGCGCGGTGACCGCTTTGCGCCGCCAACAGCGGTCATGCGTAGTTTCAGCGTGCACGATGAAACAGTTAGGCCGACAGCAGCTTTCCGATGTCTCGGCGTGGCGGAGCCCCGAACAGCCGGGCATATTCCCGGCTGAACTGTGAGGGGCTGGCATAGCCCACCTCAAAGGCGACCGTTTCCGCCGACATTTCGCGCGACAGCATCAGCCGGCGCGCCTCCATCAGGCGGATCTGCTTTTGAAACTGCACCGGTGTCATCGCGGTCATTGCCCTGAACTGACGATGGAAGGCTGTCGGGCTCAGGCCGGCGAGCGCGGCAAGATCATCGACGCGCACCTGCTTGTCGAAATTGCCCCGCAATGCGTGGATCGCTTCGACCAGACGCCGGTTTCGCTCCGCGCCGACGACCATGCGGGCGAAGACACCGCCATGTGGCCCGGCCAGCAGGCGGTAGCAGAGTTCGCGCTTGACGCCGGGATAGAGAATCGGAATTGCCTCCGGCTCGCCAAGCAGGCTGATGGCGCGCGCGGCGCAGCCGAGGATCGCCTCGTTGAGCTCCATAACGAAGGCGGCGGCATGCTCGCCGGAGGCCGGAGTGGGCGGCGCCTCCATGCTTTCATAGACTTCGCGTAGGATCGCCTGGTCGAGTTCGATGACGGCGCTGAGATAGGGCGCATCCGGCGCGCCGTGCACCACCTGGCTTGCACCCGGCATCTCGACGCTGACGACCATGGCCTGGCTGGTGCGATAATGGAGCCTCCGTTCGCCGAACGTCGTCCATTTCGCGCCCTGCACCACGATGCAGAGCGCTGGCCGGTGGATCAGGTGGTTCGGATGCCGCTCGGAGAAGGATCGGAGCAAGGCCAGCCGTCGATCGCGGTGAAATAGGGGCTCCCGTTTCCATGAGCCGCAAACGCGGCGACGACGGCATCATGCAACATCGAAAGAGTGCTCAATCGGATCCCCCGCAAATCTGGAATTCCAAATTAACGCTGGAGGCAGGATCAGGCAAGAATGAAGCCGGTTCCGGCATGTTCGCCCGTGCTTCGCCCTCTTATGTTCACCGTCATCAACAAAGGAGAACGGCGATGACACAGAGTTCCGAACGAAAAATCGCAATCGTCACCGGCGGCAGCCGCGGGCTGGGCCGCAACACCGTGCTCAACCTCGCCAGACGTGGTGTCGACTCGATCCTCACCTACAATTCCAGCAGGGCGGAGGCCGAAAAGGTCGTGGCCCTGGTTGCTGAAGCCGGCGCCAAAGCCATTGCCCTCAAGCTCGACACCGGCGACGCCCACGGTTTCGACCCTTTCGTCGACGCCGTAAAGCAGGCGCTTGCCGATCTGGGCGCCGCCGAGCGCTTCGACTACCTCGTCAACAATGCCGGAACCTCGCACCACAACAGCATCGAGGCGACGACGGAAGATGAACTGGACATGCTTTACAATGTGCACTTCAAGGGCGTTTTCTTTTTGACGCAGAAGCTCTTGCCGCTGATCAATGACGGCGGCCGGATCGTCAACCTGTCGAGCGGCCTGACTCGCATCATCGTTCCTGGCAGCGCTGCTTACGGTGCGATGAAGGGAGCGGTCGAGGTGCTGACCCGGTACATGGCAAAGGAGCTGGGACCGCGTCGCATCGCCGTCAATGTCGTCGCGCCCGGCGCCATCCAGACCGACTTTAGCGGCGGTATGGTCCGCGACAATCCGGATCTGAACCAGCGTGTCGCCGAAATGACGGCGCTGGGCCGCGCCGGCCTGCCCGATGATATCGGTCCGATGATTGCCTCGCTGCTCGCTGAGGACAACCGCTGGGTCAATGCCCAACGCATCGAGGTCTCCGGCGGCATGTCAATCTGAGATGCCGGTCCGGACCGAGTTCAAATAATCCTACCGCTTCGCAAACAATGGAGATTCGATCATGATGATGAACAGACGTACATTTTCGAAAACTTTGCTCGTCGGTGCTGCCACGTCACTTGTTGCGACACATGCCGGCCTGGCCGCCACCCACACGCCTCCAAAGGCGCGCAATGTCGTTCTCGTGCATGGACTTTTCGCCGACGGATCATGCTGGACCGAGGTTATCGCCCTGCTGCAAGCGAAGGGCCTAAACTGCACGGCGGTCCAGAACCCGCTCACTACGCTGCCCGATGCCGTGGCGGCCGCCCGGCGCATCCTCGACCGGCAGGACGGTCCGACCGTCTTTGTCGGCCACTCCTTTTCGGGGATGATCCTAACCGAAGCAGGCGTACATCCGAACGTCTCTTCACTGGTTTATGTCGCTGCCCGAGCACCGGATGCAGGTGAGGACTATGCAGCTTTGGCAAAAACCTACCCGACACCACCCGCAACCGCGGGCATTGTCTTCGACGGCGACGAAGGACGGCTGACGGAGGAAGCGTTCCTGCGCGATTTCGGGGGCGACCTTCCCGAGGCCAGGGCGAGGGTTCTCTATGCCGTTCAACAACCATTCCAAAAGGCGTTGCTCACCGGCAAAACCTCAAACGCTGCTTGGCGTTCCAAGCCAAGCTACTACGCCGTTTCGACGCAAGATGGAACGATAAATCCAGACCTGCAGCGTTTCATGGCCAGACGCATGGGCGCTAAAGCCATCGAACTCAAATCCAGCCATCTGTCGCTCATTTCACATCCGAATGAGATCACCAAGCTCATTCTGGAAGCTGCCGGGCAATCATGACATTGGATCCCCTGACGCCGCGCGAGCCGATATTCCGAGCCTAATCGCTGCCGGCAGGGCCAAGGGGGAGATCGCCGAGGCACTCGGAAAAACGCAGGCCCGGATGGCCGCGAAGGATGACGAATTGCGGCGCGGATATCAAAGCCTGAAGCTAGAGTTGGAGTCGACAAACGAGAGCGGCATCGAGGAATACGCACCGTTCATCGATGCCGTGGTAAGACCACCACCAAAGACCTTATGACGGCTCCGGGCCGGAAGCGGCCGCTGGTGGCATTTGCTACCTAATACCGGACTTATCCTGCCGAAGCATCGACCCATGAGTACGCGATCTGCATAGATCCGGCGTAGGTGTTCGGCTCGATTGGCACGGATTCTGGCGAAAACATACGCCCCACCCTCCGTCATCCCAGGCCTTGAGCCTGGGATCCATGGCCTTGCTGATGGAGGCCGGCGTGGATCCTCGGGTCAAGCCCGAGGACGACGGAGGGTGGGGTGAGCTCTGCGGCAAATACAGCGATGGCAGAGGGGTTATGAGCGAATTTCGCTTCCGGCGTTGGATCGAGTCATTCGAAGTCGAAGACGTTGCCGTAAGGTTTACCACCGCGCTCCTTGGCAACATACCATTCCAGCCACGCGGGCTCGTCAATCGCACCGTGCTTTTTCAAGGCTTCAAACAAAATCCCGGCAAGCCGTTCGGGCTTCGGAACCAACCTTTTGTCGACCACGAAACAATCGAGTCTGTTGTGGGGGAAAACGCCTTCCGCAGGAATCCTGGCGTCAGTGATGAAAAAACGTGCGACATGCGCAGAGACCTGACCACCACCGCCCTTGTGCCGTGTGACATGGTAGATGCTGCCGGAATCAGAGCCTCCTCCGCGAGAAAATTCGACGAAAAATTCGGGCGACAGGTCAATGTCGTTCATTTGCAATTCCTACAGCAGACGCGAAGCGCAGGCCAAAGGGTTAGCGCAAAAAGTCCCGGCCTTCCATATGTCGGACTCGGCAAAGCCAGGGCTGCTCCGTATGGATCTGCAAGCCCTCCACAGGCCTAGCCTCATTTCATCACCCACCCCTCGCCCCCCGCAACGCCGTCAACCCCCGCCGCAGCCACAGCAACTGCTGCGGCGGCATCTGGCGCAGGTGGTCGTAGTCCATCACCGTCAGGTTATAGACCATGCTGCGCACCTGCGGCCCGTCGGGGCAGCGGAGCAGGATGCCCTGCAGCGCCATCATGCGGTTGCTGGCCTTGCGGGCGCGGTCGGCGAAGGTTTCGGTCTGCTCGCCTTCATGGCCTTTGACGGAGAACAGCGATTGGGCTCTCGGGCTCGGGGCCGGGATGCCTGTGGTCTTGTGGTAGCGGGCGATGGCCTCGGCATAGTCGTCGCCGGCCTGGCGCTGTTCGGCGGTGATCAGGCCGTCGAGGAACATGCGGCCGAGGGTGTAGCCGGCAAAGGGGCTCCTGACCGTCTCGTCATCAACCGTGCGGCCGAAGCCGTGGATGCGGCGGCGCGCTGATATCGCCACGCTGATATTGTCTTTCTCGGTTTCGAAGGGCTTGATCTTGCCGCAGGGAAAACGCTCGACATTTTCCTTGCGCGGCCGGCCGGCGCCCTTGTTTGCCCGTCCTGTCTTCACCTTGGTGGCTTTGCCGCCCATGCTGATCGTCCTTCTATCGAATGATGCCGTTTCTGAGTGCCGCGGCGACCAGCGCCGTCTCCTTGAAGACGCCGAGCTTCATCTTGGCGTTGGCGATGTGGGTATTCACGGTGATCGGCGAGATGCCGAGAATGGTGCCGATCTCGGAGGCGGTCTTGCCCTCCGCCATCCAGCGGATCACTTCGGTTTCGCGTGGGGTGACCTGGCTCATGGCTCCGCAGGCCCATCGATGCTGGGCACGCGCGGCATCGTCACATGCGCACCCGACAGGGTCACCCGCGTCACGCGGTCGGGGTGGCGGACCGGCTGGATGGGCGGGCCTGCCTTGGGATGCGGATGCCAGGTGTCGTGCCTCGAGGGGAACCTGTCGCGGTTGCGGTGCGCCATATTGATGACGGTGTTCTTCTTCGAGCCGAAGAGGTTGGCGATCTCTCTCGCCGACAGCCCTTCCCGCCAAAGCTTTTCCGCCTTGACGATCTTGTCTTCCGTCCAAAAGGTGATGGTCACTTGGCTGCCTCCTGTGCGTCGCGCGCGGCGCGGGCGATGATCGGGTTGTCGGGAAACATGCGGGCCAGCTCCCGCTTGGCGTTGCGGCTGCCATTGGCCGCATCGCGCAGCAACTGCATCTTGTAGGCCGGCACTTTCGGCCGCGGCACCTCGGGCTCGGCTTCCAGGCGCGGCCGGCGCTCGGCCTCGATCGCCGCCTGCTGATGGCGGCACTCCTCGGCAAAGCTTGCCGAGCTCGGGGCAAAGGCGCGGTTATGGTCCCTCACCTGGCCGGAGATGAAGCGTTTGGCGGCCCGCCAGACCGCCTCTGCCGGAAGGCCCTCGACGGCGACGAGATAGGCGCGGATCTGCATGTCGGGATCAGTGCCTGCGGATGCCGGGAAGCCAGAAAGCATCCCCGAAATGATCTTCACCAGAGGGGAAATCTCGTGCGGCATCCACTGCTGTCCTTCTCATGCTGCTGTTGATCGACCCGGCCTCCCTCGCCTTCTCCTTGAGGTACCAGTCGCATTTGATCGCCTGCCAGCCGCGGAAGATCTGCATCTCGGCGGCGCCGACCGGATCGCCGGTCATCAGATATTCCCTGGCCTGCATCCGTGCTGCATAAGCCGTCAGCGGCTTCTTCAGCGTGCGCTTGCGATGCTCGATGATTGCCGCCGCCAACTCCTCGCCCAGCACCGGGCGGAGGATCTCCATGATCTCCTCACTCACCATGTCCTTAGCCATGCGATGTCCCTTTCCCGCTCGCGGCCGCCACGGCCGCATGAATGGTTGGCCTCAAACCCGCGGCCTCCGTCGCCCGTCGAGCAAAATTGACCGGGGCGCCGGGCCTCGCGGGACGGCGGGGAAACCGCCTGACCTCGCCGCCGGCATGGTCCTGCTGGGCGGTGTCGCCCTTTTCCGCGCTTCGCAGCCGATGGATCTCGCTTTCCACCGATGGCACCGACGTGCCGATGATGGCTGATATTTCGATATAGTCCCGGCCGGTGCGGAAGAGCTCGAGCGCGTTCATGTAAGTGTCTTGCTGCGCTGGCGCGGCCTCGGCCTGGATGCTCATCGCTTGATCCTTCTTTCCGATTTCGAACGCGGCTCGTCGTTCCCGCCGGAGCGGGTGCTGGCCATATCCTTCATTTTCAAATTCGTGGATGACGACCGGAGCCGGCTTTGGAAACAAGGGCTCCGGTCGTCTGCCAGGCCGCCGCCTGGGTGGGCGCGACAGAGCCGCGCCCGGTGGGCTGGCGTCGCCGAGGGAGGGCGACGACGCCAGCGGCCGATAGCCGTCAGGGAGGGACTGGGCTATCTGGGTTGGAGATCGGCAGAGCGCCGGGCGGGATCAACGTTTCCCGCATCTCTTCCGGGCGCGTCGGCCGATTGCAATTCTCGCAGTGGCGCTCGATCACTTCGGCAATCGACAGCGCCTTTGCGCAGATCGGGCAGCCGGTGTAGCGGGCGACTGTTGCGGTGGCGATGCTCATATCGATTCCACCTCCCGGTTGGCGTTCAGCACCTGCTGCAGGGCCTTGGCGAGGAAGGGAATATCCTCGTTGCGAACGGGGATCATAGACATGCGCCCTCCCCTTGGGCCTTGCGGCCGGTGAATGACGACGCCGGTCGGCATGACGTCCATGGCGAGCTTCTCTTCGCTTGAGATGGTGAACCTCATGGCGCCGTCTCCCCACTCCGAAAGGCTGAACCGTTGTTGATGATGTCGGTGTTTGTCATGGCGAGTAGGGTACAATTAATACCCGATATGTCAAGCACATTAGGGCATGACATGTACCTTAATTTAGGGTATTTTTTATATCATGTTGAAAGATCAGGAACAATTTGAGCGCGAAGAACGCGCAAAGCGCCTCGTCATGGCCAGGAAGAATGCCGGCTTTGCCGGACCGAAGGCGATCGTCGATCGGTTCGGCTGGAATGCCAATGTCTACAAGGCGCATGAATCCGGCCGCAACGGCTTCGGCATTGCCGACGCGAAGAAGTATGCCCGCGCTTTCAAGGTCAATCTCAACTGGCTGCAGTTCGGCGCCGGCAATGCGCTCGATCCGGATGAGCTGCCCGCCTCCGTCGCCGACGTGCCAAAAATCTCCTGGGTCAGCGCCGGGCAGCTGAGCGAGCAGGCGCCGATCACCGACTTTTCGGAGTTCCCGACGGTCGCCGCCCTCGATCTGCCCGATGGCGAATGGATCGCGCTCGAGGTCGAGGGCAATTCGATGAACAAGATCTCGCCGCCCGGCTCGATCATTTTCGTCAATCTGCGCGACAAGCGCCTGGCGCCGAACGCGCTTTATGTCGTCGCCGACGAGACCGGTGCTGCAACCTACAAGCGCTATCGCCCGAACGACGATCCGCCCTTCCAGCCCGCTTCCTACGAAGACGTGCCGCCGCCGGAATTCCAAGGCGCCGTCACCATCGTCGGCCGCGTCCGCCGATCGATCATCGAGATGTAGGGATGAGAGCGCAAGGCTCGGAAATAATGCCGCCAATCAATCATATTTCAATAGGGAAAACAGGATGATCCGCCCTTCCTCACGCGCCGGCCGAATCTGGTTCTATATCGTCACACTAGCGGTGTTGCTCCTGGCCTACAGCGCCGCGCGCGAGATGTACGGCCTGTAGGATTTAGCTCGAAGCGCGCCAATCCCCAGCTGCGATCACGAGGGGTATCGGGACGATTCATCCTCTGAAACCAGAAATTGCGGAAGCTCCGGATGCCGTTCGCGTACCACTCTCGTCACCGCCACGAGATGGAACGGATGGCTGCGGGGAACATGTCCTTCGGCAGCTTCTCCTCCATGGATCTTAAAAACTCGGTGATGACATCCAGCCTCGATCACCTCGTTGGGGTTTTCGATTTCATGCGCATGGCCGGCCTCCTTTTTGCTTTCATCATGTACTCCAACTTCAGTTTCTCTATCCTCTCTCTTCAGCTTAGGAGGAGAAGGTTCCTGAAGGCTGGTGAGGGAGGGTTCCGGCCAAAGCTTCCCCCTACCCCATGAGCAAAGCCCATGAAGCCGGGAGAGCATTGGCCAGGTCCTGAAGGCCGGAGCCGGGATGGGACACGTGCCAGAGGGGCCATTCGCTTCGCCCTCGTCCTGATTTTCTGACAGCGCACTTAAGGACTTTCGCTTCCCGCGCCGCTGGGCTTCGTCAGCTCGGGAGTTGCACCCGGTCGCCCAATCACTGGCCCCAGACATACGCCTATGATTCGTACCTCGTCAATCTATGGGGTATTTTTTATACCTTATCCGATTGACGCGATAGGGTATTAAATATACCTTTCTCTCGCAGGCCGATCAGAAGCGCGAGAGGACAGGCGATGCAGCACATCCGCAAGATCGAGACCGAGGAAAGCAGGCGGGATGCCCGCTGGAATGGCGCGCAGACGATCGGCGACTGCCGCGCCTATATGGCGATCGAGGCCCAGCGCATGGGCGCCCTCGGCTTCGCCTTCCTGCGCCGTCCCGAACATTCGATCCGCGGTCCGTCCTGGCTGCGCGGGGCGGCGGCTTCCGTCGAGGAGCATTACCGCTATGCCCGCGAGATCATGGGCGTCGCCAACAACGATCAATTCTACGCCTGAGGGGGAACGGAGATGTCTGCCACCAACCTTACACCTGCTTCAACCGAGAGCCCTTCCCTTCCTGCCGCCCGGCGGACTGGGACAGCCGAAAAGACCCGCGCCAAGGCCCGCTTCACCGCCGGGGCACCCGATCTCCTGCAGGCGCTGGTGGAGGCCGAACGCTTTTTCGATGGCAGCGACGATCACGGCTGCCCGCTTCACCAGAAGATCCTCGCCGCCATCGACACGATGAAAGGCGGTGCGTCATGAACGATTGCCTGATCAAAGCCTTTTCCGGCTGCGCCTGCCCGCCCGGCGAATGCGCGAAAAGGCCGGTCACCCCGGCGCCGGTCACCTTCGTCTCATGGCGGACCCAGGCCATCGCCTGCCTCGCCTTCGGCTTCCTCGCGGCCATCGTCTCGGCCGCCTGCATGGAGACGCAGTTCAAAACCCGGGATCTGCGAAACCAGGAACAGGTGTCATGGAAGTGAGCCAGGGCTTTTGCCGACACCGCCGCTCAGGAACTGAACTTGATGTCGCTCGCCTTCGCCGCAGTGATGAATGCGCGGCGCACCTGCTCCGGCCCGGCGGCATCATTGAACACATCAAGCACCAGCCGCTCGGCCACCTTGGCCGCCGGCGTCTGCTCGGGCCAGTCATTCAGCAAAGTGTTGCCGGCCTGAACGACATTATAGACCGTCCTCACCTTGCCATTGATGGTGATCTTCACCGGCTTGAAGCTTCGTCGCCTGCTCATGATGCATCCCCCCACGCTGGAAATACGCGACTCAACGAATCACCGCGGGACTCGTTCCGGTTGAGATGATTCTTTGTTCGCCAGCCGGGCGCTGAGCCCGATGTCCTCCGCCTGCATGACAGAGCACGGCTCGGATGCGTGCGAGAATGCGGCAGATGAAGCCCGAACCAGGAGGCAACACAATGGACCTTCAGAGTCTCGTCGCCGCGCATATGCCAAACCGCCGCCGCCCGACGCCGATGGGCGCCGCGGCCGAGGACCGATACTACCGAAATCAGATCACCCTGCCGCGCCTGAAGCTTCGGCTTCTCGGGCTGACTGCCGCGACCGCCGGCCTGACGCTGTTTTT
Organism: Rhizobium changzhiense; assembly: GCF_013087625.1. Lineage (NCBI taxonomy): Bacteria > Pseudomonadati > Pseudomonadota > Alphaproteobacteria > Hyphomicrobiales > Rhizobiaceae > Rhizobium > Rhizobium changzhiense. Next base: position 738,064 of record NZ_JABFCQ010000001.1, read on the forward strand.
GGCCGGCGTCATCAAGGCATGAGGTGCCGTCATGCTCCGACAGAGCGATCATGCTATGCTGCGATCCGTTGTGGGGGACCGCGCGATGGACGACAGCGAGGCTGACCGGGCGGCGATCATGGCCGTGATCCGCGCCGAAACCGAGGCCTGGCTGCAGCGCGACTTCGAGGCGCTGGCGAGCCACTGGGTGCAGTCACCGCAGACCCGGCGGATGGAATACTTCGCCTCACTCGGCGTCCGCGTGGACGAAGGCTGGGACCCGATCGCCGCGCGGATCAAGAAGATCGTCGAGCGATTCCCGGAGAAACACGCCTTTTCGGAGCGCGTCCGCTGGGAAAAGGTCAACATCGTCGTCGACGGCAACATGGCCTGGATGACCTTCGATCAGATCGGCAGCGACACCGGCGAGGATCGCAAGCGCCAGCTCCGGATCCTCCACCGGATCGACGGCGCCTGGAAGATCGGCTGCATGGTGATGATGGAGAGCAGCGTCGAGGAGGCGAACTGCCCGCTGATCGAGGTCGACGCGGATGGGCGGATTCTCTGGACGAACCGGTTGGCGCGGGAGCGAATGCATGGCCATCCCGGGCTGGTCGCCGCCGCCGGCCGCCTGCGTGCCCGGCGGCGCGAACGCGACCCTGCACTGCGCGAGGCGGTGCGCCTGGCATTCCGCGAGCTGCAGAGCCAGAGACCGCTGAACATCGCGCCGAAGCAGGCCTGGGCGGTGGCGCTCGGCGAGGACGCGGCGGGGATTCCGCTCTACTGCTGGGTTCTGCTTGAGGACGGCAAGGCGCTGGTCTCCTTCGACGACGCCGAAACGCTGGTGCGCCGGATCGCGAGCGCGCGGGAGGTCTTCGGCCTCTCGCCGGCGCAGACCCGGCTCGCGCGCCTGATCGTCGATGGCCATGACCTCGCAGCCGCCGCCGATCTGCTCGGGGTCAGTGTCAACACGTTGCGCACTCAGCTACAGCGCATCTTCGACAAAACCGGCGTCCGCAGCCAGGCGGCATTGGTCCGGGCGCTGTTGAGCGCCGGGGCTCCGAACCAATAGGATCGACCGCGACCAATGCTCATGACGCGGCACCTCGCGCGAAACACGGCAGGACTGGCTCCGGTTGAGGCGCCTATCTTGCGTGTTATTGTTGATCAGAGAATCAATGAAATTTGCCGGTGGCTAAAACGTGCCAGAGCCAGAAAAACGTAGCGATAAGTTTACTTGGACGTATGCCCTCTGGGCGTTGCCATTCCTGGCGCAAAATTGGCTATATTGGCTTCATCCCCAATGGGATTGGTGGACGATCAGCCTGATCATATGGGTAATGACGCTGATCGCCGTCGCAGGCTCCCTCTGCATCAATCTGGCGCAGCGACGCTGGCGGCGTCTCGTCTCTCTCCTAATCGCACCCCTTCTGTTGCTGGTCCTGCTCCGTATCCTCGCTGCTGTCGGCATAACGTCCGACAGCCTTCGATTTGCGCTGACCAAGCAAACGTATCTGGCAGAGATCGAACGAACCGATCTGCCGGGCGGAGAGCAACGATTCAGGACATTCGTATGGGACGATACGTTCCTCGAGAAAACCTACTCGACGCTCGTCTACGACGAGGGTGATGAAGTCGCTTTGCCCAGGGGCGAGCAATCCACGGCCTGGCAACAGCGTGTCCAGACATCATGCTCGGAAAAGAAGGAATGCGTGGATCTCGATCCCGGTCCGGGCGAGTACGTCAGCGTCAGAAAAATCGGCGAACATTTCTATATTCTGGACAATTATCTGCCGAATGCGTTTCCTTAAGCCGCCGCCGCTGCACCCTTGGAAAATTCCCCCGCTTGATTCCGTCGGCGCGTTTCCTTAAGCGCACTCAGCCGCGCCTTGGTTATAACTTTCCTACAGAAAAATTATAACGAGCGAAAGGATGGGCTTTCGAGCGGTTGAACTCGATGTTATAATCTTTTTGCAGGAAAGTTATAACCGGAGAGATCCGTGCCCATCCGCGAGATCGATTTGATGTACCAGACCATGCTGGCGGAGCTCGGCCAGCGTTCGCTGGACGGACGTTTTGTCGCCGAGTTCCCGCTGGAGGGTCGGTTCGTCTCCGTTCCCGTGAAGGGCAAGGAATATTGGTATTTCGATCATCCGGGCCAAGACGGCGTCAAACGGTCTTATGTCGGGCCAAAGAAAGACGAGGAGCTTACGAAAAGGGTGACCGACTTCGGCGCGATCAAGGATGATCTCCGAAACCGCCGGCGAATGGTGGCCACTCTGACGAGAGAAGGCGGCATGAACGCACCGCCCAGGTTTACCGGCGACGTCATCGAGGCGCTTGCCAATGCAGGGCTCTTCCGTCTGCGCGCGGTTCTCGTCGGAACCGTGGCATTCCAGACCTATTCCGGCGTTCTCGGCGTTCGACTGCCGGCGTCGCTTATGCAGACGAGCGATGCCGACTTCGCCCAGTTCCATTCGATCTCGACGGCGGTCAACGACAGCATCCCTCCCATAGGCGAGGTTCTCGAAAAACTGGACCCGACGTTCCGAGAGGTCCCGCATCTCAACCATCCCACGCGCTCGACCCAGTTCGTGAACGCGAAGAACTACAAGGCCGAATTCCTGACGCCGAATACGGGCAGCGACGACAATCAGCACAAACCCGCCGACATGCCGGCCCTTGGGGGAATTTCCGCAGAACCGCTGAGATTCCTCGATTACCTCATCTACAACCCAATCAGGACCGTGATCCTTCACAAGAGCGGCATTACGGTCAATGTTCCTGCTCCGGAGCGCTACGCAGTTCACAAGCTGATCGTCGCCTCGCGGCGCCAGAACGACGACAATGGCGTGCTCAAGCGCGAAAAGGACGTGCAACAGGCCTCCCATCTTTTCGAAGCAATGGGCGCGACACGCCGCCATTCCGATATTGCGCTGGCCTATTGCGAGGCGTGGGAACGCGGTCAGTCGTGGCGTGACGCAATAGGGCGCGGACTCTCATTCATGCGGCCGGACCGCCGTATACAGCTCATGTCCGTTCTCGCCGAAGGCATGGCGGAAGTTGGCGAAGACGCCGTCCGTTACGGGGTTCAAACGGACCATGACGGCGTCGAGGGAACTTCATGATGAAGACACTGAGAGGGCAGCCTGAACTGGCAGCCAATGCCAATGGCCCCGTCCCGCCGCGCTCAGTTAGCCGGAGCGCTCGTCAACCAGTGATGGGTGCCACGTCGACCGTCGTTTAATACCAGCGTCCCCGGCCGTACCAGCCGCCGCCGCCCAGCAAAAGAAGTATTACAACGATGATGAGAAGGGTTGTGAGATCCATGTGCGTTCTCCTGGGAGGACCATCACCATCTCGTTTGCGCCTGACGGGCGTTGCTCATGGTGGGACTCCCTCGCGTACAACGGCGCTGGCCGGGGTTGGTTCCATTCGATGGCCCCTACCCGACCGGCGCGGACCTGGGCGGAGTTTATGCACTAGAGATGATCAATCGTTGCCGTAGTCATTGCCGTGCAAAATCGGCATAGCAGCGCCAGAAACGAAAAACCCCGCCGGAGCGGGGTTTCTAGCTGGTCGGAGTGGAGTGATTCGAACACTCGACCCCCACGTCCCGAACGTGGTGCGCTACCAGACTGCGCTACACTCCGTGACCAGCGGCGCTTCTATAGAACAGCCTATCTGGTTGCACAAGCACCAAATTCCAAAAAGCCGGCGGAAATTTTGACGGGGTTGTGACACGTTCGGGCGTGGGCTGCTGCAGCAAAAAGCCACACCTGCCGCAAATCGAACGGAAGTCTCTTGAGAGCAATTTTCTTTTGCCGGGTTCCGCGCTAAAGGGCAGACGGGACAGGCGAAAACGCTCACGAGGCGGGCTTGCCAGCCAATGCGCTAGAGATCAGGACGACACGATGAATTTCCGCACCATGACCGCGGCCGGGCTTGCCATTGCGCTTGCCGGATGCACGACCATACCTTCCGCCGGCAATCCGATCGAGGCCCGCTGGGTCGGCAAATCGGCCGGCATCTTCTTTGCCGCCTACGGGCCGCCGATCAGCGACAGCGAGCAAGGCTCGAGCACTGTCTATACCTGGCGCGGCGGCTACAAGACCGTGCGTATCCCGGCGAAATATGCCGAAGGCGCCGATGGCAAGCGCGGCAAGCAGATTGCATCCGCCCGCACCGCCTATCTGCGCTGCCAGGCCGAAATCACCACCAATTCCGATTACACGATCCGCGACATCCGCACCGTCGCCGACATCCCCGGCGTCAGCGGTCCGTCCTATTGCGCAGAGTTCCTGGCGCCCGAACAGAAGTAACGGACGGTTTGTCCGACATGCTGGACAGGCGGCCCGGATGCCGCCTGTTTTTGTTTTGGCAGGTCACCGCGCCGGTTCATTCATTTCATCGAAGCCGGCTGGGTCTGGCCCTGCGCCTCTTTTGGCCCGGAAGCGATCGGTTTGGATCCTTTACCGCCGATCGGTTCCGCCTATGCCGTCCTTGCGATTTATGAAAGTCTCGGCTTCATCCACCACGCGTTCCTTGACCGCATCATGAGCATCGGACGCAGCATCCACGGCCTTTTGATAGACCTCCGACGCTACCTCTTTACCCTGCGCGACGACGTTCTCCGCCTGATGGCTGAGAGTGTCTTTCGCGCTATCTGCGGCTTCCCCGACCAATTCATCCTCGGTGTCGGTGTGCGGCAACGCCGCGCCGATCGCTGCGCCGACCGCGAAAGCCAGAGCTCCGCCAACCAGCGGCTGGTCGCGGAAGTGGATGAGGATTGCCTCGTTGAGCTTGCTCGTTTGCTCCTGAAGACTGGTCGCCGCCGAAGAGGATCGGCTCGAAAGCGAGCTCGCCGCGTCAGACGCACGGGCGGTCAGGTCGCTCGCGGCGTTTTTTGCCTGCTCCCATTTCTCCGCCGCCCAGCCGGTTGCCGCATCGAGCATTGCGCCAGTCTCGTCGGTGATCTGACTGAGCTGTTTTCCACTTGCGTCGGCGAAGCCGCGATAGGTCTTGCCTGCCTCGTCCATGAAATGGCCGGCACGCCCCCCTGTTTCGTCAGTCAAGGCTTTCAACCTCCTGCCGGATTCGTCGGCAAAGTGGCTGTAACGCGCTCCGTTTTCCATTGCCGGCGGACCAATCCTGCGGACTTGGCCTGTCGCCGGATAAAGCGGGTACTCAGGATTCTCCCTCCAGGTCGCCGTCTCGCCTGATGACGGGCTGCCTTTGGCCATGAGCCAGGCCAGGCTCACGCCCATCAGCGCGACCGGCAGAGGGTTCGCCTTGAGGGCGTGGCCAAGATTGCTGACATATTCTCCGCCGCCGCTTCTCTTGGCGTAGGCAATCACCTCATCGATCAGTTGGCCTGGCGACATCCGTTCCTGGATAGCGTCAATCCGGTCGCCGATCCGGCGGCGGTCCTGGTCGATCTCGCGCTCAAGGTCGGCCGATGTTTTCTCCATTGAAGTTTCCATCACATTTTGTCCTTCACAACATCAACGTCGCGGCGAAGCGAGGTTGCAGTTCGATCCAGTGTCATGTTGTAGCCACGAAGTGCGGCAAGGCCCCGGGAGACCAATGCCCACGCGATGCCGGCAATGATGATGCCGACGATCAGCGAGGCGAGCGCGCTGGCAGTGGTTTCGGTAAAACCCTGTGTCACGAGGAAGGCCGCGAGACCGCCGACAAGGGCGCTCAGCAGGACGCCGACCGCCCCGATTGCCAGGACCAATCCGAATAGGAGGATCTCCACGCCGCTGAGCGCCTGCGAAAGTTTTTCCGAAGCCTCCGTCTTGGCAAGATCGATTTCCTTGCGGAGCAGGCCCGTGACATCACCAACGAGGCCACTGACCAGTTCGGAGAGAGGTGTGTTCTCTGAAGTTTTAGCCATTGTTCTCGCCTCCGGTCGGTGCTGGGCCGGAGCGACCGATTGGTGGTTCGCGCGACGCGGCGGTTGTTTGCCTTTTCGCGGACGCTGTGAGGAAGCGGCTTGCGGCCAGGCCTGCAAGTGCGGCGATGCCGAGAAAGGCGAGCGGTTGTTTGCGCCCGAACTCTTCGGTCATGGTGGCGATTTCCCCAATGTCCTTGCCTTCCATCCGCCGAGCAACGGTCTGCACGCTCCGCCCGATCTGCTTGGCGTATCGTCCGACTTCCGCCTGACCGGAGCTTTCCATTTCGGCGCCAGCCTTCTCGAGCGCCATTGCAACACCGCCGACCTGACGAGCGGCAAAGCTGGTGCGTTCGGAAATGACTTCCTTGGCTTTCTCGACGGCGGTGTCGGCACCGTCCCTGATCGTTTCCTTGGCGGCGGAAACATCCGCGCTCACCTTCGCTTCCAGATCGGAAATGGACGTGTGCGTTCCCGGCGAAGAACCGGAAGCTCGGGATGAGGACGGGGTCTGGGCGGACGCGCTCCGCCCTGCGGGATCTGTGAAATCGTTTTGCATTTCGAACCTCCCAATTCGTGCCGGCAACTGCCTAAGCCCCAAACCACGGATGGCCCGCTTTGTTCCAGGACGCTCTGTGGGACGTTCGCCTTCGCTATGGCTCAGAACAGCGACTGCCCGAAGCAGCACCGTCCTAGCCTTTCCTGACCTTTGGCGGGCGTGACAATAGACGCGGCTATGTAACGCTCCTCCCGGTCGCCATCGTTGAAGTAGTAGACGGCGAGCAGGGATCCATCGCCGCGTTTTACGAGTCTCGGATAGCCGAGATCAGCCGTGCCGCCGTCGCTCCGGATGATCTTCTCGGCGCCCCATGTCCGGCCGTCATCGAAACTCATGCGCATCCTGATCCCAAATGGCGGATCACGATGGCCGTAGACGAGCAGCAGCATGCCTTCGATCCGCCCGAGCGCCGGCGGGTTGCCATTGCTGCCCGTGTCGTCGACGATGCAGCCTTCCTTCGTCCAGGTCCTCCCTTGGTCATGGGAGGTGAAGGCCTCTATCCACCCCTTGCCACCGCCTCTGCCCATGCAGCGCGTCAGCGTCAGGATGGCGCCACCGGAAAGTGCCGTCGATGCCGGCATGATCGAATAGCCCTCAGGTTCCGGATCGACAAAGCCTTGCAGGACGAAGCTGCGCCCGCCATCCACGGTGCGCGCGCAGAATACTCTTCCTTCCGCGCCGTCCTCTTTGGACGTGCTGAGCATGAAGAGCGCATCGTCCCTGCCGAGAGGAACGATATCAGTGCGCGCCGAGATCGGAAGGTGCAAACCGGCGAACCGGAACGGACCCTGCCATGTCAGGCACCGATCCCGGCTGACATAGAACCAGCTGACGGCATCGCTCCGCACATCGGTTCTGGCGCACATGACGATCGTCTCGGCGTCGAGGAAGTCTATGGGATCGCCAATCGAGCAAAGGTCTTCGCGGACCGACAGACGGGGGCGGACCTTGAGGTCGGCGTTCAAATGCTCGTCGGCCGAAAGCGAGAGCCCGCCCGGCACGCGGCCGCGGAACGGCTCGTCCATCCATGTCAGTCCGCCGTCCAGGCTGCGTGCCTGCCAGGGTACGAATGGGTAATCATGGTCCAATTCGTGCAACTCCCCCTTCGCTCCGAGTTTGCCGCGCGCGAAGACGACGACCATTTCGTCACCCCACGACCAGAGACCATAATTTGCCGGCCAGGCTGCGAACTCGCCGCGTCTGCGATAGATTTCAAGATTGCGGAACTTCGTGTCCATGGAGGCTTCCAGACGGTCAGAGCGTTTCGACTGGAAGCGCCCGCACCAGCAATTCTTCCTGCCCGAGCAGCTGTTCGAGTTTGCGCCGGTATTGGCGCCACCAGGCCCGATCGAGACTGTTCACCATCACTTCGATCACGATGACCGTATCTTCTTCAGTGCCCTCGCCAGTGGACCAAAACCCCTTTGCCGGGGAATTGAGGTATGAAGTCGCCCCGCCATGGCGCTCCGTCATCTCGCGCTGAATCATCGCGATAATGTCTTCGATGTCGATCGCCGCTTGCGGCGCTGCTGGAATAAACAACTGTATCAGATGCATTTGGAATTCTCCTCGTCCCGCAAACTTCGGAGGCCCGTCGAGGTTCCGGCCCAGCTCGACATCGGATGCGATCCCATGGAACACCTGGCCGTTCAAGGACGTGCAGCGGGCGCCTGCGGCAGCCGGAGACGCAACGTTGCGTCATCGGATGATCAAAAATTGGGCTGGTCCTGACGGCTCTTGAACGGAGCGCTGTCACCCACAATATCATTTCGATCAGGATCATTGGTGGCAAGAAAGGAGGAAAAAATGCCGCTGAACGATGTCCCATGGGTTCGGCCGGTGAGACTCCGGTTGCAGTGCGGTTTGGAGCGCACCTTCACAAGCGTCTACGACGCCCTGGATTTTCTCGAGAACGAGTGGCCGCTGCGTCATGGCGAACGCCATGATCGGGCAGTGAAGACGTGTCGTGGCGCCCTCAACGGCATCATACCGAGCATGATCGCGCGGGAGGCTTTTATCGCAGCCTGCCTCGAAGCCGGCATGCCAACGGTCCTGGCCCCCTGGAAGACCAAGCCCGCCGCGCATCCGCTGAGGCCGGCGCGTCACGTTGAAGACCGATATCAAAGACGCCAGGCGCAATGACGCGAGGAGAGCGAGCAAACCTCAGCATGTCAGCGGGGAATCCGATGAGGCGTTCGGATTCACATGACGGCAATCCAGGCGAACCCGAAAGCGCATCAACAAGCGCCACGCCGCTTTCGCCCAGCTGATGCTGGCGGTCTAAAAAGCCAGCCGCAGCTGCGGCGCCGCGGCCGGCGCTCGTCCTTCCAGCGAAGAGAGGGCGACGCCGAGCAATCGTATGCCCTTTCGCGGCGGAAAGATCGGTGCGAGCAGCAGGTTGACCAGTTCCTCGAGGTCCGCGATTACCGGCAGGGGTGCCGGAACCGTCTTGCTGCGAGTGATCTGGCTGAAGTCGGCATATTTCACCTTGAGCGTCACTGTCTTGGCGGCGATCCCGTTGGCCTCGCAGTAAGCCCACACCTTTTCGATCAGCGGCTGGAGCCCTTCGCGAGCAGGCTCGAAAGCGTGGAGGTCCTGTGAGAAAGTATCTTCCGCGCCGACGGATTTGCGCACCCGGTCGGGCTTGACCTGGCGCTCGTCGATCCCGCGGGCGATGCCGTAAAAATAGGGGCCAGACTTGCCGAAATGCTCCACGAGGAACTCGAGTGTCTTCTCCTTGAGATCGGCGCCTGTTTCGATCCCGAGTTGATGCATCTTCTCAGTGGTTGCCGGTCCGACGCCATGGAATTTCCGGACGGGAAGCTGTTCGACGAAGGCCGGCCCGTTCTTCGGCGTGATGACAGCTTGGCCGTTCGGCTTGTTGAGGTCGCTCGCCATCTTGGCAAGAAATTTGTTGTAGGAAATCCCGGCCGACGCGTTGAGGCCGGTGACCTGCTTGATCTTGGCGCGGATCTCCAGAGCGACCTCGGTGGCGATCGTCATGCCTTTCAGATTTTGCGTCACATCGAGATAGGCCTCGTCGAGTGACAGCGGCTCGATCAGCGGTGTGTATTCGGCAAAGATTTCACGGATCTGCTGCGACACCGCCTTATAGACGGCGAAGCGCGGCGGCACGAAGATCAGGTCAGGACATTTGCGCTTGGCAGTTACCGACGGCATTGCCGAGTGTACACCGAATTTACGGGCCTCATAGCTCGCCGCCGCCACCACACCCCGGGCGGCCGACCCGCCGACGGCAATCGGTTTGCCGCGCAAGTCCGAATTATCGCGCTGCTCGACCGACGCATAAAAAGCATCCATGTCGACATGGACGATCTTCCGGACGGGAGGTGAGCTTATCTCGTTCATGGCGGTTTCAGCGATCGCGATGGGATCGGCATCCGAAATTGCGCGCCGAAACAAAAACAGAACATACCAGCCTTGGGACGCGATATCAACAATTCCAATGGGCGGCTCGGACCTGCCGTCGAAACTACCAGCCGCCCAAGGCGTTCTCATCCTGTGAAAAATGAAAATAAGGAGGCAGCCAATGGCGGACGACAGCACGATCACGATCCGAGCCACATTTGAAACACGCGAAGCCGCTGATCTCGCGGTCGAACATCTGGTTCAGCAGCATGGGGTTTCGAGGCCCGACATCTTTATCCAGTCGGCAAGCGACCGGAACAGTGCGGGTTCGGCGCCATCAGGCGGGGATATCTCTCATGACGATGGCGCCCGTCGCGATGCGCCGCTCGAAGGCGAGATCGAGGTCTCGGCAGATCTCGCATCCAGCCAAGTCGCCGCCGTCCAGCGCAGTCTCCGAGCTGCCGGCGCAGTGCGTGTATCGAGCCGCTGAGCACGGCCGATACCCTCTCGAAATACCGCCAACGCAGTTTCAAGAAGACCGACGACCCAGCCTTAAGGCAGCAGGCGCACGAAGGGCAAATGCGGATCGATGCGGGCTAGCAGATTGAGAGCGTAGGCGGCGCGCAGCAGACGGTCGGCGCGTGTCTGGCCGGAGGCGGCGGCCAGTTGGCCGACGAGGCTGCCGGGAAGCGCCAGGCCTGCCTCATCGAGTGTGCGCCCGAGGCGTTGCATGCGCTGCATCCGCTCCGGATCCTCCATGCGGCCGCCGAGTTCGGCGAGCGCCAGGATTTCGTCGAAGGCGGTGGAGATCAGCCGCTGGCTGGCGGCCTGCGGGCGGGCCAGCGCTTCGAAGCGCATCGGTTTGCGCTCCGGCGCGCCGGGCAGCGTCAAGCTTTTGGTCAGGCGCGAGAGTAAGCTCGGCTTTTGCGCGGTCGTCGTTGCCGGCGCCGGCGGCAGATCGAGGAGGGTCAGGCTGTCGGTTCCGAAAGCAAGCGGCGAGAGCACGATGTCGGCGCCGCGGGCTTCGGCGAGGACGGTGAGCAGCGGCGGCTGACGGTCGCCGATCGTGCCAAGCAGCGCGAAATGGGTCTCCAACCGTTCGTCGCCTTCGATCTCCAGTTCCAGCCAGGCCCCCTCGCGGTCGCGCACCGGCCAGCGCCCGACCTGCGCCACGCCGTCGAAGCGCAGCGAGCCGAAAGCGGTTGGGCGCAGGATCAGCGGCAGGGCGCGGCGCGGCGGTGTCGCGAGCTTCGGCCGGAAGGCACTCGCAAGACGGATGCCGCATTGTCTCCACTCATCGATGACAGCGCCTTCGATCCCCTGCACCGCCGCGCTCCAGCCGGCCTCGAGAAGCTCGGCGCGGCCGCTGCCGGTCTGCAGCCGGCCATCGCCGGTTGCGGAGGCGCCCTCGAGGCGGAAGGCGCTGCCGGCGATCGCCGCGAGCGAACGGCCGAAGACGGGCTCGGCGGTGGCCGCCTGGCGCGGCACAAAGCCCGGATCGCTGCCGGCCCCGCGCGCCAGCATCGCGCTGAAGCTTCGCCCGTCCATGGAGAGATAATAGCCGGTCACCCCGCGCGCGCCGCTGTCGGCCTGCCACAGGCGCAGGCCGCAGCCGACGAGGTCGATCGCCGGCAGCGGCTGTGGCGCCTCGGCAGCCGCGCCGGTGAGCAACGGTTCATCGGGCGAGGCCCGAAGCGCCTCAGTCAAAGCATAGGCGCGCGCCAGCATGACGAGAAGCTCGGCAGGATCGGCCGCATCCAGCCGCTCGCGTCTTCGCCGGATCATCGCGGCGATGGTGCGAAGCTCGGCAGCCAGCCGCGGCATCGCTTCGGTGCGCGAGGACAGGACGAGATCGCCGATCCGCTCTTCAAGACCGGCAGGCGCCTTCGAGAGCGCCTGACGCGCGGCATCGCGCAGCAATGCGGCCGCGTCTTCGATTGTGCCGGAGGTGGCCCTGCCTGGCTCTTTCGGCGCTTGCTCGGCACCGGCGGCCGTCTCACCAGGCCCGCGGACGGCGAGAAGCGCTGCCGCATGCAAAGCGGCGCGTTGCGACGCCGCCGCCTTGGAGAGCATGCCGGCAGGACCGCCGCCGGCGGGATAAAGCACCGGTGGATGGGCGCCCAGCACGATGCGGACGGCATTCGGGCTCGTTTCGATCCTGATCGCACCCGGTTCGAGCGCCGCCAACAGCGTTTGCGCCTGGATATAAGCGGCGCGGCCGAAGGCGCGGATGATGACGTCTTCCTTGAGCGAATGCACTTCCGCATGTGGATCCGGAATGGCCTCCGCGCGGATCGGCGCCCGTGTCTCGGCTGCGCCTGGCTCCTCGGCCGGTCTCACCTCCTCCGCCTCGCGGATGAAAATAATGCCGGCCAGAATATGCCGGCAAAGGCCGGTCGCCGGGCAGCTGCAGTGTGCTGAGGCGAGCGGACCGGCGGTGAGCCGCACGCTCTCGCCATCGGCTTCGGCCAACGCCGTTCCGCCATCCCAGCCGGAGAGGCGCACGAGCCCGGCCTCCACATCCCGGTGGGCGCGGCGCAGCAGGCCTTTGGAGGAGGCTGCCTCCAGCACCTCGTCGCTGAGGGCTGCGGCGTCGAAACGCTGGGAATTCTCCGTCTTGCCCTTCTTCACCTGATATGCCCCGCAACCCAATCGGCGAAATGCTCCGGCGTCAGTGCTGCGATCTCCATGCCGGCATCGACGAGCCGCGCCGCGGTATCGCGGTCATAGGCCGGCCGGGCAGTCTCATCGAGTGCGGCAAGCCCGAGCAGCTTCACCCGGGCGCCGGCAAGCCGCCGCACCGCCGCAAACAGCGGGGCGGCCGGCGCGCCTTCGCAGAAATCCGAGACCAGCACGAAGATCGTCCGCTGTGGCTCGGCGATATGCGTTGCTTCGCAATAGGCGACAGCCTTGCCGATATCGGTTCCGCCGCCGAGCTGGACCGACATCAGCACGTCGACGGGATCGCCGACCTCGTCGCTGAGGTCGACCACCGATGTGTCGAACAGCACCAGCTTCACCGTCACCGCCGGCAGCGTCGCAAGGATCGAGGCCATCACGGCGCTGTAGATCAGCGAGGTCGCCATCGAGCCCGACTGGTCGATGCAGAGCACGATCCGCCAGGGCAGGTGCCGGCGGGCGGCGGCGTGGAAATGCAGATGTTCGGCGATCAGCACACGCCGCTCCTGGTCCCAATTCTTCAGGTTCTTGCGGATCGTCTGGTTCCAGGCGATGTCGCGGGCGCTGGAGCGGCGCGCGGTGGTCTCGCCGCGCCTTCTCGCGCCGGAGAGCGCCCGGCTCGTCTGCAGGCGCAGCTTCTTGGTCAGCTCCTCGACGACGCGCTTGGCGACCTGGCGGATTTTCCCGGCGATCACAGGATCGGAGCGGCCGCGATGGGCAAGCAGAGCTGCCAGCAGCGACGGGTCGGGATCGAGCTCGGCGAGCGCCTTCGGGTCGTCGAGAATCTCGGTCATGCCGAAGCGGCCGAGCGCGTCCTTTTCGACCCGCTCCAGCACCGATTTCGGAAACAGCGAGCGCATCTCGCCAAACCATTCCGGCAGCGTCATCTGCGGCGGCTCCGCACCGCCCTTGGGGTTCTTCCTGTTGCCTTCGGGACCCCCTGTGCGGATGCCGCGCCGGCGGTAGGATTCGCCGTAGATGCGGTCGAGCGCAGCATCGCGGCGGGCATCGGCGCCGCTGCAGCAGTTCGAAAGCTGGCGCTCGGCAAAACGGCCGAGCACCAGGCGCCAGCGGCGAAGACTTTCCTCGGGCTTGTTGTCGCTCATGGTGCCTGCTCCTCCAGCCAGAGCCCAAGCCCATCCGCCTGCATCAGTTCGGCAAGGCTGGCGTTGAGGCGGGCATTGGCGAGCAGCTCGGCCTCCGTCAGGCCGCCGGAAAAACGCGGCGCCAGATCAAGATCGCTGCCCTTCACTTGCGCGATCACGGCGGCGAGCGCGTCGGTTTCGTCAGGCGCAAGGGCGGTGAAGGCAAGGCGCAACGCCGGCAGCACCTCGATGAAATCAGCCTCGTCGAAGCCGGCGAGCACCAGATCCAGCCTTTCCAGAAGCGCCGGCGTGCGCTTGAGCAGGGCCGGCTGCACCGCCAGCAGGCCGACCAGCGCCTCCACCCGGGTGGGCGGTTCGCCGACGCTGAATTGCAGCGGGCCGATGACGCGGGTGGCCAGCGCCTCCGCACTCAGCCTGCCCGACATATGCCCGATCGCGGCGACCGCGCCTGCCGCCCGTGGCGCCAGATCGGCGTCGATGAGGGCGGCGACCCCCTCGTCGAGCAGATCGAGATCGAGCGGCTGTTCGTCTTCTGCGGCCTGCGCGCCGGCTTCGGCGATCTCGTTCAGCGTTGCCAGCGCATCGACATAACGCGGTACGTCCTCGTCCTTGGCGGTTTCGAGGTCCGGCAGCAGGTCGATCGCCCGGCGATAGGCGATGAGGCGCAGTTCATCCGGCCCCGGCATGCCGGCAAAGCCCAGCGCCTTGCGGCCGCGCTGGAGATTATCGAGCATCGACAGGCAGACGGCGACCCGTCCGAAATCCGGATCGGTGGCAACGGCCGGACCGATCGCGGCAATCAGCGCGCCGCAGGATCTGGCCAGCCCCGCCTGGGCTGCGATCATCAGCAGGCGGAGGGCGGCATGGGCGTTTTTCGCCTGGCCTTCCTCGCCGAGCGCCTGGACGCGGCGGGCAAGAACGGCGTCGGCGGCGCGCTCCACCGTATCGCCGTCGATCGACAGCGCCACCAGCCGGCTTTCGACGGCCGGCGACCATCGATAGGTCCATTCCTCGAAGAGCACGTCGGTGGCAACGCCGCCTGCCCAATCCGGGCCTCTGAGACAACGGCCGAAGCCGGTGCCGAGCAAGGTCATCACATGCAGGAAGCGGCTGGCGGCAAGGTGCCGGGGCTTGCGATGGATATCGAGCAGGCGGTTGCGCTCGGTGCCGTCCTCGATGCGGAAACCGAGGGCGCGGGCCCGGCTGCGTACGGCCTCGACCAGCGGCGGAGCGCCGGCGCCGCTGGGCACCTCGCCGATGCCTTCGCCGGTGAGTTCGGTGAGCAGCGCCTCCATCAGCGGCGAACCGCTGCGGGGATCTTCCCCCTTCAGCAGGCAGGAGCGCGCCGCATCGAGAATTTCAGCCCGCCCAGGACCTTGCAATCCGCGCAGATCGGCCAGCGCCTGCGCCTGGCCGACGGTTGCAGCCAGCGAGGGCAGCGGCGGGGTGAAATTCGGCCGGTCGCGGCGCAGGCGCTGGGTGAGGTCGATCACCACATCGGTCGCCGCCTCGGTGAACGGATCGTCATGGCCCTCGGCGATCCGCTGCTGCAGCCGCTCGTACCAGCGCGGCGATGGCATGCCGGCGCCGTAGCCGTTGATCCGGTCGAGATGGTCGTGGGTGTAACGGATCAGATAGGATTTCGTCTGAACAGCTGACCTCGCCTCCGGGAGCAGCTTCGCCTCCTCGGCTGGCGGATCGATCATCACAGCCGTATGGAATCCGCCGGTAATGACGGCGATCGGCCCGTCGCCGGAAAGCGCCTCAGCCTTTGCCATGGCCGCCCGCATGCAGGCCTCGCGGGCCAGCGTGTCGTCGGCGGCGATCTCCTCGGCCGGGGTGGCGAGGCGCGACAGCGCGCAATGAATGCCGACGTCGCGGAAGAAACCGCGCCAGTCCTTTTCGGCGGCGCGGGATTCGAACAGCCTATCCCAGGCCTCGTTGAAATCGCGCACGCCGAGGCGCTTCACCAGGCCATCGGCATAATGCGAATAGGCAAGCTGGCCCTCATCGGTCAAAAGGGCCGGCGCCGTGTCGTCCTGTCCCGCCTCATCCTGTCTCGGGGCTTCCTCGCCGTCTTCCCCGGCCTCGCCCTTCTTCTCCGACCGCGCGGCGGCCAGGCGGGCGCTGCTCTCCCGGTCGGCCAGAATGACGGCGCTGCCGAATTCGCCCGCCAGCCGCAGTGCCGCCCATTCCGGCGAGGTCGCCGAAAACGGCCAGTATCCGACAGGGAGGCGCTCGTCGGAGGTCTTTTCCCCGTCGGCCACCGAGACGATGGCGATCGGCAGCCGAATGTCGGGATGCGAGAGCAGCGGCAGCAGGGGCCCAAAATCCGCCGGCATCTCCAGCACGATGGCGCGCGGCCGGATCTCGGCCAGGGCTGCGGCAAGATGCAGCGCGCAGGCGGGGCTGTGGTGGCGGATCGGAAAGAAGAAAAACCCGCCCTCGCCCGAGGTCAGCCGCTGCCCGTAGGCAGCAAAGTCCTGACGTTCCGCCGCTGCCGCTGCCGCTGCCGCCTCCATTCAGTCGAGCCTCAAGGCGCGCGCCGCCTCGTAGAAGGAGCGCCAGTCGCTTCCCGAGCGGGCGCGATCCTTGACGATGTGATCGACATAGGACTTGAACTTGCGGCCGTCCTCCGGATCGTCCTTCATGACGATGCCGCCGATCTGGCGGGCGAGATGGGCGCCCGTCACCCTGCCGTCGCCAAGATAGGCGGCTTCGAGGGCGGCGGCATGGGCGACATTGACCGCTTCGGCGGTGGACATGACGGCGGTCGGCTTCTGCAGCGTCACGCCTTCGGCCGTGCGGCCGGCGCGCAAGTCCTGGAAGCAGGAGACGAGAATGCCAAGGGCTGCCTCCGACATATCGGGCTTGATGCCGGAGGGCGCCAGGCGGTCGGCAAGACGGCGCTCGATCAGCTCCCGTTCGAAGGCCGGGTCGGTGATCGGATGCACGGTCTCGAAATTGAAGCGGCGCTTCAAGGCGCTCGACATTTCGCTGACGCCGCGGTCGCGAAGGTTCGCCGTGCCGATAATGTTGAAGCCGGGTGCGGCGCGGACGATCGCGCCATCACCGAGTTCGGGAATGGCGATCATCTTTTCCGACAGGATGGAGATCAGCCCGTCTTGGATCTCCGGCGGGCAGCGCGTCAGCTCCTCGATGCGCATGACCAGGCCACCCCGCATCGCCTGCAGCACCGGCGATGGCACCAGCGCCTTTTCGCTCGGGCCTTCGGCGATCAACAGCGCGTAGTTCCAGCCATAGCGCAGATGTTCTTCCATGGTGCCGGCCGAGCCTTGCACGACCAGACGGGTCGAGCCGGTGACGGCGGCGGCCAGAAGCTCGCTCAGCATCGATTTCGCCGTGCCCGGTTCGCCGACGAGCAGCAGTCCCTGCTCGCCCATCAGGCTGACGATCGCCCGCTCGACCAGCGCATCGTCGCCATAGAATTTGCGCGAGATGCCGAGCGCGGGATCGCCAAGCACGAAGGAGCGCACCGCGCGCGCCGAAAGCCGCCAGCCCGGCGGGCGCAGCCCCTTGTCGGCCTGATCGAGCTTGGCGAGTTCGGCGGCATGCAGGGTTTCCGTCGCCGGGCGAAGTGCTGTCTGATCCATGCTTACCATCCGCCCTTTTTCTGCCACTCGCTATCGAAGCCGGTGCCCTTGTCGGCAATGGCGCGCAGGTCGTTCCATGTTTCGCTGAGCAGCACCGGCGGCACTTTGGAGAGCGTCGTCTCGCCGCCATAGATCACCCGGCCGCCCGGCAGAATTTTCGCAAAGCGCATGTCCGTCAGCGCCTTCGGCACACGTTCGTTCTCGCCGATATAACTGCCGGTGAATTCGATGACGGCGGCAAAACCGCAATCGCCGAAGGCCTTCTCATAGGTGTAGAAGCCGGCGCCGTCCTCGACCGGCCCTCTGACATAGCCCAAGGCCTCGGCGGCCGAGCGCAGCGTCAGATTGTCGATCATCCAGCCCTTGCGGTCGTCGATGTGCTTGGCGTTCGGTTCGCCCTCGGAAAGCACCGGCCGGTCGAGCTGCTCGAACAGCGGCTGGACCTCGTAATCGTCGAGATGGGTCTTCCAGGCCTTGGCGCCCGCCTCGCCGAGGCTGACGCGGTGGGCGATCGAGATGCCGGCGAAAGTGTCGAGCGCGACGGGTTCGTCCTCGGCATTGGTGAAGCTGCCGTCATCGAGTGCCCGGAAGCTTCCGATGATCTTGCCCTTGTCGTCATGACCGGCAAGAACCAGGCGGCGCAGCAGCCGGCCAACGATCGGGTGGCCAAGCAGGAAGGTTTCGAAATCCTCGCGCGGCCAGATGCGGGCCGCGCACATCGCCTCATAGAGACGGCCGCTCTGCAGCTCCACTGTCTGCTTCAGCTCCTTCTTGGCGCTGGAGAGCAGCTTCTTGCCCTCCTTCGCCTCTTCCGCCTCTTCAGGATCGGTCGGGGTCGGCAGTGAAGCGATCGGTTTGCCGTCGGGATTTTCAAGGACAAGCTTCAGTTCCTGCGCGCCGTTCTTCGCGCGCTCCGCCACCAGCCGCGCCCGGTAAAGGCGCTCGCCGATCGGCAGTTCGAGAATGCCGTCCTCGTCGATGCCGGCAGAGGGCATGGTGCGGTCGCCGAGCTCGGCCGCCGTCCAGCCGCGGGCCTCGGCAAAGGCGGTGATCACCTCGCCGGCATATTTGCGCATACCCGGCTGCTTGTGGCGCTGCGAGGCGATCAGCACCAGCTGCAGCACCTGGGGAACCGGGTTTGCCATCAGCGCATCGATCAGCGCCCGGCACTGGTTCGGCCGCTTGCCGTGTTCGCGCAGGTACCGCTTGACGAGCAGCGTGGATTCGGCCGGCGGCGCAAAACGGGCAAGCGCCAGCAGGCCGCGATGATCGAGCGCGCTGTTTAAATAGATGGCGAGCTTTTCGCGGCGCAGTTCGGCAAAGGCCAGTTCCTCGGTAAAATCCTTGCGCCATTTCTTGGTATAGTCGTAGCGTTGCTTGGCATTTTGCGCCGCATAGGCATTGGCCTCTTCGCTGGTCGGGCGCTCAGTGTCGTAGGAGATAAAGGCCGAGACGACCGCCGCCCCTAGCCGCTCGGCATCCCTGCGGTCGAGACGTTCGAGCGCCATGTGGATCATCGGATCGCCGCCGGCCATTTTCAGCTTGTGCGACCGGGCAAACCACCATTTTACCAGCTTGGCCGAGACCTCGCGCCCATCCGCCCAGTGCAGCACGGGCAGGTTGTCGGCATCGAAAAGCGGGGAATAATCGACCTTGGTCGAGGCCAGCCCCTTTTCGGCCTCGGCCAGCAGCGTCTCTTCGGCGAAGAGATCGGAGGTATCGTCGCCGCAGGCGGCGAGCGCCGACATGGCCGCCGCCTTGACCGTCACCGATTTCTCCTTGGCCAGGGCTGCGCGCAGCGGCGCGATCGCATTGCCGTCCCGCCGTTCCGCCAGCCAGCGGGCGGCGGCAAGCCGTTTGGTTTCCGGCCCGGCCGTCAGCATCGGCGTGATCAGCGGCGTCAGATCGGCGACTTCGCGCAGGAGGTAACGGGCAAACTCGCGCTGGCGCACGCCGCCTTGCACGGCGCGGTCGGCCACCAGCGGGAAATAGCGGCGCGGCAGGCGCGGAAACATCCTGAGCCAGGAGAAAATGAAATCCTCGGTCCAGCGCTCCTTCAGGCCGTCGCCGGCAAGGGCGGCGTCGATCGCGGCAAAGTTCTCGGCCAGCAGCGGCCAGACATTAGCCGGCACCGGCTCGTCGATCATCTCGGAAATATTGACATAGGCCTTATCGGCGAGTGCATCGATCATGTCGCCGACATTAGGCGCGCCCATCTCCGCGGCGATTTCCGCGAGGATGCGGATATCGGCGCCGGCCTTGATGCGGGCGATGATCTCATTGTCGGGGCCGCGCATCCAATAATTCGTCGTCCCCAGCGAGACACGCAATATATGCTGCCAATGCCGCCCGTCCGTCGCCTGGAAAAGCAGCCGCGACAGCGCCTGAAGGGAGATATCGGCACGGGAGAAGATGGCCTTCAGCCCATTGCCCTGGACCTGGCGCGTCTGCCGCCTCCAGTTATCGGTGCTCTTGTCGTCGACCGCCTTCCAGACGTCCCGGCGCTGCGCTTCGCTCAGGCGTTCACCCCGCATGGCGGCGACGATATGTTTTGCAATCGCCGGGTCGAAGGGTGGCGAAAACGGCCGGGCCGGCCGCTGGTTCCAGTCTTTGCCGGGCGGCGTCTGGTCGTAATCGATGCGGGCCGCCGCATTGGCTTCCGTCAGAAGCTTGCGGAACGCCTCTTCCAGATCGGCCGGCAGCGGCTCCTCCTTGGCGGCGGGCGGCGGCGCGGCAACGAAGCTTCCGTCGAAGGCAAGATAACCTGCCTCGCCATCCCCCTCGCCCTCGCCTGCCTCGGCGCCGGCAACCGAGCCTGCCGCATAGGTCGCCCGGATCGTTGCGATCGCCGCCAGCACCGTATTGGATTTTTCCTGGTCCGCGTGCCGGTCGAGGATCGGCAGGGAGCGTTCGCGCAGCAGGGCGGCCAGAATATTGACGCCGGCCAACCGTTCGTTCGCCTTGCGCGAGGCGAGAAATTCCTCGGCCTTTGCCTGCACCTTTGCCTCGTCGGCCACCTTCAGCGCATTCGAAGCCGCCTCGCGCACCGTCTTGGCGCCGTCGCTCGCCATCTGGAAGGCGAAGTCGAAGAAATGCCGGTCGCGATCGATCAGGCCGTTCTGGCCGAGGAAGCTGACCATGACCTCGCGGCCGCCTGCCGCGAGCGTCCCGATCGTTTTGGTCGCTTCCTCAGGCATGGCGGCCATCGCATCGGCAAGGCCCGGCAATTTCAGCATCCGCTGGGTCAGATATGCGTAGGGCACGTCCTTGTCGGAAAAGGTGCAGTCGATCAGCGGCGCGACCGAGGGGGCAAGCTCGGCAGCTTTCATCATCTCGAAGATGCGCGGCGCGGTGAGAAAACCGAGGGGATTACGGCCTTCCGGTGCCGAGGTGTCGAAAAGCAGGCTTGCCGTGCGCAGCCAAGGTGGCGATTGATCGCTGCCGGGAAAGCGCCACGCCCGGTTTTGCGCATTAAACTGGCTGTGCAGATGGAGATAGCGATAGAGCGCCGCCGGATCGAAACCTTCGAGTTCGAAGAGCACCCGTTCCCTGGCCTTGTGGCGCTTCTCACGCTCGACCTTGTTATTCCAATCGTCGGCGACGGCGATGAAGACATTGTGAAGCCTGGTGCGGATATCACCCTGGGTGGTCTTCAACAGATTGCTCACATGAAGCACGCTCGCTTCGTCGGCGCCTGTCAGGACATAGCGGGCAAGGGCCTTGCCGAGACCCTTCTCCACAGCGTCGAAGGAGGCGAGGTCTGCCGTAATCGCCTCCCTGTCCCTTGCCGTCAACGCACTTCCTGCCGGAATGTCGTCCGTTTCCGAACGGCCACGGAAAAGCTTCTTCAAACCCTCTACGAACATCGTCAATCCCTCCTCACCAGGGCCAATTCTGCACGGTCATGTCTTTGGGTGATGCTGCGGCCAGGGGCGATGGGAAAACAGTGTCAGCGCGCTGGCATCAAGCATCGGCGGCAATCCGAAATTTATTGAACGAGTAAAAACTAATCATGCAAATCAACGGTCGTATGACGATGCTTGCAGCTAGCGCGCGTCCGGCCGTTTTCAAGCATCAAAGCAGTTTTCAGTGGCGCTGAATCGACGCCGGGGAAGCGATCGATATTTACGGACCTTCGGCAGTAAATGCAACCAACGGGTGTTTCTCGCCGCGACGAAATCGTCCTGGCTTCACGATGACAGGCTGTTCTTCCAGGTCAGCGCGAACACGCGCAGCCAGTTGTCGAAAGCGAATTTCGACAGGCTCTGTGTGTCGAAGCCGCTGTTGCGCATTGCTTCGAACAGATGCGGCAGGCCGCTGGCGTCCTTGATCGCGCGGGGGATGACCGCGCCGTCGAAATCCGATCCGAGGGCGACCCTGTCTTCGCCGACGCGGTTGACGAGATAGTCGATATGGCGGGCGACGGCCTCCAGCGGGGTATCGTCCTTCAGGTGGCCATCGGCTCTGACGTCGTTGACCGAGAGGTTGAAGCCGATGACGCCATCGCTATCGCGGATCGCGTCGAGCTGCCTGTCGGTGAGATTTCGGGTGGAGGGGCAGATGGCGTGGGCGCAGGCATGGGTGGCGACGAGAGGGGCTTGGCTCAATGCCGCCACATCCCAGAAACCCCGTTCGTTGAGATGTGCAAGGTCGATCATGATTCCGAGCGCATTGCAGGTCCTGACCAGCTCCTTGCCGATCTCGGTCAGCCCGGGACCCGTGTCCGGCGACCTCGGAAAGGCGAAGGGAACGCCGTAGCCGAACATGTTCGGGCGGCTCCAGACCGGCCCCAGCGACCGCAGGCCCGCCGCATGCAGCCGATGGAGATAGTCGAATTCGCCATCCACCGCTTCGGCGCCTTCCATATGAAGTACGACGGCAAAGGCTCCCTCGGCTCTGGCGGCGGCGATCTCAGCGACATCAACCGCCAGGCGCATCCGACCGTCGGAGCGGCGGATCAATGTTTCGAGCGCCAGGCGCTGTGCCTCGATCTGCCGGCGGGCATAGAGCGGATCGACGGTCTCAGCATAGATAACCTCGTAGCCATTGTCGGTGATGATCAGATCATTTTCCGGCTGGCGCTCCGGCGCCGCATGCAGCGCAAACAAGCCCCCGACCAGGCCGCCCTCGCGCGCTCTCGGCAGATCGAGATGCCCGCTTTCCGACCGCACCAGAAAGTCCCGGCCGGAGGATGTGTATTCCGCGATGAATTGAACCGCATCATTGTGCCCGTCGAAGACATCGATTTCGGCCATGTCGGTTTCCTCCGGGATCAATTTTGCATGGCTGGGGAAGCTGATGCGCGGGCAACATGCAGGAGTTTGCCGCAATAGTCACCGCGGTGCATGGATACCCCCCTCTGTCCTGCCGGAACCCAGCACCGGCACTTTCTCGATCGTGGCCTCGGCCGGCACCATCATCCCCTAGGATATCCCCTCACCCGTCAGAACCGAGGTCAACTCGGAAGCGGTTAGGCCGGACTACAGGCAGCTAACCTGACCGGCGGCCGCATAGGCTGAATAATTGCACACCAGCAATCCCGCCGTCAGGATCATTCCATGGCAGGCTGCCCAGAAGCTCGCACGTCGACATATCGAGGGACGAAAAATCGCCGCCAGCACCACGAGGAAGCTAGCGATCGCGATTGCCCAGAGCAGCATGTTCAGCGGTGGGAAATAGATTGGAATGATCTGCCAGCAGCTGGCAAACTTATAGGCGCCAGCCGTCCGGTAGGCCTGCAAAGCGAGCGCTGCCCATAGCAAGAGGTGGAGCAAGATCAGCGCCCATTTCCAGCCCGTCTGCACCGCATCGCTACCAAACGTCATTGGAATCCCTCTGGATGTTTCGAAGCTCGACAACGCAGCAGGGCGAAGATCGATCAGCTTTTTGCCGGAATAGCCGTGGCGGTGCCTGGCACCCCCCTCTGCCCTGCCGGGCATCTCCCCCACAAGGGGGGAGATCAGCAGGAGGCGAACACCCCGTCCCTCTCTATCGGTATAGTGATGCAAGGGGTCGTTGTTTGGGGAAGCCCGTGAGCCCAGCCAATCTCCCCCCTTGTGGGGGAGATGCCCGGCAGGGCAGAGGGGGGTGCCACACGCACCCCGAACCCTACGCCCTCACGCCGCCTGTTCCCCCTGCGCCGCCGTTTCCGCCAGCTTGCGCGCCGCGACGAAATCCACCTTGCCGGAGCCGAGTACCGGTACCTTGCCGATATTGACCTCGGCCGGGACCATCATGTCCATGGCGCCCTTGGATTTGGCGAAGGCGAGGAATTCGGCGCGGGTGGCGGTGGGGGCGTCGGTGAGCAGCACCAGGCGCTCGCCCTTCTTGGCGTCGGGCAGCGAGGAGACGACCGAGAGGGCGCCGGGCCAGAGCTCGGCGGCCAGCGTCTCGACGGCGGCGAGCGAGATCATTTCGCCGCCGATCTTGGCGAAGCGTTTGGCGCGGCCGCGGATCTTGACGAAGCCGTCCTCGTCGATGGTGACGATGTCGCCGGTGTCGTGCCAGCCGTCGACGAGCGGCTCGAGCACGCCGGGCTTTTCGGCGCGCAGGTAGCCTGCCATGACATTGGCGCCGCGCACATGCAGCCTGCCGCCCTCATCGATGCCGGGCACCGGTTCGAGCTTCCATTCCATGCCCGGCAGGATTTTGCCGACAGTACCCGACTTATTGTACATCGGCGTGTTGATGGAAATGACCGGCGCGGTCTCGGTGACGCCGTAGCCTTCCAGGATGCGCAGGCCGAATTTTTCCATATAGGTCTGGCGGGTCGCGGCCTTCACCGGCTCGGCGCCTGAGAAGATATAGCGGATCGAGCGGAAGTCGTAAGGATGGGCCGTCCTCGAATAGCCGTTGAGGAAGGTATCGGTGCCGAAGATGATCGTGGCATTGGAAGCATAGATCAGCTCCGGCACGATGCGGTAATGCAGCGGCGACGGATAGAAATAGACCGGCACGCCCGAAATCAGCGGCAGCACGGTGCCGGCCGTCAGTCCGAAGGAATGGAAAACGGGTAAGATGTTGAACACCTTGTCGCCGCTGTGGAAATCGATGCGGGCGGCGGCCTGGGCGGCGTTCGACAGGATGTTGCGGTGGGTCAGCACCACGCCCTTCGGCGTGCCTTCGGAGCCCGAGGTGAAGAGGATGACGGCCGGATCGTCCGGCTTACGCTTCACCAGCGGCCGCGCCTTCCTGAGAAACCCGAAAATCTTGTCCCTGAGCGAGATTTCTGCCCTGAGATCATCGAGCCAGACGATCTTCACCTGCTTTTCCATCTCGGCGATCACGGGACCAAGCTTCGCCTGGGTGACGAAGGCGCGCGAGGTCAGCACATGTTTGACCTGGGCGGCCTGGCAGGCCGAAAGAATATTGGCGGCACCCGCGGTGAAGTTCAGCATGGCCGGCACTTTGCCCGCCGTCATCACGCCGAGGATGGTGGCGGCAGCGCCATTGGCATTCGGCAGCATGACGCCGAGGTTCTGTTCCGGGAAGCGGGCGCGGAACTTCGCGCCGAGCACGGCAGCCCCCGTCAAGAGCTTGCCATAGGTCAGCCGGCCGGTGACCGGATCCTCGACGGCGAGCTTTTTCATGCCGAATTCGTGGCCGGCCTGGATGACGCGATCGAGCACGGTGGACGAGGTATCGGCGGTCTGGAACAGCAGGTTCGACATCACCTGATAGAGGGCGGCACCTGCCGCCGTGCGGCGCTTGCGGCCCTTCAGCTCGGCCGGCACTTCCAGCTTCACCGGCTCGAGAATGGTGACCTTGACCTTGGGGAACAGCCGGCGGCGGATCTTGCCGTTATCGAGATAGGAGAGATAGCTCTTCTCCAGCCCGTCGATCTTCACCGGCACGACCATCGAGCCGGTCTTGTCGGCGACCATGGCCGCACCGTCATAGACCTTCATCAGCGTGCCGGTCACCGTCAGGCGGCCTTCGGGGAAGATGCCGATCGGGTTGCCGTCCTGCACCACCTTGATCAGCGAACGCGTCGCCATCGGCTTTGTCGGGTCGAGCGGCAGGAATTTGCACATCTTCAGGAAGGGCCGCACCCACCAGGCCTGGGCGATCTTGTAATCGACGGCAAAGGTGGGCTCTTCCTCGGTGATGGCAAGCGCCAAGGCGCCATCGAGCAGGCTGACATGGTTGAGCGCGATGATCGGCGCGCGGCCGGCCTTCTTGATATTTTCGAGACCCTCGACCTCCAGGCGCATGAAGGCGCGGAACAGGATCGAGATGAAATCGCGGAAGGGATTGGTCGGCAGCGTCTTCAGCATCAGCCAGGCGACGGCAAAATTGAGGATGCCAAGGCCGATCAGGATCTCAGGAATGGAAGCGCCGAGCGCCTGGACGACGGCAACGAGGCCGAGGCCGACGGTGATGAACAGGGCGGACAGCACATTGGCAGCACCGATGACGCGGGCGCGGCGGTCCTCATGCGCCCAGGTCTGCAGGGCGGCGAAGGTCGGCACGGCGATGAAGGCGCCTGCTATCGCCATGCCGGCGAGATCGATGGCGACGCGGATGGTATTCTCACCGGCGAAGAAGCCGGCGATCGTCGTTGCATGGCTCACCGAAGCCAGGCCCCAGAGGTTCCAGGCGAGATCGAGGCTGAAGAGGCCAAGTAGCGCCGTGCCGACAGGGGCCGGCAGCAGCACGATGCGGCCTGACGACATCCAGGCGGCAATGGCCGAGCCGACGGCGACGGCGATGGCAAAGACGGTGAGATAGGCCGGCACGACCAGCTCGGAGCCGCCGAGCAGCTCGGTCACCATGGTCGGCAGGATGGAGAGCACGAAGGCGCCGACCAGCCAGAACCAGCAATTCATCAGCGCCGAGCGCCACAGGCGTTTATCGGCGCGGATTTCCATGACGAGGGTGTAGCTGGAGCGGATGACATTGCGGTCGATTTCCAGATCCGGCGCCTTGGAGCCGGTGGGCGGGATCATGCGGCTCGCCAGCCAGCAGAGCAGCGAAAGCCCCATCATCATCGTGCCGAAGAGCAGCACATTATCGCCGCTGGAAAAGGCGAGTGCGGCGATGATCGTGCCGGAAAGGATGGCGATGAAGGTGCCGCCCTCGATCCAGGCATTGGCCTTCGGCAGGTCGCGGCGTTCGAGGTGATCGGGCAGGATGCCGTATTTGATCGGCCCGAACAGGGCCGAGACGATGCCGAAGCCGAACAGCGCCGCCATCAGCACGAAGATGGAGGAGAAGGCGAGACCGACGACGGCAAGGGCGGCAACCGCGATCTCGCAGCGTTTCAAGAGTTCGGCGATCTTCGCCTTGTCATGCTTGTCGGCGAGTTCGCCGCCGAGTGCGGAGAGCAGCAGGAAGGGCACGATCAGGATGACGCCGGCAAGCGTCACCAGGGCGGCGCCTTCACTCGCCGACATCTTGAAGAGAATGAGGAACACCAGGGTGTTCTTGAGGAAATTGTCGTTGAAGGCCGTCAGGAACTGGGTCCAGAACAGCGGCGCGAATTTCCTGGAGGTCATCAGATTGTGTTGCACGGCGGGTCCCTCTTTCGACTGGCAGAGAAGGCCACAGAGTTGTTACGCAAAAGTTGAATGCGATAACAACTCTGCGCTGTGGTTAACCAAGATCAATCTTCATCGTTACGATTGAACTTGACCAGGAGTTTCTCGGTGCGGGCATCCTCGACCTTGCGGATCAGCTTCTCGGATTCGGCGTTGTCGCGCAGCGTCTTGGTGATATTCACCGTGGTCTGCACCAGCATCAGAATGCCCATGGCGAGATAGCCTTTGCCCCAGAGATCGAGCGGCATCATGTAGAGGCCAAGCGCCAGCATGAAGGCGGCCGAGCCGAAGGAGATGTAGGAGAAGCTGACCCAGCTTGCGGAATGTTTCTGGAAACTGTCGTTCATTGTCGTAATCCTTGATGTTCGATGGATGAATGGGTGGATGGATGCGATCTTAAGCGGCAGGCGTGATGCGGCTCTTCAGCCGCGCCAGCACATCATCGGCAGATGAGCGCAGCGGCGCGCCGAAGCCGGCATTGGCAAGCTTTTCGATGATGCCGGCCGGGCGGATGGCGCCTTCCATGTCCTTCAGGGCGGCGGCCGTCAGCTCATTCTGGCTCTGGCG
This sequence comes from Rhizobium changzhiense, assembly GCF_013087625.1. Taxonomy (NCBI): domain Bacteria; kingdom Pseudomonadati; phylum Pseudomonadota; class Alphaproteobacteria; order Hyphomicrobiales; family Rhizobiaceae; genus Rhizobium; species Rhizobium changzhiense. The sequence continues at coordinate 765,372 of NZ_JABFCQ010000001.1, forward strand.
CAGGCGAAGGCGCGCCAGGGTCTCTTCGGCATCGTCGAGCGTGGCGAAGCCCGGGCCGGCGACCACGACATCGAGCTTCTGCGCCTCCTGCGTGGCACGCGCCAGCCGCTCGCCGCGCTGCAGCTCCTGCAGCCGCGCCTCGGAGGCCCGGACGATGCCCTTCAGCTTGTCGATCGCTTGAGTGAACTGGGCTTGCGCCTTTTCCGACGCATCACGCTCGGCTTCGAGATAGGCGATCGCCTCGGCCGCCTCGCGGGCCAGGCCCTCATTGCCCTTCGCCAAGGCGGCCGAGGCGCGGATCTCGAGATCGGCGATGCGGGCGACGATCGCCCCGTGCTGCACCTTCTCCTGTTCGTTCTGGGCGATGGCGACCGCCACACTGCGGCGGGCCGACTGGATCGATTGGGCGGCATCGCGGATCTGCTGGGAAAGCAGCGGCACGGCGTGGCAGTCGGCAAAAGCCTGTTCGGCATCATGCGCCCTGCCCCGCAACAATATGGAAATCAGTTTGAACATTTCCTTCCTCCGGTTTATGAACGTTGTTCACGAGAGGTGTTATGCCAGAATCATGAACGTCGTTCAAGATAAATTTTGAACGACGTTCAAAAAATCGAAGTGGAATGGTGAATGGCCGGCAGACGAGAAGAAAAACGCGAAGACCTGAAGGCCCGGCTGATCGAGGCGGCGCGCGAGCGGATCGCCAAAGACGGGCTGGCAAACCTCAGGGCCCGTGACATCACCCAGGATGCCGGCTGCGCGCTCGGCGGCCTCTACACAGTCTTTTCAGACCTCGCCGAGCTCGTCATCCATGTCAACTCCGCGACGCTGAAGGCGCTGGAGGCGAGGCTGACCCTGCCCGAAACCAAAGACCGGCCGCCGACCGACCGGCTGCGCAACCTGGCGCAGGGATATTTAAGCTTCGCCGTCGAACACCGGAACCTCTGGAAGGCGCTATTCGAACACTTCCCGCCGGAATCGAGCCCGACGCCGCAATGGCATCTTAACGAGCACCTCTTCCTGATGGATGTGATCGCCGAACCGCTGGCCGAACTGCAGCCCGACATGCCCCCCGAAGACCGCGCCATCCGCGCCCGCACCCTCTTCGGCGCGGTGCATGGCGTCGTCAGCATCAGCCTCGAAGGCCGCTTCGTCGGCTTACCGCTGGAGCGGCTGGCGCGGGAGGTGGATGAGCTGGTGCAGACGATCGCGGCGGGGGCGGAGCGGCGGCGGGGGTGATGGGGCGTGAGGTGGTGTTTTTATCCGGGCTCAGGAGATCGGCGAGACCAGCCCCTCATCCGGCTGCCGCCACCTCTGCCTGGGTCGAGCCACGTGTCTCGACCCCGCTAGGTTAGGATGAGGGGCAGCCGTCGGCTCGAACTTGACCGCCGCAGATCCTCACCTCGGGATGACACAACCGGGCAGCCGGAGCCGCCCCAAAGTCGCGCTTATGACAGCATCAGGAGAGAACTGTCGTACCACACGTCTTCGTAATCGGGCACAATTAAGAACCGCCATCCCGGTGGTAGAGCGAGATATGGAAGCACCGCGTTGCAGCGCTCCTGAAGATGGTGGATGTGAAGGGGCTTGAAAAAATCGGAGGCGGTCGAGAACTCTTGTCCTCCCCATATGAACCACCCACTTGTCCCGGCCTCAGGCGGATGCCTTAAACCATTTATGGGTTGGTACCGGCGAGGGCACTGTCCGAAATCCCGATCTTGCTGTCGCGGTCGGGCGGCATATATCCTACGTCATAACGCCTACACACCATCGCTTGCGCTCGATCCACTTGCCAGTATCCCTGTTGATCGCCGTCGATCGATTATCAAAGATTACGCTGGCCGAAGCAAGTTATACACCGCCGAGGTCCCGCCTCTTGCCGATCGCTCACCTCAATCTCCGTCCTGCTCGGGCTTGACCCGAGCATCCATGCCCAAGCACTCTGCCCACCGCCCGCCGCGAAAGGACACCGCATGAGCCGCATCTTCATCACCGGTTCCACCGATGGCCTTGGCCTCGCCGCCGCCCGCACCCTCATCAAGGAGGGCCACGACGTCGTACTGCACGCCCGCTCCCGGGAGCGCGCCGCCGCCCTCGCCGAGATTTCGGCTGCAGCCCTCGGCCTCGTCATCGGCGATCTCGCCAGCGCCACGGAAACACGATCGATTGCCGAGCAGGTCAACGCCATCGGCCGCATGGACGCCGTCATCCACAATGCCGGCATCTACCTCGAGCGGAGCCGGGGCGAAACGCCTGATGGTCACGCAAAGACGCTGGCGGTGAATGTGCTTGCCCCCTATCTGCTCACCGCATGGATCGCGCGCCCCGATCGCCTGGTCTATCTCAGCAGCGGCATGCACCGCAGCGGCAGCAGCGCCCTTGACGATATCGACTGGAAGAAGCGGCCGTGGAACGCAAGCCAGGCCTATTCCGAAAGCAAGCTCTACATCGCCACCCTCGCCGCCGCTGTCGCCCGCCATTGGCCGGATGTTCTGAGCAACGCGGTGGACCCCGGCTGGGTGCCGACCAAGATGGGCGGCGCCGGCGCGCCGGATGATCTCGAGATGGGGCATCTGACGCAGACGTGGCTTGCGGCCAGCGATGCGGGAACTGCGAAGGTCAGCGGCGGGTATTGGTATCATCGGCAGCAGCGGGAGGCGGCGGTGGAGGTTGGTGATACCGGGTTTCAGGATGCGTTGGTGGAGAAGCTGGTGGAGTTGACTGGGGTTCGGTTGTTCGCAGAGCGCGGGTGAGGCGCAGGAGCGGCCGCGACGCGCGAGCAGCCGTGCGCCCCGATAGAATTTCGACGAGCACCTCTTCCTGATGCACGTAATCGCCCAACCGCTGGCCGAACTGCAGCGCCGCATGTCTGACCTTGCCCCCAGAAGACCGCGCCATCTGCGCCCGCCCCCTCTTCGTCGCGGTGTATGGCGTGGTCAGCATCAGCTTGGAGGGTCGCTGGGGTTGCCGCCAGAGAGGTTGTCGCGGGAGGTGGATGAGCCGGTGCAGACGATTACAGCTGGGCGGGGCGGAGAAGGTGATGGGTGAAGTGGGGTTGCCGTGCGCACTACGTTTGATGTCAGCTCCCGAAAACGTATGTTCTCGTCGGGAAAAATTTGCGACAGCGGGCACGCAAACAAAGTTCAGATGTTTTGAGAATCAAGGGATTCCGGCTAGATAACGGGCGACAGTGCCGATTTAGCAATTTTGCGCATTAATTTTAGAAGAGGAGATTCCACCGTGGCTAGTCCAGCACAGAAGATTTTCGAAGCAGACTCAGAGAGTCTCTACGACTTCGTCTCCAAAAACGGCCGCGGTCTATATATACCACCCTATCAGCGCGATTATGCTTGGGATAAGGCAAACGTTGAGCGCCTCATTGATGATACGGTTCAGGGCCTTGGAGCCCTTTTAAAGAGACCGGACGAGTCAATCACCTTCATCGGCACAATTATCGCGATGAATGACGCAAAGAAGCTCACGATAAGCCCCTTGGTTAAAAACCAGGTTTATAGCCAGGTGATGACGATTATTGATGGTCAGCAGCGGCTAACCACTCTTCTAATGCTTTGTCTTGCTTTGCTGATCGAAATCGAAAGTGAATGGGCTTCGCTTATCAAAGCAAAAAACATCGTCAGCGAAGAAACTAAAAATTGGATCGAGACCCGCGTTAACGACATGCGGGGGCTGCTATCTCAAATGCTGTCGGAAGAGCAGCGCAATGGCGACGTTGAGTTCCGGCACTTCCCCAAGATGATCCGAGCCTTTCGGGACACATGGTCGTACGAATCCGAAAAGGCAAATTACTCTTCTCCCATCGCTTGGATGCTCTTTGAATATGTCAAATTTTCCAGACAGGAAAATCCTAACTGGTCCAGATTTCTGACTGAACTTCAGCGAACCAGTGTCGGCGCCGATAACGAGGCAGAACGTAAGCACTTCGTCAAGATGATGAAGGTGATGAGGACGAAGCTCAAGGCGCTGCCCTCAGATGATGAGTTCCCGGATTTTGCAATGATCGTCCATGACCCGGAGAAGCAGGACGCTCTCTTCGGGGAGGAATTTCCCGAAGCGATGACGGAGGCGTTAGCGCAGATCCTGGCAAAGCAGTCTCACGCTTTGATGGTGGACGAAGCTGGCGATTTAGATATCGAAGCCGACGACAAGAAGACCAAAGAGTGGTGGCAATCTGCTACATCTCTAATTTCTCTATTATTTTTCTCTCGTTTCGCCCTAGAGAGGATCACCCTCGTTGTCGTCACGGCAACCACGGAAGATTTTGCATTCGATGTATTTGAGGCCCTCAACACCACTGGTCAGCCCCTAACCGCCCTGGAAACGTTCACACCAAAAGTCGTTCAGTCTATTGGCCTGCAGCACTACAATTCATCGGAAGAGAAAAGACAGCTTGATGCGGCATTTTCATACTTGAAAAAGGCATCGAACGCCGAAGCACGTCAAAAGCGTTCAGCAGAACTCCTCGTGGCATTTGCTCTAGCCGAACGGGGTGAGAAGCAGTCGAAAAACCTTGCCGACCAACGACGCTTTATGCGGGATACATTCGATGGGTGCGGCAATTCTACTGATCAGAAAAACTTCGTTAGGCATCTCGCAGATCTATCTCGCTTCTTCGATGAGGTCTGGGTGGACGGCGTCCCTGCTGTCGGCTCCATAAAATTGCCGACGGATGCGGCTCTTTGTATCCGCTTTTTAGTGGCACTTGGGCACACAATAACGGCACCTCTCCTTGCACAGTACGCGGCGGCTATTTCAAGCGCCGGTCAGGATGCAGAGCAGCGGAAAATCGCAGTCGAGGAGTTCGCAACAGTAGCCAAAGCAGTGACAAGTTTTGCAGTTTTATGGCGTGCGTCCCGCTCAACAACGGATCGGATCGAACAAGTTTATCGCGATCTGATGAGTAAGGGTGCGCCCGAACACGGCGTGGGTCCATTGGCCCGCGGTCTTCGCGAAAACGGTGTTCTCCCTAAAGCAAGTGTCATAATGCAGGTGCTCGCCGCACGTCTCAAAGCCGATCGGACCAGTGGCGGAGCCAATATCTCCTCGAAGGAGGAATGGATCGAGAAGACTGTGGTTCAACCGATCTATTTTGTGAACGTTGCTCTTGCACGGTTCATTCTGATGGCTGCGTTCCATGATACCGTCGAGGGTCCAAATGGGGCTTTGATAGCGGGTAAACCAAACTCCCATCCAACCCTGACTATCGATGCGTGGACGACGGACCTTTATATCAGTGTTGAACACATCGCGCCCCAGTCAGGCGGGCAGTGGTCGTCAGATCTCTACGTCGACGATGAGTACGATAGGCTTGGGAACCTCACACTTGTACCATTGAGCGCCAACCAGTCCTTGAGTGCCAGAGCCTGGGACCATAAGCGGAAGCTTTTTGCAGCGCTTGCCGCGGACACAAAACAAGAAGCCGAATTGATCTTGGCCGAACTTAAGGGCATGGGTGTTGACGTCTCCAAAGCGGCCGGCAGGATTCATAGCGAGCACTACCTGCCTCAAGTCAAAGCGTTAGCCTCATATCCGAATGATTGGAACTTGCAGGTTGTTGACCAGCGAGGGAGGGCACTTGCCGAGCTTGCCTGGAATCGCCTTGCGCCCTGGTTGGGTATGTAGTTAACCACGGCAACTATTGGCGTCGCGTAGAAATCTCTGCGCGTCGAGGTGGCGTCAGCTCGATGGTATACACTCAGACTCAAAGCACGTGTTTACACGCCTGTCCCACTTGAGATTTATTTGTGGCACACGACACATCCGCCTGCAGCCTCGTCGATACCGTAGATATCATCGATGGTGTCTGCGGTGCGTCCCGACAATGGATTGACCGGTCGACTCCTACGCAAGCGCTCCCGGCGCTTTTCGTAGTCGAGCTTGATCTGGGCGGCTCTCGCAGGCGCGACGAGTTCATTAAGACTTTCGCCTTGGCTCCAAGTGAAGGGTGAACCATCTTTCAAAGCCGTCTTCTCGTAGTCGACTGCTTCCTGAAAACGATCCGGGTGATGCTCCGCGAGGCGGACCCATTCAATTTTTTGCTGGAAGAAGCAAAACGTGCATCCTGACCTCGAGCGCCAGCTGTAGTACTCTGGTTCCCCTACGGCTGCCTGCTGCAACATTTCTATGACGCCAGCACGGTCTATACCGGCCTCTCGAAGCGGCAAATGGACCTTCATGTTAGGGTGAGTGGCCTGATATCCATCTCTGCTTGGCTCATCTGAGCGGATTGCAACGTACGAGTGAATCGTTGTGCCTTCGTCGAGGTCGCGCTTGATCCACTGTTCCAGGGGCCGGAGTTTGAGCTGTCGCGTGCACCAACGCGTGCGAGGTGAGGGAAGAAAATTGCCGTATTCCTCCAACCAGAAGTCGAAGTCTCGGTCTGGGTTCAAACGCTGAATCGGCTTTCCAAGGAATCCTTCCAACCGATCTAGGAAGCTATAAACCTCGGGCAGCTCTTTGCCGGTATCGGTAAAAAAATATTCGAGAGGTAGCTCCGGATAGTGTTGGCGCATAAAAACTGCGAGTGCCGCGCTGTCGCGGCCACCAGACACCCCGAGAATATGGCGTTCAGACTTCATAATTGTCGACCTTTGTGTCTGCGGCTAGGCTCGCAACAGCGCGGGCCAAGGCGGCAAACTGTATTCGCGCTAACGGTTCATTTTGTGAAAGTTGTCCTAACAACTGATCGGCCAAGGCTTTGGCTTGGTGCTTTTCCGCATCAGTCAAAACGAAGGTTCTGAGCAGCGGTGGGACCTTCGGGTCCACGCCAACCACCAGCGCCAACGCTTCAGTGCTCGACCCTCGGTCTCTAACAACCGCGAGGGCTTCGAGCTCCCTAAATTGACGACCAAATCGGGCGAGCTGGAGAAGTGCCTGTTCACGGTCACGATCAGACCAATTACGCGATGGCTTGTGTAGCAATAAGCTCGCAATCCCTTCAATATCGCCGCAGCCGCCTTCAAATGCGGCTGCCCGCATGACAAATGCTTCGAAAGAATAATCATTGGTAAGATTTTTAACCGATTCCGCGCGGTCACGGATTCCATCGAAAGATCTAGGATCGACAGCAAGAGAACGCGCCAACGAGGTATGCAGTTGGCGTAATAGAGCTGGATAAGCGGCTTCGACTTCCTCAAGGGCGGCAATCACAGTATCAACGCCGTCGTATTCGCTAAGAACAGACGGGATATTTTCGAACAGGAGCGCCTCTGGATCTTTAGACTTCAACACGACGCTGCGTAACTTTTTCGCAGTATCTCCTATGTTATCCGTCCGTTGCGCATACAAAGGCAGGTCTTCGTAACGGCGAAATAAGATTTGTGCGATTGGAAGTGATGCGGAGCCATCCGCAAGTTTCAGCCGTTGCGCCAGTCCGCTCATAAACGCCGTCTGCCGGAGAGAACGATCAATTCGTCGGAGACGAATATCGGCGGGCTTCTGAAGCAGTCGGTCGACCAGAACATCGTTAAATTCCGTCTGAAAGACACCATCGATGTAAATAGCTGTGCGTTCTCGGCTGGCTAACAGAAAGGCTAGCGCTAAGATCGGCATGGGTCCGGCCTTCAGCCCAATCGGTGGCTTTGCCCAGGTTTCGTAGACATCACTAAGGACAATATCCGTTGCATCTTCCAAAACACTCCAAGCCGGCTGCAAGGTTTTTGCATGAACCGTGCCGGACGGTGCTTTGAAGTCGAAGACGCCGGGACGCACCATCCCGTGTAGACCCAAGGATTTAAGTACCGTCAGGTACAGTCCCATTGCAGCCGGGAAACCTGAGAACCCAAGATCTGCCTCGGCATTTCTTAAAACCATCGCATAACAAAGGTCTCGGAGAGCCGCCATTGCGCTCGATGATGGCTTGTCACGCTGAAGCAACTCACTTTGCAAAACCGGCGCCTGAGGAAAGGACGCGTCTGCCAAAGCCGAGGCGACTATCGCTATCGGCTCCTTGACCGATTGTGTCGGGCTAGGGGCCATCCACCAGCGAGTGGAATTGAGCACACTCTCAAGGTCGCGGTGCAATGCATCCACAGTTCTTGAGCGTCGAGCAGCGACTTCGCGTCGAGCAATCCTGTCACCTTCAAGTTGCGGATGCTCCCTCAACACCCGGTCTATAGCGAAAAGCTCGGCCGCACTGGATCTCAACAAAAATCCATCCTTAATACCGCCTACAGCCGCAACCTCGCCGTCCTTCTGCAAAAGCTTGGCAACCGATTTGCATCTGTTCTCTATTTCCGTAGCATTGAGGCTGCCATCGCCCAATATAAGAGCAAGGACACCAGCGCTCCGCCCGCGGGATGACTTAACGCGACCGCATAAGTCCACTGGACTATCGGAATCACTGGCCAAAATCACCGCAATCTCGAACGTCCGCAAAGTTCCGGTTCGGAAATAATGACGCTTCGCAATGGCAAACCCTAGGCCAATTTGCTGAGCCAATGCTTGTAACTGTCCGGCTTCGATCGAAGTCGTGGATTTTGCAATCGCCTCCTCAAGATCGAAATCACTGCCCGCAAACAGCGCGTAACCTCCCAAACGCGGTTGGCGAATTAGAATTGCCCATGACAACAAGTCGTCAATAGCTGCTCGTCGTTGAGCACCATCCACATAAGGGGTCGCCGCGGCCAGGAAATCATCTGTGAGAGCGAGGCCAGATCCATTCCTGAAAAACTCGATTACTGCAGCGCTTTTTGTCAGGGCGACATGAAGGTTGGTTCCTTTCGCGGCAGCTCGCTCGATGGCTTCGAACGCCAGACTAAACCGGCTGCCATCGGAGCCGCTAGCTAACGACATGCCGAAATTCGACGCCAAATAATCCCACAAGCGATCTGGATTGTATGTTTCCGACAAGCCCGCGCCGTTCAGGAACTCCTGGAAACCAAATGGTTCCGCGGAACTTAAGAAACCGAACACGCTGCGTTCGTTCTGTGCGAATCGCTGGCGAGACACAGGGCCAAGGAGCAGCGATGTAACCGGGTTCAGCGGCCATGTCGCGACAAGCGCGTTCGTGAGCACATCAATATCAGTCGGCCTTCTCGTCGCGACCGCTTGAGCGACATCCGAGGCTGCGGCTTCGGCAAGGTACGGCACGAAACCGTTGCTAATAGCTCGACCGAGCAGCGCTACCGTTTCATCGGCACCGGCGAGAAAGGGAATGTCTTGATAGCGTCCTTGAACTTTGGCCCATTCGTCGCGCGCGCCCCTTCCGGCTTTCGCGGCATATTGATCAAACGCTTGGTGAAGAATCCCTATGACAACAAGGCGACCGTTACTGCGCGAACTCCGTTCGGCAAGATCTTGAAGGAAGTGGACGTCTCCTCCATCTAGCGCTTCGTGCTCTAGTAGTTTGCCCAATTCGTCGAGGATCACGAGCGCCCCGCTACGGCCTTTCGTTGCTGCCGTTAACATCGCAGCGAGCAAACTCTCATTCGATGTCGCAGCCTGCTCATGCTCTTCAGCCGGCCAGTCAAAAGCAGATGCGCAGGCATCCGCAACCGCCTGCCGCAGAGCCACCCTTGCGCCAGTGACCGCAACAATGCTCCAATTCCCGTGTTCGCTCGGGAACGCTTTGTCCAATTGACCGGTAAGCGTCTCACCGGCGATTTTGCGCGCAATCTTCCGACTATCAGACCTCCCCGCAACGATATTAGCGAGAAGAAGTGCGGCGCTCGACTTGCCGCCTCCATAGGGGCCCGTCCACGTAAACGCGCCTTGTTTACCCTCGACCTGGCTGGACGCCATAGTAATGAGCGCCTTTTCAACACTGGCCTGAAGGACATAGCCGACCAACGGCGGTGAGCCGTTAAGGTCGGCGTCCAATCGAGCGGAGCGGGCGAAGCGGCGATTGATCTCTACTTGCTTCGAAAGGTTCGACATTACGCCGCCATCCCTTCCTGATGTCTGCCATAAGCGCTCGATATAAGAGCAAGTGGATCGACCTCGGCCACACGCTGTATTTGGCGGAGCCCGGCGGTGTCTGTCCAGACCCAAGCGCCTCCGGTCAAACTTTCCAACGACATTAGCCTCGTCACGACGCTGTCTTCGTCCAGCTTGAATACACGACCTGGAGAACCTGCTTCGTAACAGATTCTCTCCGCGGTTAGAGCCGACGCCCCTCCCCCGCGGCGATCCCAAAACTGTGATAGAGCGTAAGCAAAAATACCATCAGGCAATGTCGGTTTCGGTCCGTGCACAAATTCGAACCAGCCTCCGAACCGAGCTTCTCTAACTAGGCCAAGCTCCGCCAGCAGTGGCTCAGCGGCATCGTCTACTTGACTATCACTACGGCGCACATAGCTGCGAAGAAAAACTTCAATATCTCGCTTCAAAGTACCTTTGGTGGCTCGCCAGCCCTTTTGCTCGACCAGAGCCTCCATTTGCGCCAATAGTGTTGGCGGATCAAATTCTAAAGCGCTTAAAGCATTGAACGCGTAATATGCCGTCGTCGTCAAAGCTGGCTCACCAGCAACCGACCAGTGAGCCAGCCAAATCGTTGCAGCTCGCTCAAGGTATGGATCAAATCCATCGTCGGACAAGATGAGGCTTCCGAAGGCAGATGGCCTCAAGGTGCGCTCGCGCTCCTCAAGAAACCCGGATGCTAGCGCCCAATAGCGCATAGAAACCGCCATATTGCGACCAACGCCAAAACGTGCGATAGCGTCTTGTTCCTGAAATGTTCCGGACGCGGCCCCACCCGCTACGGCGTCAAAGGCCTTCTTTAGCCACAGCAGGCGCAGAGGAAAAGTTTCGTGCCCCGCGAATTGCGGGCGAGCAAAGGAATCGGCAAATGCTTTTTTCATAAAGACAATGTAGCGGCTACTGGTGAAGTGGTCCAGTGGCAGCGGCAAGCTTTTGCACCGATAAAGATATTATCGAAGCCGCTCTATCTACCTCTTCCTCTGTGTTGTAACGATTTACGAAAATCCTTAATATACTTCTTGAAGTCATCTCATCTATACCCATTTCTCTAAGAACATGGGAAGTAAGTAATTGTCCTGACGTGCACGCCGAGCCGGTAGATACAGAAACTTTTTTTCCTACTGCCAGAACAACATCGTCTGCGTTTATTCCAGGAATAATTATACTCCCACCGCCGGGCACTCTCGGAGCTCCACCTGTTGAAATCATATGCCGAACCTGGTGGAGCTCGAGCTGTGCGAGCAGGCGCTTAAATAAGTAATCTGAGTGCTGATCATTTTTTAGATCTCGCGTCGCCAGCTCTGCTGCCTTGCCAAATCCTACAATCAAGGCGACGGGCTCCGTGCCCGGACGCAAACCGCCCTGTTGTCCGCCGCCATACAGCAGCGGCTCCGGTTTTGGCGCCGCCTGCGAGACATACAATGCACCAATGCCCATCGGGCCATACATCTTATGTGCAGAAAGGCTCGCGTAGTCTAAATCGAGCGATCCAACATCAATTGCCAATTTCCCAGCAGCTTGCGCAATGTCGCTATGAACGTAGGCACCTGCCCGATGACCGATCTCAATCAGTTCTTTAAGCGGCTGGATGACACCTGTCTCATTGTTAACCGCCATAACGGAAACAAGTAGAGTGGTGGTGTCAACGAGTTCGCCGAGAGCGGCGAGATCAACAATGCCGTCTCCGCGAACTGGCGCGACCCTCACGTCGAACCCCATATCACTCAACGCGGCTGCCGGCTCCAACACCGCCTTATGTTCAATCGCGGACACCACAACCCGGCGGCGCGGACTTTGAACTTTGACAGCCCATTTTGCGAGGCCTAGAAGGATCAGATTATTAGATTCAGTCGCCCCAGACGTAAACGTTACTTCCTCCGGCGTGGCACCGATCAAATTAGCGACCAATGCGCGCGCCTGCGCAATCTCCGCTGATGCTTTCCCACCAGCGAAATGGGGGGAGCCGGCATTAGCGGTCTCCAGCCATATTTGATTAATCGCGTCGCGAACCTCTGGTGCAATTGGCGTCGAAGCGAACCCATCAAGGTAGATTGCTTGAGTGACCATTTGACCTCCAAGTCTCATCCGCCCGGATGCTAAAGACTACGGTTGCGGACCGCAGGCAACAACATTCTTGTTAGGCGCTGTAACATTTTGTTGGAAACTCGGCGCGCCATCAGCCGTCCGGAGGCAACCATCGGTAGATGCGGCCGTTCTTACAACAGGTGTTCCAAGCCATAAGCAACAAGCACAGGCCGAAGAGTCTGGTAAGCGTAGGTTCTGTTCCGTGATAGCCCTGCGAACTCAGCGACCCTGCGAAGTTCGGAAGCGATCAGTTTGTAAGCGTAGCCGTCTCTATCGCCTGCATCTCCTGGCAATACGACCACAAAATCGTGGATCGTCGCAACGTCCTTGCCTGGAGATCGGCGTAGGATGCGACCTCTGCGCTGAATGAATTGCCGGGGATCACGCGAACTGGCCAGAATATAGGCTGTTTTGCACGCTGGGACGTCGATACCTTCATCAAGACATCTAATTGCGACCATGGCATCGATAAGACCGATGCGAAAGTTTGCCAGAATGTGATCGCGTTCTTTGCGCGGCTCGTGCGAGGTAAATCGAGAAAGCGTCCAGCCGAGCTCGTCCAAGTGCTGACTAATTACCTCGATTTGCCGCCCTGAGAATTCAGGATCAGAGTCGTCATTGGCATCGTCGCTATCGTCAGTCTCTACTTGGCCATCACCGCAATAGAACAGCGTGTGCGCCTCGGCAGGTCGATTGCGAAGGACTTGACGCAAGGCCACAATTTTGTTCCTGGCCGACCCGATGATACGTGCCCGCTTCATCATCAGCGCTTTGAGACTCAGACTCGGCTCGGCGCCGCCCTCCCGAGCGATCAGTCTTCCGATCTCCATCGACATTGCTACAAATTCGTTAGCTTCTGATGGAGTCAATTCTACCAAGTGAGGAAAATAGTCATAAGGAGTGAGGACTTCGTCCTGAATAGCTTGGGAGAGCGAATAGGTGAATACCACCTCGCCGTAGTAGGCCTCGAGCTGCGAATTTCTTGCGTTATCAAGGTAATGTTCAGGAGTCGCTGACAGACCAAGCCGAAACTTGGCCTGAGCAGGCAGGGCGTCATTAAAGCCGCCTGAACTATGATGGTGACACTCATCGCCGATCCAAAAAAGCCTTTGTCCGGGTATGCGAGCGATAAGTTGCTGAAACTCCGGCGTCTTGAGTGTACGATTGACGACGACGATTGCGGTAAATGGTGCAGCGCCTAATTCAATGTCGAGAATTCGGTTTTGGAGTTCAGCAAGCCACGCCGACTTCGAAACATAGCATCGCAACGGGCGGATATTGAATAAGCCGAGATTGTCGCACCATTGGTCAGCTAGATTCTGGTAGGGCACGGCCACAATCACCGTCAGTCCCGGAATGGCTTTGGCCATCTGAGTTGCGGCATAAGCGGCGGTGATCGTCTTACCGGCGCCCGTGGCGAGATTGAGGATCCCGTGATATTCTCCACTCAGTTGCCAAGACCTCAGCGCTTCGCGTTGATGATCGCGGATTTTGAATTGGGCGCCCCCAACGATCTCGGGTACGCGCGGCTCGTCTCCCAGGTGACTTGCGATATCACGGTCGCCAATACGACGCGCAATCGCCAGTTCACGCTCTGGATCAGGAGGCGCGTGTAGTCTCTCCCCGATTGACAGAAGTCGTTCTTTTATCGCTTCCGGAACATCCAGGACTGCAGTATTGCGGCTCCTGTTCGACCACAGTCGCTCGAAACTGTCTTTGTGAGGACGATAATAGGGCTCCAGCTCAGCTCGCCAGCTTGGGAATACGTCGATTGATTCATAATTATGAGTGGGCAAAAGCGCGTGAAGGCTTTCATTTGCGGACCCAGAGAAAACCACGGAATCCCCATTGGTATCCGATATGATGCCGATTTTGTCGTGATACATGCCCTTCGGCCGAAGCGCGACTTTAATCTCTAGGCGCTCCTTTGCCACAAGCCACGCCAACCCTTCAAAACGATTGTGAAATAGAGCATCATCAACCCTATCCAACTCTTTCAAAAACTCGCCACCAATGCGCTCGGACAGTTCTCGGTCTCTCAGCCCCTGAGAAACAGCCTGTATATCTTCCTCGTCACAAAACGCACCGAGAACAAGTCGCATCTTGCCTCCGTTTCGAATGAAGGCTGAAATCGCTTGGGCGGCGTAGCTGAGGGTGGCGGCCGAGAAAAAACCCACTGCCCGGTCATATGTATAGGCAACAGCCAAAGCAGGCATGTAGAAGTCTTCGAGAATATTGTCCTCGTCGGATTTGTAGACTCCTTTGATTGTCAGTTGCCGCAGCATCAGAATGTTATGGCGCCGGTGTCAGATTCGCCTCCCCCCGCGTGCAAGTAACTCCGTTCATGAAGAAGTCGCATCACGGCGCGATCCGGATATTCTCCGCCTTCCCGCAGCAAATAATCCTTGATCAGACCAAGTCCTCCATTTGCGTACTCTTCGAAGATTCGAGCGCATTCATCCTCATTATCTTCGCGGATTACGTTAACGTCCTGCATATCGGCAAGCGCGATAAGATAGATTAGGTTCTCGGCGTCCCCGCGCTCAAACTGTTGATAGGATACATCCTCTACGCCTTGGCTCCGATCGAGGGGAGTCCTGCGTCCTTCCGAATATCCGAGGACAGCAGCGAAACACAGAAGTTCTCGGATCGTAGGGAATAGCCTGCGATCCGTGCCCGGCAGCGATTGAGCGGCCAGCCTTTGGACGATATCTTCATACACGCGACTGCGATTGATATTTGGAGCGCGAACGGCCACGGTCAGGCAACCTCCTCGATTACAGTACCATCGAATTCGGCATTAAAAAGCGCGGTTTCAAAATCACGACCACGATGCTGCCTTATCTCGAGTGGTCGGCCGCCCCTGTCGGAGCGGTTGTATCGAACCATAACAAACTCTTTCCCCACTCGACCACGGAGCGCTTCCAGAACCCCGCCGGAAGCTTGAGAACCGGACACCATCAATATAACTTGCGCCGCCATTTCGGGGGCATGCTGAGCAACCGTTGTCCTGTATGATTCATCGAGCTGCCCGAATGGTGAGTCAAGGATCAACGGAGCGACCGTGCCTTTTAGAAGACGGAAGCCCTCCGCCTTTTCTCGCTGCTTGGCGAATTGAACGAGTGCCGCGGTAAAGGCAAGACCTAGGAGCTGGTTTTCGCCACCGGATTTTGGAAGTTGCGTGCCAGCATCGTTTACGAGGCTGACCCCATACTCCGCGCTCATTTTCAAGCGAAAATCTTTGCGGCCCGTTTGGGCGAGTATCTTATTGATACTGGCGCTGAGCACACCTCGGGCGCTCGTTTCGTCCTCTGTGAGTTCCCTCTCAAGTCGGCCTCTTAGCATTTGGCAAAGATTGTATCGCTTGATGAAGATCTGCGCCTCGGCATCTCCTTGAACCTGCCTCTCAAGCTCGCGCTCCTTATTGAGCTTCTCTACCTCCGCATCACGCGCATCACGTTCAGCATTCCAAATTTTTTGTTGTTTCTCACCCTCTTCGCCGCGCAGTTGGTTACGGCGGCGTTCGCGTTCGCCGATTTCGTCAAAATTTATCCCTGCCAGTTTTTCCGAGATTTCGATTAACAATGGCTCCAATCTCGCAACCTCAGCACGCGCCTCAGCCTCACGACGATAGGCGGCTTCCAACTCTCCCGGCGCTCGTTCACGCTTGTCCTTGAGTTGCCCCATAATGGCGCGAATTGCATTCAAACGGCTGCGCAAAGTATGGTTTGCAGCCTTTTTGAGAAGGCTAGCTACTTGCCGATGGGCATCCGATCCAGAATGGAGAGGCGCGCCACAAATACACTTTTCCAATTCAAGAAGATCTTTGACAAACTCTTCATTGTAAGGCGACGGAATACGCCCTTTTGTTTCTTGCATCTCGAGATGGTCGAAGGTTTGGGAGGTCAGCTTCGTGGAGACCAGAAAACGGGCGTTATCGCCGAGCCATTTGACAGTGTCGTTTTTAGCGGACATCTCGCGTTCGCGAGCGCGTCTAAGAGCCTTCTCGGCATCTTCGCGCCTTGCTTGCAATTCTTTTGCTGCTGTCGAATTGCGCAGCTGCTCATCGATATCTGCGATCTGCTGCTGAACGTTGATGACCTCGTCCTTCAAATTTGTCGCCGTATCGCGGCTACGGCTGATCTTTTCTCCAAGCCTTTCAATTTGCTCGCTAAGGGCTTCGACGTTGGATCCCCCGCGCTTGGGCATTTGTTTGCGATAAAGGTTGCCGACCTCTTCTAGATCCTTAATGGCGGTCTTGACGAGGGTGCACCCGAGAATGTCCTGGACCGCGCTTCGTATTTCGTGACGATTCTCTTCCCCGAGAAACACTTCTGCATGCTCGCCGTCGAACAAAAAATGGCTGGCCATGCTCTTGGGTATGACCGTGTTTATAAAGGTGTCAGGATTGGCAAGTTGTTCGCTGTGACCACGATCAAGGCGCATGATCGCAAACCGTGCGCTCGGTGGGGCATATCGTCGAGCCCGATATCGGCTACCATTATGCTCAAAGCACACCTCCACATACGCAGCGTTGCGGCCTGCCCGTACCGCATCGTGGTTGAGCAAGTCGTCTCGACGCTCGAATTTTGTCGTTGTCATGCCGTAGAAACACCACAGCATTGCATTGAGGATCGTAGTTTTGCCGACGCCATTCTCTGCATGAATTAGTGTTACATTTTTATCTCTATCAGTTGAAAACTCGATTTTACGGGTCCCAAAAAAGCAACGGAAATCGCTCAATTCGATGCGCTCGACCCACATCTTCTTACTGACCTTTCAATGGCGTGGCGCGATCTATGATATCTCGTAACTTTCGACGACGGTCCGACTCCTTATTCTTATTTTCGAAGTAATACTCCCGCTGCACAGCAATAATCTCTTCGATTATGTGCTCGTTTTCCGAGTCCCCGCCTATTTCAGTGTCACTCATGATTCGCTCCTCGTGGACTTCTATCTTGCCGTGTAGTCCCGCTAACAGCAATATCTCTTCGCATTCGCCGATTAGATAGCAGTATTCAACAGGAGGCTCGGCGAATTAACCACAGAAATTCATAACTTTAGCGGGAGCTCGGCACGGCCGAAATATCAGATATTAGTGGTCGCACGACCTATTCAAATCTCTCTGGCAGCGATATTTGTCTGACCAGCCATTTGTTTCCGGATGAAAGCAGGGCGACAACTGGTATCGTAGGACAACACAATTTCGATGCGAAAGCGTCCAGGTTGCAATCAACCTACGCAAATAAGTCATTGAAGATATAAGTGGCTGGGGCGCCTGGATTCGAACCAGGGATGACGGTACCAAAAACCGTTGCCTTACCGCTTGGCGACGCCCCACCAGAGCTTGAGCGGAAACCGCCTGCTCAAATCGACGCCTGATTAGCAAAGCTCTTCGCCTGTCACAATCACTAAGTTTAACCCGGCGCAGATTTATGCGCGCGCGGGGCCGGCCGGCGTGCTAGAAATTGGCGACGTCATCGGCCTGAGATCATTCCTTCATGGACAGTCCCGCATTCGACCTCGCTTTCGAGCCGGCCTATGGGCAAGCCGTGCCGGTGGTATCGGGTGTCGAGCGGGTTACGGCGAACAATCCCGGCCCTTTCACCTTTTTCGGCACCAACAGCTATATCGTCGGCTCCTCCTCCGTCGCGGTCATCGATCCAGGGCCGGAGGACGATGCGCATTTTCAGGCACTGATGGCAGCCCTTGGCGGCCGCGCGGTGACGCATATCTTCGTCAGCCACACGCATCGCGACCACTCGCCGCTGGCCAGGCGCCTGCAGGCGGCAACGGGGGCGGTGACCGTCGGCCAAGGGCCGCATCGGCCAGCGCGGCCGCTGCGGGATGGCGAGATCAATCCCTTTTCCGAAAGCTCGGATAAATCCTTCGTGCCCGATATAGCGCTCAGTGACGGCGAGACCCTATCGGGCGATGGCTGGTCGCTCAGAGCGGTGCTGACGCCGGGGCACACGGCCAATCATGCCGCCTTCGCGCTTGCGGGCCGCGACATCCTCTTCTCCGGCGATCACGTCATGGCCTGGTCGACCTCGATCGTGGCACCCCCGGATGGTTCGATGGCGGATTACATGGCCTCGCTCGACCTGCTGATTAAGCGCGAGGATCGCCTGTTGCTGCCCGGCCATGGCGGGCCGGTGACGGAGCCCTCGACTTTCCTCCGGGCGCTGAAGGCGCATCGCCTCAGGCGCGAGCAGGCGGTGCTGGCGCGCGTCCAGGCCGGCGACCAGCGGATTGCCGAGATGGTGAAGGTGATCTATCGCGACACCGATCCGAAGCTGCATGGGGCGGCCGCCCTTTCTGTGCTCGCCCATATCGAGGATCTTCTGGAGCGCGGGGAGATCGCGGCGGATGGGCCGCCTTCGCTGGCCGCCCACTACCGGCCGGCGGCAAGGATATGACAATGAAGCCTCGAGCCGATTACAGCTATCGCGACGATCCTGATGTGCGCGCCTTTGCCGATGACCGGCCGCTGATCGTCTTCGATGGCGAATGCGTGTTCTGCTCCGGCTGGGTGAAATTCGCGCTGAAACATGACAAGCGGCAGCGATACCGCTTTCTCGCGGCGCAGACGCCGCTCGGCGAAGCGCTCTACCGGCATTACGGGCTGCACGCGCGCGACTATGAAACCAATATCCTGATCGAAAACGGCCGCGCCTTCTTCAAGTCCGACGGCTCGATCCGCATGGTGGCGGGCCTCGGCTTTCCCTATTCGCTGGTGAAGATCTTCCGGCTGCTGCCGCGGCGGGCCGCCGATGCGCTCTATGAATTCATCGCCCGCAACAGGCTGAAGATCGCCGGGCGGCAAAGCTGCATGGTGCCGACGCCGGAGCAGCGAAGCCGCTTCATCACATGAGCGAGGACCGGTTTTCGCTGCTCATCATCGGCGGTTACGGCACGTTTGGCGGGCGGCTTGCCCGGCTGCTTGGCGATGAACCGCGGCTCAGGCTCTTGGTTGCGGGGCGCTCGCTTGAAAAGGCTGACGATTTCGTTGCCGATCTCCGGACGCCGAAAGATGGAGCCGAGGGCCTGGGAAGCAACAATCTCGGCGCGTTGGTGCAGGCCATTCGCTTCGATCGTGACGGCGATCTCACCGAACAGCTGACGCGGATGAGGCCCAATCTGGTCGTCGATGCCTCGGGGCCGTTCCAGAGCTTCGGCAAGGACGCCTATAAGGTGGTCGAGGCCTGCATCGGCCTCGGCATCGATTATGCCGATATCGCCGACAGCACCGGTTTCGTCGCCGGCATCGGTGGGCTGGATGCGGCGGCCAAGGCCAAGGGCACCTTCGCGCTCTCGGGGCTCAGCAGCTTGCCTGCCCTGTCCTTCGCCGCACTCGATGCGATGGCGCCGCATTTCTCCCGGATCGAATCTGTCGCGGCCGGCATTGCTCCGTCGCCGCATGTAAAGATCGGCCTCAATGTCGTGAGGGCGATCGCCACCTATGCCGGCAGACAAGTCACGGTGCTGCGCGATGGGCAGCCGGCCTCCGGGCGCGGGCTGATCGATGCGATGCGGGTGACGGTGGCGCCGCCGGGGGTTAAGCCGCTGCGCAGCCGGAAATTCCTGCTGGTGGATGCGCCGGATCTCAAGCTGCTGCCGGCACGCTTTGCCGGCCTGCAATCGACTTTCACCGGGGTCGGAACGGAGCCGCAGCCGCTGCAGCGCTTGCTCAGCCTTGCGGCAAGGCTCGTCCGCTTCCGGCTCCTGCCATCGCTGCTGCCGTTTGCTCGGCTGCTGCAGCGCGCCAGCCACGCTTTCGCGATCGGCGAACATCGCGGCGGCATGTTCGTTCGTGTGGGCGGTGTCGATCACGCCGGACGGCGGCTGTCCTGCGGCTGGCATCTGATTGCCGAAGGTGATGACGGGCCGTTCATCCCGGTCATCGGCGTGGAGGCGCTGGTACGCCGGCTGCTGAGCGGCGTACGGCCGGAGAATGGCGCCCGGCCGGCGGCGGGGGAATTGCAGCTTGCGGATTTCGAAGCGGCCTTCCGGCGGTTTTCGATCACATCCGGCATCAGGATGGAACACGAGGCGGTGCGCCTGCCGCTCTACCGGCGGATTCTCGGCAGCGCCTGGGATCAGCTGCCGCCGGCCATCTCCGCCCTGCATGCAGGTGGCGCACGCGTCGCCTCCGGCCGGGCGCGGATCGAGCGCGGCGGCGGGCTGCTGGCCAGGATCGTTGCTGGGGTGATCGGCTTTCCGAGAGCCGGCGAGGACGTGCCGGTCACGGTGCGCTTCGTGTCCGATGGCGACAGGGAGGTCTGGACACGCGATTTCGGCGGCACGGTCTTCCGCAGCTGGCAGGCCGAAGGCAAGCGCCGCGACCGGCATCTGCTCGCCGAGGTCTTCGGGCCGTTCCGGGTGCTGATGGCGCTGGTGCCGGATGGGGAGAAGCTGCGGCTCGTGGTGCGCGGCTGGCGGTTTTGCGGCATTCCGCTGCCGATGCTTCTGGCGCCTGGCGGGGATACTTATGAGGAGGAGCGCGATGGGCGGTTCCACTTTCACGTGGAGATCGGCGGGCGGCTGACGGGGCTGGTGGTGCGGTATACCGGGTGGTTGGTGGTGGAGCAGTGACGTGGTGTGAGGTCATGATCGAAGGGTTTCCCTCGATGTTCTCCCTCATCTGTGTTGGCGTGCGTGATACCCCCCTCTGCCCTGCCGGGCATCTCCCCCACAGGTGGGGAGATCACAAGTGGCTTGAACTTCGCGCCCCTCTACCGTTTCGCAGCGCTGGACGCTCATTGTTTGGGGAAGCCGGTGCGCCCAGCCGATCTCCCCACCTGTGGGGGGTCCGAAGGACGGGTCGAGACCCGTGGCTCGACCCCGGGCCCGGCAGGGCAGAGGGGGTGCCACACGGCATGCCCTTCGCCGTCATTCCTGCCTCGGATCGATTGCTGCCGCCTTTGGCGGCACCATAGGGGCGTTGAATCTGCCGCACCCTCTCCCGGCCCTTCGCTTTGGGCTCAGGGCGTTCGCAACTGCAATCGATTCGCCGGATCGATTGCTGGCGCCTGCGGCGGCACCGTATGGGCGTCGAACCTGCCGCACCGTATCCCGGCCCTTCGCTTTGGGCTCAGGGCGTTCGCAACTGCAATCGATTCGCCGGATCGATTGCTGGCGCTTTGCGCCACCGCGGCTCACCCACCCGCAATCCCCAAGAGTTCGGCATCCAGCGCCTTCAGATAATCGCCGGCGATTGCGGCGCTGAAGCCGAGGTCGTGTTGGCCGTAGCGGGAGGCGACGCGGATGTCGACGAAGGTGGTTTCGGCCTCTTCGCGCAGCCGAATGATGAAATCGAAGCGCAGGCCGAGGATCAGCGTGCGGGTGGTGCCCTGCAGCGTCACGCCGTTGACGCCGCGGATCAGCTTGGCGACGTCGTCGTCATAGGGGCGCGGCGTCGGCACGGGGATGGTATCGGGCGCATCGGCCACGGCATCGTCGCCGGCCTGCGGCGGCTTGACCGGTCTGTCTTCGGGGTCGCGGCCGCGCTCGCTGTCGCCGCTGCTCTCGGTGATGGTCATGCCGCTCATCTTGGCGACCTTGCGCACCGCCTCCAGCACGCGGTCGAGCGCGCCCTCATAGCGCCGGCCGGTGAGTTCGGGATAGGCAGTGAGCTGCTTTTCGCGATCCTCCGGCGTCACCTGCACCTGACGCTTCAGCCAGATCTGGTCGAAATACGGCTGCGAAAGCCAGTCGGGTGCGGTGACCAGATCGGTGGAAACGTCATAGATATCAGGCAGCGTCATGTAACGCTCGGTGGCATAGGCGCCGAGCCCCAGCGGAAAGGCGGCATAGATCAGCGCCGCCAGCGCCGCCAGTCCGCCCTCAGCCCCCGTCATCCAGAGGCTGCGCAGCCCGAGAGCTGCCAGCATCGCCGCGAGCAGCGCGCAGCCGGCGGCGACAATCAACAGCAGTACCAGATAGGGTGTGGCGAGACCGCCGAAGCGATGGGCGATCATCACGGCCAGCGCCAGCACCAGGGAAAACGCCCCGATGAGCCGCGAAGAGCGGGCGGCGCTGGAAACGGGGCGGTCATAGCGGATGGCCATCAAACTTACCGGTTGCTTGTCAGCGCCCGCGCGTTCGACCACGCAAATCGCCTCAACCCTGTTTAGAGCATGATGCCGAAAAGTGTGAAGCGGTTTTCGGACGACATCATGCTCTATTCTTTGATTTAGATCCGGATTCAGATTTAGAGCCTTTCCGGGTTAGATTGCAGCATTCTGTTGGCTCAAACGGAGTCGGATGGTCGACCGGCCGGCGCGTGTCGTAGCCCGGCTCTACGGCCAAGCCGGCCGGTCGATCAGCCGGCCCGTTTCAGCCAACCCTCCCGCAGATTTGCCTGGCAAATCTGCAAGACTTAAGAATCGCCGGACGCACTTGTCGCATCGCATGGCGAAGCGGTGCGGCCGGTGGGCCGGGCATCTTTCCGCCAGGATCAAAGGCGATCGGCTCGGACGTACCTAGGCGTATGCCCGTCGCCAATCGCCTTTGCCCTGACGAAAACCTGCTCCGGCAGAATGCTGCAATCTAACCCGGAAAGGCTCTAGGCCGGCCCGGCCTAAAATCATCCGGACTGGGGCAAGATTCGGCTAAATTGAAACTATTGTCTGAGGCATTGCGTTGGAATTCACGGCGATGGTCATGGCGAAACGGCGGCTTCTTCATAAGCCCTTGCTGATATGTCAAAAAAAGGCCATTCTGCCGCGGTTTCATCTCCAGATGCAGAGGAGAGACGGGATGATTTTACCCGAAACGGCAGCAAGGCCGCAGGCGTCTGCGCTTGGCGGGATCGACCACCAGTCCGAACCGATGCTGCCTTTGGAACTGCTGGAGCTCGAACTTTCGCTCGAAGGTTATGCCGGCGGCGATGCCGGCTTCTGCGAGGCCGTGCGCCAGGCGGCGGCACGCTCCGGCGGCGAATTGCTGTTCGACCTGCCGGCCGGCGGCCTCATCGACGATTGCCGCCGCATCGCCGTGCTGCGCATTCCGGGCGACGGCCAGGAGATGCGCGTCGTGCTGGCGCTGCTCGACAGCAACGGCACCGAAATCCGCATGCAGGCGCCCGATGAAGAGACCGCGCCGCTGGTGCGTTTTGCCGATGCCTTCATCGAACTGCTGGAGCGGATCTAATTCTAGATCATGATGTCAGCGGCGCTCGGCCGCAGCTTCCGCGACGCTGCGGAAGGGAAACTTGCGTCCGCATTCGCATTTGATGACAAAATTCTCCTGATGATTGGCAGGCCGCTGCACGCCGAAGCCGCGCGGCAGCTGATCGACCTTGAAATCCGGGTGCTTGCGCTTGGGATCATCAACTTCCGAGGCTTCGGCAAAGCCCTCATTGCCGCATTGCGGACAGTTCAGTTTTTTCGAAAATCGATCGCGAAGGGCCATGCTCGTTCCAAGGTTTCCGGCCGCTCCTGGAGCGGCCATGCTTTTCCTCATACATAGGAATGGCCCTCATGCATAGAAAGGTTGGCCGGCGAAAGTGGAACCAAGTGCTGAGCCTGCCGTTCCTTTTTCGAAAAGGAGGCGATCATGCCGAACAGAGATCCGATCCCGACACCCAATGCCGACACACCGCGCGGCCCGACGCCGACGCCTGGCATTCCCGATCCCATCCAGCAAAAACCGCCGCTGACACCGGTGCAGGATCCGGCCGATACGAAGAACCCACAGGATCCGCCGCTCAATCCAGCACTGCTGCCGATTGGGGATCCGGCTGGCGCGGCTTGAAGTGAGTGAGAGCGTCATCCCCAATCTCCCTCATTCCTGTGCTCGTCACAGGAATCCAGCCACCGCGCGTCGGCGCGGTGAATGACTGACACCAAAGAGTGTCCCGCGCCCAAGGACTTGGGCGCACTGGATTCCTGTGACGAGCACAGGAATGACGGAGGAGAAGTTGAACGCAAGAGGCTGCAAGGAACGGCAGGCCGGCTTCGCCGCCCCCACATCCGCCCTACGGGCACCTTCTCCCCGAGGCGAGAAGAGGGGATCGAGAGGTTGCGGCAAACCCCCTTCGCCCCAGCGGGGGTCCGAAGGACGGGTTGAGACCAGCGGCTCAACCCAGGCAAAGGTGGCCCGAAGGGTCGGATGAGGGGGCCGCACGGCACACGGCTCGCGTCATCACCTAAGGCTCAGCGATCTCCCAGGCCAATAGCAGCTTGACGCCCCCGCCCGAATGGCCTTTGCTCGGAGCGAGCATGCCTGAAGGAATAAACCAATGCGTATTCCCCTCCTCATCACCGTCATGGCCACCATCGTTGCTGGGCTCTCGGCCTGCCAGACCATGACGCCGGAGGAGCGGCGGGCGGCGGATGAGCAGCGGTGCCTGAGCTATGGCTTCCGGCGCGGCACGGATGGGTTTGCCACCTGCCTGCAGCGCATCGATCTCGACCGGCGCGCCGAATCGCGGGCGCAGAGTGCCGAGATGATGAACCGCATGGCCTGGGATCTGAACGGACCCTACGTTTACCGCGATCGTTGGCGCTATCGTTACTGAGTAGCTTGGGCGCCCTGCTCCACACTCCACCGCTATTTTACACGGTTGGCCGCAGGTCCTTCGGACCCCGCCGGATCTCTTCCAAACCGCCTGCAATCACCGCCTGCGCTGCCGCCAGTCTCGCGATCGGCACGCGGAAGGGCGAGCAGGAGACATAGTCGAGGCCGATCGTTTCGCAGAAGCGGATCGAGGCCGGGTCGCCGCCATGTTCGCCGCAGATGCCGAGCTTCATGTCGTTGCGGGTGCGCCGGCCGCGTTCGGCGGCGATGCTGATCAGTTCCCCCACCCCATCGAAATCGAGCGAGATGAAGGGATCGTGCTCGATGATGCCCTTGCGCTGATAGGTGGGAATGAAGGCCGAGGCGTCGTCGCGCGAAATGCCGAAGGTCGTCTGCGTCAGGTCGTTGGTGCCGAAGGAGAAGAATTCGGCGGCTTCGGCAATCACATGGGCGCGCAGGGCCGCACGCGGCAGCTCGATCATCGTGCCGACGAGATAATCGATCTTCATGCCGGCCTCGCTCATCACGTCGCCGGCGACCTCGTCGATGCGCGCCTTGACGTAATCGAGCTCGGTGCGCAGTCCAACGAGCGGCACCATGATCTCCGGCACGACGGCTGCCCCTGTCTCCTTGGCTGCGGCCACCGCCGCCTCGAAGATGGCGCGGGCCTGCATCTCGACGATTTCGGGATAGGAGATCGCCAGCCGGCAGCCGCGATGGCCAAGCATCGGGTTGAACTCGTGCAGCGCATCGACGCGCTGGCGAAGCACGGATGCCTCCATGCCCATGGCGAAGGCGACTTCGGCCACCTCATCGTCGGTCTTCGGCAGGAATTCGTGCAGCGGCGGATCGAGCAGGCGGATCGTCACCGGCAGGCCGTGCATGACGGTGAAGAGGCCGGTGAAATCGAGGCGCTGCATCGGCAGCAACTTGTCGAGCGCCACGCGCCTGCCCTTCTCATCGACGGCAAGGATCATCTCGCGCATCACATGGATGCGCTCACCCTCGAAGAACATGTGCTCGGTGCGGCAAAGGCCGATGCCTTCGGCGCCGAAGGAGCGGGCAGCCAGCGCATCGGCCGGCGTATCGGCATTGGTGCGCACCGTCATGCGCCGGGCGCGGTCGGCCCAGCCCATGATGCGGCCGAAATCGCCCGACAGCGCCGGCTGGATCATCGGCACCTCGCCCTTCAGCACCTGGCCGGCCGAGCCGTCGATGGTGATGATATCGCCCTTCTTGAGGGTGACGCCGATGCCGAGCAGCCGCTCGTTGCGCTGATCGATGCGCATGGTGCCGGCGCCGACGACGCAGGGAATGCCCATGCCGCGGGCAACGACCGCCGCATGGCTGGTCATGCCGCCGCGGGTGGTGAGAATGCCTTCGGCGGCATGCATGCCGTGAATGTCCTCCGGGCTGGTCTCGACCCTCAGCAGAATGACCTTGCGGCCTTCGGCCTCCGCCTCGACGGCCTCTTCCGCCGTGAAGACGATGGCGCCGGTGGCTGCGCCGGGCGAAGCCGGCAGCCCGCTGCCGATTACCTGGCGGGTGACGCGCGGATCGATTGTCGGATGCAGCAGCTGGTCGAGGCTGGAGGGCTCGATGCGCAGCACCGCCTCATCCTCGGTGATCACTCCCTCATCGACCATGTCGACGGCGATCTTCATTGCCGCCCGGGTCGAGCGCTTGGCTGAGCGGGTCTGCAGCATCCAGAGCCTGCCGCGCTCGATGGTGAATTCGATATCCTGCATGTCGCGGTAATGGATCTCGAGCTCGGTGCAGATGCGGCAGAGCTCGCGAAAAGCCTCCGGCATCAGCTTTTCCATCGAGGGTTTTTCGGAGCCGGAGGAAATCCGCCCCTCCTCGGTGATGCTTTGCGGCGTGCGGATGCCGGCCACGACATCCTCGCCCTGGGCATTGACCAGGAATTCGCCGTAAAGCGCCTTCTCGCCGGTCGAGGGGTTGCGGGTAAAGGCAACGCCGGTGGCGGACGCATTGCCGAGATTGCCGAAGACCATCGCCTGGATGTTGATCGCCGTGCCCCAGCCTGCCGGAATATTGTGGAGCTGGCGGTAGGTGACGGCACGCGCGCTCATCCAGCTGGAAAAGACCGCACCCACCGCACCCCAGAGCTGGACTTCCGGATCCTGCGGGAATTCCTGCTCCAGCTCCTCCTCGATCAGCTTCTTGTAGAGCGAGACGATATGCTGCCATTCCGAGGCGCTGAGTTCGGTATCGAATTCATGGCCGAGCTTGGCCTTCTCGTCTTCCAGGATCTCCTCGAAGGCGTCGTTGCCGAGACCCATGACGACATCGGCATACATCTGGATGAAGCGGCGGTAGCTGTCCCAGGCAAAACGCGCATCACCGGCATCATGGCCAAGCGCCTGCACCGTCTCGTCATTGAGGCCGAGATTGAGCACCGTGTCCATCATGCCCGGCATCGAGACGCGGGCGCCAGAGCGCACCGAGAGCAGCAGCGGTTGGCTGACGGAGCCGAAATGGCGGCCGGTGATTGCCTCGATTGCCGATATGCCGGCGCGCACCTCAGCCTTCACCGCATTCTCGATGTGGCGGCCGTTCTTGTAATAGGTGTTGCAGGCGTCGCTGACGATCGTCAGCCCCGGCGGCACCGGCAGTCCCAGGGCGCACATTTCCGCCAGATTGGCGCCCTTGCCGCCCAGAATCTCGTGATCGCGCGCCCGGCCCTCAGCCTGCCCGTCGCCGAACCTATAGACCCACTTGGTCATATTCCCCCCAACACCAAATCGGGATTAGCTTAATCCGTTGGTGTTGAAATGAAAATCGACAAATGCGGCAGAATGTTGCGCTGCACAATAAATCTTCGGCGCAGCCGAGGTCGAAACGATTGAAACATGGCCAACATGAAAAAAAGGCACAAAAAAAGCTTTGCGGGACTGCAACAATGTCCCGCAAAGCCTTGTTTCCGTCCAGCCAGGAAAACTGGACGGGGGGTCCCTCAACCCAGGAACGGTTCAGCTTTTTTATAAAACAGAACCGTTCTGACCTTCGTTTTACGCAATTCCTGGAAAATAGATCGCTACCTCCCTGGATTTGCTCCAACGGCTTCCGGTTCTTGCCCTCGCCCGGAAAACCGCACGCAAATTCGACAATACGCAGCGTTTGATCACCCGCTTTTTCAGCAGAGTAATTAGGTTGCGTTGAAACAACTTCTAATGCAAGTCAGCGAAAAGAGCATCACCCAAATGGGGTACATACGGCAAGAGAGCCGACCTTTTTTGGTGTTTATTGCTCGGCCCTTGATTTTACGCAATTTCTGGACGCAAAACCGCGCCATAGCTTTGCTGAAATTGCGTCGGCGCTCGGCGTCGACCTGGATGCTCGGGTCAAGCCCACTTCTGTCCGGTTGGCGCTAGTGGCTGCCCCTCACCCTAACCCTCTCCCCGTTCTGACGGGGAAAGGGGACGTGCCCTGCGAAAGGTCGGAGGGGCCGAGCGGGCGCGGCATGTCCCTTCGCCCCGTTTACGGGGAGAAGGTGGCGGCAGCCGGATGAGGGGCTGCTCTCGCCAATCCCCTGGTCCAGGATGTCCAGTGACAATCAGCCCTCCCCGACGCAGAAAACGCGTTCGTCGAAAACCTTAGGCAATCTCGCGCAAACGCTCGGCCATTTGCAGGTCGACGGAGACGAGTTGGGAGACGCCCTGCTCGGCCATGGTGACGCCGAACAGGCGGTTCATGCGGGCCATGGTGATCGGATTGTGGGTGATAATGACGAAGCGGGTTTCGGTGGAAGCCGCCATTTCGTCCATCAGATTGCAGTAGCGCTCGACATTGTGGTCGTCGAGCGGCGCGTCCACTTCGTCGAGCACGCAGATCGGCGCCGGATTGGTGAGGAACACCGCGAAGATCAGCGCCATTGCCGTCAGCGCCTGTTCGCCGCCGGAGAGCAGCGTCATCGTCTGCGGCTTCTTGCCGGGCGGACGGGCGAGGATTTCGAGGCCGGCTTCCAGCGGATCGTCGGATTCGATCAGCTGCAG
The DNA here is from genome assembly GCF_013087625.1 of Rhizobium changzhiense. Lineage (NCBI taxonomy): Bacteria > Pseudomonadati > Pseudomonadota > Alphaproteobacteria > Hyphomicrobiales > Rhizobiaceae > Rhizobium > Rhizobium changzhiense. The sequence goes on from NZ_JABFCQ010000001.1 coordinate 793,928, forward strand.
CTCGGCGGTGCCGCCGCCGAACAGATGGGTGAACAGCCGCTGGAACTGGGCGTTGACGATGTCGAAGGCGGCGATCAGCCTCTCACGGCCCTCGCGGTTGAGGCTCTGGATGGCGCCGCGCAGCTTGCGGATCGCATCGATGACGTCGTCACGTTCCTTGATTAGCGCTTCGAGCTTCTCGCTCAGTTCCTTCTGTTCCTCGTCGGCGCGCAGGTTGACGGCGCCCAGCCGCTCGCGCTCGATCCTCAGGCGTTCCAGCTCGCGCTCGACTTCGCGCGGATCGGGAAGCGCCTGCATGGTCGGGCGGCCGGTCAGCTGCAGCGCCTCGTGCGGCGCGACGTTCAGGACCTCGCGGATGCGGCCTTCGCTTTCCTGCCGCTTCTCGCGGGCGGAGACGAGGCGCTCCTCGGCGCGGCCGCGGCGTTCACGGCATTCGGCAAGTTCCGATAGTGCCGTCGTCGCCTTTTGGTCGGCTTCGCGCTGGATGCGTTCGGCCTCGGTCAGAAGATCGCTGGCCTGGCGGCGCGCCTCCTCGGCCTTCTGCAATTCGCTGAGCAGAGCGCGGCGCTTGTCGTCGAACTCATCCGGCGCCAATTCGAGCTCGGCTGCTTCGTCCCGCGCCTCTTCCTCGCGCTCGCGCAGTGTCGCGACATGATCTTCAGCGCTTGCCGCCCGCTGGCGCCAGGTCTCTCGCTCCTGGCCGATCGCCATGATGCGGCGCTGGCGGGCCTCGTTTTCGCGGGCGAGGCTTTCATGGCGGGCGCGGCTTTCGGCCAGCGCGCCGCGATCGGTCGCAACTTCCGCCTGCTGGAAGCGCAGCCGCTCGTCGATCGCAGTCAGATCGGGCGCGTCCTCCAGCTCGATGCGGGCATTCTCTTCCTGGATAGCGATTTCCTCCAGCTGCGCGCGCAGCTGGCTGGCAGCCTCGCTGACGACATCGCGGCGGCGGATCAGATCGCCGGAGGCACGCTCGGCAGCAACAAGCGCATCGCGCGCTTCGGCCAAATGACGCGCCGACAGGCGGCTCATGTCGCGCGCCTCGGCGAGCCGGCGCTCCTCGGCGCGGATCGCTTCGGCAGCGGCTGCCTGCCGCTCCTCGGCTTCGGCAAGCACGTCGCGGGCAAGAGTGGCTTCACCTTCGAGTTCGGCCAGGCGGTTCTTCTGGGCAAGGCGGAGCGCCGCGGCACTCGGGGCGTCGGCACCGGTGACGTGACCGTCCCAGCGATAGACCGCACCCTCTTTGGTCACCAGCCGCTGGCCGGGCTTCAGCGCCGCCATCAGCCGCTCCGCATCGCCTTCCGCGACCAGACCGATCTGGCGCAGGCGACGGGTGAGTGCGGCAGGCGCGCGGACGTGATCAAGCAGCGGCGCAACACCGGATGGAAGGGCTGGATCGGCGGCGCCATCGCCATTGTCCGACCAATGGGCCGGCGCCTCGGCATCGAGCGGCGATTCCAGATCGTCGCCGAGCGCGGCACCCAGCGCGGTTTCGAAGCCGCGAACGACCTTCAATTCGTCGGCAACCGGCGGAAATTTGCCGGCGGCGGCACCAGCGGCGAGCATGCGGGAAATGGTGCGGGCCTCGGTTTCGAGCGCATTCAGGCTCGAACGGGCCTGCTCGACCGGCGCGCGCGACAGTGCCTCGGTCTGGCGGGCGCCGGCAAGCGCCTGGTCGACCAGTTGGACCGCGGCTTCCGCGTCGGCGACGGCGATCTCACCGGCTTCGACGATGGCGCGTTTTTCGTCGGGATCGGGCAGGCCGGCGATCTTCTCGCCGACGGCGGAGAGTTCCTGGTTCGCCTCGTCCATCTGGCGTTCGAGGCGCATCCGGCGGTCCGTGAGATCGCGGATGGCGCGCTCCAGCTGATTGCGGCCGGCGGCAGCTTCCGCACGCTCGGCGGTCAACTGGGTGAAGATGCGCTCGCTGTCGGCAAGTTTTGCCGCCGCCTCCTCGAAGGCCTCGCGGGTCTCCTCGGCATAACGCCCGGAATCGGCGAGGATCTCCGAAATCTCCGCCTCTTCGGCATCGAGCCTCGCCAGGATGACGGCATTGTCGGCCACCAACCGCTGCTCGCGGCTTATATCCTCGCCAAGCTGGGCGAGACGGCGGGTCAGCTCGTCGCGGCGGCGCAGGATGCGGCCGGCATCTTCCTCCAGCTGGCTTCTGGCGATCTGCAGGCGCTGCAGGGCAGCCGCCGCACGCGCCTCGCCCTCGCGCAGTTCCGGCAGCTTCAGGCTGGCAATACCCTGGTTCTTCGCCGCCTCCATCTGCATCTGCGCCTTTTCGGCGACGATGGAGGTCGCCTGGTTCAAGGCACTGTCGGCCTCGGCCTCGGCTTCCTTTGCCTGCACCCAGCGGATATGCAGCAGCATCGCTTCGCGGGCGCGGATATCGGCAGACAGCGTCTTGAAGCGGTTTGCCTGGCGGGCCTGGCGTTTCAGGCTCTCGATCTGGCTTTCGAGCTGCGAGGTGACGTCGTCGAGACGCTCGAGATTGCCTTCGGCGGCGCGCAGCCGCAGTTCGGCCTCGTGGCGGCGGGAATGCAGGCCGGATATGCCGGCCGCCTCTTCCAGCAGCTGGCGGCGGGCCTGCGGCTTTGCCTGGATCAGCTCGCCGATACGCCCCTGCCCGACCATCGAGGGCGACCGCGCGCCGGTCGAGGCGTCGGCAAACAGCAGCTGCACGTCCTTGGCGCGGCTTTCCTTGCCGTTGATGCGATAGAGCGAGCCCTGCTCACGCTCGATGCGGCGGGTGACCTGGATCTCGTCGCTGTCGTTGAAGGCGGCAGGCGCGGTGCGCTCGGCATTGTCGAGATAGAGCGCCACTTCGGCAGTGTTGCGCGCCGGGCGGTTGCCGGAACCCGAAAAGATCACGTCGTCCATGCCGGAGGCGCGCATGTTCTTGTAGGAATTCTCGCCCATCACCCAGCGCAGCGCCTCGACAAGGTTCGACTTGCCGCAGCCGTTCGGCCCGACAACGCCGGTCAGTCCCCGCTCGATGATGAATTCCGTCGGCTCGACGAAGGATTTGAAGCCGACCAGGCGCAGCTTGTTGAACTTCATGCGGAAATATCCACGGCAGGAAGCCCCCTCATCCGCCCTACGGGCACCTTCTCCCCGCTGGGGAGAAGAGGGAATCGAGACGCTGCGGCAAATCCCCTTCGCCCCAGCGGGGAGAAGGTGCCGGCAGGCAGATGAGGGGGCCACACCTGCAAACTGCGCTGAAAACGAAAAACGGGCGCACGGCTTTCGCCGTCGCCCGTTCTATCGAAACGATCCGGTTCAGAGCAGGCTGTCGATGAGCTTCGACAAAGTGTCAACCGGCATGTCTCCAGAGTAGCGCTTGCCATTGATCAGGAAAGTCGGGGTGGCATTGACGCCGAAATCCTTGGAACCTCTTTCCCGCGTGGCGTTCACTTCATCCAGAAGCTTCTGGTTCGTCAAGCATTTCGTGAAGCTATCCTCAGTAAATCCGGCAAGCTTCGACATCTGCAGCAGTGCGGCGCGGCCATCATCGGCGGCGGCCCAGACCTGCTGCTGCTTGAAGAGCATCGAAACCATCGGGAAATACTGTTCCGGCGTGCTCAACTGCTCCGGATTGGAAGAATTGCAGCGGGCGAGCATGAAGGCAGCGGCGGCGCGCGGGTCGAAGGGGAATTCGCGGATGATAAACTGCACCTTGCCGCTGTCGACATATTTCTGCTTGATCGTGTCAAAGACGGTGTTGTGGAAATGGGCGCAATGCGGGCAGGTCATCGACATATATTCGACGATCTTGACCGGGGCATCGGCCTTGCCGAGCGCCATTTCGGGCAGCACGCCGGGCTTCAGCACTTCGGCCATGTCGACATCGCCGTCGGATTCCGGCATTTCGGTCGCCGATGTGGCCGCCGTCTGCATGGTATCGACATTGGTGCCATCAGCCATGGTCTTGCCGGAGGACGAAGCATCGGCAGCGTCCTTACTGTCGTTGCAGGCGACAAGCGCTACGGCAGCTGCGGCGATGGCGATACCGCTGAGCAGGCGGCGTTTCGTCAGTTGCATTTCGGACATCTGCATGGATTCCCCATAACTAATGAGAGTGACGGCGTGACTGTGCGATATAACGGCTGGCGGCCACTCACAAGGCACGGTTCACCAACTTCCTTCAAAGAATTGTGACCGCGGGAAGACGACTAGACCAAAAATTGCAGGAATTCATACCGCCCCCGTCTCTTCATCCGAACAACGGTAGTTTGCAGTTCGAAACCACTGCTGCCCGGTTCGTGCTTATGGCTGCCCCTTACCCTAGCCCTCTCCCCGTAAACGGGGCGAGGGGACGTGCCCCACGAGAGGTTGGTGAGGAATGGAGAGGTCGCGTCATGTTCCTTCGCCCCGTTTACGGGGAGAAGGTGCCGGCAGGCGGATGAGGGGCTGGCCTCGGCAATCTCCCTGGGCCGAGGCCGACAGGGCTAAGCGCCACCACCCTCAGCCTTTATTCGCTCGGCATGCCGACGTTCGAGCCGCTCGAAGGCCATATCGGCATCGATATCAGAACCCGGATCATCGATCGCCTCGCGGATTTTTCGACGCCCGATTTCGTCGGTCGCACCTTCTTTCCGGGCAAACTGCGCGCGGATCGCCTGGCGACGTTCTTCGGCCGGCTGATCCGTGGTCTCGGCGAGGAGCTTGCGCATGCGCGGGCTAAGGACCATGCCGTCAACCGCACTGATCTTTTCGGCGCTGGCTTGAGTCAGGCCGCCGGTCTTGGTGTTGCCGGTCAAGTTGGGCGTTTTGCTCATCAGCGTTGTTTCCCTCCCTTCCCCATCACCGCGGTCCCCAAGCGCTGGATTGCCTGCCGCAGCTTGTCGTTCTCGATCCCCTCCATCATGCCTTCGAGCTTGCGGGCGGCTTCGCCCTTCAGCGGCGGCGGGGTGCGGGAGCGGCGGATGGCTTGTGAGACCGGCTTCTGGACGATGCGGATCTGGTGGACGGCGGCAAAGCCGAAGAAGCTGTTGATGCGCTGGATGAGTTCGCCCTGCGCATGGGTGAGGAAAAGTGCACGCGCGCCTTCGCAGGCAATCGTCAGCACGCCGGGCCGAAAGCCGCCGGTCTCATCGCCGCCGCGGGCCCAGGCGATCTTTTCCGGCCGGGTGCAATCGGCGAAATCCTCGCCGGCGATTTCGCTCCACGAGCCGAGCAGCGCCGTGTTGATACCGGCGCGCTTGGCAAGCACGGGATCGATCAGCCCGTTCGCCAGCTCGGAAATCTGCTTTGCACCTTTGCGTGGATAACTCATCGAAACCCTTCAGCGACGCCGCCAATTCGCATGCCAACTCGCACAGGCGACTTGATCGCGCGGCATTGCTTCGCCAAGTATAGGCACTTCCCCTCATCGCAGCAAATCATGACGATCACCACACTCGACACGCCCTCAGCAAAGCCCCTGCTCGACTGGTACGATCGCCACCACCGCGACCTGCCCTGGCGCGTTTCGCCCGGCATGGCGGCCCGCGGCGTCAGGGCCGACCCCTATCGAGTCTGGCTGTCCGAGGTGATGCTGCAGCAGACGACGGTGCAGGCGGTCAAACCCTATTTCGAAAAGTTTCTGCAGCGTTGGCCTCAGGTGACCGACCTTGCCGCGGCGGAGACCGATGCGGTGATGGCCGCCTGGGCTGGGCTTGGTTATTATGCGCGGGCCCGCAACCTGAAAAAATGCGCCGAAGCGGTGGCGACAGAGCATGGCGGCGTCTTTCCCGATACTGAAGAGGGCCTCAAATCCCTGCCCGGCATCGGCGACTATACCGCAGCCGCCGTCGCGGCCATCGCCTTCAACCGGCAGGCGGCTGTCATGGACGGCAATGTCGAGCGGGTGATCTCCAGGCTCTATGCCATCGAAACACCGCTTCCGGCCGCAAAGCCGGCGATGAGGGAGAAGGTGGCGCTGTTGACGCCGGCGACACGGCCCGGCGATTTCGCCCAGGCGATGATGGATCTGGGTGCCACGATCTGCACACCGAAGCGGCCGGCCTGTTCGCTCTGTCCGTTCCGGGGTGCCTGCGAGGCGCTGAAACTCTCCGATCCCGAACTCTTTCCGGTCAAGGCGGCGAAGAAGGAGAAGCCGGTCAGATACGGCGCGGCCTTCATCGCGGTGACCGGTGATGGCGAGATCCTGCTCAGGCGGCGCATCGACAGCGGCCTGCTCGGTGGCATGACCGAGGTGCCGACGACGGCGTGGACCGCGCGCATCGACGGCGAGACCTCGGCTGCCGCCGCCCCCTTCGATGCGGCATGGCAGGCCTCCGGCACCGTCACCCATGTCTTCACCCATTTCGAGCTCAGGCTTTCGATCTGGCGTGCGGCCATCGCTGCCAAGGTCGCCATGGATGACGGCCCGAATGACGGATGGTGGGAGCCGGTTACAAATCTTGAAGCCCAGGCCTTACCAACCATCATGAAAAAAGCGATCGCAGCAGCTATTCCTCTCGCGTTTAAAACATCCAAGGGATGATCATGACCACCGACATAAGACATATCGTTTTCGACATCGGCAAAGTCCTTATTCATTACGATCCGCATCTTCCTTTCAGCCGCCTCATCCCCGATGAGACCGAGCGCAACTGGTTCTTCGCCAACATCTGCACCCATGACTGGAACATCGAGCAGGACCGTGGCCGCACCTGGGCGGAGGCCGAAGCGTTGCTGATAAAACAGCACCCGGCCCGCGCGGAACATATCCGCGCCTTCCGCAAATATTGGCACGAGATGGTGCCGCACGCCTATGACGACAGCGTCGCGATCATGGAAGGGCTGATTGCCGAGGGGCGCGACGTGACGATGCTCACCAACTTCGCCTCCGACACGTTCCGCGAGGCGCAGACGCGCTTCCCCTTCCTGACCAAACCGCGCGGCGTCACCGTTTCCGGCGATGTCGGCCTGATCAAACCCGATATCGCGATCTACGAGACGCATACGAAAAGTTTCGGTCTCGATCCGGCAGCGACGATCTTCATCGACGACGCGCCGATCAATGTAGAAGGCGCCAAAGCCTTCGGCTGGAATGCGGTGCTGTTCTCAGGTGCCGACAAATTGCGCAGCGATCTCGCCGCTTATGGATTGAAGGTCTGAACCCATGGCTTTCGACCCGGCAGAAGAAATCGAACGTTTTCACGCTGCGATCAACACCCTCGATTTTCCGGCGATCGAAGCCTATTTCGCCGAGGACGCGACCTATGTCTCGAACGGCGTCGGCGATCTCACCGGACGGGCTCAGATCATGGCCGCCTTCCGGCGTTATTTCGACGACTATCCCGACCAGACGGCTGAAAATTCGCTGGTGGAAACACTGACGCCGCTTTCAGGCCGGTCGGTCTGGTCGGTGCGCGCCACCCACAGCAAATCAGGCAAGCCGCTGATCCGCGAGGGCGAGGAGACGATCACCTTCAACGCGGAAGGCCGCGTCACACGGGTCGAGGTCACCGATTACCAGGACTTTTAAGACGTCACTGATTATCCGGATTTATGTATAGAGGACGCCCGGGGCTTGACCCCGGGCGCCTTGCCCTTCTCCCGCAACTGGAGGGAAATCGGAAGAAGGTATTTCGATCCGTCAGAGGCGCTGCTCACTCCGCCTTTGCCAGATCACTGCGGATGACGGACCTGAGATCGTCGATCGGGCGCAGGGACTGCCCGTCTTCGAAATGCCAGAAGGTCCATCCGTTGCATGCATCGAGACCCTGCACCTTGGCGCCGAGACGATGAATGGAGCCGGCCTCGCCGCCTGAAGCCACCGTGCCGTCGGCGCGGACGATGGCGCTGTAGCGGCGCTTGGCGTCGGTCAGCACCTGGCCGGGCTTGATCAGGCCGCTTTCGACCAGCACATTGAAGGCGACACGGACTTCGGCCTTCTTGCCGGTCATGACAGTCAGTTCCGCCTTGCCGAGCGGCTCGACGGCGGCGATGCGGGCCGAAGCCGCATCGATATAATCCTGTTCGCGCTCGATGCCGACAAAGTGGCGGCCGAGACGCTTGGCGACCGCACCCGTCGTTCCCGAGCCGAAGAAGGGATCGAGCACGATATCGCCGGGCTTGGTCGAGGCCATGATGACGCGGGCAAGCAGCGCTTCCGGCTTCTGCGTCGGATGCGCCTTCTTGCCGTCCTCGCCCTTCAGCCGCTCGGCTCCGTTGCAGATCGGGAAGAGCCAGTCGGAGCGCATCTGCACGTCGTCATTGGCGGCCTTCAGCGCGTCGTAATTGAAGGTATAGCCCTTGGCCTTGGCGCTGGGGCTTGCCCAGATCATGGTCTCATGGGCGTTCTGGAAACGGCGGCCCTTGAAATTCGGCATCGGGTTGGTCTTGCGCCAGATGATGTCGTTGAGGATCCAGAAATTCAGATCCTGCAGCGTGGCGCCGACGCGGAAGATATTGTGGTAGGAGCCGATCACCCAGATCGAGCCGGTCGGCTTCAGCACGCGGCGGCAGGCCAGCAGCCAGGCGCGGGTGAAGGCGTCATAGGCGTCGAAGGAGGCGAACTGATCCCATTCGTCGTCGACCGCATCGACCAGCGACTGGTCGGGACGATGCAGCGTTCCGCCGAGCTGGAGATTATACGGCGGGTCGGCAAAGATGATATCGACGGAGTGGCTGGGCAAAGCTTCAAGGGCGCTGACGCAATCGCCTTTGATGATCGTGTCGACCCAAGAAGCCGGCCATGAATCCGACCGGGATCCCGGCCGGGGATCAGACTTGACGGAAGCCTTGAGGTCGGCAAGCGGAAAAACTGATGCCATTTAAATACTCACTCATACGCTCTACGCTTAACTGTCCGTTATGGTTACGCAACTTAGTTACCAAAGCCTGAAGCGGTGGCCGATTTCGGGAATTTATTGTGGCGGCCGGGGTAACCGGGCGCAGGTCGCCGTAGCCCACCGGACCGAGGACATCTGTCATCTTTTTATTCCAGATTTTCCCTCACAACAGAAAAACTCAGTATCGAGTCAAACATCAGCTCATATTCCAATGATATAGTATCCGTTATTTTATTATCTTTAGTTCTTCTCATCTCGCAACTAACTTTCTTCTCAAAATAACTACCCTTTTCGCTGCACTCTCCGTCGATTTCACCTGGATTTCCGTGGATTAAGCCAGCAGCATCTGAGATTGCTCGCTCTGGGAATGTAACTCCAATACGATCAGGATTCCGGATGAACATGACAATCGTCGAAAGGACGTATAATGCTAAGACAATGAATATAAAGGAAAATATAGCCGTCCAAGCAAATTTAATGATCCTTAAAGTCCACACAATTCAGTTTCCGGTTAGGTTTCGGATGAAGACCATAGATAGCATTTTCTTCATCGATGGATGAATATTATTTTGCGGTCACGCGCTACGGTTGCGCGATTGCCAAGATGCCACAGACAAGCAACTTTCAGGACGCGGGTGGCCCGCCCGAATTGGCTGCTCTGCATTATGCCGCATCATGAACTTTGCGGCTGTCGGCCGGCGCTTCGTCGCGTTCGAACATGCCGTAATCGCGGACGACACTGGCGATCCGCAGGCGGTAATCGGCGAAAATGCCGCCGCGTCCGGCCTGCTGGGCTGCGCGGTGCGCCTCTAGATTGCGCCATTCCTTCACCGCCTCCTCGTCGCGGAAGAAGGAGAGCGACAGCAGCTTGCCGCGGTTGGTCAGGCTTTCGAAACGCTCGATCGAGATGAAGCCGTCGATCTTTTCGAGTTCGGCGCGCAGCTCGCCGGCGAGATCCAGATATTTGTGGCGTTCGCCCATATAGGGCACGACTTCGAAGATGACGGCGATCATGGCAGCACCAGCTTGGCGTGAGGGGCGGAGACATTTTTAAGAAAGATGCGATCCTCCTTCAGGATGAAGTTTTCGCGTCGGGCAAATTCATAATTCTCACGGCCGAGGGGGTCGGCGGCCAGCCTGGCGCGATAGGTTTCGTAGGCGGCGAGGTTTTCGATATTGTAGACCCCATAGGCCGTCGTTGCCGAGCCCTCGTGCGGACCGAAATAGCCGATCAGATCGGCGCCATTCTTCGGAATCGCCTGGCCCCAGTTGCGGGCATATTCGGCAAACGCCTCCTTCTTGAAGGGGTCGATCTGATAGCGGATGAAGCAGGTGATCATATCGTTTCTCCTTTGCTGTCGATCCTTTTTCGCACATTGCCTGACGGCGATGCTTCGGTTACGATCGAACTATGAAGGAAGGTCCTGACATTGCGCAGATCGGCGCGCTCATCGGCGATCCGGCGCGCGCCAATATGCTGGCAGCGCTGACCGGCGGCCGGGCGCTGACGGCGACCGAGCTTGCCGGCGTCGGCGGCATCACCGTGCAGACGGCGAGCACCCATCTTGCCAAGCTCGAAGCCGGCGGGCTGCTAACCCAGCGCAAGCAGGGGCGCCACCGCTATTTCACGCTGGCTGACGAGGCCGCCGCCCGGTTGATCGAAAGCATGATGGGTTTTGCCGCCGGGCGCGGCCATCTGCGCCACCAGCCGGGACCGAAGGAGCCGGCGCTGCGCAAGGCGCGCATCTGCTACGATCACCTTGCCGGCGATTACGGCGTGCGTATGCTCGACAGCCTGATTGCCTCCGGCTCGATCGAGGCGGTCGGCGAAGGCCTGGCGCTGACGGAAAAGGGCGAAAGCGATCTCAAATGCATCGGCATCGATGTCGGTGATCTCAGATCCTCACGCCGGCCACTCTGCCGCTCCTGCCTCGACTGGAGCGAAAGACGCGCGCATCTGGCCGGCAGCCTCGGCAAGGCCCTGCTTTCAAGCTTCCTCGACAAAGGCTGGGCGCGGCGCACGGCCGAAAGCCGCTCGATCAACTTCTCCCCGGAAGGCGACCGGCAGTTTCTGATGCTTTTTCCGATCGATCCGTAGGTTATTGAGGATCTGCAAGAGGTTCCGAGGCAGCATTCAGCCTCTCACGCGCCTGCCCTCTTTTCATCTTCCTGCCGCACATGCGCCCGCAGTGCAGCTAGCGTCAGCGCCAGCGCCGCGTGATTGCTCTCGGCCTCGCCAAGCACGCTGTCGCTCTCCCTGACCTCGCGCAACTGCGCACCGTAAAGCGAGTCATCCGCTGTCTGGCGACCACGGGCAAGGTGCCAAACCGCATCCGGCCGGACTTCCCGGCACAGATCGATGGCGTGATTGACGTCGTGTGTGAAGGGCCGCGCCATCAGGAAGCCGTGCTCTGACTTGATGCTGCTCGGCAGGTAGTCGTGAGGACCGTCGAAATCCTTGGGCTCGGCCGGCCGGAATTGCTTCAACAAGAACGCACAGGTGATGAAGGCGTCGATCCGGCTGTCGGGCATGTCAGTCTTTTCCAGGGTTTCGATAATATCCTCGATCGTCATGCGGTCTTCCTCTTCATTCATTCTTTGGCATGCCGCTTCTCTTCCCAATAGCGGCGGTGGCGTTCTCCTCCCGATCGCCATCTAGTGCATGAGATTGCCAAAGGTAGGCCTGCGGCTGCGGTTCTCCCGACATGACGCGGAATTGATGGGCGTCGCTCCACCGGCCAGCGATGACGTCGCCTGCAGCCAAGCCTTCTTCGGCGCCGTCGGAGCCGCCGAGAAAGAGGTTTTGCGACCCGTCGGCGGGCTCATGAAACCCTCCCAGAACGCTCGAACGTCAACCATGACGGCGAGGTCGGACCAAGGTCCGAGGGATATCCGACTGAGTACCTAAGGCAGGAACAGTGGGTCGAAACCGAAGTTTGTCAGGCAGCTATCCATCCATTCCGGATGCGACGGCAAGTTAGAAACAAACGGAGGAATACACCATGATGAAGGCAACACATCTGGCCTTGGCGGCCGCCCTTTTTGCAGGCACGGCTGTTTCCGGCTTCGCTCAATCGTCTAGCACCGTCGGCACAGGCGGTTCGTCGGCCGGCGGCGGAACTGCGAGCAGCACGATCGGTACTGGTGGCAGCTCTGCAGGGGGCGACTGCCCGGCTGGTTCGACCAACTGCAAATCCGGCACGTCCTCGACGGTCGGCACGGGCGGCTCATCGGCCGGTGGCGGCACTTCGAGCAGCACGGTCGGCACCGGCGTCTCTGCTGCGGGCTCGGGCTCCGGCTCGGGGTCTGCTTCGACGCTTGGCACCGGCGGTTCGTCGGCCGGCGGCGGCACCTCCAGCAGCTCGGTCGGTACCGGCGGCTCCGCTGCAGGTTCGGGCGACGCCAACTCGGCCTCCAGCGTCGGGACCGGTGCTTCGTCTGCGGACGGAGACAAGACCGGCAGCACTGTCGGCACCGGCGGCAGCGCCGCAGGAAGCTCTCACAACAAGGGCAAGAAGGGCTGTGCACCCGGACAGGTCAAGAAAGACGCCGCCGGCACAGAAGGCTGCTGACGATGTCGGCCGGCGCCTTGATGGCGTCGGCCAAGCCCTCGGAGATAAACCAATGGCAAACTTTTCCACAATCGCACTGGGCGCTTCACTCGCCCTGATCGCCGGACAGGCAATGTCCGAGGAGATCAAGCTCGACGACGGAACGACATGCACCGTCGTCGAGTCGCGGTCGTCGCAGCGGGACATGTCCACCACCGTGACGGCCGGCAACGGCCAGGTTTCGTCAACGACCACGACCGGCGGCGGATCGGCCAGCTCCTCTTCGTCATCCTCCTCCGCCGGCTCCTCGGCCGGATCGGGAAGCGTCGACAGCTATTCGACCGCGAGCATCACCCGGCCTGACGGCACCGTCATCACCAAACGGTCCGACGGAACCTGTTCGGTCACGAAACCCAAGAAGTAGGAGATGGCAATGAAACCTATCAACCTTATCGCGGCCGCCTCGATCGTGTTGCTCGCGTCGAGCTCGGGCGTTATTGCGGAGGAGTGCAATGCAGCCGGAACGGTCGGATCGGGCGGAAGCGCCTCGGCAGGAGGCACATCCGCAAGTTCGCTCGGAACGGCGGGCGCCTGCCGGACCGATGACGGCACGACCTCTTCGATCGGATCGGGGGGAAGTGCAGCCACCACCGATGGAAAGGCGCAAAGCAAGACCCACGTCAACGACAATGGCGACAAGCTGAAGGCGCAGACCAAAGCCCAAGCCGTGGACAAAGGGACGTTCAGCAAATCTCGTACAAAGACCAGCACCGACGGCAGCACGCTGGATAGCACGACCCGCACGATGTCTCATGTCCCTGGCGAAAAGCCGGTCAAGAACACCACAAATCAGAAGATCATCCTGCCGGAGCAATAGTTGGATGGGGCCCGCCCTTGGCACAAGGGAGAGCCCCACCCTTATCGCATTTTCCGGCGCTCGAGGTGCCTGCGCCGGTAATCCACTTCACGCTCAACGCAGCTCAACTTTTCATCGAAATTGAAATATCAGCTGCAACCTGTTGTTTTTGCGCCGCTAAGCGGCATGGTGCTAAGAAAATAATTAAGCATATTCGGCTACTCTCACCTTCTGAATTAACGAGAGAGCCCTGTCATGGCATCGATCCAGCATAAGATCATCATTGCGAGCATCGCGATTTTCGCCTTGGCGGGTGGCGCCGCGGGCGTCGGCATCTGGTCCGCGTCGATCCTCTCCGAAAACAACGCCGAGGTTGCCCGGTCGGCCCAAATCCTGCGCAACCACATGCAGGCTGACATGATGCATGACGCGCTGCGCTCGGATGCGCTCGCATCATTGCTGGCGTCCAATCCGGCAGCAGGCATAGACCCTGCCGCGGTGAAGGCCGATCTGGCGGAGCATGAGGCGTCGTTCCGCGAAATGCTTGACGCCAACAAGGCTCTTGCCGTCGACGACAAGACGAAAACGATCCTTGCCGGCGTCGAACGTCCCCTGCTTGCCTATATCGCAAGCGCCACTCAGATCGTCGAACTTGCCGGTAAGGACCCTACGGCAGCTATGAAGGCATTGCCTGAGTTCATGGCGCAGTTCTCGACGCTGGAAGCGGCGATGGAACAGGCCGGCGATCAGATCACCGCTGCATCCGAGGAAATTTCCAATCGCAGCTCTGATATAAATGCGTCGGTCGATATTGTCCTGGAAGCCCTTTTGGCTTCGGCGGCGCTCTTCGCCTTTGGTCTCTATTTCCTCACCCGCAAGACCGTCACCAAGCCGATCCTTTCGCTTTCCGGCGATATGCAAAGGCTTGCCGGCGGCGACACGGCGATTGCCTGCACCGGGATCGGCCGCACCGATGAAATCGGGACGATGGCGTCGGCCGTCGAAGTCTTCCGCCAGGCGGCGATTGCCAACAAGCAACTCGAAAAAGATGCCGAGGCGGCTCGATTGCAGAGTGAAACCGAGCGGGTCACGGCGCGCAAGCAGGCTGACGAAGATGCCGCTGAACGGCTGCGGGCGGCGACATCCGGCCTCGCCGCAGGCCTGAAGAGGCTTGCATCCGGCGATCTCGCCTTCCAGATCGACGAGCCCTTCGCCCCGGATTTCGAGAACCTCCGGCATGATTTCAACATGTCGATCCGGCAGCTCGATCAGACGCTCAGCGCGATCACGGCCGCCATTGCCGCCATCGACGAAGGCACAAGGGAAATCGCATCCGGGGCGGGCGACCTGTCGAAACGAACCGAACAGCAGGCGGCCTCGCTCGAAGAAACCGCCGCAGCGCTCGATCAGATCACCGCCAATGTCTCGAACTCGAGCAAGCGGACCGACGAGGCGCGCACGGAAGCGACCGATGCAAACCGCAACGCCGCCAAGTCGTCCGAGGTCGTATCGCATGCCGAAGAAGCCATGCGCCGCATCGAGGCCTCGTCCCAGCAGATCTCCAGCATTATCGGCGTGATCGACGAGATCGCCTTCCAGACCAATCTGCTGGCGCTGAACGCCGGCGTCGAAGCGGCACGCGCCGGCGACGCGGGCAAGGGTTTTGCGGTGGTCGCCCAGGAAGTGCGCGAGCTGGCCCAGAGATCGGCTCAGGCGGCAAAGGAAATCAAAGGCCACATCCAGAAATCCTCGGTGGAAGTGGAAAGCGGCGTCAAACTGGTTCTCGACACCAGCCAGGTTCTGAAGGCGATCAGCGAACAGATTGCCCGCATCAATCAGCACATGGATGCCATCGCCGTATCGGCAAGAGAGCAGTCGACCGGCCTTGCCGAAGTCAACACCGCCGTCAACTCCATGGATCAGGTGACCCAGCAGAACGCGGCGATGGTGGAGCAATCCACCGCGGCATCCGGCCAGCTTGCCGAGGAAGCTGCCAAGCTGCGTGAACTGGTTTCCCGGTTCAGGCTTCGGGCGACAGCTTCGCCATCCGCAGCTGGACGCCGGGGTGGGCAACTGGCTGCCTGACGGCTGCTATCTCATCGCCATGCTTCATTCCCAAGCCAAGCCGACACGACCGGTCCGGCAGCGACGCCGGAGCCGGTCGCTTGCCGCATCGCAGCCATGCTTGAGATCAGGTTGAGCTTTGGCCGGGCATCGTGTAAAGCCGCAGTATTCCCGGACAAGACCCAGACTTCCAGCCCAGACTTTCAGCAAGGCGTGAACATATGGACGGCTTCGAGCTCATCATCTTCGACTGCGACGGCGTTCTCGTCGATTCGGAAATCATCGCGGCTGAGGTCGAATCCGGACTTCTGACCGAAGCCGGATATCCGATTAGCGCCGAGGAAATGGGCGAACGCTTCGCCGGAATGACGTGGCGCAACATCCTGCTGCAGATCGAGCGCGAGGCAAGCATCCCGTTTTCGGCCTCCCTGCTCGACAAGTCGGAGCATCTGCTCGACCTCAGATTGGCGCAGGACGTCCAGGCCATTCCGGGCGTCGAATTCGCCGTCTCCAGGCTGGCAATGAAGCGCTGCATCTGCTCGAATTCGAGCACCAAGCGGCTCGACATGATGCTGAGCAAGGTGGGGCTGAAGCCGCTGTTTGCGCCGAACATCTTTTCCGCCAAGGATCTTGGCCCCGACCGCGTCAAGCCGAAGCCCGACATCTTCGTGCATGGCGCAAGCCAGATGGGCGTTTCGCCTGACAAGGTCGTCGTGGTCGAGGATTCCGTCCACGGCGTACATGCGGCACGCGCCGCCGGCATGCGCGTCATCGGTTTTACCGGCGCCTCGCACAGCTATCCCGCCCATGCCGACAAATTGACGGATGCCGGCGCCGAAACGGCAATCTCCCGCATGAACGACCTGCCGGGCGTCGTTGCGGCCCTGGCGGCATGGGAAGGCGTTCTCTGAGGCGCCGGAGTGCTGATTCCGATACTAGGGGTTATGCAACTTTCACTATGCTCCGAGTCTATGGAGCCCACGGAATCGTCCTAATTCAACCCTGAATGCTCTGCCGGGTGAGCACGCCCTCTCCTTCCCTCATCCCTGTGCTCGTCACAGGGATCCAGTGCGCCTAAGTCCTTGGGCGCGAGAGAACGGCTTCATTGATGAGAGCTTCACGGCGCAGACGCGCCGTGGCTGGATTCCTGTGACGAGCACAGGAATGAGGGAGGTGCAACCGAATCTCGGAAACAGTCGCTGGAGTAACTTAGCTGCTCTTCTTGGTCTTTGCCGGCTGGGTGTCGAAGCCGATATTGACGCGCACCAGGGCACCGGAGCCGACCGGCATCTTGATGCCGTCCTTACGGAAGATGACCTGCGTGCCCGGCGCACCCGCCGGGATCTCGGTCGGGAATTTGGTGACCTCGGAATAGAGCACGGTCTCGCCATCGACGACGGAGATGCGGATCGGCAGCGTCAGCGGGCCTGGCGTACCGGCCGGGCCGGTGATGAGGCGCAGCTGGGCGACGACGGTCATCGTCAGGTTCGTGTCGTTCAGCGTGCACTGGCGGGTGTAATCGCCGAAGGAGGCCTGGTAGACGATCTGCTGCGGATCGTCCTTCTTGCCCTTGGCATAGGTGCGGAAGATCGCATCCTGGTCACGCATGAAGATCTGCGGGCAGGCGCCCTGCACAACGGGGGCGACCGTGCCCTGCGCTGTCGTGGCGGTGCCGATCGAAGGATTGTTCGAGGAGGGGTTGGCCGGCGCCAGCGGCATGATCTGGGCGGTGCCGTTCGGCTGGGTCGCCGGTGTCGCCGGCTTGCTGTCGCCACCGATGCCGAGCGAGTTGCAACCAGCGAGCAGGGCAAGAAAAGATGCGGAGACGATGAGACGCGAGACCTTGCCGAGCACCATATTCCATCCCTTGTATAAGCGCTTCTTGGAGGCCCCTGTCTTTTCCGCGGGGCCTTTCACGACGGTTTGCGATGGTCTATATCAGCGGCGCAAACAAAAATCGATTGGGTAAGCGCCGTTTTGATGCACTTTTCGACGCCGGATGCGGGCAACTTCAAAAGCATACGAGCAAAGCCCTGCCCGCAGAGCGGCCCCTTTTCGATTTCCGGCCCGATTTCCAGCCAAGACTTCCGGCAGAGCGGGCCATGGCCGCGCCCGGCCGGATTTCCTCCAGCGATAGATCAAGGATGACGAACGTGGACTATATCTCGACCCGCGGCGAGGCCCCTTCCCTCGGCTTTTGCGACGCCCTTTTGACGGGGCTGGCGCGCGACGGCGGGCTCTATGTTCCGCGCAAATGGCCGAGCTTTTCCAAGAAGGAGATCCGAGCGCTTAGGGGCAAGACCTATCAGGAGATCGCCTTCACCATCCTGTCGCCCTTCACCAATGGTGAGATCCCCGACGACACGTTCCGGGCGATGATCGACGAGGCCTACGGCACTTTCCGCCATCCGGCGATCGCGCCGCTCGTCCAGACCGGGCCGAACAGCTTCGTCATGGAGCTCTTCCACGGCACGACACTCGCCTTCAAGGACGTGGCGATGCAACTGCTCGCCCGGCTGATGGACTATGCGCTGGAAAAGCGCGGCGAGCGGGCGACGATCGTCGGCGCCACCTCGGGCGACACCGGCGGGGCGGCGATCGACGCCTTCGCGGGGCGCGAGCGCACCGACATCTTCATCCTCTTCCCGCATGGCAAGGTCTCGCCGGTGCAGCAGCGGCAGATGACGACCTCGTCGTCAGCCAATGTGCATGCGCTTGCCGTCGAGGGCAATTTCGACGATTGCCAGAACCTGGTGAAGGCGATGTTCAACGACGTGGCCTTCCGCGACAGGGTCAGGCTATCAGGCGTCAACTCGATCAACTGGGCGCGCATCATGGCCCAGATCGTCTATTATTTCACGGCGGCGGTGGCGCTCGGCGGACCGGAGCGGAAGATCTCGTTTACGGTGCCGACCGGCAATTTCGGCGATATCTTCGCCGGCTACTGCGCCAAGCGCATGGGCCTGCCGATCGACCGGCTGGTGATCGCCACCAACGAGAACGACATCCTGGCGCGGGCGCTGAAGACCGGCCGCTACGACATGAAGGCGGTCAAGGCGACGAGCTCGCCGTCGATGGACATCCAGATCTCGTCGAACTTCGAACGGCTGCTGTTCGAAGCCTATGACCGCGACGCCTCGAAGGTGCGCGCGGCGATGGAAAGCCTCAAGCAATCCAACGGTTTCGAGATCGGCGAGCAGGCGCTCAAGGCGATCCGCCGCGACTTCCGCGCCGGGCGCGCCAGCGAAAGCCAAGTCGCCGAGACGATCCGCAAGACCCATGCCGAGACCGGCTATCTGCTGGATCCGCATTCGGCGATCGGCGTCTTCGTCGCTGCCAAGAAAGAAAAGCCGAATACGCCGATGGTGACGCTTTCGACCGCGCATCCGGCGAAATTCCCCGTCGCCGTAAAATCCGCCAGCGGTATTGACCCGGCGCTTCCGACGTGGCTTGCTGATCTGATGCAAAGGGAGGAGCGTTTCCAGATCATCAAACCGGAGCTGAAAGCCGTTGAAACCTTTATCGGCAAGCACGCCCGCGGCGAGACGACAGCAGGCGCAGAAAGATAGCCAATGACAGTTGAGTGCACCCGGCTGAAATCCGGGCTGACAGTAGTCACAGAGACCATGCCGCATCTTGAAAGCGTTGCGCTCGGGGTCTGGATCAAATCGGGATCGCGTAACGAGACGGACAACGAGCACGGCATCGCTCACCTGCTCGAACACATGGCCTTCAAGGGCACGGCGCGCCGCACGGCCCGCCAGATTGCCGAGGAAATCGAGGATGTCGGCGGCGAAGTCAATGCCGCCACCTCGACCGAGACGACCTCCTATTATGCCCGCGTGCTCAAGGACTACGTGCCGCTCGCCGTCGACATCCTCGCCGACATCCTGACGGAATCGGCCTTCGAGGAGGAGGAGCTGGAGCGCGAGAAGCAGGTGATCCTGCAGGAGATCAACGCCGCCAACGACACGCCCGACGACGTGGTGTTCGACCGGTTCTCCGAGGTCGCCTATCGCGACCAGACGCTCGGCCGGGCGATCCTCGGCACGCCGGAGACCGTCGTCTCCTTCACGCCGCAGCAGATCCGCGGCTATCTCGGCCGCAACTACACGACCGACCGCATGTTCGTGGTCGCCACCGGCGCCGTCGAGCATGAAGCGTTCCTACGCTTGGTCGAGGACCGTTTCGCCAGCCTGCCGACGGCCCCTTCCGCGCCGCCCGTCATGGACGCGGCGCGTTACATCGGCGGCAGCGTGCGCGAACCGCGCGACCTGATGGATGCGCAGATCCTGCTCGGCTTCGAGGGCAAGCCTTACCACGCCCGCGATTTCTATTGCTCGCAGATCCTCGCCAATATCCTCGGCGGCGGCATGTCGTCCAGGCTGTTCCAGGAGGTGCGCGAATTCCGCGGCCTCTGTTATTCCGTCTATGCCTTCCACTGGGGCTTTTCCGACACCGGCATCTTCGGCATTCATGCCGCAACCGGCGGCGAAAACCTGCCGGAGCTGGTGCCCGTCATCATCGACGAGCTGCACAAATCCGCCGATGCGATCCACCAGAACGAGATCGAGCGCGCCCGCGCCCAGATCCGCGCCCAGCTGTTGATGGGTGCGGAAAGCCCGGCCGCCCGCGCCGGCCAGATCGCCAGGCAGATGATGCTCTACGGCCGGCCGATCTCCAATCCGGAGATGATGGAGCGGCTGGAAGGCATCACCATCGAGCGGCTGACTGACCTCGCCGGCCGGCTGTTCTACGACACGGTGCCGACGCTTTCGGCGATCGGTCCACTGGAACAGCTCGCGCCGATGGAAGACATCACTGCTTCGCTTTCGGTGCCGGCGTCGAAGACGCTGCAGGCAAGCCGCTGAGCCGACGTCCGTCCTGCCGGGAGTGATCGATGCCAAAATCGGTTTTTCGGTTCCTGCAGCGGCAGCCGGAAGCGGTGCAGCTGGAGAACGACAGATATTTCCTGCGCCTGCCGCGCTACCAGGATTTCAACCAGTGGCACCGGCTGCGCGCCGAAAGCCGCAAATTCCTGGAACCCTGGGAGCCGACCTGGCGGCGCGACGAGCTGACGGAGGGCGCCTACCGCGCCCGCGTCGTCCGCGGCAAGCAGGAATATGCCTCGGGCCAGGCGGTGCCGCTGTTCATTTTCCTGAAAGGCGACATGACGCTCGTCGGCGGCGTCACCATCGGTTACATCAGACGGGGTGCGGCACAAAGCTGCATGATCGGCTATTGGATGGGCGAACGTCATGCCGGCCAGGGGCATATGTTCGCCGCCCTTCAATTGGTTATTCCTTACATCTTCGCCGGGCTTGAGTTGCACCGTATCGAAGCAGCCTGTATTCCAGATAACGCGCGCAGCATCCGTCTGCTTGAAAAAGCCGGGTTTCAGCAGGAAGGCTATCTGCGCGGATATTTGAAGATCAACGGTCAGTGGCATGACCATGTGATGTTTTCACGTCTCGCCACCGATACGGATAAAGGCAGGAAAACCGACAGCCGATGACAAGAGACCGCATGCTGCCCAAGTCACCGTCCGGACGAGTGATCGCGGTGATCGCAGCCCTTTTCCTGGCGGCCTTCGCCTTCGCGGCGGGTGCTGCCCGGGCGGCCGAACCGGTAAAAATTTCCCGTGACGATACCGCGCTCGATCTGACGGCAACGACGGAGATCTACGCCAACCAGGGCGAGGCCTTCCAGGTTTCGACGGCGGCCGGCGCCGACGGCATCCGCCGCCGCATCGAGGTCAGGGCAAGTTCGGAGAACCATCAGGGCGACTGGGCGGTGTTTGCACTCGCCAACGTCTCCGAAGAACAGCTCGAACGCGTCATCGTCGCCCCGCATTTCCGTCTGGTCAATTCCAAGCTCTTCTGGCCGGATCTCGGCTCGCAGCGCATCAGCGCGATTACGCCGAGCGAAGGCTTCGCGCTCGACCGGCAGCCGAGCGACGAGGCTGACGTCTTCCGCATCACGCTGAACCCCGGCGCCGTCATCACCTTCGTCGCCGAACTGTCGACGCCGGAACTGCCGCAGATCTATCTCTGGGAACCGAACGCCTACAAGGACACGATCAACGCCTTCACGCTCTATCGCGGCATCGTGCTCGGCATTGCCGGCCTGCTCGCCGTGTTCCTGACCATCCTATTCGTCGTCAAGGGCACCTCGATGCTGCCGGCGACGGCCGCACTCGCCTGGGCGGTGCTCGGCTATATCTGCGTCGATTTCGGTTTTCTCGGCAAGCTGATCAGCGTCGCCTCGGCCGACCAGCGAATATGGCGCGCCTGCGCCGAGGTAGCGCTGGCGTCGAGTTTCGTCATCTTCCTCTTCACCTATCTCAACCTCAACCGCTGGCATGCGCATCTCGGCTACGCGACACTTGCCTGGGTGCTCGGCCTTGCCCTGCTCTTCGGCGTGGCGATCTACGATCCGTCGATCGCCGCCGGCATCGCCAGGCTTTCCTTCGCGCTGACGGCGACGATGGGGCTGCTGCTGATCATCTATCTCGGCTTCAACCGCTACGACCGCGCCATCCTGCTAGTGCCGGCCTGGGCGCTGATCCTGGTCTGGCTGTTCGGGGCGTGGCTGACGGTCACCGGACGGCTCGACAACGACATCATCCAGCCCGCGCTCGGCGGCGGCCTCGTGCTCATCGTGCTGTTGATCGGCTTCACCGTCATGCAGCACGCGTTTGCCGGCGGCGCCTACCAGCAAGGGCTGTTTTCCGATCTCGAGCGGCAATCGCTGGCGCTGACCGGCTCCGGCGACATGGTGTGGGATTGGGACGTGGCGCGCGACCGCGTCGTCACCATTCCCGACGTCTCGATCAAGCTCGGCCTGTCGCCGGGCGCCATGCATGGGGCGGCGCGCAACTGGTTGCCGCGGCTGCATCCCGACGACCGCGACCGCTTCCGCGCCACGCTCGACGTGCTGCTCGAACACCGCCGCGGGCGGCTGAACCACGAGTTCCGCATCCGCGCCGAGGACGGGCATTTCCACTGGCTGCTGATCCGCGCCCGGCCGGTGCTCGGCTCGAACGGCGAGATCATCCGCTGCGTCGGCACGATCGTCGACGTGACCGAACAGAAGAATTCCGTCGAACGGCTGCTGCACGATGCGCTGCACGACAATCTGACCGGCCTGCCGAACCGGCAGGTCTTCCTCGACCGGCTGCAGTCGGTGCTGGCGCTGGCGCCGGGCGGCGATACGCTGCGGCCGACGGTGATGGTGATCGATATCGACCGCTACAAGCTGGTCAATGATTCGCTCGGCGTTGCGGCCGGCGACAACATTCTCATCGCGCTGACGCGGCGTCTGCGCCGGCTGTTGAAGCCGCAGGATACGCTGGCGCGGCTTGCCGGCGACCAGTTCGGCCTCATCCTGGTTTCCGAGCACAATCCGGCCAAGGTCGCCGATTTTGCCGATGCGATCAGCAAGGCGATCATGGTGCCGATCAACTTCGCCAATCGCGAGATCATCCTGACGGCCTCGGTCGGGCTTGCCTCCTGGGTAGACCGGCAGGAGAGCGCCACCGGCCTGCTCAGCGATGCGGAGCTTGCGATGTACCGGGCAAAGCGGGCCGGCGGCAACCGCGTCGAGCCGTTCCAGCCTGCCTTCCGCGATTTCGGCACCGACCGGCTGCAGCTCGAAACGGATCTGCGCCGCGCCATCGAGCGCAAGGAATTGTCGATGGTCTATCAGCCGATCGCAAGGCTTGAAGATGTCGAGGTCGCCGGTTTCGAGGCGCTGATGCGCTGGGAACATCCCAAACGCGGCAATATCCCGCCATCCGAATTCATCCCGATCGCCGAGGCCTCCGATATCATCGGCGCGCTCGGCATGTTCGCGCTGGAACAGGCGACCAACGATCTGATGAGCTGGCAGCACCAAACCGGCGAATTGCCGATCTTCGTCTCGATCAACCTGTCGAGCGTGCAGCTGCTCAACAACGAGCTCTATGACGATGTGCGTTCGGTTCTCGCCAAGACGCATTGCCAGCCCTCGCGCCTCAAGCTCGAACTGACGGAATCCATGGTGATGGAAAATCCGGAACAGGCCAGGCTCGTCTTGCAGAAGCTGAAGGAAGCCGGCATCGGCCTGGCGCTCGACGATTTCGGCACCGGATATTCGTCGCTCGCCTATCTCACCCGCTTCCCCTTCGACACGATCAAGCTCGACAAGGCGCTGGTACGCGACAGCAGCGACAAGAAGGCAACCGTGCTCCGGTCGGTGATCGCGATGGCGCGCGAGCTTGACATGAAGGTGGTGGCGGAGGGGATCGAATCCAACGAGGATGCGATCGAGCTTGCCAAGATGGGCTGCAACTACGGCCAGAGCTACCTTTTCGGTCCGCCGATCCCTTCGGAATCGGTGCTGCGGCTGCTTCGGGACCGGTTTCCGCTGACGAAACGGGCTTGAGCGGAGCGGCCAGTCTCGTCGGTCGTCAGGTGAGTTGAGCGAGGATATCGTCGACGACACTTGGGACAGTACCCGTCGTGTCGATATTGATGCCGATGGGAAGATGTTCCCGGGTGTGATGGTAGCGGAGCACCAGCGCCCGCTCGGCCGGCTCGAAGCCGGGCTCATTTGGCCGCCCATCCAATCGATGGTTCAAGGTCTTAACGTCTATGTCGAGCACGAAAACCTTATCGAAAAGGTCCAGGAATTTGTGGAAATTGCGCGAGCCGCCACAGAAGAAAGTGGCAGGATGGGTGGTGTCGGCAGCAATTGCGCGGACCTTGTCGACACGCCAGATCCAGTGGGCGTATCCCCAAACGATGCGGTCCGCACCTTCGGGTGGTCCTGCGAGTGCCTGGCCCGTCTCGGGGTCGCCAACATAGGCCAACACCCGATCACCATGGACGACATGGTAGCCCCGCCGCTCCAGTTCGGTAGCGACAGACGTTTTCCCAGTGCCGGAACCGCCTTCGATCAGATAGTTCTTGATTCCCATGGGCGCCGCTTATCATGGACTTCGATCTGGTGAAAAGACACTTTACCTGGGAACGCTTCACCAAAGAAATGACGACCCCTCTCACTGCTCACGTACGTTTTCCACGCGGCCAATCCTTGGCCGAAGGGGGTGGATATTGAGGATGCGCTGGAACTAGCGGAGCCATTCCCGCAAGTTCTATGTGCGTCACGCCCGACTCGCCCGAACGCTCAGCCACCGATCATAGGGCTTTCCGACGCACCGACGTATCTCGCTGACGATCCAGCCGGCGTCTGTGAGTGCGGACCGCAGGGCAGACTCGCGCCAGTACGTCTCGACGTAGCGCCGGGGCGCTGCAGCGCTGCCGTGGGTGGAGACATCCTCGCCTTCGCCCTCTCTTACCGAGACGTGCAATCGGCCACCGGTCCGGGTCGCCTCGGCAAGCCGTCCAAGCACCGTGCCGAAATCCTCGCGCGCGACATGAATGAGGCAGGCACAGGCCCAGATCCCGTCATACGGCGTGCCGGGACGCTGCGGGTCGGTCAAGTCATCGGTCAGCGGGTCCAACAGGTCGGCTTCGAAGCCACTTTCGCGAAGCAGTTCGACGAAACCCTTTGCAATGTCGGTGCGCCGGACGCTCATTCCCCGCTTCTCAAGCTCAAGTGCATCTCGCCCGCCACCGCTTCCGATCTCCAGCACCCTGCCCGAGCCGCCCAGCTCGGTCACGAATGCATCGATCTCTGTCGCGACCCATTCGGGCATCGCCGCGGCCTCGGCAGCGTACCCCGCCGCGACCTTATCATAGGACCGCACGGTATCCAGGTCGGTGCTCATCCTAGCGCTCCTCCTTCAGAACAAGAGGCCTGATGAGCAGGAGGCCCATCCGCCCGTTGCGCCCTTCACACTTCGGCAGTTGGTGACATCGCGGGCGATGCTTCCGAACTTTAGCAGAAATGCGGTCAGAGACCACCGACCGAGCCAATGCTGCCGGGCGGCAATGCGCCTCATTCCGGTCGTTCACGAACCCGGAACGACGTCTCCAAAGCTGTCGTCCGTTAATCTGCACCAAAGTCTGTAATGGGGTGTAAGGGCCAGCCCATTGTGGCTTAGGAACGCAAAGGTGGTGTTGACTGGGCGAAACCTCCGAGGCTCTGCCACAAACCGTTGACGGGCAGCTGGCCCAAGGCTGGAGGATGTCGAGGTCGCCGGCTTCGAGGCGCTGATGCGCTGGGAACATCCCAAACGCGGCAACATCCCGCCATCCGAATTCATCCCGATCGCCGAGGCCTCCGATCTCATCGGCGCGCTCGGCATGTTCGCGACCAACGATCTGATGAGCTGGCAGCACCAGACCGGCGAATTGCCGATCTTCGTCTCGATCAACCTGCGGCTGCTATGCGGCCCTAAGCGGAAGCTTCACGACAGGTGAATTTCTTCCCCGTGTATAATGGACGGGTTCGTCGAAAATACAGGCGCTAATATGATCGTATTCGGTGCTCTTTTCGATATTGAACGGCTTCAATTTAAGGCTGGTCTGTCAACAAGCGCGTTTTGCTGTACCCGACCTGCTCAGATCGGGTACACCGTTTCGACGGAACCTTAGACCTGCCGCAAGCCGCCGTCGACGCACAGTTCGGCACCGGCAATGTAGCTCGCGTCGTCGCTCAACAAGAACAAGGCGGCCGCAGCCACTTCTGAAGGCCTCGCCATTCGTCCCATCGGGATCGGAGCGACAAGTGCCGCGCGAGTGTCTTCGGCAACCGTAGCCATCATTTCCGTATCGGTTGGACCGGGCGCAACAACGTTGACGCGTATACCTTTGGGCGCGAGTTCTGCCGTCCAGGTTCGAGCATAGGAACGGACGGCCGCTTTGGTGGCGGCATAGGTGCCGTACGAAGAGTAGCCCGCGTTATCGGCGATGGATCCGACGAGGACGACCGCCCCACCTCCTGTCATCACCGGGAGAGCCGCCTGCAGGCCGAATACCATCCCGCGGACGTTGACGCCGAAGTGGCGGTCGAAGTGGTCTGGCGTTATTTCGGCGATCTGCGCAGGCTCGGAGAGGCCAGCATTTAATACGAGCGCGTCAATACGCCCGCATACTTTTCGCACTTTTTCGACAGCCTCCACCATATCTTCGGGGACACCGGCATCGGCGGCAATGCCGACCGCGTCATTGCCGATACCCTTGGCCGCCTTCTCGGCATCTTCACTTCTACGACTGGTGATAAAGACCTTCGCCCCTTCGGCAGAAAGCCGCTCTGCAATTGCCAAGCCGATGCCCTTGGCGCCGCCGACGACCAGGGCAATCTTGTTACTCATTCGAGCCATCGTAAATCCTTTCAATTGATGGTCTCGCCATGATATACATCATATATCTGGTATCAATTACGCACCTGAAGTAGCCTAGATATGGACGAGTATACTGATCTGGAGGCACTTTCTCATCGCGCGTTTGGCGACATGGCGCAGGTTCGCCCGGTGCTCGACAAGATCGCTGACAAATGGACGATCCTGATACTGACAGTGATCTGTCCCAAACCCTCGCGCTTCAACGAAATCAAGCGGCGTCTCGATGGGATCACGCACAAGGCTCTGGCCGACGCTTTGAAGAGGCTTGAGCGGAACGGCCTTGTGACGAGAACCGTACTCCCAACGCAGCCGATTGGCGTGGAATATGCAATTACTCCACTAGGCCATTCACTGCGGGAGCCGTTTGAAGCACTGTGTTCATGGGCAGCGGCCAACGGCGACAAGGTAGAGGCGGCCACGCTACGCTATGACAACACCGAAAATCGTCGCTGAAAATGTCGCTATGTCCGCTTCTGGCGGATACTGTTGAAAAACACCACTGAGCGTTGGCAAGACTACTCTCCGCCGTGATCGTCGAGGATAGTTTTCCGGGTCTTCCGAGCTACCTGAAACCGATTGCGATAGAGTGTCAGCGGCGCCGCCTACGCGCAATTTCATTTCAGCGAAAACGTGCGAGAAGCTGTCAACTGTCGCGAAAATCCTGACTTTTGCGACACTCCGGTCTTTGAAAGCGTCGAGGATTCTCGCCGCAAGACTCTGTCGCCAAGAGCTGGAGTTTCGCGGCGGATTTTTTGCGACGCCAGTGACCGCTTTGCGCCTCATTTCGGCTATTCGAGCCGACCTGCCGATTTCCTGAAAGCTGCCGGTCTGCTTAGGTTACACAGAGTCCGTGGCTGGTGGGAGGTCGACGGTCAGGTTGGATAACGCGTGGGCCCCACGCCGACAACATTTTGCTCCTTGTCCGTAGTGAAAGTTCCCTTCGATTGATCCAATATTACAAGCACGTTGCCGAAAGGATCACAAACACGAGCACATCGCCCGATCGCGATGTCGAAGGGCGGCTCCACTGCCTTTGCGCCCGCTGCCAAAAGTTCTTGAAATGCCGCGTCTGCGTCATCAACGAGAATATCGGTCTCTGGACCAATACGAAGATGAACCACTAGCTCTGCGTCAGTTTCAGGCAACGCGAAGCCGGCGGCTTCAGCATTCCGCCAAATGAGGGAATGGCCGAGCCGATCCCGATAAAAGGATATGGCTTGCTCAAGATCGCTTACATGCAGTAGATAGTTGTCGAGTTTGCGGAACAATGGTTTTTTGGGGGCCTCGTAAGCCATTGCGGGACCTCGCGCAGTACAGCCGACTCACATCAGACATTACCCAAGATTATGCTTCCATGCGCGTTGTGCAACGGCTCAGCGACTGCTCGACTGATGTCCAGCTTCTGACAAGCTTGTATCGCGGGGACGGCAGCCATGGGCCAATCCCAGCCCTTGGCACAGAGTACCCAAATATCCGCTTTCGTGTTGGACGTCCTAGGAGCCGCCGGTCGGCTCCCGGCTCCGTGGCGGTCGTCTACCCAAGCCGAGCGGATGTCCGTTGTGGTACAATCCGGTCGAAGACGCGCGGCGCTGTAGAGATGCCGCCTTTGCACTGATCTACTTCCCGCCCGTGGAAGGCTTGCTCATTGTCGGCCGCTTGTTGAGGACTTAAAGTCAGCTATCTCAAGCCGGAAAATATCTCGAACGTTGAGGAGCAGGCATGACGAAGCATCGTATCTATTCCATCAGCGTCGCGAGCGTGTATCCCCACTATGTCGCCAAGGCAGAGAAGAAGGGGCGGACGAAGGCAG
The DNA here is from genome assembly GCF_013087625.1 of Rhizobium changzhiense. Taxonomy (NCBI): domain Bacteria; kingdom Pseudomonadati; phylum Pseudomonadota; class Alphaproteobacteria; order Hyphomicrobiales; family Rhizobiaceae; genus Rhizobium; species Rhizobium changzhiense. Next base: position 822,285 of record NZ_JABFCQ010000001.1, read on the forward strand.
AGGTTGATGAAATCATCTGTTGGCTGACGGGGCATAGCCAGCAGAGCCTGGACGATCAATTGGCTGAGAAGACCAACTTCGAGGATTTCTTTGCGCAAGCGCCGCAGATGAATCCCTCCCGATCGTTGATCACGGGCGTGATCTGCGGCGTCCGCGTGGAAGAAATCCAAGAAAAGACGATGCGGGAAATCCGCTATCTGGACAAAATGATCGACGAACTCGCGAAGGGGAAAGCGATGGAGAAAATCCTGCGGAAATAGCCGGGAACCCGTGTCGCGGCACTACGGATCACCCACGACACGCGCGCAGAAGCCGGCACCGGTCTCGTCCGGGAATGACGAATGTTCACTGCCGCGGAGCAAGACCATCAAGCAGGAAGTCGAGGCCCTTCCTGAAAGCGCCGTCCCAATCATTATCCAGCAGCAGACGAGAGCGTTCGATCGTTGGGTAGTGCTCGCTGAGCCCTGTCAGGCGCTGCTGCGCGGCCGCCCTGTCGTCGTCCGAGAGATCGAAGTTCGCCCGGGTGATGGTCGCGCCGAGCACAAAGTTCCAGAGCGACCATATCGCGACGTTCAAATCTGCATCAGCCACACCGGCGCCGGACAAGGTCTTGCTCAGCAGTTCCAGGCGACTGAGGATGTTCGGGCCGAGCGCCCGGCGCGGCAGCAGCGATGCCGACCAGGGATGGCGCAGCATGCTGGCGCGCCAGTCTTCGAGCATATGCACGACGTCCCCGCGCCAGTCTCGAGTTTCGACGATATCAGGCGGGCCGCGATATTCGAGCACCGAATCCAGCGCCAGATCGAAGACCTTTTCCTTGTTGTCGACGTGCCAATAGAGGCTCATCGCGCCCGAGCCGAGGCGATCGGCCAGCCGGCGCATCTTCAATCCGTCGACGCCCTCGGCGTCCAGCAGCTCCACCGCGGTCGCCACGATCCGCTCCAGGGAGAGAGGCGGTTCGCTGCGCGGCTCCTGCCCGGACTGAGGTGACGCATTTCTCCGCCCAGACCCTTTGCTCTCAGCGCCGCTGCGTTTGGCTGCCATTCGTCTTCCTTTACTGATCAGAACGTCGATCTAAGCCGACAATGCCGGGAATGTCGATGCTGACCGATTGACTCGTACGCCGTACGATGCAATTTAATAGTACAGCGTACGAGTCTTATCATACGCGATAAAACTTCATCTTGCAGGCCGCGAGGTTCCATCGCTCGCAGCCCTGAGAAGCCGGGAGAAGTCATGTCACGCACAATCAAGCATCTCATTATCGGAGGCATAATCATCATGACCATCAGCGTTCCCACTGCGGCGACAGCCGATGACGATCTCAAGCTGACCATCGTCAATCCGAAAAACCTCTACGACCCCTCGCCGAATGGCTACAGCACGGCGGTGATCGTGCCGCGCCAAGGCCGGCTGGCCTACATCTCCGGACAGGGCGGCCAGGACGGCACGGGGGGCCTGTCGCCCGACTTCGCCGTCCAGGTGAAGCAGGCCTATGCGAATTTGCGCACCGCCCTCGATGCGCTCGGTGCAAGGCCGGATCAGGTCGCCAAGCTGACGGTCTTCGTGGTCGATCACGATATGTCCAAGCTCGAGGTGCTGACCAGGAACGTCAAGGACATGTTCGGCGAAGCACTGCCGGCGCAGACGCTGATTCCCGTTCCCAAGCTTGCCATCGACCCCATGCTCTTCGAGGTCGAAGCCGTCGTCATTCTGTAATAGGGGGCGACGCCGGATCTGCACAATTCCGGATTTTCCCGGTGGCGCGCCAACATCTGCTCGGCGCGCCGCCTTCGCTTTTATCGATGGCCATTGACCAACCGCCTGCGATGTGCGCCACTCATTCCTTGCACAAGGAAAATCCCATGCTCAAGTTTCTGCTCGCCCTCTCGATGGGTGTTTTTTGCGTCTCGCCGCTTCAGGCCGGCGACGTCACACCCGTTACCCAGAGCTGCCAGCCTGGGGCAAAACAGGCGCAATGCGAGCGATGGGTCACCGATATCAAGAAAGCCGTCCAGCTCGCCTATAAAGGCGACCACGGGGCGCAGGTGACCGTTGCCTTCTGCCTGTCCACCGGTTGCCATGGTGCTGTCGCCATCGACAGGGTCGCCTCCTGCAGCTGGCATCTCGTCATCGCCAATTCCGGTTCGACGACAGTACTCGACAGTTCAAACACCAGGAACACCTGCCGGCCGATGACGGCGGCCGAGAAAGACGAAGCCCGCGCGCTGGCAAGCGATCTCGTCCAGAAGATCTACAAGCGGCCCCTGGTTAAGACCGACCAGATGTAATCTGCCCGGCTCACGGCTTGCCGCGCAACGCCTGCGTGAAAATAAATCTCGTTGCTCTCCCGGCTTTCGCCGCTATTCTCCACCCAAAGAAAATCGGGCCAAAAAAAAACGGCCCAAAGAAAGTCGGGAGGACCACTGATGATCCTACACTGCGTATTCCTGCGGCTGAAGACCGCGGTGACGGCCGAAGACAAGCAGTCGCTGTTTGCGGCGATCGTCGCCCTGAAACAGCTCATTCCCGGCATATTGGATATCAAATACGGGCCGAATGTTTCGCCCGAGGGGCTGCATGGCGGTTTCGTCGACGGGTTTGCCGTGACCTTTGAAAGCGCCGAAGCCCGGGATGCCTATCTCATCCATCCCGAGCACGTGACGGTCGGCGAGCGCATCGTCTCGTCGACCGATGGAGGCCTTGCCGGCATCCTCGTCTTCGACCTTAATTTGTGAGAATGCATAAGAATCCGATTTATCGATGTTGCACGACCGCGTGTTACCGTGCACGCATGTCGCCCCTGCCGTCAGCGTGAGCGGCCGTCTTTCATGGACAGCAGTCGGCTTTAAGGAAGTGGCTAGCAAAGGTTTACGACTGGCTGGCTGCCGTCCGCCACTGCTGTTCATCCTGCTTCGACGGGACGAAGAGCCGTCCGGGGTCAATCGCATCTACCGACTGTATCGCGAGGAAGGTCTTTCCGTGCGCAAGCGGAAAGTCAGGCGGCGTGCTGTCGGCACATGTGCGCCGATCCTAGGACCACAAAGTCAAGTGGCACTACATCGCGCCGGGATGGCCAATGCAGAACGGCTATGTCGAGAGCATCAACGGCCGTATGCGCGACGAGCTGCTCAACGAGAGCTTCTTCCTCGGCCTTGAACATGCCCGAAGCGCCATTGCCGAATGGGCGGACGATTACAATAATTTCCGTCCGCACTCATCGCTCGGATACCAGACCCCGGCAGACTATGCCGGGATCATCGCCGCAACCGGCTCCAACGCTGCGCAATATGGAAGCTTCGCGTTTCCGCCGGTTGCTACCACCGCGCCGACTGGCGGCTCAAAACCACCGAGGCTCTAATCGCAGCCGGATGAAAGTTCAGTGGCAGGTCACGCATGATCGAGTTGGGCGGAACTTTGCCATACGCCTCCTTAGGATGCGGCAAGCCATTTCCAAAAAGTTGATTTGACAACCACCCGCGCCGGGGCTGCTTTAGTAATTCATAATATTCATCCTAACAATTGGCTAGGGAGGAAACAATGGAAGCCGTCAATCGTAGAACCATGCTCGCACTCGGTCTTACAACGGCCGCAACGCCACTGATCGCCTGGGCGACGCCAGCAGCCGCCCAGACTTACGGCCCCGATGAGGGCGAGGAGATCGGACCCGGTGTCAGAGTTGTCGCGCTCGGTGAGCGGGCTTCGGTCATACCAGCTTACAAAATGGTGAAACTGCGGGATGTTGTTATCCAAGCTGGGGCGAAGACGCCGGACAACATGATGAAGAACGACATGCTCTGCCATATGACTGAGGGAGAACTTTCGGTCGTTCAGAACGAAAAAAAGTTCACGGTCAAGAAGGGCGATGTTTGGACCTGCGCTAACGCCGATACGACAGAAGGCACCCAGAACACGAGCAATTCGGTCGCGATCATGCGGGTCATCGATTTGATGACCGCATAAGGAGGCGAGGCGCGGAAGTGGCGATTTATATGCAGGAATGTCCACTTTTGGCAGAAAACCACCTATCCGGACTTTCGAAGCGTTTCTGTAGAGGGGCAGCTTCGGGCCTCAAGGTGGCCGCAGGTTCAGCCTGCGGCCACTCTTAATCATCAGCTCGATTTCGCCATGGCGGTGGCGAGCTGGTCGACATTGTACTTGAACATCTTTTCATAGGTCGGCGCCGGCCCCTTGGCGTCGGAGAGCGATTCGACATAGAGCTCGCCGCCGGGCTCGGCCCCGGTTGCCTTGGCGACCTGTTTGACGAGCCGCGGATCGTTGGAATTTTCGAAGAAATAGGCCTTCACGCGCTCGCTCTTGATCTGTTCGATCAGCTTGGCGACGTCGGCGGCCGACGCTTCGCTTTCCGTGGACAGACCGAGCGGGGCGAGGAAGTTGACATTATATTCACGGCCGAAATAGCCGAAGGCATCATGGCTGGTCAGCACCTTGCGGCGATCGTCGGCCACCTTGTCGAACTTCGCATGGGCATAGGCGTTCAGTTCGTCCAGCGTCCTGGTGTATTTCTCGGCATTGGCCTTGAAGGCGGCGGCGTCCGTGGGATCGGCCGATGACAGCGCCTTTTCGATATTGGCGACCCAGACCTTGACGTTAACGGGGCTGTTCCAGACATGCGGATCGGTGATTTTTTCGCCGTCCTCTTCCATGGTGCGGGTGCTGATGCCTTCGGAGACGGTAACCGGCTTGCCCTTATAGCCCGAGGCGGTGATCAGCCGGTCCATCCAGCCTTCCAGCCCCTCGCCGCTGACGAAGGTGACTTGAGCGGCGTTCAAATTCTTCGCGTCTGCCGGCGACGGCTCGAATTCATGGGGGTCGCCGTTCGGCCCGACGAGGCTCGTCACCTTGACGTGCTCGCCGCCGACCTGCTTGACGACATCGGCAAGCACGGTGAAGGACGCCACAACCTTCAGCGTTTCGGCGGAGGCGGGCATGGCGGAGAACGCCATCAGAGCGGGGATTGCTGCGGAGAGAAGCAGTCTGTGCGGGTTCATCGAAGTCTCCTTGGGATCAGCCCTTCAAATGCGGGCGGGGGAAGAAGCGCCGGGCCAGGCCGGAGGGCGCGAAAAGAATAGAAAAGCCGTAGAGCAACGCCGCCGTCATGATGATCGTCGGGCCGGAGGCGAGTTCGAGATGGTAGGAGGCGATCAGGCCGAGATAACCGGAGGCGGCGGCACTGGCGGCCGCAATCGCCATCATCATGGCCAGGCTGCGCGACCAGAGCTGGGCGATGGCGGCCGGCAGCATCATCAGGCCGACCGCCATCAGCGTGCCGAGCGCCTGGAAGCTGGCGACGAGGTTCAGCACCACGAGCAGCAGGAAGAGGACGTGATAGACCGGCCCGCGCCCGCCGACGGCGCGCAGAAAACCCGGATCGAAACATTCGGCCACCAACGGCCGGTAGATGAAGGCGAGGATGACGAGGGTCAGCGAGGTGATCGCGCCGATCAGATAAAGCGCCGGCGCATCGATCGCCAGGATGGTGCCGAAGAGCACATGCAGGAGATCGATATTCGAGCCGCGCAGCGAGACGATCAGCACGCCAAGCGCCAGCGAGGCGAGATAGAAGCTGGCAAAGCTCGCATCCTCCTGCAGCACGGTCATCCGGCTGACGGCGCCTGATAGTAGCGCCACCGACAGACCGGCGATCAGGCCGCCGAGCCCCATCGCCGTCAGTGACAGGGAGCCGGCGACGAGGTAACCGATCGCAGCCCCCGGCAGCACGGCATGGCTCATCGCGTCACCCATCAGGCTCATGCGCCGCAGCATCAGGAAAACGCCGATCGGGCCGGAGCCGAGCGCAAGGCAAAGGCAGGCGACGAGCGCGCGGCGCATGAAACCGTAATCGGCAAAGGGCGCCAGGAAGAGATCGTAAGCCGTCATGCCGCCGGCGCCTCTTCGGGTGCGCAGGCATTCGCATCCTCATCCCAGCGCTCGGCCATGGCCCGGGCCTTCAGGAGATTGACGGAGGACATGACCTCTGCGGTCGCACCCCAGCCGACCAGTTCGCGGGCAAGCAGCAGGGTTTGCGGGAAATGGGCGCGGACGAGCTCGAAGTCGTGGAGCACGGCGATCACCGTGCGACCCTCGCCGTGCCAGCGGGTGACGATATCGACGAGGTCCCTGGTCGTGCGGGCATCGATTGCCGTAAACGGCTCGTCGAGCAGGATGATGCCGGCATCCTGCAGCAGCAGCCGGGCAAAGAGCACACGCTGGAACTGGCCGGCCGAGAGCGAGCCGACATGGCGCCGGCCGAAGCCTTCGAGGCCGACGGCCGAGAGCGCCTCGCCTGCCCTTTTCACCTCGCCGGGCGCGATGCGGCCGAAGGCTCCCGTCTTTTTCCAGGCGCCGAGCATGACGGTATCGAGGACCGAGATCGGAAAGCGCCGGTCGATCTCGGCCGCCTGCGGGAGGTAACCGAACTCCGCCCGCCCCAGCCGATGCTCGACCCTGCCCTCGGCCGGGCGAAGCTCCCCCATGATCGCCTTCAGCAACGTCGACTTGCCCGCCCCATTCGGCCCGGCAATCGCCGTCAGGCTGCCTGCGGCGAAGGCGCCGGAGACATGATGCACGGCGGGATGCCTGTTATAGGCGACGGTCAAATTCTCCAGACGGATCAGCGGCGTCATGGCAAGAGAACCGCCCAGTGGATTGCCAGCCAGAGCACGGCAATGACCAGCGTCATGCAGATCACCCTGAATAATGCCGACTGTCCCAGCAGGCTGACGGAGGGGCGGTCGGGTCTCGGGGGCATGGCGCATCCTACAATGTAATAACATTACAGTTATGTTATAACGATTGCGGCGAGATTGAGGCGGGGAGCTCGGCCGTTGCTCATACAATTGAAAAGGGCGACCGAAATGGCCGCCCTTCATGTGTCGGGGTGTCTGTTATAGTGTTTTGCGAGACGAGTGGCTCGACCCGGGCAAGGTTAGGCTGAGGGGGCAGATCTCGTTCGAAACTCAGAGCTGTTCCAGCATCGCGGCAGCGCCCGAGACGGTGGCCTGGCCGGGGCTTTCCTCGACGTTGAGGGCTTTTACGACGCCGTCTTCCACCAGCATCGAATAACGCTTGGAGCGGAGGCCGAGGCCGCCGGCGGAGAGGTCGGCGTCGAGACCGACGGCCTTGGTGAAACCGGCATCCCAATCGGCGAGGAAGTGGATCTTGCCCATGCCGCCTGATGATTGCGCCCAGGCGCCCATCACGTGCCAGTCGTTGACGGCGACGACGGCGATGTCGTCGACGCCCTTGCCAAGGATGGTGTCGCGGTTTTCGAGATAACCCGGCAGGTGGTTCAGCGAGCAGGTCGGCGTAAACGCGCCCGGCACGGCAAAGAGCACGACGCGCTTGCCGGCAAAGAGCTGATCGGTGGTGATTTCGACCGGGCCGTCAGCCGTCTTTTCCTTGAAAGTGGCGGCAGGAAGCTTGTCGCCGATCGCGATGGTCATGGTCTTCTCCTTGGTTCCGGCTTGGGGGTTTCCGGCTTTGGGGGTTCTGCCTGGCGGCGGGCGCCGCAGGGGATCGGAGGCGACTATAGGAGCCCATCATTGAAAGGCAAGTGTGGTCTCCATCGCCCTTTCGCCGTCGATGACCAGCACGCTCCAGTGCTTGCCTGATATGTCGTAATCCTTTGGCAGCTTGCTGATTGCTATATCGACCTTGAAGGTGGCGCCGTCGCGTTTGCCGCCGATCTGCTTGGTGAAGGCATAGCCGCTCGGGCCGGTGACGATGATATCGGGCGCGGCCTTCCCCTCACCCGGCAAGACGAGATCAAGCGACAGCGTCTTCCTGTCAGGCGACATCGCATGCGCCGTCACGTCGAAATCCTGCGATGGCGGCTTCGGCAGCCTCGCATCGGCGGCCTGAAGGATCGCTTCCTCCTGCGGGTGCGACTGGATGGCGGGGCCAAGCTTCAGCTGCAAATTCGCCTGGAAGGGAATGCAGATATCCTTGCAGATGCCGATGAAAGCGGCGGCATCGATCGTAACCGGGCCTTTGCCGGCCGCCGTCAGCGACAGCGGCAGCGTCACCGGCGCGTCATAGGCGATATCCTCGATCGCGCCGTTGAAGAAATGCTTCGGAACGGGATAGGCGATGGCATCGAGCGTGACGCCGCTTTCCGCCGCGATGGTGATCTGGGGCGGAATGCCGCTGTTGCCGGGCTCTTTCCAATAGGTGATCCAGCCGGGCTTCGGCTCGATCTGAAGGGCGGCGCGGATTTTGCCGCCGGCATCGGGTGCGAGCGCCACGAGGCGCATGCGGCCGCCTTCGTTTTCCGCCCAGGCGCTCATTTCCGCATTGGCGGAATAAAACGGCACAAGGGCTGCGACAGCTGACACAATCGCGATTAAAAGCCTACCCGGGACTGAGGAAATAATCATCATGGAACAAAGGTTTACCGAATGTGGTGTTTGGCCGCCAGAAGTCGCGGCGATTTAAATCTTCATTTTCAGTTGATTGATGTGGGACATTGGCCCATGTTTCTTTTGTCGAGGCCTTGGTGCGGTCTAGCAGCAGGAGGAACGATGTCCTTATTGACGCTGAAGAACAGACGGGAACGTGGCTTCTTCGATGGCCAGTTCCTCATCGCCATGCCGGGCATGGAAGACCGCAATTTTGCGCGCACGGTAATCTATATCTGCGCGCATTCGGATGCCGGCGCCATGGGCTTCGTCATCAACCGGCCGCAGAGCCTCACCTTCACCGATGTGCTGCTGCATCTCGACATGATCAAGCAGGAAGATTCGATCGTGCTGCCGAAACGGGCGCGCGACTTCCCGATCCAGACCGGCGGCCCGGTGGAAAGCGGCCGCGGCTTCGTGCTGCATTCGGACGATTATTCCAGCGACTCCTCGATTCCCGTCAGCGACGACATCTGCCTGACGGCGACGCTCGATATCGTGCGCGCCATCTCCAAGGGCGATGGGCCGACGCGGGCGACCATGCTGCTCGGCTATTCCTCCTGGTCGGCCGGCCAGCTCGAAAGCGAGGTCGTCAATAATGGTTGGCTCACCTGCCCGGCCAATGAGGAGTTGATCTTCGACCGCAGCCTCGACGACAAATACGAGCGGGCGCTCGCCGGCATGGGCGTGACCGCTGCCATGCTTTCGGCCGAAGCCGGCCATGCCTGAGAGGCTGGACGGCAGCGGGAACGAATAGCCAAGAGTGACGTTTCATTTCGGCAAGCATGGACAAAAGGCCCATGCCGACCAAGGAGACATCACAAGATGGGTAGCACCAGCGACAAGATTTCCGGCAAGACAAACGAAATTGCCGGCAAGACCAAGCAGGCCGTTGGCAAGGCGACTGACGATCGCGACATGCAGGCCAAGGGCGCCGTCCAGGAAGCCAAGGGCAAGGGACAGGTCGCAACCGGCAAGGTCAAGGACAAGCTCAAGGGCGCCGTCGACCGGCTCTGAGCAATCAGCGCATCCTTTTAAGAACCATGCCTGCTGCGCCCCTCGCGCGGCAGGCATTTTCAATCCCCCACCCTCATGCTTTGCAGAGATAGACAAGATGAAGCTTTTTGCCTGCGACAATTGCGATCAGGTCGTCCACTTCGACAACCGGCGATGCGTGCGCTGCAACCATCGCCTCGGCTTCCTGCCCGGCGATCTCGCCATGCATGCGCTGGAGCCGCGCGACGAGGAGCTCTGGCAGCTCGTTTCCAATCCCGATCGCGACGTCCGCTTCTGTGCCAATGCCAGCCTCGATATCTGCAACTGGCTGGTGGACCATGATGGCGAGAGCGAATTCTGCGTTGCCTGCCGCCATAACCGGCTGGTTCCGAACACCGACACCCAGGACGGCATCGATCGCTGGCGGCGCATCAGCCAGGCGCAGCGTCATCTGTTTTATTCGCTGCTGCGCTGGAAGCTGCCGCATCCGGATCGGGCGCAAGATCCGCAGGGCGGCCTGGTCTTCGATTTCCTCGAGGATTCGATAGAGAGCAACGGTTATATCGTGCCGGCCATGACCGGCCACGAGGAAGGCCTGATCACCATCCGCGCCGCGGAGGCCGACGATGCGACGCGCGAACAGGCACGCAGCTCGATGAACGAACCCTATCGCACGCTGCTCGGCCATTTCCGCCACGAGGCCGGCCATTTCATCTGGAACAAGCTGGTGCGCGATCGAGACGGCCTTGCCGATTTCCGCGCCGTCTTCGGCGACGAACGGCAGGATTATATGGCAGCCCTCCAGACCCATTATGCCGGCGGGGCGCCCTTGGGATGGCCAGACAATTTCATCAGTGCCTATGCGGCGTCGCACCCCTGGGAGGATTTCGCCGAATGCTTCGCGCATTACCTCCATATCGTCGATACGCTCGAAACCGCACGCGCCTTCGGCATCGCCATCGATCCACGCGGCCATGAGGAAATTGCCGGCGAGGTGGATTTCATCCCTTACAGGGCAAGAAGCGCCGAACAGCTGGTCAGCGCCTGGGTGCCGCTCAGCCTGGCGATCAACGCCATCCAGCGCAGCATGGGCCAGCCGGACTCCTATCCCTTCGTGCTGTCCTCACCCGTCGTGGCAAAGCTCGAATATCTGCACCGGCTGATCCAGGGTGCGGGGGCGGCGCAGTAGCAGGCGGCTATTTGAGGAGGTTCGGGCGCGCTGCTTGCTCCCCCTTCTCCCCAGCGGGGAGAAGGTGGCCCGAAGGGTCGGATGAGGGGGCCGCATGGCACACCCTTCATTGCCCTTCGCTTGCGCTCAGCGCATTCGCGGCTTTGCCGCTCACCCCCTCAACCGCCTGCCGGCACCTTCTCCCCGCTGGGGAGAAGAGACGTGTGGCAGCGCCATATTCCTCTCTCGTCCGTCAGGAGCTCGAGGGAACAGCCGCTTCCTAAAACGAAACCACCTTGCCCTTCTTGAAGGGCTCCATGCCCCGGCGGGCGAGTTCGTCGGCGCGTTCGTTTTCCGGGTGGCCGGCATGGCCCTTCACCCAGTGCAGCGTCACCTTGTGGCGGTCGCGAGCCGCCTCCAGCGCCTGCCAGAGTTCGGCATTCTTCACCGGCTTCTTGTCGGCGGTTTTCCAGCCGTTTTTCTTCCAGCCGAAAATCCACTTGGAAATGCCGTCCTTGACATAGGCGCTGTCGGTATAGAGATCGACCTCGCAAGGGCTCTTCAGCGCCTGCAGCGCCGAGATTGCCGCCAGCAGCTCCATGCGATTATTGGTCGTATCCGCCTCGCCGCCGCAAAGCTCCTTTTCGACATCGCCATAACGCAACACCGCGCCCCAGCCGCCGGGGCCGGGATTGCCGGAGCATGCGCCGTCGGTGAAGATATCGACGTGTTTCATAGGCTCAATCCATATTCGGCGGGCGTTTTGATCTGGCGGTGGAAGCGCAACTTGCGGAGATATTCGAGCGGGTCCTTCTTGGTGACCATGGCACCTTCCGGCGTCGTCAGCCAGTCATAGAGCCGGGTCAGGAAGAAGCGCAGCGCCGAGCCACGCGACAGCACCGGCAGGGCTGAGATTTCCGCATCGCTCAACGGCCGGACGCTCTGGTAACCCGCAAGCATCGCCGTGCCCTTGGTGATGTTATAGGCGCCATCCTTCTCGAAGCACCAGGCATTCAGGCAGATCGAGACGTCATAGGCGAGCAGGTCGTTGCAGGCGAAATAGAAATCGATCAGGCCGGAGAGCTCGTCGCCGAGGAAGAAGACGTTGTCGGGAAAGAGGTCGGCATGGATGACGCCGGCCGGCAGGCCACTCGGCCAGGCGGCGGAGAGGAAATCGAGTTCGTTGCGGATCTCGGTCTGCAGTCCGGGCTCGACCTCGCCGGCGCGCGCCTCGGATTTTTCCCACAGCCCCCGCCAGCCGTCGATCGACAGCGCATTCGCTCGCTTCAACTCAAAACCATCGCCGGCCACATGCATTTCGGCCAGCGCCCTGCCGACCTCGCGGCAGTGCTTGGCCTCCGGCTTTCTCAGCCACATGCCTTCGAGGAAGGAGATCAGCGCCGCCGGACGGCCGGACAGCGAGCCGAGCAGCGAACCATCGCGGCGCGGCAGCGGCAGCGGGCAGGACAGGCCGCGGGCGGAGAGATGCTGCATCAGGCCGAGGAAGAAAGGCAGGTCGCTCTTTTCCACCCGCTTCTCATAGAGCGTCAGGATCAGCGGATCCTTGGAGGTGTGAAGCAGGAAGTTGGAGTTTTCGACGCCTTCGGCAATGCCCTTATAGGAGAGCAGCGTGCCCGCGTCATATTCCGTCAGGAACCATTTCAGATCGTCTTCGGCGATATCGGTATAGACTGCCAAGTGAGGTCTCGCCCTTCATGCCTTGTTGATATTGGATTTGCCGGAGGAAAGGCCGATCTAGCCGTTGACGAAAGCCATGTCGGCCGCCGTCAGCTCGATATTGCGCAGTTCGCGGTTGACGAGGAAGTTTTCGGTTTCCTGCACCGTTTCGGCCAGTTCGACGCGAGCGTCGAAGCGGGCGCGGAAAGCCTCGATGATCTCGTTGACGATGACCTCGGGGGCGGAGGCGCCGGCGGAAAGGCCAAGCGTCGAAATCGCGCCGATCTCGTCCCAGTCGAGCTCGGCGGCGCGCTGCACGAGGATCGATTTTTTCGCCCCTGCCCTCAGCGCCACTTCGACGAGGCGCTTGGAGTTGGACGAATTCGGCGCGCCGACGATGATGAAGAGATCGCAGCCGGGGGCTGCCTGCTTCACCACTTCCTGGCGGTTGGTCGTCGCATAACAGATCGAGTCCGCTGCCGGCGCCGTCAGGTTGGGGAAGCGCTCGTGCAGGCGGGTGATGACGCCGGCCGTATCGTCGACCGACAGCGTCGTCTGGGTGACATAGCCGAGATTGTCGGGATCAACGGGGACATAGGCGTCGGCATCCTCGATCGTCTCGATCAGCGAGACCGAACCCTCCGGCAACTGACCCATCGTGCCGATCACCTCGGGATGGCCGGCATGGCCGATGAGGACGACATGGCGGCCGAGGCGATTGTGGCGCATCGCCTGCTTGTGGACCTTGGAGACCAGTGGGCAGGTGGCGTCGAGATAAAAGAGGTTGCGGCTCGCCGCATCCTCCGGCACCGATTTCGGCACGCCATGGGCGGAAAAAACCACCGGCTGGGCGCGATGTTCGGCCGGGATCTCGTCCAGTTCCTCGACGAAGACGGCGCCCTTGGCCTCCAGCCCCTCGACGACATAGCGATTGTGGACGATCTCGTGGCGCACATAGACCGGGGCGCCATAGGATTTCAGCGCCAGCACGACGATCTGGATGGCGCGGTCGACGCCGGCACAAAAGCCGCGCGGGCCACAGAGCCTGATCGTCAAAGGAGGTTTCGCCGCAATATTCATGTCTGTTCCGGGTTTTAGAGATTTAGGGACCTCTAGCCCAATATGGTCGAGAATTGAAGTGATACTATTGCGGAGGTGTCTTGGCGCCCTTGCGGAACCAGGAGATCGCCACCACGACGACAAGCACGGCGGCCAGCCCGTACCAGGTGAAAGCATATTGCAGATGGTCGTTCGGAACATCCACCTGGGTGACGCCGCCGATCGGCAGGCCGGCCGGATTGGGGGTGGAATCGGCATCGACGAAAAAGGGAATGACGCTCGCTTTCTCCAGCCCGACGCTCTCGGCCATGACGTCGAGATCCTTCCAGTAGAAGATATTCTTGGCGACGTCGTTGTCAGGCACCACCCAGGAAGGCTTGCCGGGAAGCTTTTCGCGCGCCAGGCCGGTGACGGTCTGCTGATCCGTCAGCTGGCCCTGCATGCGCATTTCCGGCTCCTTGTTGTCATAGGGGACGAAGCCGCGATTGACGAAGAGAATGCGGCCGTCGGCAAACTCCAGCGGGGTATAGATGTAATAGCCGGTCTGGCCGCGCCAGGTGGCGAAGAAGTGCCGCTCCTTGTTGTTGATGTAGCGGCCGGTGGCGGTCACCTTGCGGTATTCGATGTCGCCGCCTGCAGCCGCCATCGCCTCGATGTCGGCGAGCGGCACGGGGGCTGCTGCCTGCCGAGCGGCGATATCGGCGATCAGGCCCTCTTTCCAGTGCAGGCGCTCCACCTGCCAGGTACCGAGCGAAATCAGGATGGCAAGGGCGATCAGCACCAGGATGCCGGTGAAAACCGGCAGCCGGCGGCGCGGCGCGGCATGGTCGATATCAGTCACTCAGGCGTCCTTCGCGGGCATTATGGCGGTATTGCATGGCGATCAGGATGCCCTTGAACCAGCGCAGCGTCGTGAGCGACAGGATGATGGTCAGCGGAGCGAAGAGCAGGATATGCACCCAGATCGGCGGCCCGTAATTCACCTGCAGCCACAGCACCATGCCGATGACGATGAAGCCGACGATGAGGATGACGAAGACGGCGGGACCGTCACCGGAATCGGCAAAGGAATAATCGAGGCCGCAGGCCGCACAGCGCGGCTTTACGCCGAGCAGACCATCGAACAGCTTGCCCTGGCCGCAGCGCGGGCAGCAGCCCTTGATGCCTGTTTTCACCGGATCGACGGGCGGAAAATGGGCGCTGTCCTCGTTCATTCCATTCCTTTGCGTAACCTTGGCGGCCGCGGCTTTTTCGATGCTGCCTTAACTCTCCCATAAATTATTCGCAGGACGAAGGGAAATGCCTGCGCGATTTCGTCCCACTGATAGTTCCCCACATCGGAATCGATGTGAGGAACTATCCAGCAATTCAAAGTGTTACAGCGTCCTTACCACGTCTGAAAAGTCGCGCGGCGCTGGTGTGATTCGCGCCAAACAGAAGAAGAAGACTGATGACCAATGATAGCCATTCCGTGCAGATCATTATCCTGAACGGCGCGCCGCGGAGCGGCAAATCAAGCATCGCGCGCGCAGTACAGGAACAGTTCGAGGGGCCGTGGCTCAACCTCGGCGTCGACAGCTACAATGCCATGACACCGAAGCGCTACCTTCCGGGCATTGGCCTCAGGCCGGGCGGCGAACGGCCCGACCTGGAGGAACTGGTGCCGTTCTTTTATGCAGCACTCTACGAATCGATCGCCATCCATGCCAGCCTGGGGCTCAATGTCATCGCCGATCTCGGCCACCATGACAGCTATTCGCAGCCACTCGGCATCCTCGGCGATTGCGCCCGGCGACTGGAGGACTTTCCCGTGCTGTTCGTCGGCGTGCGCTGTCCGATCGAGACGATCATGCAGCGGCGCGATATTGCCCAGGAAGGACGCGCGACGCTTTATCTGCGTGCCACGGAGGACGTGCCCATTCCAGAACCGGTGCAACGCTGGCAGGACGCGGTGCATCGCCCCGGCATCTACGATATGGAGGTCGACACATCTGTGCTGACACCGCTCGAATGCGCCGAAGCGATCCGCCACCAGTTGGATCTCGGTATTCCCGAGCCTTCGGCTTTCGAACGGATCGCCGGGGGGCGCTGAGGCGATGAAAAGCAGGCACGGGGCCTGCCTTAGATTGCTGACAAAGCCGGCCAACTCCTCTTTCGTCATGCTCGGACTTGTCCCGGGCATCTGCGACCGGTTGATATGTAGCAGATCCTCGGCACAAGGCCGAGGATGACGCCGAGTAAAGACGAGATTTGCCAACAAAAAAGGCGGGCACGAGGCCCGCCTTTTGCTTGACTATGGTTCCGATCAACCAGCTACCGGTGCGCCCCAGCCGCCCCAGACGTAGATGCAGAAGAACAGGAACAGCCAAACGACGTCGACGAAATGCCAGTACCAGGCCGCTGCCTCGAAGCCGAAATGCTGTTTCGGGGTGAAGTCGCCGCGCAGCGCACGGATCAGGCAGACGCCCAAGAAGATCGTGCCGACGAGGACGTGGAAACCGTGGAAGCCGGTCGCCATGAAGAAGGTCGCGCCGTAGATCGAGCTCTTGAAGGCGAACGGGGCGTGAGCATATTCGTAGGCCTGAACGGCAGAAAAGAACATGCCAAGCAGCACCGTCAGCGTCAGGCCCTGAATCAGGCCCTTGCGGTCGTTGTGCAGCAGCGCATGGTGCGCCCAGGTGACCGTGGTGCCCGAGAGCAGCAGGATGACGGTGTTGTAGATCGGCAGGTGCCAAGGGTCGAGAACCTCGATACCCTTCGGCGGCCAGGTGCCGCCGGTATAGAGGAGGCGCGAGGCCTGGATCGCTTCGTTCGGATAGAGGCTGGCGTCGAAATAGGCCCAGAACCAGGCAACGAAGAACATCACTTCCGAAGCGATGAACATGATCATGCCGTAGCGCAGGTGCAGCGAGACGACGCGGGTGTGGGCGCCCTCATGGGCTTCCTTCACCGTATCGGCCCACCAGCCGTACATGACGTAGAGCACCAGCGCGAAGCCGATGTAGAAAACCCAGGGATTGGCAAGCTCGAAGCCGGCGAGCTTGAACGAACCGCCGTTCAGGTAGCGCATGTAGGAGACCCCGCCGAGCGCCATGATGAAGGCGCCGAGCGAGGCTAGAATCGGCCATGGGCTCGGATCGATGATGTGATAGTCGTGATTCTTCTGATGAGCATCGGCCATGTCGCTATCCCCGGATGTCTTCCTTCACTCCGCTCCCGGCATAGCCGGAAACGAGCCTTGATCAAAGTTTCTTTTCAATCTTCTCCGCTCCACCCTCATTCGAAGCCACCGGCTTCGGACCCTCTTTCGGGTAGAACGTATATGACAGCGTAACCGTATGGATGTTCTTCGATTCCACCGCCTTGACGATTTCAGGATCGATGTAGAACACCACCGGCATGTCGAGCTTCTCGCCCGGCTTCAGGTCCGTTTCCGTAAAGCAGAAACATTGCACCTTGTTGAAATAGACGCCGGCTTCGCCTGGCGTGACGTTGAAAACCGCCTGGCCGCGCTGGGTCTCGTTAGAACGATTCTCGGCGGTGAAATTGACCTGGATGGTCTCGCCGATCTTCGGATTGACCTCGCGCTCGACCGGCTTGAAGTCCCATTGCAGGCCGGGGGCGACATTGGCGTCGAAGGTGACGCGCATCGTGCGGTCGAGCACGACGCTCGACACCTGGTCGACGCGCTGCGTCGTGCCGTTATAGCCGGTCACCTGGCAGAAGATGCGGTAGAGCGGCACGGCGGCATAGCTCATCGCGCCCATGCCGAAGACGAAGCTCAGGCACATCATGACGACGGCGCCGTTGTTGCGGACCTGCTTCTTCGGTGCGGCGGGGTTATCGCTCATCCGGCCGTTCCCCCGCCGATCTTCACGATTGCCATCACGTAGAAGAGAACGACGAGGCCGGCAAGCACCAGCCCCAGCGCGATGTTGCGGTTGCGGCGCGACTTGAGCTGCTTTTCCGTGAGCTTTACCAATTCCATCAGAACCAACCTCCCGCATGCGAGACCAGCACCGACGCCAGCCGGTCGATCATCAAGGCGGAGAACACGGCGAAGAGATAAAAGATCGAGAAGCCGAAAAGCTTCTTCGCCGGGATCATCTTCAAATCGCCGTCGGGCATGCGCCAGACGGCGATGGAACAGTATAGGAATATCGCGCCGAGGGCGGCGGCGACAAAGCCATAACCGAGGCTTGCGAAACCGAGGAAGGACGGCAAGACCGCGCAGACGGCGGTCAGCACCGCATAGGCGACGATCTGATGCTTGGTCACCCGTTCGCCGGCAACGTTCGGCAGCATCGGCACGCCGACGGCCTCGTAGTCGCGCATCTTGAAGAGGGCAAGCGCCCAGAAATGCGCCGGCGTCCACAGGAAGATGATCATGAAGAGAACGGTGCTCTCGATCGTCACGCTGTTGGTCACGCAGGCCCAGCCGATCATCGGCGGAAAGGCGCCGGCAGCACCGCCGATGACGATATTCTGCGGCGTCGAGCGCTTCAGCCACATGGTGTAGACGACGGCGTAGAAGAAGATGGTGAAGGCGAGGATGCCGGCCGAGAGCCAGTTGACGGCGAGACCAAGAATCACGACCGAGAAGCCGGACAGCACCAGGCCGAAGGCGAGCGCCTCGGAGGGCGCGATGCGGCCGGCCGGGATCGGACGGTTGGCGGTGCGGCTCATGATGGCGTCGATATCGGCGTCATACCACATGTTCAGCGCGCCGGAGGCGCCGGCGCCCACGGCGATGCAGAGGATGGCGATCAGGCCGAGGACGGGATGGATGTGGCCCGGCGCCAG
This sequence comes from Rhizobium changzhiense, assembly GCF_013087625.1. Classification (NCBI taxonomy): domain Bacteria; kingdom Pseudomonadati; phylum Pseudomonadota; class Alphaproteobacteria; order Hyphomicrobiales; family Rhizobiaceae; genus Rhizobium; species Rhizobium changzhiense. Next base: position 840,408 of record NZ_JABFCQ010000001.1, read on the forward strand.
CACGAGACCGGCAAAGGCAGTGAAGACCACGAGCGACATGACCCGTGGCTTCAACAATTCGAAATAATCGCGCGCACTCGCTTCCGACAATTCGCCGTCCTTTGCAAGCGCCCCGTGATTGTCGATAACCGTCATCATTCCGTCCTGAATGTCTTACGATCAGGACGCCGTATCGAATGCGGCGTCCCGATGTCCGCGCAATTTACTTGATGCGCGGAAGCTGTTCCCACTGGTGATAGGGCGGCGGCGAAGGCAGCTGCCATTCGAGCGTCGTTGCGCCCTCACCCCACGGATTGTCGCCGGCGACACGCTTCCTGGCAAAGGCTTCGAAGACGCCGTAGAGGAAGATCAGCACACCGAAGGCCGAGATGTAAGAGCCGATCGAGGAAACATAGTTCCAGCCGGCAAAGGCATCCGGATAATCGATGTAGCGGCGCGGCATGCCGGCGAGACCGAGGAAGTGCTGCGGGAAGAACACCAGGTTGACGCCGATGAACATGATCCAGAAATGCAGCTTGCCGACCAGCTCATTGTACATGTAGCCGGTCATCTTCGGGAACCAGTAGTACCAGCCGGCGAAGATCGCGAATACGGCGCCGAGCGACAGAACGTAGTGGAAGTGAGCCACGACGTAATAGGTGTCATGCAACGAGCGGTCGAGACCGGCATTGGCGAGCTGGACGCCGGTGACGCCGCCGACCGTGAACAGGAAGATGAAGCCGATCGCCCAGAGCATCGGCGTGCGGAACGAGATCGAGCCGCCCCACATCGTCGCGATCCAGGAGAAGATCTTCACGCCCGTCGGAACGGCGATGACCATCGTCGCGAAGACGAAGTAGCGCTGCGCGTCGAGCGACAGGCCGACCGTGTACATGTGGTGGGCCCAGACGACGAAACCGACGGCGCCGATCGCAACCATGGCGTAAGCCATGCCGAGATAGCCGAAGATCGGCTTCTTCGAGAAGGTCGAGATGATGTGGCTGACCATGCCGAAGCCCGGCAGGATGAGGATGTAAACCTCGGGGTGACCGAAGAACCAGAACAGGTGCTGGTAGAGGATCGGGTCGCCGCCGCCTTCCGGAGAGAAGAAAGCAGTGCCGAAATTGCGGTCGGTGAGCAGCATGGTGATGCCGCCTGCCAGAACCGGCAGCGACAGCAGCAGCAGGAAGGCGGTGATCAGCACGGACCAGGCAAACAGCGGCATCTTGTGCAGCGTCATGCCGGGGGCGCGCATGTTGAGGATCGTGGTGATGAAGTTGATCGCACCGAGGATCGAAGAGGCGCCGGCAATGTGGAGCGCGAAGATCGCAAGATCCACCGCCGGTCCGGGCGTGCCGCTCGTCGCAAGCGGCGGATACATCGTCCAGCCGCCGCCGGTGCCGTAAGCGCCTGCCGGACCCTCGACGAACATCGACAACAGCAGGAGAATGAAGGCGGGAACGATCAGCCAGAAGGAAATGTTGTTCAGACGCGGGAAGGCCATATCAGGCGCGCCGATCATGATCGGCACCATCCAGTTGGCAAAACCGCCGATCATCGCCGGCATGACCATGAAGAAGATCATGATCAGCGCGTGCGCCGTCGTGAACATGTTGAACATCTGCTTGGCGCCGTCGATCGCGGCATCGCCCTCATAGCCGTAGACCATCGAGGCCAGGCCGTGGAAGATCTGGATGCCCGGATCCTGCAGTTCCATGCGCATGGCAACCGACAGCGCGCCGCCGATGATGCCGGCAATGATCGCGAAGATCAGGTAGAGCGTGCCGATGTCCTTGTGGTTGGTCGAGAACAGCCAACGATTGGCAAAGCTCGGCTTGTGCCCGTGATCGTGATCGTCATGCGCGTGGTCATGGTGGGCGGTGTGATCGCCATGCGTGCGATCGTGATCATGAGAATGATCGTCTTGAGCGGAAGGTCCAGCCATTGTCCCGATCCCCTTAATTACTGTGCTTCGGCGACGTCGACGGTCTTTGCGGGACCATCGGTTGCGGCCATGAGTGTCTTGTAGGCGCCGGGCAGGTCACTGGCGGCCGTGGTCAGCCACTGCTTGTACTTGTCCTCGGAGACGACGCGGATGGCGATCGGCATGAACGCATGGTCCTTGCCGCAGAGCTCGGAACACTGGCCGTAGAACAGGCCTTCGCGCTCGGCCTTGAACCAGGTCTCGTTCAGGCGGCCCGGCACGGCATCGATCTTGACGCCGAAGGACGGCATGGCGAAAGCGTGGATGACGTCGGTGGGCGCTGCAGTCACGAGAACGCGCACCGTCTTGTTGACCGGCAGGACCAGTTCGTTATCGACGGCGAGAAGCCGCGGATAGATCGACTTGTCTTCCTTGCCGGCGGCCGCGCGATCCTGATCCTTCAAGATAAAGGAATCGAAAGCCAGCGGGCTTTCGCCCGAACCTTCATATTCGTAGTTCCACTGCCACTGGGTGGCGGTCGCCTTGATCGTCACGTCGGGGTTTTCGGGCAGCGTCAGCTGCGCCGTCAGCAGGTTGAACGAGGGAATGGCAAGAAAAAGCAGCACCAGGACCGGCCCGAGGGTCCAGGCAATCTCGATCAGCGTATTGTGGCTCGTCTTCGAGGGAACTGGGTTCGCGCTGGCGCGGAACCTGAAACAGACGACGATCAGCAGGACCAGCACGAAGAGCGTGATCGGAACAATAAATATCAGCGTATATTGTTCGAACCAGTGGATTTCCCGCATGATCGGCGTTGCCGCCGGCTGCAGCGTCGCCTGCCACGGCGTCGGCTGGTCGGCATATGTGCCGGAAGCAAAAAGCAGACAGACCAGCGTGGTCAGGGCTGCATAAGCCTTCTTCATCACCTTATTATCTCCCTCGAGCGCTTGACCTGCAAAATAGAACGCAGAATCCTTGCCATCTTCAGCGCTTCAAACCACAGTTTGGCATTCGCCGCAACAGGTCAGAGCAATTGTCTATGCGGCATTTTTGCTCAAAGCATAGGCAGGCTGGAACGGCAAAACATCCCAAGTTTTTCATCAGCATATGAAAAATCGGCTTTGCGGCCAATCCGCGCGCGAAACATTATTTCGCAAAGGTCCAATTTCCGCCGCAGTCCCCCGGTTTTCACGGGGTGGGGCTTTTCATTTTTGGTGGGCAGCTTCAACAATAGCCGCAATGATTCGATATCCAGAGGTTTCCATGGGCTTCCGTTCCCTCGCGCAGTCGCTTCTCCTGACTGCCAGCATCGCGGCCGCAGTGACGACGCCCGTTTTCGCACAGCAGCAACCCGCCCCCTCGCAGGCCAAGCCTCCGGCTGCCGCACCGGCACCTGCTCCCGCCCCGGCGCCGCAACAGCCGAGTGCAGCCAAACCGAATGTCGAACCGGTGACACCTGGCCAGACGCAGCCGCCGGCACCGGGCACGGTGAAATCCAATCATGGCGCATGGTCCGTCGTCTGCGACAAGCCGGCCGGTGCTTCGACCGAACAATGCGCGCTGATGCAAAATGTCATCGCCGAGGATCGGCCGGAAGTCGGGCTTTCCGTCGTCGTGCTGAAGACGGCCGACCGCAAGTCGAAGATCCTGCGCGTGCTGGCACCACTCGGCGTGCTGCTGCCGAACGGCCTCGGGCTCAATGTCGACGGCAAGGATATCGGCCGCGCCTATTTCGTCCGCTGCTTTGCCGACGGCTGCTACGCCGAAGTCGTGCTCGAGGACGAACTGCTGAAGACCTTCCGCAGCGGCGCCCAGGCAACCTTCATCGTCTTCCAGACCCCGGAAGAAGGCATCGGCATCCCCGTCGATCTCAAGGGCTTCGCCGAAGGTTTCGACGCTCTGCCGTGAGGCGGGGGCTGCGACGTCTCGATTCCCTCTTCTCCCCAGCGGGGAGAAGGTGCCCGTAGGGCGGATGAGGGGGCCGGCGAAGCCGGTCTTTTCAACAACGCCCATACGGGCTTCGACAGCGCTGGCGTCATCTCGACCATGCTCAGGGTCTTGTGGGCGCGGTGTTATCGTTAGCGAACCGGGAATAGGGTTTACGTGAAGGATGTGCCGTGTGGCCCCCTCATCCGCCTGCCGGCACCTTCTCCCCGAGGGGAGAAGAGATTGCGCCGCGCCCTCTCCGTTCCCCGCCAACTCATCACATGGTACGTTCCATCTCGCCACATCATCCTTGCCCAACAAAGAATAATTCGACGGCGGGGCTTCACTCCTTATTATGTGGAGCCCTATCTAGGGTGTAAGCGCATTCCTGAACGCATGCCCATTGGAGCCATATCATGACCACCGATCTCCTGACGCTTTTCGATGCCGATGAAGCGACGATGCGCAAGCACGTGGCCGAGGCGCTGTCCGGGGCCGATGACGGCGAACTGTTCATCGAGCATGCGCAGGCAGAAGCGCTGACCTTCGACAATGGCCGGCTCAAAGGCGGCAGCTTCAACACTGAACAGGGTTTCGGCCTGCGCGCCGTTGCCGGCGAAGCGGTCGGTTATGCCCATGCCGGCGATCTCTCGGTGTCGGCGTTGAAGCGGGCGGCCGATGCCGTCGGCGCAGTGACACGCGGCTATTCCGGCTCCTATGCGGCAGCACCCCAGGGCACCAACAAGAAATTCTACAGCGACGAGAACCCGATCGGCCAGCCGAGCTTCGAGGAGAAGGTCAAGGTCCTGCAGGACATCGACGCCTATCTCAGGGGCAAGGATGACAAGGTTCGGCAGGTGACGGCCTCGGTCGCCGCAAGCTGGCAGGTCGTCGATATCCTGCGCGCCGACGGACATCGTGTGCGCGACATCAGGCCGATGACGCGCATCAACATTTCGGTGATGGTCGGCGAAGGCGAGCGGCAGGAGAGCGGCTCCTACGGCAGCGGCGGGCGCATCGGCTTCGGCGACTTCATCGCCGAGGGCAGCTGGCAATACGGCGCCGACGAGGCGCTGCGCCAGGCGCTCGTCAACCTCGAGGCAATCGATGCGCCGGCAGGCACGATGGATGTCGTGCTCGGCTCCGGCTGGCCGGGCGTGATGCTTCACGAGGCTGTCGGTCACGGGCTGGAAGGCGATTTCAACCGCAAGAAGACCTCGGCCTTTGCCGGCCTTCTCGGCCAGATGGTCGCCGCTCCCGGCGTCACCGTCGTCGATGACGGCACGATCGACAGTCGCCGCGGCTCGATCACCATCGACGACGAGGGCACGCCGTCCGCCTACAACGTGCTGATCGAGAACGGCAAGCTCGTCGGCTATATGCAGGATCGGCAGAATGCCCGGCTGATGGGCATGGCACCCACCGGCAACGGCCGCCGCCAGGGCTATTCCCATGTGCCGATGCCGCGCATGACCAACACCTATATGCTCGGCGGCGACAAGACGCCTGAGGAAATCATCGCCTCGGTGAAGAAGGGCATCTATGCCGTCTCCTTCGGCGGCGGCCAGGTGGACATCACCTCCGGCAAGTTCGTCTTCGGCTGCACCGAGGCCTATCTGATTGAGAACGGCAAGGTCGGCGCGCCGATCAAGGGCGCGATGCTGATCGGCAATGGCCCGGATGCGATGAAGCGGGTGTCGATGATCGGTAACGACATGAAGCTCGATACAGGCATCGGCAATTGCGGCAAGGCCGGCCAATGGGTTCCCGTCGGCGTCGGCCAACCGCATCTGCGCATGGATCAGGTGACGGTCGGCGGCACGCAGACCTGAGGCAGGAGGGATCGGCTGATGACGGACATCGAAATCAGAACCTTCACAGCCGATGACGCCGATGCCGTGCTTTCGGTGATCCTGCCGATCCAGCGCGAGGAATTCGGTATCGACATCACCGCCGATGAGCAGCCGGATCTCAGGGTCATCCCGGATTTCTATCAGTCCGGCAAGGGGCAGTTCTGGGTCGCCGTCAAAGACGGCGCCATCGTCGGCACGGTCGGGCTGAAGGATATCGGCAACAACCAGGCGGCGCTACGCAAGATGTTCGTCTCAGCCGCGGTTCGCGGCCGCGAACATGGTGTGGCGGCCCTGCTCCTCGATCGGCTGCTTGCCCATGCCAGGGATGCCGGCCTCACCGATATCTTCCTCGGCACGACGGACAAGTTCGTCGCCGCGCATCGCTTCTACGAGAAGAACGGCTTTAGCGAGATCGCCAAAAGCGCCCTGCCCCGCTCCTTCCCGCTGATGGCGGTGGACAGCAAATTCTACCGTTATAAGGTCGGCTGACTTCACTTCGGAAAGATCATGATGCGGCTGATTTCGCGATGGCAGAATTCGGCGGGGGAACGGGTGCGGATCGCCCTCAATCTCAAGGGCATTGCCTACCGCTATGTGCCTGTGAGCTCGCTGGAGCCCGGCGAGTATCGCCGGCTCAATCCGCAGGGGCTGCTGCCAGCGCTCGATATCGGCGGCGGCCATGTCGTGCCGCAGTCGTCAGCGATCCTCTCCTATATCGAGGAGACCTATCCCGATCCGAGCCTCCTGCCCGAGGATCCCGCACTGCGCGCCGAAGCGAGAGGTTTTGCCGCCCATATCGCTTCGGAAATGCACGCTCTGACAGTTCAGCGCGTCCGGCATTTCCAGCGCGATGACCTCGGCGCTGGTGAAGCGGAAGTGAAACGCTGGCTAGCGCACTGGCTGAGCCTTGGCTTTACCGCGCTCGAAGAGACGCTCGCGCGGCGTCAGAGCCCGTCACCCTTCTGTTTCGGCGATCGTCCGAGCTGGGCCGACCTGCACCTCATTCCGCAGATGAGCAGTGCCCGCCGTCTCGGCCACGATCTGACGCCCTACCCTCTGCTGCTTGCGGTCGAGCAGCGGTGTGTGACGCTCGAAGCCTTCCGGGCGGCAAGGCCGGAGGCGCAGCCGGATTTTCCGAAGACGGACGGCCAAGCCGAAACTGCGTCATATTGAATATGCCATTGCCGAAAACCGCCCGCACTTTCGCACGACATGCATCAGCTCTTCGGCACCTCCACCGGTCGAAACAGCCACTTCCGTTCGATCGCGGCGGCAAGATCGAGATCGTTGTGGCGGGCAAACAGCAGAAGATGGCCGAGAACGTCGGCTGTCTCGTCGGCGAGGTCGCGCTGCATGTCTTCAAGCGAGCGGCCCTTCGCACGGCCGCGGCCGGTCAGCCGGTTCCATGCCTGGGTCAGTTCACCCATTTCCTCCTGCAGCTTCAGCAGGAACCAGTCGGCATCACGCTCGATGTTGTTGGCAGCGACGTGAACAGAGGATGAGATTTCGAACTGGTCGGCAAGACGACGCAACATGGGCGTTCTCCTTTTGTTTATGGAGGAGACGCTGATTCCCGATGCTTGTCCAGAGTGAATTGCCGCAGTGCCGGGGCGGCGATCAGCTGTGGTCCGGCAGCAGCATGCAGTCATAGGAGCGCTGCTTCAGCGCATCGCAGGCCGAGACGGCGGCATCCTTGCTGGCGAAACCGATGAAGCGGGCGCGATAGATCTTGTTGGCCCCCTGCCCAACCGCTTCGGTATAGGGCGAAGCGGAGACGAGCGGCGCGCCGCCTTCAGACTGGGCCTGGGCAAGAAGCGCACGCGCCGCATCGGCGCTGGGAGCGGCCGAGATCTGGATCTGCCAGTCGCCATCGGCCTTTTTCGCCGCGGTTTTCGATGTCTTGCCGGCGTTGAGGATCTCGTCCATCGCGACGGGGCGCTCCAGCGGCACGACGGCGTCATCGGCATAGGCAAGGCTCTTTGCTGCGAGATCGTCGACTTGCCGCGGTGCGTTGAACGGCACCGGGACATCGGAAGCCTCGGCGGCGGACGCGACTTCGACGGGCTCCTTGGCGCCGACACTCGCCACCAGCTTTGCGCCGCCGGAAGACGAGGCGCGGCCGAGATAACGGTCGAGCAAACCAGCCATCTTGGCGTCGCGGCTGCGGGCGGTGCGGCCGCCGAGCACGACGCCGACCACGCGGCGGTTGCCGTCTCTGACGGCGCTGACGAGATTGAAGCCGGAAGCGTTGGTATAACCGGTCTTGATGCCGTCCATGCCCTGGTAGCGATACATGAGATTGTTGTGGCCGCGCACGGTGCGGCCGCGGAAATTGAAACTGGCCGCCGAAAACAGCCGGTATTCGTTCGGATAATTCTTCATCAGCGCAATGGCGAGCGTCGACATGTCACGCGCCGTCGTGACCTGACGGCCGTCCGGCAGGCCGGAGGCGTTGATGAAGACGGTACGGCTCATGCCGAGCTGGCGGGCTTTGGCGGTCATCACCCGGGCAAAGCCGCTTTCCGAGCCGGCGAGCTTCTCGCCCATGGCGGCAGCGGCATCATTGGCGGATTTGATGATCATGCCATAGACCGCCTCGCGCACGGTGATTGTGCCGCCCGCCTTGACGCCAAGCTTGGTCGGCGGGCGTGCAGCGGCGTATTTCGACATCTTGATCGGCGTATCCCAGGTGATCTTGCCGCGCTTCAGCGCCTCGAAGGTGAGATAGAGCGTCATCATCTTCGTCAGCGACGCCGGATGGTTCAGCGTATCGGCGTTTTCGGAGGCGAGAACCTTACCGGTCCGGGCATCGAGGATCAGCGAAGCGCTGCCGGCAAGGGCCGCAAGCGGCGCCGAAACGGCAAGCGTTACGGTCAAAACAGCCGCCAAAAGCTTTCTCATGCACTTTCCCCTCATACCCTGGCCCCTCATACGCTGGTCCCTGATGCGCAGCCCTTGATGCGGGCTCTCGGTCAGACCGGCATTTGTGCCGTAATGTGACAGAAGCCGCAAGTTTGGCGCGACTTTGAGGCAACGCCTATCATTTTTCTAGTCTTTTCATCGCCTTGGTAAACAGGAAATGAAAGACCCGTGCCGGATCGGGATTCAGCAACGCTTAAGTCGCACTTGCTAGTTTCCGGAAAAGGCAAGGGACGGGCGCCGCATGACGGGACAATTCAAGCGATTGGGCAAGCGATTGGCGATCGGCGCCGGGCTCGAGTTTTCCTGGCTGCTCGCGTCAGTCGGGCTGATGCGGCAAGCACGCGGGCGCGGCGTCGTCTTCACGCTGCATCATGTTCGCCCGCACCTGCCCCAGGCCTTCGAGCCGAATGCGCATCTCGAAATCACCCCACGCTTTCTCGACGCAGCGCTGCGGCGGCTGCGGCGAGAGGGCTACCGCTTCGTGTCGCTCGATCAGGTGCCGGCGCTGCTGGCCGATCCGCAAGGCGCAAAACCCTTCGCGGCCTTCACGCTCGACGACGGGTACAGCAACAATCTGGAACATGCGCTGCCGGTGTTCGAGCGGCATCAGGCGCCGTTCACGGTGTTCGTCGCCAAGGGTTTTGCCGAAGGCTCTCACAGCATCTGGTGGGAGACGCTCGCCGTCCTCCTGCGCCAGGTGGCCGAAATCCGCTTCGATTTCGGCCGCGGCAGAGAGCGCCTGGCGCTCGACAGCCCGCAGCAGCAATGGCAGGCCTTCGACCGCTTTGCCGCCTACATCCACGGCTCCGACGAGGCGCGCGCCGTTGCCGCCATCGATCTGCTGGCACGCGAAAACGGCATCGAGCCGACGAATATCGTCCGCGAACTGGTGATGGGGCCTGGCGAATTGCAGTGGCTGGCGGCACATCCGCTCGCAACGCTCGGCGCCCATACGATCAGCCATCGGGCGCTCGCCCGGCTGCCGGAAGCCGAAGCGCAAATCGAAATGCAGGTTTCGGCGGATTACGTCGAAGCAGTGACCGGTATCCGTCCCGAGACGATCGCCTATCCCTATGGCACGCCGCAGGCTGCGACCGCCCGCGAGGCGCGTATTGCGCGCAATCTCGGCTTTACCCTCGCGGTCACCACCCAGCCCGGGCAGCCGTCAGCGCAATTGACCGGCTATCTCCCACGCATTTCGCTCAACGGCTTCTATCAGAAGCGACGCTACGTCTCGGCGCTCGCCTCCGGCATACCGCTGAAGCTGATGGGCAGGTAAGCCCGTTACGGATACATCCGCACCTTGTCCCATACGCCTTCCGGTGACGGGCGGCGGAATTCGACCCGGTCATGCAGGCGGAATTTCTGGTCCTTCCAGAACTCGATCGAGGTCGGCCGGATACGGAAGCCCGACCAATGGGCCGGGCGCGGAATCTCGCCGAGGGCATAGCGCGCGGTATATTCGGCCACGGCCTTTTCCAGCGCGAAACGGCTTTCGAGCGGACGGGATTGCCTGGAGGCCCAGGCGCCGATGCGGCTGCCGCGCGCCCGCGTCTTGAAATAGGCGTCCGCTTCGGCATCGGTGACGATCTCGACGGGGCCGCGCAATCTCACCTGACGACGCAGGCTTTTCCAGTGAAAGCACATGGCCGCCTTTTTCTGGCCCAAAATTTCGCGGCCTTTCTGGCTCTCGAAATTGGTGTAAAAGACGAAACCGTCATCGTCGAATCCCTTCAGGAGAACCATGCGGACATTGGGAAGACCATCCTCATCGACCGTTGCCAGCGCCACTGCATTGGGGTCATTGGGTTCGGAAGCCTCGGCTTCTTTCAGCCATTCGGCAAAGAGCTTGAAGGGCTCGCCACTTTCGGTAAAGTCACCGCTTGTTAACTCGTTTGCCGACATATTGGTTCAAATGCCCCGGATTATTCAAAACTCGCCCAGCTTTTGATAACTGGACAGGATGCAGGGTGGAAGTCATAGCAAAGTCATCTCGCCATACAAAGGGCCTGCGGCGACGCAGCCGCGCGTTCTTCCTCATCGGCGTCGCGATGTTGTCGCTGTCCGGCTGCGTCGGCGGCGGCATGGATTTCCTCAGTGAAGCCAAGGTCGACCGTTCGGTGGCCACCGGCACAGTGCCGCAGACGCCGCCGAGCACCGACACGCTTTCCGACGAAATGACCGTGCGCAACGCCGTGACCTCGGCCGATGTGCAAAGGCTCGAGGGGCAGCCGCTTCCCTGGGCGAACGCATCGACCGGCAGTGCCGGCGTCATCGATACGATCGTCGAGAATAACGAGTCCGGCCAGGTCTGCCGCCAGTTCCGCACGACCCGGCATTCCTATGTCGGCATCGCCAAATTCTACGGCAAGACCTGCCTCGTCGGCGGCGGCAACTGGCAGCTCTTAAGCTTCCAGCCGGAAAGCTGATCCGGCGGGAAAGCTGATCCGGCTCCTGCACAACTCTTTAAAATGCTGCAGCGTCACCTTCGCGTCCGAAAAGACGCGCAGCGCTGTCGCCAACAGGTTAACGCGCGACCGCTTTCTGCCGAATGCTTAGCAAAGAGCTAACCATTTACCGCGAAACACGCCACATCTCTGCACAGAAATAACAGGTGATTAGCAACTCCGTCGCAGGATCGGCGTTGAGAGTGGCTTTTCCTGCCTTTGCGGCGGGTGACGCCACACAGGTTTTATTGGACGGGGATGCCGGGCAAGGACGAGGCTTGCCGCATCGCAACACCGGCGGTTTTGACATGCGCGATCCTTACAAAATTCTGGGCGTCAAGCGCGACGCGGCAGCAGACGAGATCAAGGCGGCTTGGCGCAACATGGCCAAGGCTGCCCATCCCGACCACAATCAGGACGACCCGACGGCGACGGCCCGGTTCGCCGAGATCGGCCGCGCCTATGAAACCCTGAAGGACCCGCGCAAACGCAGCCTGTTCGATAATGCCGTGCGGATGGCCGAAGCCAAGAAGCACGAACAGACGATCATGCAGCAGCGCCAGGCCGCCCGCGAGGCGGCCGTGCGCGCCAAGGCGGCGCAGGCCAATGCCGAGCGCGTGATGGAAGAGCTGGCGCGCGCCGCCCAGAAGGCTGCCGCCGACGGTTCCAGGCAACAAGCAGGCGCTACCGAGGGCGCCGACGAGATGGTGGATCGCATTTTCGGCGCCCAGGCGCGCGCGGCCGGCGGCGGGCAGGCGCAGGGTCGCGCCCAACAGGCGCAATATCAGCAGGCACAAAACGCCCAGGGCGATGCCGGCAGGCGCATGGATGGCGATGCCGCCGAGGCCGACAACAAGGGCGACGAGGAAACGAGCGAAGCTGGGGCAAATGCCGCCGCCAACCTGTCGCTGCCGCTCAGCATCCTGACAAACCTGGTGCGCCGTTTCACCGGCGCCAAGGATACCGGCCTCGAAAAAGCACCGGATGAGGTGACGACGGCGACGGTCACGATCGACGACGTGTTGAAGAGCGGCTGGATCACAGCGTCGCTGCCGGAGGGCCGCGAAATCGGCTTCGCCTTGCCGGCAGGCACGACCGATGGTCACGAGATCAGGCTCAAGGGACAGGGCTTCAAGCTGCCTGGCATGCAGCGCGGCGACGCCGTCATCAATATTCGCATCGCACCCGATCCGCGCTTTACGGTCGACGGTTTCGATCTGCACGCCGTGCTGCCGCTCAGCATCGAAAATGCCGTGCTCGGCACCGAGGCGCGTATCGAGGGACCGAGCGGGCCGCTGAACGTGACGATCCCCGCATGGTCCGGCTCGGACAAGACGATTAGAATTCCCGGCCAGGGATTGCCCCGCGAAGAGGGCGGCAGAGGCGATCTGGTCGTCGAATTGCGCATTATCCTGTGGGAAAAACCCGACGATAAAATCACCGATCTCATGCGGAGCATGCGCGAAGGCCTGTTCCTATGAAATTTTTATGACATTCGCACCCTTTATTACGATGCCTAACAGTTGATGATCCCGGCCAAGCTTGAACCGATTAACGGCCTATGCCATAGGCAGGATCGATCAGAATCCTAGGGAGCGAAATATGGCTCAAGCATCCGGCCTCATGGCAGGCAAACGCGGCGTCATCATGGGTGTCGCCAACAATCGTTCGATTGCGTGGGGTATTGCCAAGGCCATTCATGCGCAGGGTGGAGAAGTCGCGTTCACCTATCAGGGCGATGCGCTGAAGAAGCGGGTCGAGCCGCTCGCCGCCGAAATCGGCGCGACGCTCGTCGGCCACTGTGACGTCGCCGACGAAGCCACCATCGACGAGGTTTTCGAAAACGTCGAAAAGCTCTGGGGCAAGATCGATTTCCTCGTGCATGCGATCGGCTTTTCCGACAAGGACGAGCTGACCGGCCGCTACGTCGATACCTCGGCCGACAATTTCACCAAGACGATGCAGATCTCCGTCTATTCCTTCACCTCGGTCGCACGCCGCGCCGAGAAGCTGATGACGGATGGCGGCGCCATGCTGACGCTGACCTATTACGGCGCCGAAAAGGTGATGCCGAACTATAACGTCATGGGTGTCGCCAAGGCCGCGCTCGAAGCGAGCGTCAAGTACCTCGCCGTCGACCTTGGACCGCAGAACATCCGCGTCAACGCCATCTCGGCCGGACCGATCAAGACGCTTGCCGCCTCCGGCATCGGCGATTTCCGCTATATTCTGAAGTGGAACGAATATAACGCGCCACTGCGCCGCACCGTCACCATCGAGGAAGTCGGCGATGTCGGCCTCTACCTCCTGTCGGACCTGTCGCGCTCCGTCACCGGCGAAGTGCACCATGCCGACAGCGGTTATCATGTCATCGGCATGAAGGCGGTCGACGCGCCCGACATTTCGGTCGTCAAGGACTGATTTCTCCATAGGGATGCGAGACCGTGCTTATCTACGTGATCAGACACGGCCAGACCGACTGGAATGCGGAGCGCCGTCTGCAGGGTCAGAAGGATATTCCGATGAATGCCACGGGCCTGGAACAGGCCCGGCAGAACGGCATCGCGCTGGCGGAGATTCTCGGCGATAGAACCGACGAATTCGATTTCGTCGCAAGCCCGCTCGGGCGCACGCGCGCGACGATGGAAATCATGCGCGCTGCCATGGGCCTGCCGCCGCTTGCCTATCGCACCGATCCGAGATTGGTGGAAATTTCCTTCGGCGACTGGGAAGGCTCGACGATCAAGGAGCTGAAGGCGACGCAGCGCGAGCGGGTGGCGGAACGCAACGCCTCGAAATGGGATTTCATCCCGCCCGGCGATGACGCGGAAAGCTACGAAATCCTCTCCTGGCGCACCGGCTCATGGCTGAACTCTGTCGATCGTCCGACGGTCTGCGTGACCCATGGCGGCGTCATCCGCACGCTTTTCCAGACGATTGCCGACCTGCCGAAGAGCAGTGCCGCCGAAGGCGCGATCCCGCAGGACCGAATAGCCAGGATCGATACCGCAGAGCGGACGATTGCCTGGCTGTAGGCATTGCCAAGCCCGCCCCTTCTCCGCTGCCTATTTAACGATATCGAGATCGTTGATGACACGCTTGCCGTCGACCTCGGTATAGAAGACGATCACCTTCACGCCGGCTTCGAGGCCGTCGAAATTGAATTCCTCGGGCGCCTGATAGGTTTTGCCGTCATCGAGCGTCAGCACGAGATTGGCCGTGTCGACCTTCTTGATCGTCGCCTCGACATCGGCACTCTCGGCAAAACCGCTCATCGGGGACAGGAAGCTGGCTGTTGCCAAAAGCGTGGCGACGACGAAACGCATGGCGACAATCCTTCTAAGACGCTGCACGAGAACATGACTGGCCACAGATAAGCTCCTGAATATGGCGAAAATTGCCCGTAAGAATGGCTTTTCCCGCCCAATTGATGAATAGGATTTTAAATATAATCAAGATGGTGCGTTAGCCCGCGGTTTTTCCCTTCCCACAATCTTTCGGCATCGCCGGCGGGCAATCGTAAATTAACCCGCGCGCCCTACAGTTGCTCGTCAACATGGGGGTTCATTTTGTTATCCAGGCTCAGCGACAGCAAGCAGTTGCGGCGCGTGTTGAAGAATAGCCGCGTCTCGTTTCTGGTTTCGTCGCTTGTCGCCCTCGTCGTCATCATGGTCGGCTTCGGGCTCGACCAGGCCAATACTGCGTCTTATGTACGCGAACTTCATATCCGCACCGAAAACGAGACGAACCTGATCCGCGCCCGCGTCATGGCCGAGATCAATATGGACCTCAGCGTCGTGCGCGACCTCACGAACCTGATCTCCGTCAGCGCGGCAAATGAAGAGGAGATGGAGCGCCAGATCAACTGGCTGCTGATCCAGAACCCGTCTTTCATTCATATCGCCGTCGCGCCTGATTTCATCATCCGCGACATCCACCCACCGCAATCCGGCAATGAGCGGATCGGCCGCGACGTGCGCGAGGCTCTCTTCTTTCGCCAGGCGATAAACGGCGCGGCCGGCGTCCAGTCGGCTCGCTTCTACGGCCCGATCAGCATCGACGGCCGGGATGCCTTTGCCATCTTCTTCCCGGTTTACGTCAAGGAGAATGGCCAACGGCGGATCTGGGGGGCGGTCGAAGTCGCCATCGACCAGACGATGTTCTACCAGGCGACCGGGCTGATGCCGGCACGCGACCGCGAAAACCAGGAGCGCTATCCGCATCTCGGCCATCTTTCGATCGCCATCCGCGATATCGGCTCGCCGACCGTCGCCAAAGCTCCTCCCCCGGCGCCGTTCTTCGGGTCGTCGGATATCGACGGCAAGGATCCGATGCGCCAGAAGATCGGTTTTGCCGGCGGCAAGTGGGAGCTTGCCGCTGTCCCGAACAGCGGCTGGAACGCGATACCCGAAAACCGCACCGAGCTGCGCCTGATCATCGTTGCCGCCGGCTTCATCATCATCGTGCCGATCTTCTTCGCTACCCTTCTGCTCGGCGAGCGCAATCGCAACATCACCGCGCTGGAGACGCGCGAGGCGAAACTGCTGGAATTGTCGCAGCGGCTCAATCTGGCGCTGGAATCCTCGAATATCGGCATCTGGGAGCTGCAGGATGATTCGAGCAGCCTGCTCTGGGACGCACGCGCCGCGGCCCTGCACGGCAAGCCGGCGCAGGAAGGCAGCCGGGCGCTCGACGAATGGCTGGCGGCGGTCCTGCCTGAGGATCGTGAAACCGCCGAAGGGCATTTCTTCAGCTGCAGCATCGCCGGCGCCGCCTGCACGGCGCAGTACCGCATCCTGCTTGGCGACGGCGGCATCCGGCACCTGCGCTCGGTCGGCGCCTTCTATACGGATGCCGGCGGCGTCGGCAAGACGATCGGCATCGTCTGGGACGTGACCGCCGATGCGGTGACCACCGACACGCTACGCAAGGCCAAGGATATGAGCGAGGTCAAGAATGCCGAGCTGGAGCTGGCGCTTGAAGAGCTGTCGAGCCGCGAGGGGCAGCTCGCCGAGCTTTCCAGCCGGCTCGACCTGGCGCTCGATTCCTATCAGTGCGGGATATGGGAAGCGCGGCCCGGCCGAGGCGGCTCGATCTGGAACGAGCGGATGCACGAACTCTATGGCCTTGCGCCGCGCAACGGCTTCATGACCGAGGAGATCTGGCTTGGCTGCATCCACCCCGAGGATCGGGCCCTGGCACTCGAAAGCGCCCGCTACTTCAGGCGGAACGGCGATACGCACACCCTCGTCTGCCGGGTGATCGTCGACGACGGCTCGGTACGTTATGTCCGCTCGGTCGGAAAGGTCCACCAGACGGGGACCGGCGAGATGAAGATCATGGGCATCGCCTTCGATGCCACCGAAGACGTGCTGATGACGATCCGGCTGAAGGCGGCCAAGGACGAGGCGGTCGCCAAGAATATCGAGCTCGAACTTGCCAAGAACAGGATCGAGCACAATTCGCTGCACGACCCGCTGACCGCACTCGCCAACCGCCGCAAGCTCGATATCGCACTGGAAAGTCTGACCCATGACGGCCGTCAGCAACGGCAGAAATTCTCGATCCTGCACATCGATCTCGACCGCTTCAAGGACATCAACGACACGCTCGGCCATGCCGCTGGCGATGCGATGCTGGTGCATGCCTCGAAGGTGCTGGCCAAGAATG
Source organism: Rhizobium changzhiense (assembly GCF_013087625.1). Classification (NCBI taxonomy): domain Bacteria; kingdom Pseudomonadati; phylum Pseudomonadota; class Alphaproteobacteria; order Hyphomicrobiales; family Rhizobiaceae; genus Rhizobium; species Rhizobium changzhiense. The sequence continues at coordinate 857,129 of NZ_JABFCQ010000001.1, forward strand.
TCCGCGGCAGCGATATCGTCGCGCGCATTGGCGGCGACGAATTCGTCATCCTCGCTCTCGACGTCGGCGACAAGGAGATGGCGCAGCTTTCGACGCGGATCATCGAGGAGATGCGCCAGCCGATCGATTTCCAGGGCTTCTCCTGCCGCTGCGGCGTATCGATCGGTATCGCGCTCGCCAACGGCATCCATGTCGATGCGCGCAAGGTGCTGATCAATGCCGATATCGCGCTCTATCGCGCCAAAAGCATGGGCCGCAATCGCTTCGAATTCTTCAATCACAATTTCCAGGCCGATATCATCAACACCAAGCGCACCGCCGACGAGATCCTCGCCGGCATCGACAATGGCGAATTCACCGCCTGGTATCAGCCGCAATTCTGCGCCCGGACGATGGAGCTGACCGGTGTCGAGGCGCTGGTGCGCTGGAAACATCCGTCCAAGGGATTGCTCACCCCCGACAAGTTCCTGCGCATCGCCGACGAGATCAATGTCGTGCAGATGCTCGACCGGATCGTCCTGGAAACGGCGCTGCATGACAAGATGCGCTGGACGGCGCGCGGCATTGCCGTGCCCAAGGTCTCGGTCAATGTTTCGGCGCGGCGGCTGCATGACGGCAGCCTGCTGGAATCGCTCGCCGACCTGCATATCCGTCCCGGCGAGATCTCCTTCGAACTGGTGGAGTCGATCTTCCTCGACGAGAGCGAGGACGTCGTCTCGCAGAATCTCGAGCGCATCAAGGCGCTCGGCATCGATATCGAGATCGACGATTTCGGCACCGGCCATACCTCCATCGTCAGCCTGTTGAAGCTGAAGCCGAAGCGGCTGAAGATCGATCGCCAGCTGGTGCAGCCGATCGTCAACGCCTCGCAGGAGCGGGCGCTGGTCAGCTCGATCATCGAGATCGCCCGCTCGCTCGGCGTCGAGACGGTGGCCGAAGGGGTGGAGACGGCAGCGCATGCCGCACTGCTGCGCGATCTCGGCTGCGACATCCTGCAGGGTTATGCCTTCTCGCGGCCGCTTTCCTTCGACGATTTCACCGCGGAAGCGACCGGAACGGGGTGGCGGCTGGCGTCCTGATCGCTGCCTGCCGATTGCCCTCCCCTGAGCTGTGGCCTGTCCGTGCAGAGAGGATAGCGCCAAGATGCGCCGTCCATCCTCCGGGAAAGACAGAAACAGCATTTCCGCCGCTGCCGGTTTGACGCAAAGAAAGGCTTTTGCCTCGGCGGTTTTTTGGCCTATGAGTGTCGCGCCTTTTCAAGCAATGGCGCGGCCGGCGGCGACCGGCCCTGGCGCGCCGCCGTGGGAACATATGTCGCACAATACATTCGGTCACCTTTTCCGCGTAACCACCTGGGGCGAAAGCCATGGGCCGGCGCTCGGCTGCGTCGTCGACGGCTGCCCTCCGGGGCTCAGCTTCAAGCTCGAGGACCTGCAGGTCTGGCTCGACAAGCGCAAACCCGGGCAATCCCGCTTCGTGACGCAGCGGCGCGAGGACGATCTGGTGAAGGTACTGTCCGGCGTCATGCTCGACGCCGACGGCGAGACGATGACGACCACCGGCACGCCGATCTCCATGCTGATCGAAAACACCGACCAGCGCTCCAAGGATTACGGCGAGATCGCCAAGCAATACCGCCCCGGCCATGCCGATTACACCTATGACCTCAAATACGGCATTCGCGACTATCGCGGCGGCGGCCGCTCTTCGGCGCGCGAGACTGCCGCCCGCGTTGCCGCCGGCGGCATCGCCCGCCTTGTCGTGCCAGGCGTCACCGTCCGCGGCGCGCTGGTGCAGATCGGCAAGCACAAGATCGACCGCCGCAATTGGGACTGGGGCCAGGTCGGACAGAACCCGTTCTTCTCGCCCGATGCCGCGATCGTCCCGGTCTGGGAGGAATATCTCGACGGCATCCGCAAGAACGGCTCCTCGATCGGCGCGGTCATCGAAGTGATCGCCGAAGGTGTGCCGGCCGGCCTCGGTGCGCCGATCTATGCCAAGCTCGACCAGGAGATCGCCTCACTGCTGATGTCGATCAATGCGGTCAAGGGCGTCGAGATCGGCAATGGTTTTGCCGCCGCCGAAACCTCAGGCGAAGACAATGCCGACGAGATGCGCATGGGCAATGACGGCACGCCGATCTTCCTTTCCAACAATGCCGGCGGTATTCTCGGCGGCATCTCCACCGGGCAGCCGGTGGTGGCGCGTTTCGCCGTCAAGCCGACCTCGTCGATCCTGACCGAACGCCAGTCGATCGATGCGGAGGGCAAAAATGTCGATATCCGCACCAAGGGCCGGCACGACCCCTGCGTCGGCATCCGCGCCGTGCCGATCGGCGAGGCGATGGTCGCCTGCGCCATCGCCGACCATTATCTTCGCGACCGCGGCCAGACCGGCCGTCTGAAATAGGAGCGCTCGCCCATGTCTTATGACCAGAAGCGCGTCGTCGACGCCATCCGGGCCTTCGAGGCCGGCGAGATCGTCGTCGTCATGGACGACAATGACCGCGAGAACGAAGGCGACCTGATCGTCGCCGCCGTGCATTGCACGCCGGAGAAGATGGCCTTCATCGTGCGCCACACCTCCGGCATCGTTTGCGCGCCGATGCCGAAGGAAGAGGCCAAGCGCCTCAACCTCAACGCCATGGTGGCGGAAAACGATTCGGCCCATACGACGGCCTTCACCGTCTCGGTCGATTTCAAACACGGCACGACAACCGGCATCTCGGCCGACGACCGGACGCTGACGGTGCGCAACCTCGCCAATCCGAATGTCGGCGCTTCCGATTTCGTCCGTCCCGGCCACATCTTCCCGCTGGTATCCCGCGAAGGCGGGGTGCTGATGCGCTCCGGCCATACGGAAGCGGCCGTCGACCTCTGCAAGCTCGCCGGCCTGCCGCCGATCGGCGTCATCTCCGAGCTCGTCAACGACGACGGCACGGTGACGCGCGGGCCGCAGGTGGTCGACTTTGCCGGACAGCACGGGCTGAAGCTTGTCTCCGTCGCCGACCTCATCGCCTATCGCCAGCGCAAGGAGACGCTGATCGAACTCGGCACCAGCTTCGACATCGAGACACCGTTCGGCAAGGCCAAGGCCCATACCTATTCCCTGCCCTGGGACCCGATGCAGCATCTCGCCGTCGTCTTCGGCGACATCCGCGACGGCGTCGACATCCCGGTGCGCCTGCATCCGGAGAATGTCGCCGAGGATCTCTTCGGCAAGAACAGCCCGGTCGATTTCTACATGCAGAAGATTGCCGAGCAGGGCCGCGGCGTCATTGTCTATCTGCGCGAGGGCTCGGTCGGCGTTGGCCATACCGACAATGGCCGCAAGGCCCGCAACCAGGGCCGCGAGGCCCACGCCGAAGCTCAGACGCGCGACAGCGAATGGCTGGAAATCGGCCTCGGTGCGCAGATCCTCAAGGATCTCGGCGTCAGCTCCATCAAGCTGCTCACCAGCCGCGAGCGGCACTATGTCGGCCTGGAAGGTTTCGGCATCAAGATCAGCACGACGGAGATCTGCTAGCTCCCTCTTCTCCCCAGCGGGGAGAAGGTGGCCCGAAGGGTCGGATGAGGGGGCCGCACGGCACACCATTCATTGCCCTTCACTCGCGCTCAGCGCATTCGCGGCTGTGCCGCTCACCCCCTCATCTGCCTGCCGGCATCTTCTCCCCACTGGGGAGAAGCGGAGTCGTGGCAACTTCTCGGTCCCTTTCTTCTCGGTAGGAGAAAGACATATCGGCCGAAGTTCGGCTACCCTCTCCACCCCTCCAGAAACACGACGTTCTCCACACCCGCAAACCGCGCAACCCGCTCCAACTCCGCTTCCAACCTTTCCAGTCGCCCGACCGACGGCTTGACGCCCGGTTCCAGCCAGAGCCGTTTGACGTCGAGCGTCGACTTCTTCCGATCCGCCTTCATGTCGATGCGGCCGATCAGCCGGTCGCCTTCGAGGAGCGGGAAGACGTAATAGCCGTATTCGCGCTTCGGCTCGGGCACGAAGACTTCGATGCGGTAGAAGAAGCCGAACAAGCGTTCGGTGCGGTTGCGGTCGCGAATCATCGGGTCGAAAGGGCTGAGCACGCGGATGCGGGGCGGCGCGCCGGGGTAAGTGTCGAGGGTCGAGAGGAAATCGGCAAAAGCCCAGGATGGGCGCGCCTTGCCGCCGAGCGCCGGTTCGATCAGCACTTCGGTCAGCTCGTCGCGATGGGCAGCCACCCAGGCCTTGGCCTCATCGGGCGAGACCAGGTTCCAGAAGGCCGATATCTCACCATGGGTGGCGAAGCCGAGGCGGGCAAGCGCGCTGCGGCAGGCCCAGTCGACGAATTCCTCGCGGCTCACCTCCGGCTCGCGGAATTCGGCCGGGATGACCCGTTCCGCCAGATCATAGATCTTCTGGAAGTTCGAGCGGCCGGCGATGGCGAACTTGCCGGTGTGCCAGAAATATTCGAGCGCCGTCTTGTTCGGATGCCAGTTCCACCAACCGCCGGAAACGTGGCCGTCGGCCTTGATGTCGCGCGCCAGGATCGCGCCGTCGCGCTCAACGCGTTCATAGGTCTCTGCGAACGCCGCCTCGAAGCCCTCGCCGCGCCATTTGCGCCAGCGCTCGACGATCACCTTCTCCTGATGGCGGAACTTGTGCTTCCAATAGACGAAAAAGGCGCTCGGCAGGATCGAGGCGTCATGTGTCCAGTGCTCGAACAGGGCGCCATCCTTTTCGAGCAGCGCGGTCAGATGCTCGCGTCGATAGGTCTGGTTGCGGGAAAACAGGATCTGATGATGCGCCCGCTCCACCGTCTGGATGCTGTCCACCTGGACGAAACCCAGTTCATGGATGAGCTGCAGCAGGCCGGCCTTGGTCAAGGCGCGGTTCGGCGGAGCGCTGAGGCCCTGTTTGGCAAGAAAGACACGGCGGGCGTCGGAATTGGAAAGCAGATTCGTCATGGCCACATCATAATCCGGAAAATCTTCCTAGCCACCCGATATCGACAAGGAGATTTGCTCTTTCATCAGCCCGATGTCCCCGTATAGAAGCATTGCTATCCGGTTGGCGCCAATAGCTGCGGCTGCCCCTCACCCTAACCCTCTCCCCGCCTGCGGGGAGAGGGGACGTCGCAAACGCAGCGTCGAGGTTGAGAGAGACGGTGCGGCATATCCCTTCTCCCCGCGAGCGGGGAGAAGGTGCCGGCAGGCGGATGAGGGGCCGGCATCGGCAATCTCCTCCGATGAAAAATGCGAGGGATTGGTTTGGATATTCGTTTCGAAGGCGCCGGGGTCAGTTTCGGGGCACGGGTGGCGCTGCAGCCGCTGACGCTTGGCATCAGTGGAAAACGTATCGGCGTCATCGGGCTGAACGGCTCGGGCAAGACGACTTTCGCGCGGCTGATCAACGGGTTGACCAAACCGTCGGTCGGGCGCGTCACCGTCAACGGCCGCGACACGAGCTATGAGAAGACTGCGGTGGCCGATGTCGGCTTCATCTTCCAGTCGCCGCAGAACCAGATCATCCTGCCGATCGTCAAAGACGACATCGCCTTCGGGCTGAAGCGGCGCGGCTTCAGCAAGGCGGAGATCGAGGCGAAGGTCGAGGGCGTGCTGGCCCGCTTCGGCGCTGAGGCGCTGGCCGATCGGCGCGCGCACGAGCTTTCCGGCGGCGAGCTGCAGGTGGCCGCCCTCTGCTCGGTGCTGGCAACGGGGCCAGGTATTCTGATCCTCGACGAGCCGACCAATCAGCTCGACCTCAAGAACAGGGCGCTGGTCGAAGGGATTATCGCCGGGCTGCCGGAAAGCGCCATCATCATCACGCATGATCTGGAACTGATCGCCGATTTCGAGCGGGTACTGCTGTTTCATGAAGGGCGGCTTGCCGCCGACGCGCCGGCTGCCGAAGCGATCGCCCGTTACAAGGAGATCGCCGCCTGATGCAGTCGCTCTATGTCGAAGGCAACAGCGTGATGCACCGGCTCTCGCCGCGGCTAAAACTGTTGTCGCTGACGGCCTTCGGCATCCTCCTGTTCATCAGCGATAACCTGGTGCTGCTGTCGAGCGCCGTGCTGCTGACGGCGGTTCTCTATCGCCTGGTCGGCCTGCCGCTTGCCGATGCGCTCAGGCGGTTGCGGCCGATCTTCCTGACGATTGCGGTCGTCGCGCTCTTCAACCTGATCTTCAATCCCTGGCAGGAGGCGCTGGTACCGCTGCTGCGGCTGACGGCGCTGATGCTGCTCGCCGCCACCGTGACGGCGACGACCTCGATCACCGAGTTCATCGACGAGGTAACGTCGCTTGCCCGCCCGCTCGAACGCATAGGCTGGGTGCAGGCCGACGATATCGGCCTGGCGCTTGGGCTGGTGCTGCGTTTCGTACCTGAGATCGTCGGCCGTTATCAGGCGATTCGCGAGGCGCACAGGGCGCGCGGGCTGAAGGTCCGGCCGATAACGCTGCTTGCGCCGCTGATCATCCTGACCCTTAAGGATGCGGATAATATCGCCGCGGCGATTGACGCGCGCGGCATTCGGCGGCATGTGAGTTAACGTTCTATAAACACGGAATTCATGATGAGCACTCGCGACCTCGTTCTTACCGCCCTCTTTGCCGCGATCATCGTGGCGCTCGGCCTGCTGCCGCCGATCTCGCTCGGCTTCATCCCGGTGCCGATCACCGCCCAATCCCTCGGCGTCATGATGGCCGGCGTCGTGCTCGGCGCCCGGCGCGGCGCGATTGCCGTGCTGATCGTGCTGGTGCTGGTGGCGATCGGCCTGCCGGTGCTTTCCGGCGGCCGCGGTGGGCTTGCGATCTTCGCGTCGCCAACGGCCGGCTTCCTGATCGGCTGGATCTTTGCCGCCTTCGTCACCGGCTACCTCAGCGAACGCCTGGTCAACCATCAGCAATCCGCGCTGGTGCAGACGGTGAGCTTCTTCCTCGCCGCCATGGCCGGCGGCATCGTCGTGCTCTACGCCTTCGGCATCGCCTATCTCGCCACCGTCGCCGGCCTCGGCTTCACAAAAGCCTTTGTCGGCTCTATGGCCTTCATTCCCGGCGATGTGATCAAGGCTTTCGTCGCAGCCCTGCTCGGCCGCGCCGTCATGGTCGGCTATCCCCTGCTGCCGGCGCGCGCCTGACGCAGAGGTCGATCTTGTCCGGCGAATACCCCAACGGCCCCGTCGAGGGCCGTTGGGCTTAAAGACATAGAGTCCTTCACCAGGCGTCGCTTCCGGTCGACATGAATGCGGGAACTTCCAAAGCTTCTTTTCATTTGTCGCAACGAACATCCGTGAAGGAGAAACCATGCCAGGCGACCGGCAGGAGGAGATGGCCGCCTGGTTCCGGTCGCTGGAGCCCGTCCAGCCAAAGGACATGGTCGGCCTTTGGAGCGGCGTCGGCATTCCGTCGGGTCATCCACTGGACGGCGTGCTCGAGAATCTCAACTGGTTTGGCAAGCGCTTCCATTCCGACATGCGGGCGGACGCCCTGCTCTTCAACTGGAGACCGGGTCGGCTCGTGGCGCTCGAGCCAAGTTTCTTACCCATTGGGCTGGCGATCAAGATAGCGCCCTTTGGCCGGACGTTCGTCGCCCGCGGTTGGTTCTCATACCTGCAGAAGGTGCTTCGCGCGAGAGGCACGACAGCTTCGTTGCGGCTTCAGGCTCTCGACGGCGTCGAAACGGCGGCGATGGTTTACGACAAACAGCCGATTGTCGACTACTTCCGGAGGATTGACGATGACGGGATTGCCGGGATGATGTGCGTGCACGACGACCCCCGGCGATTCTTCTTCCAACTCCGGAAAGTGATGGATTGAGGCATGTCGCAATCGGCCGGGCGGCCGCCTTCTGGAATACCGTGTCACCCGACCATCAAACCCTTTGCCTCCCCGATCTTTCCTCAATCCAAGACAGGCGGAACATGCTATGAAAGCGGGGAAGAGGACGAGATGACCGTCATCGATCGAAATCATGTTCAAGTCCGGGGCGACGGCCAGCGTGCGATGATCTTTTCGCATGGATTCGGGTGCGACCAGAATATGTGGCGCTTCGTGGCGCCGGCTTTTGAAGACGACTTCAAAACGGTGCTGTTCGATCATGTCGGCGCCGGACGATCCGATCTCGCGGCTTATGATGCCCAGAAGTATTCGTCATTGGCAGGTTATGCCGATGACCTCGTGGAAATCTGCCGCGCGCTCGGCCTGACGCAAACGGTCTTCGTCGGGCACTCCGTCAGCGCAATGATCGGCGTTGTCGCATCGCTGAAGACGCCGGAGCTGTTTGAAAGCCTGATCCTTGTCGGGCCGTCGCCGCGCTATATCAACGACGGTGACTATGTCGGTGGGTTCAGCGGGGCTGACATAGACGAACTGCTGACGTCGTTGGACGACAACCATATGGGGTGGTCTGCCGCCATGGCGCCCGTCATCATGGGCAATCCCGATCGACCGGAACTCAGCGAAGAGCTGACAAATAGTTTCTGCCGCACCGATCCGGAGATCGCCAAGGCGTTCGCACGGGTGACATTCACGTCGGACAATCGCAGCGACCTTCCGCGCGTCACCGCCAGAACGCTGATCCTTCAATGCCGCGATGATATCATCGCCTCCGAAGAGGTCGGCGAGTTCGTCCATCAGCAGGTCCCAAACAGTCAATTGGTGGTGCTGAACGCGAGTGGCCACTGCCCTAACCTCAGCGCTCCCGACGAGGTCATATCTGCAATCCGGCGGTTCGTCCGATGACCGGTGCCGATACGCAAATCTCCACGCCGGCTGAGGACCTCGAGGACCTATACGAAAACGCGCCATGCGGCTATCTTTCGCTGCAGCCGGACGGGCGCATCGTCAAGGTCAACAGAACGCTGTCGACCTGGATCGGCATCCCTGCCGATCAGCTCCTCGGCAAACGCCTTCACGACCTGCTCAACACGTCGGGCCGTATATTCTACGAGACCCATTTTGCGCCTTTGCTGCGCATGCAAGGGTTTTTCAACGAGGTTGCCCTCGATCTTGTCGCAGTGGACGGCAGAAAGCTGCCTGTGCTCGCCAATGCCATGGAAAGACGGGCCGAAGACGGCGCCCTGCTTTTCACCCGCGTGACGATGTTCCAGGCTGCCGAGCGTCGCCGCTATGAACGGGAGCTGGTCGACGCGCGCGCCGCCGCCGATGCTGCCGGCGCCATCGTCAAATCCCAGCTCGAGCTCGAACAGGAAACCGCCGAGCTGCGGGAACAGTTCATTGCCGTCCTCGGCCACGACCTGCGCAACCCGCTTGCCTCGATTGCAGCCGCGGCGCGCATGCTGCGAAAAGAGAAGCAGACCGATCGCGCGATTAAAGTTCTCGACCTGATGCAGGGCAGCGTCGTTCGCATGTCCGCCCTGATTGACAACGTCCTCGACTTCGCGCGCGGACGATTGGGCGGCGGCATCACGCTCGAGAGGCGGGCGGAGCATCTCGAGCCGCTCTTGCGGCAGGTCATCGAAGAACTCCGCTTCAGTCATCTCGACCGCGCAATTGAGGTGACGATCGAATTCGACGGGCCGATAAACTGCGACAGCGGCCGGATCGGCCAACTGGTGTCCAATCTTCTGGGAAATGCCCTGACCCATGGGACGCCGGACGAACCGGTGCGGCTATCGGCGGCAACTGTCGACGGAAAACTGGAGCTTTGGATCGCCAACGGCGGCGCTCCGATTTCCAGCGACGCGATGACACGGCTTTTTCAGCCTTTCTTCAGAGGCGAAGCCGGCACAGGTCAAAGAGGATTGGGGCTGGGTCTGCACATTGCTTCGGAAATCGCCCGCGCCCATGGTGGGACGATCATGGCCAGTTCCGATGACAAGGAGACGCGCTTCACCTTTGTGATGCCTTTGGATTGAACCGGACCGCTCAGTTGCACCGGTATGGGCGACTATCGGGTGGATTGCCGTCACGGCACAGCCAGGAATCCGAGCAACAAAAAACCGCCTTGAGGCGGTCGGGCATTCTATCGATTTCAGTTTGATTTAGTCTCCTCCTCCACCATCTCCGCCACCGCCGTCACAGTCGCCTGAAGCGTCGAACCAGCCTCCACCTCCATCGCCGGAGCTTCCTGAACTGCCCGACCTGCGCTTGGTGTTTGCGGTGGTCCGGGCGGTCCCGGTGATCAGGGCAAACAGGCCAAAGCCTGCGATGAGCATGGTAGTCATAAGAAATATACTCAATCAGTCTCCTTCGTTTGTTTCAGGAAATCTTGTTTCCTGATTAAAATAGTAGATTATTTTCCCACTCCCGAAAATAGCCTGAATATGAAACTTTCATGACATTCTGAATCACGTCAAAACTCTGCGCTGCCTAGGTTGCAGCGCAGAGAATTTCGGGCTGCCTTCTTCAAGCCGCCGCTCGATGCGGAAAGAGGACGGCTTGCGGAGCGGCTTTGACTCCAGCCACGATCAAGGGGTCCCGATAGAGGCGAGGAGACGCTATTCCAAGCCTCGAATGCAGCTTTGCGGCCGCGCTCGGCAGGAACGGCAGGAGGCAGCGGGCAATGATCGCAAGGCCATAGGCCTGCTCGGCCAGGCAAGCGCCGAGACGCGCGGCGGTCGCCCTCCGATCTTCGGGCGTGAGATCGGCAAGCAGGGCTTTTGCATCCGCCCACGGCGCGCGTTGTGTAAACCGCCTGTTCGCCTCGCCGATAAACGCAAAAATATCAGCGAGGCCGACATGGAGCTCGTAGGCATCGAAGGCTTCAGCCACCTTCCCCGGAAGGCGGGCAGCCTCGTCTACGAACGCGCTGTCCGGCACGGGCGGGACGATGCCGTCGAATGACGTGGAGAGAAGCGCAAGCACCCGGTTGGCGAGATTTCCGAGCTGCCCCGCGAGCTCGCCCGACCACGCGGCGTCGAGACGTTCGGCGGAGAAGTCGCCATCATCTCCCGAGCGTATATGCCGGAGCAGGTAATATCGCAGCGCATCGGGCGTTTCATAGGATTGGATGATGCGTTCCGGATCGATGCCGTTGCCGGCCGACTTGCCGATCTTCCGGCCGTCCACCGTGACGTAGCCGTGCACCAGGATCGAGGATGGCGGCGGCGGGCCTGCGGATAACAGGATGGCCGGCCAGTAGACGGCGTGGAACTTGGAGATGCCCTTGCCGACGACGTGGATGCGTTGGCCGCCGTTCCAATAGCGCTGCAAGAGGGTTTCATCGGAGCCGTGGCCGAGACCTGTGAGATAGTTCGCCAAGGCATCGAACCAGACGTAGACGACCTCATCCCCATCGGGGACGGGAACACCCCAGCCTCGCGCCCGTTCCGAACTGCGCGACACGCTGATGTCGGTCAGGCCACGCCGCAGCAGGGCAAGGACCTCGTTGCGCCGATGAGCCGGGACGATCCGAAGCTCGCCCGTCTCGACGAGCTCGAGGAGCCGGTCGCCGTAACGGGAGAGTCGGAAGAACCAGTTCTCTTCACGGATGGTCTCAAGGGCAAGCCCATGTTCCGGGCAGCGCCCATCATCGAGTTCTGACGGCTCGTAGAATAGCTCGCAGCCGACGCAATAGAGACCCTCATATGCCTTACGATAGAGGTCGCCATTTTCAGCGCAGGCCCTCCACAAGGCGTGGACGCAGGCGATATGTCTTGGATCGCGGGACGTGCGGACGAATTCCTCGTTGGAGATATCGAGCAGCCCGCCAAGGCGCTCGAACCTGTCGGCGTTGGCATTGACGAAATCCTTGACCGGCACCCCCGCGGCTTCCGCCGAACGGACATTCTTCAGGCTGTTGTCGTCGGTTCCGCACTGGAACCTGACGTCGTGGCCGAGGAGCCGGAAATGGCGGGCATAAGCGTCGGCCTGGACGAGTTCGAGGGCGAAGCCCACATGCGGCGCGGCGTTCACATAGGGGATCGAGGTGGTGATGTAGATCTTGTTCATCGGTGTTTCCTTTCGAAGGCTGTTGTTGCCCGCGAGACGGATCGACCCATGAAAAGACCGCCTCGAGGGCGGTCTCTGGTGCATTATGGACGCACGAAACCCGCCACGCTATGAGCGCGGCATCATCATCACGACAGTGCTGATCACGGTGTTGTCCATGCAAGTTTCCTAGCATCAAGAGCCGTTTCGAACAAGCGCGCTCGTTGCCAGCCCGTCACACCAGCCCGGGCACGACGAACACCAACCAGGCGACGATCGGGCCAATGATCGCGATCAGGGCGCTGTAGATCAGCAACTGTCGCAGCACCTGCTCACGGCTGTCATCCGGTGCATTGGCGACGACGAGCGCGCCATTGGTGGAGAATGGGCTGGTATCGACGATCGTCGTCGAGATCGCGATCGCCGCGACCACACCGATGGCGCTGACGTGTCCCTGCAGGAGGAACGGAACGGCGAGCGGGATGATCGCGCCGAGCAGCGCGGTCGAGGAGGCAAAGGCCGAGACAATGGCGCCGGTAAAGCAAAGCAGGAGTGCTACCAACAGCGGCATGCCGAGACTGGATATGCCGTTCGCCACGTAGTCGACAGTCCCGGCCTTCTCCATGACGCCGACATAGGTGATGATGCCGGCAATCAGCAGCACGGTCGACCAGCTGACCTTGTCGATTGCCGCCTTCTGGGTCTTCGGTGACAGCAGCGCCAGCGCGACCGCCACGGTCATGGCGACGAGGCCGACATTGAACTTGAAAACCAGGGCGCCGATGCCGAGCGCCGTCAGGCCGATCAAGGTGGTAATTCTCTCATTGTTCAGGCGCAATGTCGTCGCGGTATCGGCCGCCGTGCCATAGGCATGCTCCCTGATCGGTTTTGCCGGCGTGCCGCCGTGACCTCTGATCGACTCCGATACGCCCTCGGGATGGATTTCGGGCAAGGGGCCAATCGATGCGGCGTCCTGCTTCATCACTTTTGCGCCGCCGAAAATGAAGAAGACCAGCACCGCAATCGCCAGGTTGAAAAAGAAACTGGAGAGAAACAGCGAGGTCGGAGCGAAAGGCAGGCCGGCCTTCTCAACGATCTGGTTGGTGATTCCGCCATAGATGCTGATCGGCGAAAATCCGCCCGCCTGCGCGCCGTGGATCACCATCAGACCCATCATCACCGGGTGAATGCGGTATTGCACGGCAAAGCTCAACGCCACGGGTGCGAGAATGGCGACCGCGGCAGGCCCAAGGGCACCGAAACCGGTAATGATGGCGGCGACCAGGAACATCACCCAGGGAATCAAGCCGATCCGACCGCGCACCAGGCGGACGGCACATTCAACGAGCCAGTCGATCGTGCCGTTGATCTGCGCTATGGCGAAGAGGTAGGTGACGGCGACGAGCGTCAGGAATAGATCACTCGGAAAGCCGGCGAAAATGTCGCTGGTTTTCATCCCGATGATCATCGAGCCGAGTACGAAGGCACCGGCAAACGCCAGCGCACCCATGTTGATTGGCTGGATCGTCGCAATGATGAACATGGCGACCAGCAGGCCTATGGCCAGTAATTCAATACCCATGATTCCCCTCCCTCCGACGCCTCCAGCGCCGTAGTTGTTGTGTTCAAGATCGATGCGGGATGTCGACGCACCCTCCTCCCAGAGGGCGCAGCCGCCTTACCTCCTGGTATAAAGATCGGCGTATTGCTGCCGCAGGATGTTTTTCTGAACCTTGCCCATCGTGTTGCGCGGCAGATCCTCGGCGAAGATGATGCGCTTGGGTTGTTTGTAGCGGGCGAGACGTTGCTGGAGGGCGCTGACGATGGTCTTTTCATCGAGGACGGCGCCGGGCTTGCACACGACGACGGCCGTTACGCCTTCTCCGAAATCGGGATGCGGCACGCCGATGACAGCGCTTTCGACCACACCCTCGATCTGGTCGATCTCGCCTTCGACCTCTTTCGGATAGATGTTGTATCCGCCCGAAATCACCAGGTCCTTGCCGCGGCCGACGATGTGGACATAGCCGTCCCGGTCGATCTTGCCGAGATCGCCGCTGATGAAGAATCCATCTGCCGTGAACTCCGCCGCCGTCTTTTCCGGCATGCGCCAATAGCCCTTGAAGACGTTCGGCCCTTTGATCTCGATCATGCCCGTTTCTTCAGGCGGCAGCTCGAGCCCGGTGGCGGGATCGGTGACGCGCACCGTGACACCCGGCAGCGGGAAGCCGACCGTTCCGGCAATCCGTTTGCCGTCATAGGGGTTGGACGTATTCATATTGGTTTCCGTCATGCCGTAGCGCTCAAGAATGGCGTGACCGGTACGAGCGTGGAACTCGGTATGGGTTTCGGCAAGCAGGGGAGCCGAACCGGAAATGAACAGGCGGATGTTGGCGACCGCTTGCTTGTCGAGGCGCGGGCTTTGCAGCAGGCGCACATAGAAGGTCGGCACGCCCATCAGCATCGTTGCCTCAGGCATCAGCGAAACGACCTCGTCAGCGTCGAATTTCGACAGCAGAAACATCGAGGCGCCGGCGAGCAGCGTGACATTCGTGGCGACGAACAGCCCATGGGTGTGGAAGATCGGCAGGGCGTGGATCAGCCGATCACCTGATGTGACGCGCCAATAATCCCGCAAGGTCAGGGCGTTCGAGAGCAGGTTCCCATGGGTGAGCATCGCCCCCTTGGAGCGTCCCGTCGTTCCCGAGGTGTAGAGGATCGCAGCCAGATCATCGGCGGAACGTGAGGCATCGACAAAGTCGGCCGGCTCATCGCGGGCGAGATCCAGCAACGAGCCGCTACCGTCGGCATCGAGCGTTTCGACGATCGCACCGTGGGGCTTGGCGATCGTCTCAACGCCTTCCCGGGCGGCCGGCGCAACAATCACCAAACGCGGCTCCGCATCGCCGATAAAGTAATCGAGCTCGGCCAGCGTATAGGCGGTGTTGAGCGGCAGGTAGACGGCGCCGGTTCGAAGGCAGGCGAGATAGAGGATCAATGCCTCGGCGCTTTTCTCGACTTGCACCGCCACCCGGTCGCCGGGGCGAATGCCGAGCGCGTCCATCGCGCTGGCAATGCGGCCGGAAAGAGCGAAAGCGTCGTCATAGGTCCATATGCGGGTGTCATCGATCCGGATGAACGGTGCGTCACCGGGCGCAGCCGCCCGCATGGCGTCGAAAAGATGGTTGCTCACTTTCGCCCTCCTCCAAGCGTTGAGTTCACTATTTGTTGGAATGGCCGGGAGCCTTGCTGGCCATTGCCGCCGCGGCGGCTTTCGTCGTTCTGGCCGAGCAGGTTTTTGACGGCAGGCGAGGCAATTACTTCGCCGCGCTGCGCTAAGGCCTCGTGGTTGGCCACGATATCGTCGAGCTTGTAGAGGTAGTTGACCATCAGGCCGTGGGCCTGCTGCATCGCCTTGGCCGAGCGGTCGCCGAGAAAATTCAGTCTTTCCAGTCGAGCGCCGTTGCCGAGATGGAAGCGGGCGACAGGATCGACCGGGCGGCCCTCCGGTGTCCGTTCGGTCAGGAAATAGCGCGCCGCAAGAGGCAGCAATACGCGCTCCACTTCCGTCGCCGTCTTCTCGTCGTCGGGCCAGTTCGGATCGTCCAGCGCCATCAGTGTTTCGCGGGCCGCTTCCGGCAGCAACCGATCGGCGGTCGAGGCACGCGCCTTGGCAAGCCAACGGGTAAAGCCCGGCACGGGCGACAGCGTGACGAAATTCCTCAGGCCAGGCAGGTCTCTGCGCAGGTCTTCCACGACCTGCTTGATCAGGAAGTTGCCGAACGAGATGCCGCGCAGGCCATCCTGACAGTTGGAGATCGAATAGAAGACGGCCGTCGTCGCCTCGTCGGCGTTGATCTGCTCCCTGCCCTCGACCAGCACATCGCCGATCGCGCTGGGCACGGATCGTGTCAGCGCCACCTCGACGAACACCAGCGGCTCGTCAACCAGCCGGGGGTGGAAGAAGGCAAAGCATCGGCGGTCGGCCGGCGCCAAACGACGGCGCAACTCCTCCCAGCCGGCGATCTCGTGCACGGCTTCGTATTTGATGATCTTTTCAAGGATGTAAGCCGGCGTCGTCCAGTCGATGGGGCGCAGCGTCAGAAAGCCGCGATTGAACCAGGAGCCGAACAGATGGGTGAAGTCGGCGTCGAGCGCGTGATAACCTTCGGATTGGTCTTTGGAAGCAAGCAGCTGCTCACGCATCCGGACAAGCTTGGCGGTGCCGTTCGGCGCGTGATTCAATCGGCGCAGAAGCTCCTGTCGCCGCGGCTCGGCTGCCTGGTGGAGCGCGATGACCGCGGCAGAGCTTTTATCGGTGCGGTAGATTTCGATCGCCTGGTCGAGCTTGGTCGTGTCAGGCCCGAACTTTTCATGCAGCATAAGGAGGAATGCCTGCGCGCCCTCGCTGTCGAGCGCCCCCCATCGATCGAGGATCTCGGCCGCAAGCGCCATGCCCGAGGCTTCGCCCCGGCTCGACAGCAGCATTTCACAGAGTGTCTGGAGATCGGCCTTGGCTGCGACCTGCGTGGCGCGCGAGCCGGAAAACAGAAGCTGGCGTCCGCGATCCGTGATGCTCTGCAGCATGTCGGTGAAGAAGGAAGCCTCAGACATGCCATCTCTCCTTTCTTCTGCCGGCCCGCTTGGGGGCGGCCCGTTTTTGACGGCTGCTTCCCATCGTCGGGTTTCACCGGTAGTATGTAGAATGCCACTCTTCGTACACGAGGTCAACAATCGTGTATACAAGAATTATGTTTATGTATGATGGAAGTGAGACGGATGTCCGAGAATGTCGGCCGATGGCTTCGGGATGAGATTGAAAATTCAATTCTTTCCAACGAGTTCTCCCCCGGTGAGCGGCTCGACGAAATGGTGCTTGCGACGCGTTTCGGGGTCTCCCGCACGCCGGTGCGCGAGGCGCTGATGCAGCTCGATGCGATCGGCCTCATCGAAATTCGACCGCGCAGAGGCGCCATCGTCATCGATCCGGGGCCGCACCGCGTCTATGAAATGTTCGAGGTGATGGCCGAGCTGGAGGGCCTGGCCGGGTCGCTCGCCGCACGACGGCTGGACAAGACCTCCCGGGAAGCGATCACCGCCACCCACGGCCGCTGCGAGCAATCGGCCGCCGCCGGTGACAGCGATGCCTATTATTACGACAATGAGGAATTCCATAAGGCCATCTACGCAGCCGGCCGCAGCGAATTCCTCGAGGAGCAATGCCTGCAATTGCACCGCCGCCTCAGACCCTATCGCCGCCTCCAGCTGCGTGTGCGCAACCGCCTGTCGACCTCCTTCTCGGAACATTGCGCCATCGTCGACGCAATCTTTGCCGGAGACGGCGACGAAGCCCGCCGCCTGCTGAGGACACATGTCGGCATTCAGGGTGAGAGGTTCAGCGATCTGGTCGCCAGCATGGCGGCGAGATGATTGGACTGCAGCAGGAAAACGAAAGCGCATCCCGCCGTCCGCACAACACCCTAATCCAAAAACCGATAAAGCCAGTCGCGCGTCTCCTCCGGGAGCGAGGCCGGCGACTGGTCCTCGCGGGTGCGGGCCTGCCAGATGATCTCGACCTCGGCGGCGCGCTCCTCCCCGGTGTCGATCGAAATGAGGAAGCCGATGGAATGCATGCCGATCTTGTCGATGGTGGCGGTGAAGGTTGCCGGCTCGTCATAGTGCAGCGGACGGTGAAGCATGCAAGAAACCTTGCTGGGGCTATAGACGGGTTCGTCATCGACATCGGGCCGTGACGACCAGAAGCCTGCCAGGACGGATTCGGCATAGGAAATATAGGAGGCCAGAAACATCTGGCCCTTCATATCGACATCGCGAAACGGCACGCGTATTTCCGCCACATCCGGGCGTTTCGACTGACTCATCAACAGATCTGCCCCACTCAGTTCCCCATGGTAACACTACTGCATAATTGCTTATACCGGAACTGGCTTAAGGATAGAATTACGCAATAGTTCAAAGTGTTACAGTGTCCTCCACGCGCCTGAAAGGATGCGGCGCAGTAGCCACGGACCTGATTGACGGAAACGGCGCGAACGAGACAGTTGTGATAGGCGAAGGGTCGGACCGCGCGGCAAGAGCGCTTGTTGAAATCGTCAGGCGATGCCCCATCTGCTGTGGCACATGACATAAGCGACCGATAGAGTGTCTTCATGAGCACCCGTCTTTATGAACACCCGATCTTCCTGGAACATGTCACGCCCGCCGGCCATCCGGAGCGATCGGACAGGATCCGCGCCATCAACGTCGCGCTGGAACATCCGAATTTCGAGCGGCTGGAGCGCCGGCAGGCGCCGCAGGCGAACGAAGATGCGGTGCTGCTTGCCCATCCCGAAGAACATCTCATCGCCGTCATGCGGGAGATCCCCGAGGAAGAGGGTGAGATCAACCAGATCGAAGCCGATACCTATGCCAGCAGCAAAAGCCTGCAGGCGGCGCTGACCGGCATCGGCGGGGCGATGGTGGCGGTCGACGACGTCTTTACCGGCCGGGCCGACAATGTCTTCGTCGCTGCCCGCCCGCCGGGGCACCATGCCGAGAAGATGACGGCGATGGGCTTCTGCTTCTTCAACAATGCGGCGATCGCCGCTCGCCATGCCCAGAAGATCCATGGCGCCGAGCGCGTCGCCATCGTCGACTGGGACGTGCACCACGGCAACGGCACGCAGGATATCTTCTGGGACGATCCTTCGGTGCTGTTCTGCTCGACCCATCAGATGCCGCTCTACCCCGGCACCGGCGCCAAGGACGAGAAGGGCAAGCACAATACCATCGTCAATGCGCCGCTATCGCCGAATGTCGGCAGCGATCATTTCCGCGAGGCGTTCAAATCGCGCGTGCTGCCCGCGCTTGACGATTTCCGGCCGGATCTCATCATCATCTCCGCCGGCTTCGACGCGCATCACCGCGATCCCTTGGCGCAGATCAATCTGACCGGCGAGGATTTCGACTGGGCGACCGGGCGCGTGCTGGAACTCGGGGACCGGCACGCGAAGAACCGGGTCGTCAGCCTGCTCGAAGGCGGTTATGATCTCGAGGGACTCGCCGAATCGGCGGGCATGCATATTCTGAGAATGATGAAGGGTTGAGAATGACTGACAGCGCCAAGCCGGAGGTGTCCGGCCTTTCCTTCGAAAAGGCGGTTGCCGAACTCGAAAGCATCGTCGCCCGTCTGGAACGCGGCGATGTGGCGCTGGATGAATCGATCGAGATCTATGAGCGCGGCGAAGCGCTGAAGAAACATTGCGAGACCCTGCTTTCGGCCGCCGAAAACCGCATCGAGAAGATCCGGCTCGACCGCGCCGGCAAGCCGCAGGGCGTCGAGCCGCTGGACGGCGCCTGAGGCGGCAAACTCCCTTTCGAAGACGCTTGGCTATCTGCTTCCGGCCGATCTATGATCCCCTTGCAAAACGATGAGGGGACGTAAAAATGACGGACAGGTTGAAGGGTAAGGTCGCCATTATCTCGGGCGGCGCGACCGGCATGGGCGGTGCCGCCTCGAAGCTTTTTGCAGCGGAAGGCGCGCGTGTTGCGATCATCGACCGCAATGGCCAGGCGGCGGCCGAGACCGTCCAAGCGATCCGTGACGCCGGCGGCGAGGCCGATTGCTGGACGGCCGATGTCTCGGACGAATCCGCCGTCAATGCCGCCGTCGCGGGCGTCGAAGAACGCTACGGCGCAGTCACCGTGCTCTTCAATCATGCCGGCACGATCGTCATCAAACCTTTCCTGGAAACGACCGTCGAGGAATGGGACTGGCTGCATGCCGTCAATGTACGCTCGATGTTTCTGATGACCAAGGCGGTGCTGCCGAAGATGATTGCGAGCGGCGGCGGGTCGATCGTCTGCACCTCGTCGATCTCGGCAGTCGCCGCCACACCGATGGAAGTGCTTTACGACACGACCAAGGGTGCCGTGCATATGTTTGCCCGCGCCATCGCAGTGGAATTCCGCGATCGCAATATCCGCTGCAACGCCGTCTGCCCCGGCTTCATCCGCACGCCGCACGGCCTGCGCGAGGTGGCCGACCTGCAGGCGCTCGGCGTCGATGTTTCGGATGCCGCCATTGCCGCCCAGCAGGGGCGGATCGGCGAACCCGAAGACGTGGCGCGGGCCGCGCTTTATCTCGCCAGCGACGAATCGAGCTTCGTCAATGGCGCCCATCTCTTCGTCGACAACGGTTTTACCGCGATCTGAGCCCCGACGCGCTTTCATGTGTTGGAGCGTCCATGGCGCGTCCGATTGGACGCGCGGCGCTCCAGGCGCTATCTGTGGGCGATGACGCTCGGCACTGTAGCGATCGGAGATCCCAATGTCCTTCTTTCCCGGTAAAGATCCCCTGCCCGGCGATGCCTTCGCCTGCGACGCGATCGAGAACCTGATCATCCCGCGCACCAGCGATATCGGCGGTTTCCAGGTGCGCCGCGCGCTGCCCAGCCGGCAGCGGCGGTTGGTCGGGCCGTTCATCTTCTTCGACCGCATGGGACCGGCGATCCTGAAGCCGGACGAGGCGCTCGACGTCAAGCCGCATCCGCATATCGGACTGTCAACGGTCACCTATCTGTTCGACGGCGAGATCCGCCATCGCGACAGCCTCGGCACCGAAAAGGTCATCCGTCCCGGCGATATCAACCTGATGACGGCCGGCCGCGGCATCGTCCATTCCGAACGCACGCCCGACAATCTGCGCGGTCATCCGCTGCTAATGTCGGGGCTGCAGACCTGGCTGGCGCTGCCCGATGACGAGGAGGAGATCGATCCCGCCTTCGCCCATACGGAAAAATCCGCCATGCCGCTGATCGAGACGGCAGGCGTGCGTGGGCGCGTGGTCATCGGCTCGTTCGAAGGCATGACATCGCCGGTCGGCGTTTTCTCCGACACGCTCTATGTCGATCTCGACCTGCAGCCGGGCGCCAAATTTCCCTTCGGCGCGGCGCATGAAGAGCGCGCCGTCTATGTGCTCTCGGGCGAGGTCGTCATATCAGGCGACCGTTTTGCCGCCGACCAGCTGCTGGTCTTCCGGCCAGGCGATGCGATCACGCTGGAAGCCGGCCGCGATGGCTGCCACCTGATGCTCTTCGGGGGTGCGGCGCTCAATTCGAAACGTTATATCTGGTGGAATTTCGTCTCTTCCTCGAAGGAGCGGATCGAACAGGCCAAGGAGGAATGGCGCACCGGCCGCTTCGATATCGTGCCCGGAGATGAAGAGGAATTCGTGCCTTTGCCGGAAGGCTGAATGACACGAGATGGGAGAAATAGACCAGGATATCCGCCGAATACCGCTCACACTTTTCGGCATCATGCTCTAAGGTGAAAAGCTTCGGTTCCTGAAATGCACTTGTTTTGCCGCAATCTAATCGAATAAAAGCGGAGCAAGGAAAAGCAAGAAAGAGCGCCCGCCCGTGACACAACTGCCGAAGACCCCCCTGCTCGACCAGGTCATCTACCCCGCCGACCTGCGCAAGCTCGAGGATCGCGACCTGCCGCAGCTTGCCCGTGAGGTCCGGGACGAAATGATCGACGCGGTGTCGCGCACCGGCGGCCATCTCGGCGCCGGTCTCGGCGTCGTCGAATTGACGATCGCCATCCACAGCGTCTTCGACACGCCGAGCGACCGGCTGATCTTCGATGTCGGCCATCAATGTTATCCGCACAAAATCCTCACCGGCCGGCGTGACCGCATCCGGACGCTGCGCCAGGAAGACGGGCTGTCCGGCTTCACCCGCCGGGCCGAAAGCGAATATGATCCCTTCGGCGCGGCGCATTCCTCGACTTCGATCTCGGCCGGCCTCGGTATGGCGATTGCCGCCGACCTCGACAAATCAGACCGCCGCGTCATCGCCGTCATCGGCGACGGGGCGATGTCGGCCGGCATGGCCTATGAGGCGTTGAACAATGCGGGTGCCCTCGATGCGCGGCTCATCGTCATCCTCAACGACAACGATATGTCGATCGCGCCACCGACGGGCGCCATGAGCGCCTATCTTGCGCGCCTTGCCTCCGGTCGCACCTATATGGGCTTCCGTGACTTCGGCAAGAAGCTGACGGCCTATCTCGGCAAGAACATCGACCGGGCGATCACCCGCGCCGTCGAGCATGCGCGCGGTTATGTCACCGGCGGCACGATGTTCGAAGAGATGGGCTTCTATCATATCGGACCGATCGACGGGCATTCCTTCGACCACCTGCTGCCTGTGTTGCGCAACGTGCGCGACAATGGGCGCGGGCCGGTGCTGATCCATGTCGTCACCCAGAAGGGCAAGGGCTATCCGCCGGCGGAAGCTGCGGCCGACAAATATCACGGCGTCAACAAGTTCGACGTCATCACCGGCGCTCAGGCAAGAGTCAAACCGAATGCGCCGAGCTATACCAGCGTCTTTGCCGAAGCGCTCGTGCAGGAAGCCGCCCTCGACGACAAGATCGTCGGCATCACCGCCGCTATGCCCAACGGTACCGGCCTCGACAAGCTCGCCGAGGCCTTTCCGTCACGCTGTTTCGACGTCGGCATTGCCGAACAGCATGCCGTGACATTCGCCGCCGGCCTGGCAGCGGAAGGCTACAAGCCCTTCGCCGCCCTCTATTCAACCTTCCTGCAGCGCGCCTACGACCAGGTCGTGCATGACGTGGCGATCCAGGGATTGCCGGTGCGTTTTCCGATCGATCGCGCCGGCTTCGTCGGCGCCGACGGGCCGACCCATGCCGGTTCCTTCGACACCGCCTTCCTCACCACCCTGCCCGGCTTCGTGGTGATGGCGGCGGCCGACGAGGCCGAACTCAAGCATATGGTGCGCACGGCTGTCGCCTATGATGGCGGACCGATCTCCTTCCGCTATCCGCGCGGCGAAGGTGTCGGCGTCGACATGCCGGCGCGCGGCGAAATCCTGCAGATCGGCAAGGGCCGCATCGTCAAGGAAGGCACCAAGGTGGCGCTGCTCTCCTTCGGCACAAGGCTTGCCGATTGTCTGCTGGCCGCTGAGGATCTCGACGCCGCGGGGCTTTCGACGACGGTCGCCGATGCGCGCTTCGCCAAGCCGCTCGACCATGATCTGATCCGCCAGCTTGCTCGCCACCACGAGATTGTCATCACCGTCGAGGAAGGCTCGATCGGCGGCTTCGGCAGCCATGTGATGCATTTCCTCGCCAGCGAAGGCCTGCTCGACAACGGCCTGAAGCTGCGCTCGCTGGTGATGCCCGACATCTGGATGGAGCAGGCCAAGCCCGAAGCCATGAACGCCCATGCGGGGCTCGACCGCGCCGGAATCGTCTCGACGGTGTTCAGGGCGCTGGGGCGCGGTGTTGCGGTTGGGGTTGCTGGGTAGATGATTGACGTGAGGGTGTGCCGTGTAGCCCCCTCATCCGCCTGCCGGCACCTTCTCCCCGAGGGGAGAAGAGATTCGCGGCGACGTCACGATTCCCCCTTCTCCCCTCGGGGAGAAGGTGCCCGTAGGGCGGATGAGGGGGCTGCCCGGCACGTCCTCTCAACAAAAAAGGGCGGCGCATTACTGCACCGCCCTCTTCATTTGACGTCCCTGTGAAGGGCGTTCTCAGAATTCCGTCCAGTCTTCCTTCACGGCCGCAGCGGCTGCCTGTCTTCCACCGAAGGCCTTGGCGACGGTGCTGGTCAGGGCGTGGGCCGGAGAGGCGACCGGGCGGGAGCTCGTGCCGGCGACGGCAGCGCGCGGCGTCGGGGCCACCTGGCCGAGCTTGAACTGGTGCAGCAGTTCTTCGAGGGCGTTTGCCTCCTGGGCGAGCGCATGGCTGGCCGCGGTCTGCTCCTCGACCATGGCAGCGTTCTGCTGCGTGCCCTGGTCCATATTGTTGACGGCTGTGTTGATCTCCTGCAGGCCGATCGACTGTTCGCGCGTGGCGGTGACGATGGCGCTGACGTGGTGGTTGATCTCCTGCACTTCGGAGACGATGACCTCCAGCGCCTTGCCGGTCTCGCCGACGAGGCCGACGCCGGCAACGACCTGTTCGCCCGAGGTGGTGATCAGCGCCTTGATCTCCTTGGCGGCCTTGGCCGAGCGTTGGGCAAGCTCGCGCACTTCCTGGGCGACGACGGCAAAGCCCTTGCCGGCATCGCCGGCGCGGGCGGCTTCGACGCCGGCGTTCAGAGCCAAAAGGTTGGTCTGGAAGGCGATGTCGTCGATGACGCCGATGATGTTGGAGATTTCGCCCGAGGACTTCTCGATCTGCTGCATGGCAGAGACGGCCTTGCGGACGACTTCGCCTGATTTCTCGGCGCCGAGGCGGGCGCGCTCGACGAGATTGCCGACATCCTCAGCGCGCTTGGCGCTGTCGCGGACGGTCGTCGTCACTTCCTCAAGCGCAGCTGCGGTCTGTTCGACGGCGGCAGCCTGCTGCTCGGTGCGGTGGGCCAGATCGTCGGCGGCGGAGCGGATCTCGCCGGCGCCGGCATTGATCGCCGAAGCGTTGCGGCCGACCGATTGCAGCGCCGCCTGCAGCTTTTCGACGGCATGGTTGAAGTCATTGCGCAGGCTGTCATATTGCGAGGCGAACGGCGTCTGGATACGACCGGCCATATCGCCATTGGCAAGCTCGGCAAGGCCGCCCGCCAGAGCGTCGATGGCATGGCGGAGCTCGCCTTCCTCGCGCGCCTTCTGCTCGTCGCCTGCCCGGCGCTGGCGCTCGGCATCGTCGCGCATGCGGTCGGTCTCGCCGGCAAGACGCAGCTTCTCGATTGCCGCCTGCTTGAAGACCAGGACGGATTGAGCCATGCGGCCGATTTCGTCGCCGCGCTCGACAGCCGGAACCTCGATGTCGTTCTGACCGCCGGCGAGGCGGTCCATCGCGCTCGTCATGCCGACGACCGGGCGGACGATGATGCGCGACATCAGCCAGGCAAGCATGGCGGCAGCAAGCGAGGCGACGATGCCGCCGGCAAGCAGCGTCATCTTCAGATCGCTGTTGGCATCGGCGCGGATTGCGGCCAACGCGTTGGACTTTTCACGCGCGGTGGCCTTGATCTTGGCCGAGGCCTGGCGGAAACCGTCGAGCTGGCCCTTAGTGGCGTTGACGCCGATCTTGACGACCTCTTCGATCGGCATGTCGGTTTCCTTGCGTGCCTTGGTCTGCGGCTCGGCAAGCTCATGGAAATAGAGATCGGCGGCCTTCTGCATGCCGTCGATCATCTCGATCAGCTGCGGCTCGCCGGCCGCCGTCTGCTTCGCAGCGGCAATCGCTTTCAGCATGCGCTCGCGGTTGGCGAAGACATCGCCATAGGTGCTGTCGCTGCGGAAGAGGATGAAGCCGCGCAGGTTGACGGCCTGCTCGAGCATCGCCTGCAGCGCATCGTCGATCTGGTTAACGAGCAGCTCGGATTTTTCCTGCTCGGCAGACGCGGCAGCGGACGCCGTCGCCTTGGAATAAACGAAAGCGGAAACGGCGATGAAAATGAGAATGAGGGCTGCGAACGTGGCCGCAAGCTTACCGTTCAAGGATATGTTTTTGGCGGACATCGGTGATTTCTCCTGACGACAGTCGACGCGGCGAGAGGCAGGTCGCGCGAGACGCAACCGCCGGGATGTTTGAAGCTGAGAACATGATCGACGTGCAAACACTTGCGCCGTCATGGCGCCGAGCGGCTTGGATGAACCGCTACAATCACGCCGAACCTATCCGGGCAGGCTTTAAATTTGTTTAAATTTGTGCAGCGCAGCAGCAGCCGAACCTGAGGATTATTGTGCAGCTTCCGGAGGATTGAGGATGAGGATGTCGAAATCCTTTGTGGGATCGAAATCCTCAGCCGTCATCCGGAAGGTCGTCGGGCCGATCTTTTGAACATTGCTGCCGCAGAAGCTGATGAGGCTGCCGGGCTTGCCCTTGTCGATCGTCAGCTGGAAGCGCTTGATCGGCCCCGCCCAGTTGGCGCCGGTCGACAGCACATAGGAGATCCAGCTTTCGGTATAGTTGGCGCCGCCGGCCTCGGCTTCCCGCGCGCGCTGCTGGGCAACCCTGACGAAATCTCCGTCGAGGCAGTATTTGCGGGAATATTCCTCGAAGCGCTCACCCTTCGGCTCGCCACCTTCGAGAAAGCTGATGGCGACGGTGCCGCCGACGGCCGGCTTGTAACGGTGCGCTACGCTGACCTTCTTCTTCGCCGGAAAGGTGGTGCGCCACCAATAGGTCGAGCGCAGCGTCCAGAGCGGTACGAGATCGACCTTGGCATCGCCGGCGCCCATGGGATAAACGAGGCCGCGGGCGATCCAGTCCTTGCGGACGGTTTCGGGAAGCTTGGCGAGCGCCTCGGTCGTCTTCTGGCTGTAGGGCAAGACGGGGATGCCCTGCTTGGCAAACTCGTCGGTCACGTCGATGCCGAGCGAGACGACGCGCTGCTGCAGCTTGGCGGTGATCGGACTGCCATCCTGCACAGTCGAGAAATGCAGGAAATTATCGTTGTCATAATCGGAGATGGCGGAATTGTTGTCGACCTGACCTGATAAGTCAGGCATCGGAAAGGCGACCAGGCTTTCGACATCCTTGTCGGAGCTGTTCTCGAAGACGTAGTCGACACGCACTTCCGAAGCGGAGATGAAGAGATCCTCTTCCGCCATGCTGACATCGTCGGATTGGGCAAAGATCAGCCCGCCGGTCTTGATCTCTGCCAGAGTATCGTTCGCGAGCGCGGACGATACGATCCCCGCCGCGACAAGCCCCACCGAGACAGGTAGAGTGAAGAGCTTCAGCATGGAACACCCCCGTGTCTGCGGCACGCCCCGCGATCGCCGCGGTGGGATTATCGCCGAAAGCTTTTGAGGGTCAATGACGGTCTTGGGAACAAAATGCTTGCAACCGGCGGCTTTGCCGGTCATGCACAGCCGATGTCAGATCAAAACACCCAACGTCTCGACCAGCTTCTCGTCTCCCTCGGCCTCTTTGCCAGCCGCTCGCGCGCCCGCGACGCCGTGCAGCGCGGCACTGTCAGGATCGGCGGCCAGGTGGTCACGAAGGCTGGCGCTCTGTTTGGCGCAGACGCCGCAATCGAGATCGACGATCCGGCGCAGGACTATGTCTCGCGCGCCGCGCTGAAGCTTGCCGCGGCCCTCGACCATTTCCGGCTCGATCCTGCCGGCCATCACTGTCTCGATGTCGGTGCCTCCACCGGCGGCTTCACCGAGGTGCTGCTGCAGCGCGGTGCCGCGCATGTCACCGCGATCGATGTCGGCCACGGGCAGATGCACCCGCGCATATCAGGCGATCCTCGGGTGACGAACAGGGAGGGCCTCAACGCCCGTAACCTGACGGCAGACGATATCGACCATCCCGCCACCTTCATCGTTTCCGACGTCTCCTTCATCACGCTGAAGCTGGCGCTCGCGCCGGCCCTTGAGATCGCCGAACCGGGCGCTGTCGCCGTGCTGCTGGTCAAGCCGCAGTTCGAGGCCGGGCGCGAGGCGATCGGCAAGGGCGGGATGCTGAAGGACCCCTCGTCCGCTCCCGCCGTCGCTGCAGAATTGGAGCGCTGGTTCACCGAGGATATGGGCTGGAAAAGCCTTGGCCTCATCCCCTCCCCGATTTCCGGCGGCGACGGCAATCAGGAATTCCTTCTGGCAGGATTGAAACCGTGAGCACCGAAACCGTCACGATCGAGAAGCTCGGCGCCCAGGGCGACGGCATCGCCAGCAGCGCCGGCGGGCCTGTCTATGTGCCCTTTTCCCTGCCCGGCGAAACCGTAGCGATCGCCCGCGTCAAGAGCCAGGGCACGATCATGTCGATCACGACGTCCTCGCCCGACCGGCAGGAGCCGCCCTGCCGGCATTTCGGCCCGGATGGCGTCAACGGCACCTGCGGCGGCTGCACGCTGCAGCATATGGCAGATGCGTCCTACCGCGCCTTCAAGCGCCAGCTGGTCATCGACGCGCTGAAATCCAAGGGGCTGACGCCGGAGGTCGGCGAGATCGTTCCGGCCCGGCCGGGCGAACGGCGGCGCGTGGTGTTTGCGGCGCGCAAGACCGAGAAGGACATGCTTGTTGGATTCAATCAGGCCGAAAGCCACCATATCGTCGCGATGGAGGAATGTCCGATCTCGTCGGCAGGGATCATCGCCCGGCTGCCGGCGATCAGGGCGATTGCTGCATCGCTGGCGACCAGTGCCGAACCCTTCCGCGTCGCCGTGCTCGAAACGCTTTCCGGCCTCGATATCTCCGTCGATGAAGTGAAGAAACTCTCCGACCCGCAGCGGCGCAAGGCGATCGAGACGGCGCTCAGCCTGCGCGGCATCGCCCGTGTTTCGCTGAACGGCGAAATCCTCGTCGAGCCGTCGAAGCCGATGGTCGAATTCGGCGGCGTCCAGGTTTCACCGCCGCCGGGCAGTTTCACCCAGGCGACCAAGCCGGCGGAAGAGGCGATGGCGGAGCTGGTCATTGCCCATGCCGGCAAGGCGAAGCGGATCGCCGATCTCTTTGCCGGCTCCGGCACGTTTTCACTGCGGCTGGCGCGGATCGGCCGCGTGCACGCCGTCGAAGCCGAAGCTAAGGCGCTCGCAGCACTCGACCATGCGGCCCGCAACACGCAAGGGCTGAAACCGGTCAGCGTCGAAAAGCGCGATCTCTTCCGCCGTCCTTTGATGACGCAGGAATTCAAACCCTATGATGCCGTCGTCTTCGACCCGCCGCGCGCTGGTGCCGAGTTCCAGTGCCAGGAGCTTGCCCGCTCAGGCGTGAAGAGGATCGTCGCCGTCAGCTGCAATCCGCTGACGCTGGCGCGGGATCTCGCGATCCTCGTCGAGGGAGGCTACCGGATCACGCAAGTGACGCCGATCGACCAGTTCCTCTGGACCTCGCATGTCGAGGTGGTGGCGACGCTGGAGAAATAGGCGTGGCTGTCGGAAAGACCAAAAGACGCAACCCATACTATAGCGGCCCCGTCTCCGATCACTTCGACGGCACGCATTTCTTCAATCCCGAAGGTATTGAGCCCCTTGGTTTCCGCGATCTGCTGCGGTGGCAATTCGGCGGTGGCCGTGAGCGTTGGCCGCGGTCGGTCCCAAGTCCGTACGCGGCGGCCAAGCCGGATCCACGCGTAGACGGCGAGGATCTAAGGGTGACCATGGTTGGCCATGCAACAATGCTCGTGCAGGTCGCTGGGCTCAATATCCTCACCGACCCGGTATGGTCGGAGCGCGCGAGTCCCTTCGCTTTTGCCGGACCCAAGCGCGTCGTCCAACCGGGCATCGCGTTCGATGATTTGCCGCCGATTGATCTCGTGCTGGTATCGCACAATCATTATGATCATCTCGATATCGCAACGCTCAGGCGGTTGGGTGCGAAGCATCGGCCGCGTGTCGTGACGCCACTCGGCAATGACACGATCATTCGCCGTGCCGTGCCCGATATGCAGACGACATCGATGGACTGGGGCGAGCGCATTTCGCACGCCGGAATAAGCATTGATGCGGAGCCTGCGCACCATTGGTCCGCTCGCGGAACCGCCGATCGCCGGATGGCACTCTGGGCGTCGTTCGTTTTGTCGACGCCAGCCGGAAAAATTTATCACGTCGGAGATACGGGCTTTCACAACGGCATCAATTACAAAGCGGCACAGCAGAAGCATGGCGGCTTTCGCTTGGCCATTTTACCCTTCGGCGCCTATGAGCCGCGCTGGTTCATGAAAGGGCAGCACCAGAATCCGCAGGAGGCGGTGATCGGGATGAAACTGTCAAATGCGGCCTATGTGGCCGGGCATCACTTCGCCACGTTCCAACTGACAAATGAAGCGGTCGACGCGCCGGCAAAAGCGTTGCAAGACGCCATGAGCGAGCATGATATTCCCCCCGAACGGTTCCGGCCGCTCAGGGCCGGCGAGGTATTCAACGTGCCGGCGGTCTAAGAAGCGATGTCAGGCGATGCTCAGCGACGCATGAAGGCTTCGAAGGCCGCCCGGGCCTCAGCGCTTTTCAGCCGCGCGGAGAAATAGCGGGCTTCCTCGTCGATGCGGGCGATGATCTCGCCGCGGTCGCCACGAATGAGATCGCGGGCGATGCGCAGCGCCTCCGGCGGCTTTGAAGCGAGCTTTGCTGCCGTGGCCAAAGTCAGAGAATCGACCTCGCCTGACTCAACGACCTTCCAGACGAGGCCGGCTTCCTTCGCTTCCTCTGCCGAGAATGCTTCGCCGGCGGCCAGCAGGGCGAAGGCGCTCTGATGGCCCATCAGCCGCGGCGCGACGAGGCTGGAACCGGCCTCCGGCACCAGCGCCAGATCGACGAAGGGTGTACGAAACTGGCTGCGGCTGGAGGCGATGGTCAGGTCGCAATGGAGATGGATCGTCGTGCCCATGCCGATCGCAAGGCCGTCGACGCCCGAGACGACGGGTTTTTCGGCGTTCACCAGCGCATAGAGGAAATCGAGGATTTCCTGCTCCAGGCCGCGGCCACCCATTGCGGCAGCCAGAAAATCGTTCATGTCGTTGCCGGCCGAGAAGCAGCCCTCGGTACCGAGGAAGGCGGTAGCGCGGATGCCGGGATTTGTGTTGGCGGCATTCAGCGCATCGGCCATGGTGCGGTACATGGCGCGGGTGATGGCGTTCTTCTTTTCCGGCCGATTGAAGCGGATAGACTGGACGCCGGGATGGGGGGTAGGCTGCTCGACGATGATGTGATCGGTCATAAGGTCTCCTCAGGCAAGCAGGATGCGGGCGGCGGCAAGGCTTGCTGCGCCACTGACGACGCGGTCGCGAAGGGCTGCGGTCTCGGCAAGCAGGTTTTCGGCGGCGAAGCGGCAGAGCGCGACGCGGTTTTCGGCCGCACCATCGCTGCTCTCGGCGAGACCGCCCTTGGCGAGATAACAGCCGGTGAGCACGAGGCCGAACAGGCGCTGATAGGGGGTGGCACCCGAGAGCGCCTCGGCGGTGCTGTTCTCGGCAAGCGTCTTTATCAGCCAGGCGGTCGCCTGCTCGAGATCGGCGATGGCCGCGTCGAGCCTGACAGCGGTCTCGCCGAAACCATCGAGATTGGAGCCGCGGACATTGTTGGCGATCTGCTTAAGCTCGGCGATAAAACCCATCACCTGGTCGCCGCCGGAGAGCGGCAGCTTGCGAGTGACAAGGTCGATCGCCTGGATGCCGTTGGTGCCCTCGTAGATCGGCGCGATGCGGGCATCGCGGAGATAACGCGCCGCACCCGTCTCCTCGATGAAGCCCATGCCGCCATGCACCTGGATGCCGAGCGAGGCGACGTCGACGCCGGCATCGGTCGAAAAGGATTTGGCGATCGGCGTCAAAAGGGCGGCGCGCTCTTGCCAGTGACGGCTGGTATCGCTTGCCCGGTGGGACATGTCGATCGCATGGGCGCAGGCATAGGAGATCGCGCGCGCCCCTTGCGTCAGCGCCTTCATGGTCAGCAGCATGCGGGCGACATCGGGATGTTCGACGATCGGGCTCATGCCGGCACTGCCTGAGCCCGGCGCCCTGCCCTGAGTGCGTTCCCTGGCATAGGCGAGCGCCTTCTGTGTGGCGGCCTCGGCGATCGCCACGCCCTGCATGCCGACCGCAAGGCGGGCATTGTTCATCATCGTGAACATGCAGGCGAGCCCCTTGTTCTCCTCGCCGACCAGCCATCCCACAGCGCCCTTTTCACCGCCGAATTTTCCGTCGCCGTAGATCATCGTGCAGGTCGGCGAACCATGGATGCCGAGCTTGTGCTCCAGCGAATGGCAGAACAAATCATTGCGGGGCCCAAGCGAGCCGTCGTCGTTCACCAGGAATTTCGGCACCAGAAACAGCGAAATGCCGCGTGTGCCGGCCGGCGCATCCGGTAGCCGGGCCAGCACGAGATGGATGATGTTGTCGGCCGCGTCATGTTCGCCCCAGGTGATGAAGATCTTCTGGCCGAAGAGGCGGTAGCTGCCGTCGTCGCTGCGCTCGGCGCGGGCTTTCAGCACGCCGAGATCGGAGCCGGCATGCGGCTCCGTCAGGTTCATGGTGCCGGTCCATTCGCCGGAGACCATCTTCTCCAGATATTTGTCTTTCAGCGCAGCACTGCCATGGGCACTGACCGCCTCGATGGCGCCCATCGTCAGCGTCGGAGCGAGCGCAAAGGCCATGGAACCGGAATTCCACATTTCGAGGGCCGCGACATTCAGCATATGCGGCAAGGCCTGGCCGCCGAAAGCTTCAGGCGCCGTCAGGCCGTTCCAGCCGCCGGCAATCCAATGGCGATAGAGATCGCGCCAGCCATCCGGCAGCCTGACCTCGCCATCGATCAGGCGGGCGCCTTGGCGGTCGCCGATGTCGGCGAGCGGCGCCACTTCCTCTGTGGCAAAACGTCCCGCTTCGGCCAGGATCGCATCGACGAGATCCTCGCCGAGATCGCCGAGCAGCCCCTTTGAAATCGCCTCGTCCATACCCGCTACATGCTTCAACGTGAACGCGATTTCCTCGACGGGCGCCTTATACATGGTTTTTCCTCCGCAGACCGGCCTCGCGCGGCAAAGCCCCTCCGAGGCAAGGGCTAATTGATTTTTACGTAAACGTCAATTTCGATTTCTTCAGTGGTCATGCGATAGTTTGGCTGAGATGACGCTTTGCTGTTGCACCGTTGCATAAATAGCCGTCATGGAGACACTACAGCGCCGCGCGTCTTTTCAGACGCGCAAAGGACGCTGTATCACTTTGAATGCTGCATAATTTTATCCGTAAATCGATTCCGATTTAAGGAATTATGCAGTAGGGAATGACATCGCCTTCGCAAAGGACCGGCGACCAATGGATA
The DNA here is from genome assembly GCF_013087625.1 of Rhizobium changzhiense. Lineage (NCBI taxonomy): Bacteria > Pseudomonadati > Pseudomonadota > Alphaproteobacteria > Hyphomicrobiales > Rhizobiaceae > Rhizobium > Rhizobium changzhiense. The sequence continues at coordinate 889,742 of NZ_JABFCQ010000001.1, forward strand.
CATTGCCCGTCAACATACCCGGTTTCGTCTGGGCCTATCGCTTCTCGCCGGGTGAAAAGACCGCGGTGCGGCTGAACAACAGTGCGACGGTGGCGGAACTGACCGCGGAAAACTGTTTCTACTGGCTGCACCTCAACCTTGTCGACGCCCGCGTGCCGGCCTTGCTCGATACGCTGGAGGGGCTGACGGAGGACGCGAAATCGGCGCTGACGACGCGGGATACGCATGCGGCCATCACCGTGGACGAGCAGATGCTCTATGGCACGCTCGTCGACTGTCAGCGCGATTTCGCCCAGGACACCAACAATCTCGGTTGGCTGCATTTCGCCATGTCCGACCGCTTTCTCATCACCACAAGGCTGCAGCCGCTGCGCAGCGTCGAACGGGCGCGGGCGCTGATCGAGAAGAACCCGGGCAAATTTTCCCGGCCGGTCGATCTCTTCGAACTGCTGGTGATCGAATTCCAGCGCACGCTGATCGCAATCGTCATCGAACTCACCGAAGAACTGAACCAGATCGAGGATATCGTCTACGACAGCGCGCAGCGCGATGAACGCCGGCGCCTGGCGCCGGTCAGGCGCACCGTGGTCAGGCTGCATCGGCATCTGCGCACCGTGCTGGCGCTGATGCGCCGGGCGGCGGCGGCCGACGACGACGAGATGCCCTTCGGCTTCGACGATGTGGCGCGGCGGCTGACCAGCCGGCTGGAAACGGTCGACCACGATATTTATGCGCTGCAGGACCGGGCGCGCCTGCTGCACGAAGAAATCGATTCGAAACAATCCTCCGAAACCAACCGTCACCTCTATTTGCTATCGATTATGACGGCCTTCCTGCTGCCGCCGACCCTGGTGACCGGCTTCTTCGGCATGAACACCGCAAACCTGCCCTTCGCCGTCGGCGACTACGGCACGGAATACGCCGTCGTCCTCATGGTCGCCTCCATCGCCTTAGCCTGGTGGCTGCTGCGGCGGGTGGATATTCTTTGAGCGGGAAAAGCTTGGCGTGACCGGGGGCGCGCGGGTCCGCTCCTAATCCATCAAACGTCGTGGTATTTGCCACAAAGCTCACCCCACTCTCCGCCATCCTCGGGCCTGACCCGAGGATCCACGCAGGCCTCCTCCATCAGCAGCGGGCATGGATCCTCGGCTCAAGGCCGAGGATGACGGAGGGTGGGATAACGTTCCTGCCAAACTCGCCGCCGATGCAGCGGCGTTGCGGCTATCGCATCACGTCACATCGCATTGACACAGACCAATCGGAAGCGCGGCGCGCTTCCAGCCTCAATACGGCGAATAGCACTGCTGGCGCGGGCCGTTATAGGGCTGGAACGTGTTGTCGTAGGCGCGATAGGACCGGTAGCGGTTTGCGCACCAGGCGACGTGGCTCGAACCCATGCGGGGCGCAGGCGCGACGTAACGCGGCTGCGCGACGATTGCGCCACCGATGACCGCGCCGGCGCCGAAGGCGGCGAGCGGATACCAGTAGCCGTTATAACGGCGGTATCCCGGGCGGTAATAGGAATATCCGCGATAGCCGCCGTAATAGCCGGGCCGGTAGTAGGCGCCGGGACGATAGCCGGGCCGGTAACCGGGGCGATAGTAGCGGCGATACTGGACGTTCTCGACGGCGGAGGATTTTTCCACCTGCGGGGCGGTGGGCATCTGGATTGCCTGCGACGGCGCAAAGCCCGTCAGCACCACGGCGGCAGCCAGAACTGCGGTCGCAATCTTGTTTCTCAGCCCGATCATTGCTTCAACTCCCATTCAACAGCGATCACCGCCTGCCCAGCAACGCTTCCGCGCCCGAATGGTTCCAGAAGCAGCCGGGGCCGGCTGCTTTCCCTTTTAGAGAGTCTGAACTGAACCGGAGATTAACCGGCGCCGGCGATGCGATCAGGCAACGGCGGAGATTTTCGCCTGGTCGCCCTGCAGGCGGTTCACCATGAAGTTCGAATACCATTCGAGGAACTGCATGACGCCGCCTTCATGCAGGGAAGAATAGGGGCCTGGCTCATAGGCGGGCGAGTGGATGCCGAAGGCGTTTTCCTCGACGATGCGGCGATCCTGATCGTTGGTCTCGGTCCAGACGTGGGTCAGTTCCTCGAGATTGTAATCCACGCCTTCGACGGCGTCCTTGTGGACGAGCCACTTGGTCGTCACCGCCGTCTCATTGGCGCTGAGCGGCAGAACCCGGAAGGAGATGGCGTGGTCGCCGAGCAGGTGGTTCCACGTCGTCGGGTAATGGAAGAGCAGCATGGTGCCGATATGACCGATCGAGATATCGTCGGAGAGCGGGCGCTTGACGGCGCGCTTGCCCGACATGGTGTAGCTCTCGGCATCCTCGATCAGCGGCATGCGGGCGGTGCGGAACTGACCGTCCGGCGAAATCTGGAACTTGCTCGGCAGGCCGGCCGCCTCGCAGCGCGCCCAATGGCCGGCGATCTCGGGATCGTCGGCGCCGCCATCCGTGCCGGTGACGCTCGGGGCTTCGGGATAGGTGCGGCAGAGTTCGGGGTGATTGGCGGCGCAGTGATAGCACTCGCGGTTGTTTTCCCAGACGAGCTTCCAGTTGCCCTTCTCGATGATCGTGCTCTGGAAGGCGACCTTGCTCTCACTGATCCGGTGCGGCGCGACATAGGGTTCGATCTTGTCGCGCACCGGCTGGAAATCCGGGGCGGTGTTGGCAAGGCAGATGAAGACATAGCCAGCGACGATTTCGCAATGGACGGGCTTCAGGTTGAAGCCTGATTTGTCGAAGTCATCACCCATGTGGCGGGCGAAGGCGAGCTTGCCGTCGAGATCATAGGTCCACTGATGATAGGGACAGACGAGGCGCACGGAGGAGCCGTGCTCCTTGGTGCAGACGCGCGAACCGCGATGGCGGCAGCTGTTATGGAAGGCACGGATGACATTGTCGCGGCCGCGGACGATGACGACAGGATAGCTGCCGATCTGAACGGTGAAATAGGCGCCCGGCTTCGGCAACTCGCAATCATGGCCGATGAACAGCCAGTCGCGATAATAGATCATCTCCATGTCGAGCTGGAAATAATCCTCATCGATGTAGAACGGCTGTTCGAGGCTGAAGCCCTCACGGCGGCTCTTGAGCTGACGCAAAACGTTGCTGCGAATATCCATCTTCATGTCCTCGTGCACCCGGCTGCCGGCTGCCGGCAAGAAGGCCGGCGGAAGCGCGCCCGCTTCCTTCTCCTTGGGGAGAAGTGTTCATGGCGTCATTTAATCACCGAGCCTGCCTGCCGCTTGGTTGTAATGCGACATCGGCTTCGAAATTGACGACAGGATACGGCAAGCCGCAAGCCGCCGATCCCGGTCGATGACATTGCCCGACTCTCCGGGCAATTATCCTCAATTGCGACATGGCGTAAAGACCCGCTCCGCAAAGAGGCCGGCTGCCTGATATCGATCGCCGTCGCATTTGCGACATCTGCCGGCATTTGCCTCCCAGCCGGCCGGCCGCGGGGCCATTTTTTAACATCGCCTTAAGCATACGGTCCTATCCTCCTGATGATCACCGACCGACCGAAGAACGCGAACCATGGCCAGACTCCGTTATTTCGACGCGAAAGATGCGAGCAGATCGCAAGAACCGCAGCTGATTGCCGCCCATTCCGAATTCTTGCGAACCGGTCGCATCCCCCGCGAGCGGCGGCATTGGCTGGCCGAGGAAAAGCGGTATTTCACCCATGACGAGGTCGCAGCGAAGACCGGACGAAAGCTGCAGGTGGCCGGCGAGAAGACACATCAGCACATCAACGGCTTTCACCACTCGATCCAGTTTCCGAAGATGATCTTCCACCGGACGCTGGAGGATAGCCCGCATCTCGGCTATTGCCACGTCACCGCCGCGCGGACGAAATTCGCCCATTACGAAGAGGTAAGCTGGGCCTTCTACATCTCCAATTTCTATTCCGAGATCGGCGAGAACGACAATTTCTTCGAGCGCATCGATGTCGGTTATTCCCGCATGTATTTCGCCGTCGCGATCAAACCCGGCGAGAACTCCGCGGAAAAGATGACTATCGACCGGTCGGTGCGCGGCAACGGCCTGCTCTTCCGCACGCATGATCCGCAGGCGGCGATTCGCAACATCCTGCTGCTCGGCGCCCGCAACGAACAGCTGCGCGAAATCATCCGGCAGCTCTAAAGCGATTGATCGTGGGCGGCGGAAAGCCTAATGACTGCCGGGACGAACACAGGCAGGATATGGCACGCACGATCAACATAGAGGCAGACAGGCAGGCAGCGCTCGAGGCGGCCTCAGCCGCTCTTGCCGGCGGCTTTGCCATCGCCATCCCGACGGAGACCGTCTACGGCCTTGCCGCCGACGCCACCAATCCTTTAGCCATCGCCCGCATCTACGAGACAAAGGGACGACCGCGCTTCAACCCGCTGATCTGCCATATGGCCGACCTCGCGATGGCGGAAGAACATGCCGAATTCGACCCGGTCTCGCGGGCGCTCGCTGCAGCCTTCTGGCCCGGTCCGCTGACCCTCGTGCTGCCGCTGAAGCGGGAAAGCCCGATCCATTCGCTGGCGACCGCCGGACTCGACAGCGTCGGCATCCGCGTGCCGAAGGGGTTTGCAGGCGCTTTGATCGGCGCCTTCGGACGGCCGCTCGCAGCCCCCAGCGCCAATACCTCAGGCGGGGTCAGCGCCACGAGTGCCGCCCATGTCGACGCCGATCTCGGGGCGAAAATCCCGCTGATCCTCGATGCAGGCCCAAGTGCGGTCGGCGTCGAATCGACGATCGTCAAGGCAGAGGGCGGCCAACTCAGGCTGCTTCGGCCGGGTGGACTGGCGGCGCGCGAGATCGAACGCATTGCAGGCCAACCGCTGCTGCGGGCGAAGGCGGCATCGGCGGCCATCGAGGCGCCGGGCATGCTCGCCTCGCATTACGCGCCGGGTGCTTCCGTGCGCCTCAATGCAACGGCAGTCGAACCCGGCGAAGCGCTGATCGCCTTCGGCAGCGCCGCGGTCTCCGGCGCGGACAGTGCGCGGGTCGTCCTCGATCTCAGCCCGCGCGGCGACCTTGCAGAGGCGGCGGCCAATCTTTTCGACTATATGAAGCGAGCCGATGCCAGCGGCGCTCGGAGCATCGCCTTTTCGCCGATTCCCGAGGAGGGGCTGGGCGAGGCGATCAACGACCGCCTGCAGCGGGCAGCCGCGCCCCGCGACTGAAGGACCAGGAACAGGATGGAGAATCGAGCCCGATGAGCAGCATTTCCAGCGAGGATCTCGACCGCTTCGTGGCGATCGTCGGCGAAAAATACGCGCTTCGCAGCGAGGCCGACCTTGCGCCGCATCTGATCGAAAACCGCGGGCTCTATCACGGCTCCTCCCCTCTCCTCTTGAAACCCGGTTCGGTCGAAGAAGTCTCGGCGATCATGAAGCTTGCGACGGAGACCGGAACGGCGATCGTGCCGCAGACCGGCAATACCGGCCTCGTCGGCGGCCAGACACCGCGTCAGGGCAGGTCCGATATCATCCTGTCGCTCGAACGCATGAACAGGATCCGCGATGTCGATCCGGTGGCGAACGTGCTGGTGGCCGATGGCGGCGCCATCCTTGCCGAGGTGCAAAAGGCGGCCGAGGCGCATGGGCGGCTGTTTCCGCTGTCGCTCGGCTCGGAGGGCTCCTGCCGCATCGGCGGCAATCTTTCCACCAATGCCGGCGGCACGGCCGTGCTTGCCTATGGCAATATACGTCAGCTCTGCCTCGGTCTCGAAGTGGTGCTGCCGACCGGCGAGATCTGGGACGGCTTACGCCGCCTGAAGAAAGACAATACCGGCTACGACCTGCGCGATCTCTTCATCGGCGCCGAGGGCACGCTCGGCATCATCACCGGCGCGGTCCTGAAGCTCTTTCCCCAGCCGCTCGGCCATCAGGTGGCCTTCGCCGGCCTGAATTCGGTGACGGACGCGCTTGGCCTCTTCAATCTCGCCTCCAGCCTCTGCGGCGCCTCGCTCACCGGTTTCGAGCTGATGCCGCGTTTCGGTGTCGAGATCACCACACGCCATATCGACGGCGTGCGCGATCCGCTGGAAACGGCCTATCCCTGGTACGTGCTGATCGATATTTCGACGTCGGATTCGGCCGAGACGGCGCAGCGGATGATGAATGGCGTGCTCGAACAGGGTTTTGAGGCCGGGCTGGTGCTGGATGCCGCAATCGCCTCATCCGTGGCGCAGCAGAAGGCGCTCTGGCACATGCGCGAGAGCATGTCGGATGCGCAGAAGCCGGAAGGCGGGTCGATCAAGCACGATGTTTCCGTACCCGTGTCGAAGATCCCGCATTTCATGGCCGAGGCTGAAGAAGCGGTGATGGCGGCCATGCCTGGCGCCCGCATCTGCGCCTTCGGCCATATGGGCGACGGCAATATCCATTACAATATTTCCCAGCCGGTCGGTGCAGACAAGGACGCCTTCATTGCCCGCTGGCATGAGATGAACCATATCGTGCATGGGCTGGTGCTTGACCATGGCGGCTCGATCTCGGCCGAGCACGGCATCGGCCAGCTGAAGCGCGACGAACTGGCGGCGATCCGCCCGGCAATCGAAATCGAGCTGATGCGCCGCATCAAGCGCGCCTTCGACCCTGCCGATATCATGAATCCGGGAAAAGTGGTCAGCCTCGAGGTGTGAGGTCGACGAGACCGGCCCCTCATCCGGCTGCCGCCACCTTCTCCCCGTAAACGGGGCGAAGGGAGATGTCGCGACCTCCCCATTCCCCACCAACCTCTCGTAGGGCACGTCCCTCGCCCCGTTTTTACGGGGAGAGGGTTAGGGTGGGGGCAGCCATTGACGCGAAGCGGACTGCTGTAGCTCAAGCACTGAACATGTCTGAACCCACCGCCCGCTTTCCTGAAATTACCTCAGCTTTACTGCGTACCGCCGCCGGTCAGGAGCATCAGCGCCGGCGACTGCTGGGTGGCGTTCTGGACGTCGTACATCGCGGTGAACCGGCGCAGCAGCTTGTCGACCTTCTTCGGATCCTGGAGATCCTCGAGCTTGACGAAGCGGTTGATGAGATCGGCCTGCTTGGCGACATCCATGCCGGAGATCTGCGACGGCAGGCTGTAGGCTGTGGTGATGACCTGATAAAGCGCCCTGTCGCCGAGGATTCCATAGATCGAGGTAATGCTCGAGGCCTTGCGGCTGAAATAGAGCGCCAGACGGACGCCGTCGTTGCTTTCGCCCTCCTGGGCTTCCATCGTCTGCTGAACATAGAGCTCTTGCGTATGCTCCTCGGCCGCCTTGTTCTGGATGGTGCCGATCTTGGCGCGGGTCAGGTTGCCATCCTTATCGAAATTGAAGGCGGCGACGATATCCTTGAATCGCGCATCGGCGGTGGCGTTGAGATAGCTCTTCTTGTCGTCGGGATCGGATGTGAAGATCTTCTTTAGCGTCGCCTTGTCGTAATCCTTGGGGTCAAGGTTGTTCGCCTTCAGCACCAGGTCGGTCAGCCGGCTGTCGTCCAGGAAGTCGTCGAGCGACTTTACCTTGGCCATGCCCTTGGCGAAATAATCGACTTCGGCCGTCGCATCCTTCGCTGCCTTGTCCTTTACCGGACCGTCCTTCATCAGCATGGTCATATGCGATCTATAGTCGGTGGCGTATTTGGCCATTGTCGCGTCGGGCAGCGCCTGGAAGGGTGATGCCGCCTTGCCGTCGGGGCCGAAGTTGAAGGCGCGGGCAAGGTTGGTGATGCGTTCATCCTTGAGCGAAGCGACATAGCCGTTCGGATCATAGGCATCGCTGGCCAGGATCTTGCGCATCATCGAACGCGATACGTCCTGGTCGGTCAGGCCGAAAGCCTGCAGCGCCACATGGAAGAGATCCGGTAAATTGTCGTTGCTCTTGGTGAAATCCGCTGACGAGTTGCTGCGCAGGAAGTCATTGACGCTGTCGACGTCGGAGAAATTCAGCAGGCTGCTGCTGTCGGCCATGAGCTTCTGGTAGTTGGATGCGACCTCGTCGATCGCCTCGTCGCGCTCGTCGTCATAACGCGCCGCGTAATTGTCGTTGGTGGTCTGCGCCTGGTCGGCCGTCTGGACCGAGCTGACGACAGGAAGCGATCCATCGGCGGCGAAGTTGAAGTCGGCATTGAGATCGGCGTGACCGGCTGCTGCAGCCGCCGTCGCATCGGTCAGGATGCTCTTCAGATCGGCGTCCGAGATATCGAACGGCAGATTGTAAGTGCTCTTCAGGAAATTGGTGATGCCGTCATCGGCAATAAGATCATCGACATTGGCGATCGCCCCCATCCGCGCGGAATAGTCGTTGGTCCGCGCTGTGGCACTAATTTTCGTATTGCTGATCTGGGCGGCCGTCTGCGCCTGCATACCATCTTCAAGCGTGCCGTCCGCCTTGAAGTTGAAGGCAGCAGCAACGTCGGCATAAGTGCCGGTGCCGCTCTGGTCGGTCAGGATATTCCTGAGATCGAGATCGCTGACCGTCGACGGGATGCCGAAGGCGTTGCGGACGAAATTGTTCAGTTTCTGGTCCGCCAGCAACTGATCGACGTCCGAGATGCCGGCGATGGTCGCCTGATAGTAGACGGCCGCCTCATTGGCCTTGCTGGTGGTGGTCGCGCTCTGCGAGGCACTTTGCGAGGCGTAAAGGGTGGCGACAGAACCGTCCGTCTTGAAATTGAAAAGTTCGTGGACGTCGCTATAGCCCTGAGCGCTGGCAGCCGCGGGATCGACCAGGAACGTCCTCAGCGTCGCATCAGAGACGCTGTCGGCGATCTGCATGCTGTTTCTGATGTAGCTGACGGCAGCGGCATCCGACATGATGTCATCGACATTGGTGACATTGCCGATCATGCCTTTGAAATGCGCGGCGTTCGCCGCCGACTTGTCGGTGGTCGACTTGCGCTGCGCTTCCGTCTGAATCACCGAACCGTTGATCGAACCGTCCGCCTGGAAATTGAAGTCGGCATTGATGCCTGCATGGCCCTGAGCCGCGGCATAGGCCGAATCCGTCAGGATGTTCTTCAGCTCGGCATTGCTGAAATTCGTGCCGAGACCATAGGCATCCTTGATGTAGCGCGCTAGCACACTATCGGCGAGCAGGTCGTCGACATTGGTGATGCTGCTCGATTGCGAGGTCAAGGTATAATAATTGCCGGTGTTCGACGCAGCCGACTGCAGATTGTTCGCCTGGGCGATAGACTGGGCGCGCGCCGTGTTCGACGTCGAACCGTCCGCCTTGAAATTGAAAGCATTGTAGACATTGGTGAAGCCCATCAGCTGGGCATAGCCGGGGTCGGTCAACACCGTGCGCAGCGCTGCCGCGGTAAAGTCGGCGCCCATGCTGTAGGCTGTCTTGATATAGGAGGTTAGCCGGTTGTCGGCGATCAGGTCATCGACATTGGTGATCGTGCCGATCTTGGCGGTGTAATAGGCCTTGTTGTATTCGGCCGCCGTCTTACCGACGTAATAGACGTCGGAGCCAACCGAATTGTCGATGATGACCGATTGGGAATTCAGCGTGTAGGACTCGATGACCGAAGCCTTCTGCGCGGCGGTCTGGGCCGTGCCGGTGACGGTACCATCGGCGTTGAAGCTGAACTGGGCGGCAAGCGCCTTATACTTGTCGCCGCCCTGCGTATTGACGAAGCTCGTGGGGTCGCTGAGATCGCTGGTCAGCACCTGCCGCAGAAAGTCCTTCGACGCATAGGTGGGATCGATCTTGAAGGTCTTCAGCACATAGGTGCGCAACCGGGTGTTGTTGACCAGGTCGTCGACGCTCTGCACGCTGTCGATATTGTTGCTGTAATAAGTGCTCTCGGCGCTCGCGGCCTTTTCGGCATCGGCGAATGATTGTTTGTAAAGGCCGATGAGCTCGTCCTCCTGCGCATCCGTCTGCACGTCCTTTTCCGGCGCATTGAAATTGAAGGCGGCGGCGAATTCGCGGTAGCGCGTATCGGAGAGCTTGTTGGCGTAGCTGTCGGGATCGGTGAGATCGCTTTCCAGCACCTTCTTCATGAAGGCCTTGGCGTAGGTCATGTCCTCGAGGCCATAGGCCTTCATCGCATAGCTGTAGAGCTTGTAGTCGCCGAGGAAGTCGTCGACGTTGGTGACCTTGTTGATATGGTCGGCGTAGTATTGGGCATCCTTCTTGACCGTCGTCTGCGACGCGACCTTGTTGAGGCTCGACGTCATGTCCCGCGACAGGATCGTGTAAGCGAGGGAAGCCGTGATCATGGAAAGCGCCCTTTTCGGCAAAATCTCTAAAAGAACGACGAAATGCTGGTGAGCATATTTTGCCATGTAAAGCTTACCTGAGACTTACCTGCGGATGCATCATTCCAGGACACCACATCGTTCACCTTCCGGAAACCCTGCCGGATTCGGTTTTGATAACCATCAGAGGAGGCAAAGTTTTCTTAACCGCAATTTTTAAGCTGTACGGAACGGCGGCTGCCTATTGTCGGCCATAGAGGACGAAAAGTCCCAAGGAGAAGACCGAAAATCGGCTCTCAGGTAAGACAAGGGTAGAATGAAATGAACAATCCCGTTATGAAGCCCGCCTGGGCTGGCACGACGTTACGCCTCGATCCGTCCCGCTTCCCCCAGCAGGTCAGCTACGCCATCCATGATTGTTCGGATGACGTCAATATCACCATAGACGAACGTGGCGCGGTCCTGCGCAAGGTCCTCCCCTCCAGCGGCCTGCCGCTCTCGATTGCGCTGCCGAAGCGCGTCTTCAAAGGTGTCGCCGCCCGCGCCATCGACCACGGCGACGGCGAAGTCACCGTTACGCTCGAGCTTCACCACACCGATCCGGAGCTCTGCATTCCGCTGCTCGTCGCCCATGATCTCAGCGACATTGCCGCCGACTGGCGCAGTTGGTCGGAAGCCTTCCGCATTCCGATGCTGATGGTCGAGGCCGACGGCGTCGCCCGGCCGCTCGAAGACCACATCGGCGCCTTGCGCACCAGCGACCTCAAGCCGCGCCGCCGCCATTCCTACTTCGCCAATCGCCGCCCGCGCTTCCTCGTGCGCCGCACCACCGGCCGGCTGGGCGTCGCCATGAAGATCGAGGGTAAGGAAATCATCGCCCGGACTTAAGCGAAACCGCGAAAGTCCCAATGTGGCAATGCCATTTTGAAACCCGGCGCACGCGCCGGGTTTATCGTTCCATTCATCGTTCCAATCAGGGAATGGCAAACAGCAGCGAGACGAAGAGGCCGAAGAAGATGATCAGGCCGACGCGGTTGTTTGACTTGAAGAGCGCCAGGCACTGGTCGGCATCGTTGATATCGAGCCGGACGATCTGCCAGGCGAACATGCCGGCCGCACCGAGCAAGGCCAGGAAAGCGATGAGATTGGCGCCGGCGAGAGCGAAAGCGATAAACATCAGCAGCAGCGTCAGCCCGTAAAGGCCGATCAGCCATTGCCGTGTCCTGTCGCCGAACAGGCGCGCGGTTGAGCGGACGCCGATCAGCTCGTCATCCTCCTTGTCCTGATGCGCATAGATCGTGTCATAACCGATCGTCCAGGCGACGGAGGCGGCGTAGAGCAGGATGGCAGCAAAGGAGAGGCCACCCAAAATCCCGGCCCAGCCCATCAGCGCGCCCCAGGAAAAGGCAAGTCCGAGGTAGAATTGCGGCCAGTCGGTGAAACGTTTGGCAAAGGGATAAAACGCCACGATCCCGAGCGAGAGCACGCCGAGGAAGACGTTGAGCCAGTTGAACTGCAGCAGCACGATGAGGCCAACCAGCGCCTGCAAGCCGATGAAGATCTTCGCGTGGGCGCGCGTGACGCGGCCGGAGGGCAGCGGACGCGACCGCGTGCGCGCCACTTCCATGTCGATCTCGTGGTCGACGAGATCATTATAGGTGCAACCGGCGCCGCGCATGGCGACCGCGCCGATGAAATAAAGGAACAGGTGCGACACCAGCAGGCTGCCGGAATAGAGCCCCTCGCCGATCGCCGCATTGGCGGCAAGTGTCGCCGACCAGAAGCACGGCCACATCAAGAGCTGCCAGCCGATCGGGCGATCCCAGCGTGCGAGCTGCGCATAAGGCCAAAGCCATGGCGGCAGGATCCGGTAGACCCAGTTATCGGAAGGTGCGTCGGAGACGCGATCGTTGAAGTCGCCGGTATCGTGCATGCCGCTCATCTAGCGGCGGGCCGTCGATGCGGTCAAGAAGCGATCATTGCGCTGCCATTTGTATCATCCTTGGATCGGAATCGATCCAAGGACGAAATTACAGGGCAATTCAAAGTGTTACAGCGCTGCCCATCTGAGAGAGATGCGCAGCCGCATCAGTCACTGCAGTGAGAAATTGAACTTGTAAGTCGCCGAGACGCCGATCAGGACCTGGTTCTTCGAGCCGCGGTCACGCACGAGGCTGCTGTCGGCGGCAGGGCCTGCCAGCCGCTTATATTCGAGGAAGGAACTTGCCGAGAGGTTTTCCGTCGCCTTCCAGGTGAGCGCCGCGCCTGCGCCATAGGATTGGATGCCAGACGAAGGTTTATAGGGATCAAGGCCGCTTGCCGCCGCCTGCTTGGCGTTGACGCCGTAATAGGCGTCGTAATAGCCGCTGGTGGCGAAGGTCGCGCGCGGGCCGCCTGATAGCTGCAGGTCGGGGGCGATATCGGTAAAGGCATCGACCGCGAGATCGGCGACGATGCCGTCATGCGAGCGGATGCCCTGGCGGACTTCAGCGCGGGCACGAAGGAAATCTGTCGGGTAGACCTCGACGAAACCACCGGCTTCCGCCCCCCATTTGACCTTCTTCAAGCCCTTCAGCTCGCTGCCGTCGCCGTCATCGCGCGACGGCACGAACCTGCCGACGATACCGGCGCGCAACGCGCCCTTGTCGATGAGGGCGAAAGAGGGATTGTCGTTGCGCGAGGAAAAACGCGCCCCGGCGCCCTGGCGGCCAACGGAGATCAGCGGGCTGAACTTGAATTCATTGTGCGACGAGCCCTCGAATTTCGGGGCGGAGAAGCCAGCGACGCCGACGCTCAGATACCAGTCGCCGGACCAGAAGTGCTGGCCGCCTTCCTGGGCGGCCACCGAACCAGCGGATAAAAGGGCAATAGCCAAAGAGATCGATACGACTGATCGATGAGACACGTCCACACTCCAGAAAACGCAAAAACAAAGCCGCGGAGGGCGGCGCTCGCTACATCTATCCCGATGTCGTTACCTCAATGTTAACCACGGCTGCGAGATTGAGCGGGCAGTGGACTGCGTCTGATTTTTATCTCTGGTTCCAGCGGCGGATGACCGGCTCGGTCAGATCGTGCTCGTAGCCGAGCACGCTGATGCTCGCCGTATCGAGCACGAAACGGGAGCCGTCTTCCGGCGGCAGGCCGAGCCAGCGGGCGGCGAGGACGCGCAGGAAATGCGAGCTCGAAAAGACCAGGATGGTGCCGGCCGTTTGACGAAGTCCGCCAATCACGGCGTCAGCGCGATCGCCGACATCGGCGGCGAATTCGCCCTTCGGGCAACCGTCGCGAAAGAGCTGCCAGCCGGGGCGGCCCGCCAGGATTTCCTTGGTGGTGATGCCTTCATAGGCGCCGTAGTCCCATTCGGCGAGATCGTCCTTGATCACCGCGCCCGGTCCGAACCCGGCGAGCGCGCAGGTCTTACGGGCCCGCTCGGACGGGCTCGACCAGACGGCGGAGAAGCTAAGGCCCGCCAGCCGGTCGGCGAGTTTGCGGGCAGCGGCCTCACCGTTCGCCGTCAAGGGAATATCGCTGCGTCCGGTATGGCGCCCGGACAGGCTCCATTCGGTTTCACCGTGGCGGACCAGGTAGATCTCGGGAAACGCACTGCTCATCGGCACAACCTTTCATGAGGACCGGTTCCTCGGCAAAATCGCAGCGGAAGCGGCATTTCCGGGGGATCAGAATGTCACCTTTTCGAGCGGAGCGCGCCTCGCCTCGAATTCCTTCAGCTTCGCTTCGTTGCGCGCGATGTAATTGCGATTGTCCGGAACGGCGAACTGGTTCTTGGCGATCTGGATCTGCAGGATGAAGAGCTCGTCCCAGCGGAAGCCCATTTCGGAACCCGCCAGATAGAATTCCCACATGCGGAAGAACTGCTCGTCGTAAAGTGCCACCGCTTCGGCCTTGCGCGCCACGAAACGCTCGCGCCAATGACGCAGCGTATAGGCATAATGCAGCGGCAGGATTTCGATATCCTTGACCAGCAGCCCGGCCTTTTCAAGCGGCGGCACCACCTCGCCGACGGAGGGGATGTAGCCGCCCGGGAAAATGTATTTCTCGATGAAGGCATTGGTGCCGAAGCTCGGCTTCGGGCGGCCGATCGAATGCAGCACCATGACGCCGTTGTCGTCGAGGAGATCCCATACCTTACGAAAGAAATTGCCGTAATGGCCGATGCCGACATGTTCGAACATGCCGACCGAAACGATGCGGTCGAACTTCCTGCCCGTCATGGTGCGGTAGTCCTGCAGTTCGAAACGCACACGGTCGGCAAGGCCGCGCTTTTCGGCGCGCGTACGCGAGACCTTGAGCTGTTCCTCGCTCAGCGTGATGCCGGTGAACTCGGCACCTTCCGTCGCCTCCGTCAGGTACATGCCCATGCCGCCCCAACCGGAGCCGATCTCCAGGATGCGCTGGTTCGGCTCGAGCAGAAGCTTGGCAGCGATATGGCGCTTCTTGGCGAGCTGCGCCTCGTCGAGACCAATGCCCGGCGGCTCGAAATAGGCGCAGGAATATTGCCAGTCCTCGTCGAGGAAGAGATCGAAGAGCTTGGCCGACAGGTCGTAATGATGGGCGACATTGTGCTTGTTGCGATTGACCGGCACGCGGCTCTTCAGCTGCTGCCAGGCAATGCGGCCGAGGAGCAGTGCCGCCATCTTGAAATCGAAGATCTCGTTGGTGGTGTTCTGTTTCACCAGCGACAGGAAATCATAGATGTTGCCCTGTTCGAGAATGAACCGGCCTTGCATGTACATTTCGCCGAGCTTCATGGTCGGGTCGCGCCGGATGGCGTCCTCGGCCTCCTGATCGGCAAGGCGGGCGACAACGGGTTCACCGGTGCCGTCGCCGATAGTGTGGGTTTCGCCATTGGCAAGGGTAAGTTTTAGTGAACCCTTGCGGACGATTTGCTGGACGATCGATAAGAATGCCGACGCCATGGACGCCTCGCAAATGTGACAGGATAGTCACATCAACTTAATAGCTCTCTTTCGCCTTACAAGCGCCGGATTTAGCACTCCGCTCAGAACGCTGCCAAACTGTTGCATTTTTGCCGAAATGGCGGTTAAACCCTTATTTTCGCTTCATGGCTTCGGCAAATGCTGCACCGAATGCACCCTGGCTTTCGGCTTTCTGCGCCGCCGGCCGGCGTTCGCTCTGCGGCCGGGAACCCTGACTTCCGCGAGAATCACCACGCGGCGGAGGGGCTGAAGAGCCGTCATCACGTTTCATCGAGAGAGCGATGCGCTTGCGCTTGGCGTCGACTTCGACAACCCGCACCTTGACGACATCGCCGGCCTTCACGACTTCGTGGGGATCCTTGACGAAGCGATCGGCAAGCTGGGACACATGCACCAGACCATCCTGGTGCACGCCGATATCGACGAAGGCGCCGAAGGCGGCGACATTGGTCACCGTGCCTTCCAGCATCATGCCGGGCTTGAGGTCGGAAATTTCGTTGACGCCCTCGGCAAAGGTCGCGGTCTTGAAGCTTGGACGCGGGTCGCGGCCGGGCTTTTCCAGCTCCGCGATGATGTCTTTGACCGTCGGCAGACCGAATTTCTCATCGATGAACTGGCGTGGATCAACCGATTTCAACACCGCGCTGTCGCCCATCAGCGCGCGCAGATCGCGGCCGCAGGCGGCGACGATCTTCTTGGCGACGCCGTAAGCCTCCGGATGCACCGAGGAGGCATCGAGCGGCTCCTTGCCGTTGGGAATGCGCAGGAAGCCGGCGCATTGCTCGAAGGTGCGGCCGCCGAGGCGGGCGACCTTCAGGAGATCCTTTCGCGTCTCGAAACGGCCTTCGCTGTCGCGGTGGCGGACGATGGCGTCGGCGATCGACGGGCCGAGGCCGGAGACGCGCGACAGCAGCGGCGCAGACGCGGTGTTGAGATCGACACCGACGGCATTCACCGCGTCTTCGACGACGGCATCGAGCGAACGCGACAGCTTCTGCTGGTCGACGTCGTGCTGATACTGGCCGACGCCGATCGAT
Source organism: Rhizobium changzhiense (assembly GCF_013087625.1). Taxonomy (NCBI): domain Bacteria; kingdom Pseudomonadati; phylum Pseudomonadota; class Alphaproteobacteria; order Hyphomicrobiales; family Rhizobiaceae; genus Rhizobium; species Rhizobium changzhiense. The sequence goes on from NZ_JABFCQ010000001.1 coordinate 905,949, forward strand.
TTCGGCTCGATCTTGACGAGTTCGGCCAGCGGGTCCTGCAGGCGCCGCGCGATGGAGACGGCGCCGCGCAGCGACACGTCGAGATCGGGGAATTCCGCCGCCGCAGTCGCCGAGGCGGAATAGACCGAGGCGCCGGCTTCCGACACGATGACCTTGGTCGGCTTCGGCGCCGGCAGCTCGGCCAGCATGTCGGCCACCAGCTTTTCGGTTTCACGGCTGCCGGTGCCGTTGCCGATCGAGATCAGCTCGACATTATGCTTGCGGATCAGCGATGCGAGCTCGACCTGGGCGCCGCGCACGTCGTTCCGCGGCTGGAAGGGATAGACAGTTGATGTCGCCACCACTTTGCCGGTGCCGTCGACGACGGCGACCTTGACGCCGGTGCGGATGCCGGGATCGAGACCCATCGTCGCGCGCGAGCCGGCGGGCGCCGCCAGCAGCAGGTCCTTGAGATTGCGGGCGAAGACGTGGATCGCCTCTTCTTCGGCCCTTTCGCGCAGTTCCCGCATCAGGTCGAGCGAGAGCGACATGGAAAGCTTGACGCGCCAGGTCCAGCTTGCGACCTCCATCAGCCAGCGGTCGCCGGGACGGCTCGTACCGATCTCGTAAGCAGCCACGATCATGCGTTCGACCGGCTTGTTCGGAGAGATCGTCTCGGCGTCGGCCTCGATCGTCAGCGTCAACACCTCCTCGTTCCAGCCGCGCAGCATGGCGAGCGCGCGGTGGCCCGGCGCAGTCGCCCAGCGTTCGGAATGGTCGAAATAATCGGAAAACTTCTCGCCCGTCGCCTGCTTGCCGTCGACGACTTTTGCCTTCAGCAGTGCGGCCTGGCGCATATGGGCGCGCAACTTGCCGAGCAGGTCGGCATTTTCGGCAATGCCTTCGGCGATGATGTCGCGCGCGCCTTCGAGCGCCGTCTTCACATCGGGTACGTCAGCTGTGACGAAGCCTTCGGCCAATACCGCCGGTTCCCTGGCTCGGTCGGCAAGGATCGTCTCGGCGAGCGGGCCGAGGCCGCGTTCGCGGGCGATTTCCGCCCGTGTGCGGCGCTTCGGCTTGTAGGGCAGATAGAGATCTTCGAGCTCGGCCTTCGTTTCGGCGCCAGCGACCTTGGTCATCAGCTCGTCGGTCATCTTGCCCTGGCCGGTGATCGATTCGACGATCGCGTCGCGCCGGGCTTCGAGTTCGCGCAGATAGACCAGCCGCTCGGCGAGATTGCGCAGCTGCGTATCATCCAGCCCACCCGTCACTTCCTTGCGGTAGCGGGCGATGAAGGGCACGGTTGCGCCCTCGTCGAGCAGCTCGATGGCGGCTTTGGCCTGTTCGGGCCGGGCGTTGATTTCGGCGGAGATGCGGGCTGCGAGAAAACGAAGGTCTGCGGCCATGGGATTTCCTGTTTCGTCAGAGGTGGCGGGACCATAGCGGCGAAAAGCGGCAAGGCAATGCCCGACTGTGGTTTCCACAGCGGAAGTTGTGGTTGGGCGATCGTCGGCGTGTCGCCCCACCCCATCGCTCTCGTCCGTTTTTGCGGTTGTGCAGATGCGGCATTCTTTGATAGCAGAAGCAACGTTTTTGGATCGCCCTGCCCGCGGGCGCAAGGAAAAGATTGACATGCCAAACCTTCTTCTCGAACTCCGCTCCGAAGAGATTCCGGCCCGCATGCAGCGCAAGGCTGCCGGCGACCTGAAGAAGCTCGTCACCGATGCGCTTGTCGAAGCGGGTCTGTCCTACGAGGGCGCACGCGAATACTGGACGCCGCGGCGGCTTGCGCTCGACATCCATGGCCTGACGGCCCGTTCCGCCGATGTGCGCGAGGAACGCAAGGGACCGCGAACCGACGCCAACGAGAAGGCGATCGAAGGCTTTTTGCGCGGCGCTGGCCTGTCCTCCGCCTCCGAGGCGCAAGTGGTGAGCGATCCGAAGAAGGGCGATTTCTACGTCGCAGTCATCTCCAAGCCCGGCCGTGCGACAGAAGAGATCGTCAGCGATGTCATGCCCGGCATCATCCGTGATTTTCCCTGGCCGAAATCGATGCGCTGGGGCAAGGCCTCGTCGAAGCCCGGTGCGCTGCGCTGGGTGCGGCCGCTGCAGTCTATCGTCTGTACCTTCGGCCCGGAGCATGAAGAGACCACCGTCATTCCCTTCGAGATCGACGGCATCACCGCTTCCAACATCACCTATGGCCACCGTTTCCACGCGCCCGAGGCGATCACGGTGCGGCGCTTCGACGATTATGCGGCGAACCTGGAAAAGGCGAAGGTCATCCTCGACGCCGAGCGGCGCAAGGACATCATCCTGCACGACGCCCGCGACATCGCCTTTGCCAACGGGCTGGAGCTAGTGGAAGACGAAGGCCTGCTGGAGGAAGTCTCCGGCCTCGTCGAATGGCCGCAGGTGCTGATGGGCAGTTTCGAAGAGGATTATCTCTCGATCCCCTCAGAAATCATCCGGCTGACGATCAAGACCAACCAGAAGTGTTTCGTGACGCGGCCGCAGGGAGGCGAGACGCTGTCGAACAAGTTCATCCTGGTCTCCAACATCCAGGCGAGCGACGGCGGCAAGGAAATCGTCCACGGCAATGGCAAGGTGGTGCGGGCCCGGCTTTCGGATGCGCTGCATTTCTGGAAACGCGACCAGGGCAATCTGCCGGATCTCGAGACGCTCACGGCTTCGGCGGTAAAGTTCGGCCTTGACATCAACAAGCCGCTCGACCAGCGCATGGCCAAGCTCGATGCGCTTGACGTGACGTTCCATGCCAAGCTCGGCACACAGGGTGCGCGCGTCGCCCGCATCCGCACGCTGGCCAAGAAATTGGCTGATATCACCGGCGCCGACGCGGCTCTCATCGATCGCGCCGCTGTGCTCGCCAAGGCCGATCTGCGCACCGAAGCCGTCGGCGAATTCCCGGAACTGCAGGGCTTGATGGGTCGCAAATATGCTGTGCTGCAGGGCGAGAATGCTTCCGTTGCCGCGGCGATCGAGGACCACTACAAGCCCCAGGGCCCATCGGACCGCGTGCCTGAGGACAGAGTGGCGATCACGATCGCCCTTGCCGACAAGCTCGATACGCTGATCGGCTTCTGGGCGATCGATGAAAAGCCGACCGGGTCGAAGGACCCGTTCGCCCTGCGGCGGGCCGCCCTCGGTGTCGTCAGGATCCTCTTGGAGCGAAGGATCCGCCTGCCGCTGCTGGCGACGACCAAGGATATCGATCTCCTCTCCTTCTTCCACGACCGTCTCAAGGTCTATCTGCGCGATCAGGGCGCCCGCCACGATCTGATCGACGCCGTGCTGACGCCCGAGGCCGACGACCTGTTGATGGTGGCGCGCCGCGTCGAAGCGCTGACGGCCTTCATCACCTCGGAGGACGGCAAGAACCTGCTTTCCGGCACCAAGCGGGCAACGCAACTGCTCGCCGCCGAGGAAAAGAAGGGCACGGTGATCGCTGATGCCGTCTCGGAAGCGCTTCTGAAGCTCGATGCCGAGAAGGAGCTGTTCGCCGCGATCTCCAGCGCCTCGAAGGATGCGGCAAGCGCCGTGGCCGCAGAAGATTTCCGCTCGGCAATGGAAGCGCTCTCCAAGCTGCGCGGCCCGGTCGACCGTTTCTTCGAAGAGGTACTCGTCAACGACGAGGACGCCGCCATCCGCGCCAACCGTCTCGCCCTGCTGCGGCTGATCCGCGAGGCGACGGGAACGGTTGCGGATTTCTCGAAGATTTCGGGGTGATATTGCTGGCACGAACGGGGCGTTTGCCACGTGCGAGGCCGGTGAGAACGGAGAGGTTGCGGCATATCCTCTTCTCCCCTCGGGGAGAAGGTGCCGGCAGGCGGATGAGGGGGCCACACGGCATATCCTTCGCGTAAGACCTATTTCCGACACGCCGACGACAACACCGTGCCTCTTCGCCCTTAGCACGGTCGAGACGACGTCAGCGCGGTCGCCGGAAAGACCGGCTTCGCCGGCCCCCTCATCCGCCCTACGGGCACCTTCTCCCCGCTGGGGAGAAGAGGGAGTCGAGAGGTCACGGCAATCAAATGAGCGGCAAATGCGGTTCGCTACCATTGAACAACCCGCCCACCCGAACACTGGCATTACCGCCGCCATGGCGCTATTCAAGCAGACATGCAAAGCAAAATTCTTGTCAGCGCCTGTCTCATGGGCCACGCCGTCCGCTATGACGGGCGGGCGAAGCCGTTGCTTCATCCGGCAATCGAGACATGGCGGGCCGAGGGTCGGTTGGTGATGATCTGTCCGGAGATGTCGGCGGGCATGACGGTGCCGCGGCCGCCGGCGGAGATCGCAGAGGCGGCAACCGGCGAAGAGGTGCTGGCCGGCAAGGCGCGGGTTGTCGAATTGACGGGGGCCGATGTGACGGAAGAGTTCCTCCTGGCGGCGGAAAATGCCGTGGCGCTCGCAAGGCAGGCAGGCTGCCGTTATGCGCTGCTCATCGACGGCAGCCCGTCCTGCGGATCCGGTTTCATCTATGATGGCACGTTTTCCGGCGGCAAGCAGGCCGGCAACGGCGTGACGGCGGCGGCGCTGAAAGCTGATGGCGTCGAGGTGTTTTCCGATCGGGAGATCGAACGGCTGATCGAGCGTATCGCGCAATGAGCTTCAAATGGCACGGCCGCCGGAGAACCGACGGCCGCTAAGAATTTGGTGATAAAATTTCTTATTGTCCCCGCGCCGTTTAAGCGGCACGGCGACCCTGACGCATGGCCGGGGCAGCGCTTTCGCCACTGACGCGGAAGCCGCGGATGAGGTCGATCAGCTCGTCGGTATCGCTGGCCAGCGTCTCGGCCGATGCCGTGGTCTCTTCGGCCATGGCGGCATTCTGCTGGGTGGCGGCGTCGAGCTGGTTCATCGACGAGGAGATCGAGCGCAGCGTCGTATCCTGTTCGGAAGCGCTGTGGGCGATCTTGGCGACGATCTCGTTGGCGGCCTTGATCTGGTCGGAGATCCGCTTCAGCGCCTCGCCGGCCTCGCCGACCAGACGGACGCCGTGATCCACCTGGCTGGAGGAGCGGGCGATCTGATCCTTGATCTCCTTGGCGGCAGCGGCCGAGCGCTGGGCGAGTTCGCGGACTTCCTGGGCGACGACCGCAAAACCCTTGCCGGATTCGCCGGCACGGGCCGCCTCGACGCCGGCATTCAGCGCCAAGAGGTTGGTCTGGAAGGCGATCTCGTCGATGACACCGATGATCTTGGTGATTTCCGAGGACGACTTCTCGATGCCGCTCATCGCCTCGATCGCCTGGGTGACGATCGCGTCGCTGTGGGTGGCTTCGGTGCTGACCGAATGGACGCGCTTGCTCGCCTCATGGGCGCCATCGGCCGTGTGGCGGACGGCGACGGTGAGTTCGTCGAGGGCGGCCGAGGTTTCTTCCAGGCTTGCGGCCTGGCGCTCGGTGCGCTGCGACAATTCGTTCGAAGCGCGGCGGATCTCTTCCTTGCTGGTGCCGATATCGGTGCCTTTGGCGCTGACCTTGGCCATGGCGGCTTCGAGATGCGACAGCGCATCGTTGAAGTTGTCGCGAAGGGCGGCGTATTTCTGGCCGAGATCGGCGCAGCGAACGGTGAGATCGCCGCGGGCAATCAGCTCCAGCGCCTGGCCGATCGTCGTTACGACGCGGGTCTGGAGTGCCGCCTCGTCCTGCTGCTGGCGCAAGTTGTTTTCGCGCTCGTTTTCCAGCGCCAACTGCTGGGCCGTCTCGCGATCGGACATCTGATGGCGCTCCCTGATCTTTTCCTGCAGCGAGAGAGTCGCTTTGGCCATCATGCCGACTTCGTTATTCATGCCGGTGTGCGGAATGGCGATCGAAACATCCTCTTCGGCGACAGCCTTCAGAGCGGCATGGACGTTGTTGAGAGGTCCCGATATGCCGCGGATGACGAAGTAGGCCGCGGCCATGGCAAGGAAGAACAGGACGATGCTGCCGGAGAGCGCGGTCAGGATTGTGCTGTTTATCTGAGCATCGAGATCGTCCATATAGACGCCGGTGACGACGACGACCTTCCAGGGATCGAAGGCCTGTCCATAGGCCGTCTTGCGGTAATCGCCGACCGGCTGGCCCGGCTTGCTGGTGGAATGAAATTCGACGAGACCGCCGCCCTGCTGCCCGAGCTTGACCAGCTCTTCGCGATAGAGCTTGCCCTTGCTGTCCGGCTGGGCCTTCAGGTTCTGCCCGACTTTCGCGGCATCGTAGTGGAACATCATCTGGACGTCGTAACTATAGCCGAAGAAATAGCCGTCGGGATCGTATTTCATCCCGTTGACGGTGGTATAGGCCTGCTTCTGGGCATCCTCCAGCGTCATTTCGCCCGCGGTGACCTTGGCCTGGTAAAGCTTGAGAACGGAGACCGCCGACTGAACCTCGGCGCGCAGCATGTCATAGCGCTCCTTGTAGATCGCATCGACCGAGGAGCGGATCTGCAGGGAGGTGGCGATCGCAAAGGCGATCATCAGGCCAACGACCAGCAATATGAGCTGCTTCGATATCTTCAAATTTTTCATGACGCCTCGCAACGGGAATGGATGGCTGCATTCCGGTGCGGTTTTCTACCGCCTGTGCGAGCGCGCCAAACAAGACGGCACGTCTACCGCTGCTAAAACAAACATGCTGCGACCGGGTAAGTAACAGTTAAAGCTTACCCTATAAAAAAGCTTTAATTTTATTGAACGCGATTTGGTCTTCCCTCAAAATCGGGGGGGCGAGTTACGAGGCACACCGCCGGATTTTCATCCGCCGGCCTAGCATCATTTCTTTTTCGAGTTCTCAGCTTGCCCGGCCCATCAAAACATGAATGCACCCCCGCTGCTCATCGAGGGTGCATTCGGCCCACCTGCGGTGGACCCCCAAACGATCGAAACCTTGATCAGGCGGGGGCAGGGAACTTTTGCTTTACGCAATTCCCGGCAAAACCGCTTCGCGCTTTGCCTGGAAGTTGCTTTAAAAACGCAGCTTGAAATCGGAAACGTTAAGCGCTACCGGCTGTTCCGCCATACCGGCTGCAACGGGCCTGGCGTCGCCGCCGATGACGGCCGCGGTCGTCGCACTCATGTCGATGCCGTCGGCAGGCGGGGCTGGAGGCGCCGCGGCAAGCATCGCTTCCGGGGTCGCCTTGCTGACGAAGACGACGGGGGAGCCGCCCATCCAGCCTTCGGTGCGATAGATCTTCCTTTCGCCGCCGACATCGCGGATTTCACTCGCCTGGAGGACGCCGGCCTTCAGCTCCGGCACCGTATAGTCCCTCTTGGTCAGTTCGGCCTGGAGCGGCGGGCAATGGGCGCAGGTTTCGGTGACGATGCTGCCTTCAGCGGACGGCGCAGTCTTGCCGACCACCTCGATCGAGGACGCCATCGCAGAACCTGCCATCAGCAAGATTGCCGCACCGAGGAAAATCTGACGCATCAAAGTTACTCCGTCTCATCTTCGGAGCAAATTAGCGCGGCTTTGTTTCCATCCCGTCAGGGGAAAGGGTAAAAATTTAAACAACGGGCCGGTTTATACTCATTCCGAGCCGGTTTCGCGCTCGATCGCGCGCCAGCCGATGTCGCGCCGGCAGAAGCCGTTTTCCCATTTCACCCTGTCAAGCAGCGCGTAGGCGCGGTCCTTGGCCTCGGCGACCGTGCGGTCTGACGCGGTAACATTCAGCACACGGCCGCCGGTCGCAACCAATGCGCCGTCCTTCAGACCCGTGCCGGCATGAAACACCTTCTCGCCCTCGCCTGCATCCGGCAGGGAGAGAATCGGCGTGTTCTTCTCGTAGGCGCCGGGATAACCCTTGGAAGCCATGACCACCGTCAGTGCCGGATCGTCGCTCCATTCGGCGCTGACCTGATCGAGCGTGCCGTTGGCGGTGGCGAGCAGCAGCGGCAGGAGATCGCTCTTCAACCGCATCATCAGCACCTGGCATTCGGGGTCGCCGAAGCGGACATTGTATTCGATCAGCTCCGGCCCCTTCCTGGTGATCATCAGCCCGGCGAAAAAGACGCCGGAGAAAGGATGACCGCTCTCGGCCATGCCGCGCATCGTCGGCTCGATGATCTCCTTCATCGTCCGCTCGACCATCTCGTCGGTCATCACCGGCGCCGGCGAATAGGCGCCCATGCCGCCGGTGTTGACGCCGGTATCGCCCTCGCCGACCCGCTTGTGATCCTGGGCGGTTGCGAGCGGCAGCGCGTGTTTTCCGTCGCAGAGGCAGAAGAAGCTCGCCTCCTCGCCGTCGAGATAGGCTTCGACGACGACTTCGGCGCCGGCTGCGCCAAAGGCGCCCTCGAAACAATCGTCGACGGCATCAAGCGCCTGGTCGAGCGTCATCGCCACGGTCACGCCCTTGCCGGCGGCCAGGCCGTCGGCCTTGACGACGATCGGCGCACCCTGCGCGCGGATATAGGCCTTGGCCTTCGGCGCATTGTTGAAGCGCTGATAGGCGCCTGTGGGAATGCCGTAGCGGGCGCAGATATCCTTGGTGAAGCCCTTGGAGCCTTCGAGCTGGGCGGCGGCAGCGGACGGGCCGAAGACCGCCAGGCCGTCGGCGCGCAACCGGTCGGCGAGGCCGGCGACGAGTGGCGCTTCGGGACCGACGACGACGAAGTCGATCGCCTTGTCCCGGCAGAAGGCGGATACCGCTTCATGATCCTCGATATTGACCGGCACGAGGACGGCGTGTTCGCCAATGCCGGGATTGCCGGGCGCAGCGTAGAATTCGCTCATCAACGGCGATTGCGCCAGCTTCCAGGCGAGCGCATGCTCGCGTCCGCCCGATCCGATCAACAGAACCTTCATGCGCCACCCCTTTCCTGTTCCGTCAGGCGGTTAAGGGCCACAGACTGAAAGGTCAAGCGAGAAAGCTTACCAGCCCCCGCCACCCCCGCCTCCGCCACCGCCGCCGGAGAAGCCGCCGCCGGAGGAACCGCCACTGGAGAAACCGGAGGATGAACTCGACGGCGGCGAGGGTATCGTCGAAGCAATGGTCGAGGCCATCGACGAGGAGAACCCGCCGACGTGGTCGGAGAAGCTGCCGCTGTCGAAATCGCCGGAGTACCAGGAGGGATCATAGGCCGCAGCCGCGCCGGCGGCAGCGGCCGCAAGCCAGGTCTCGAAGGTGCGTGACCAAGGTTTTTCGACGCCCAAAGCCACGGCGTAGGGGAGCAGCGTCTCGAAATGCTGCGGCGACATTTCAGGCGCGCCCGCCATGTTCATGCGGTCCTTCTCGGCAAGCGTCAAATATTGCCGCAGGCCGTCAATGCCGTCCATCATTTTGGCGCCGAGCGGAGTCGGCGCGCCCATAATGAAGAAATAGAGGACGTTGAGCAGCACGATGCCGCCGATAGCAAAGAGCAACGGCGTCTCGTGCAGTTCCACGAGCGAAGAGGCAAAGGAGAGAACGCTGAGCAGAAGGATGCTCACCCCGACGAAAACAATGATGGCGGTGACCACGAGTGCGACGATCCTGCCGAACAGCGACCTGCTGCGATAAAGCGGCCGGGCGAACGTGGCGACGAAGACGGCAATGAAGGCCGAGATGGCGAGCGGAATCAGCATCAGCACGACCGTATCGGGCTCCAGCGACCCGACAATGAACGGCGCCGCCAGGAAGACGGCACTGAGCGCGAGGCCGCCGATGGTGTAGCCGATGTTGGAATTGTAATATTTGCCGCGGTGTTCCTTCTCGATTGCCGAGCGGAAGGCCTGACCCACCGATCTCACATGCTTGCCATTGGCTTTGTCAATCGTCAGCGTCCTGCCTGCTGCCCCGGCGGCTTTCAGGAGTTCGCTCTCGCCGGCCTGCAATTTTTGTCTGCCGAGCGGCCTGCCGGTGCCGCTTATGATGATCGAATTCTTGAGGTCTTCGAGCTTGACATACCCGCGGACGGCCAGATCGAGGGCGGTCGCGGCGAGCGCCGTCCAGCCGCCGCCGAAGAAGCCCTTATTGTCGATATAGTTGACCAGGGCCGGCGAGATGCCCTCTGGTGCATCCCAGCGCGGCACGACGACACCGCGGGCGGGATCGCGGCCGACCTTCAGCCAAGATCTCGCATAATAGGCGAAAACCAGGATCAGGCCGCCGAAGCCGATGAAATAATCGCGGTTATCCTTCAGCCACCATGTGCTTTCCATATCCTGGCTCGGCGGATCGATCGACCCTTTCGGCATGCGGATCGCGAAGGTCAGGCCATCATTGGGATTGAGCGGCGCGGTGGTGGAAAAGACGAGGCCGGCTGCGGTTTGGCTGACGCGGGCATTCTTTTCCGTCGCGCCCTTCGGGCCGGTGAAAAAGGTCGTCTCCGTGGCAGCGACACCGGACGGCAGCTTCACCGTCGCGGTGGCCGAGAGGATCGGGAAGATCCAGCCATTGCCGGTGACATTCCAGTAGAGTTCGTCATGATCGTCGAAATAGCGGATCTGGCGATTGGTCCTGTAGGTAAAGACGTAGCGGTGGCGGCCCGGCGTCACTGTCAACTCGGCCAATCCCGTATAGATGCGGATGCCGCCTGATATCTGTTCCGTGTGCCAGGGCTCGTCCTCACCATCGCGCTGGACCGAGACCATATCGAAATCGACGCTGCGACGACGGCCAGCGGCATCGGTGAAATAGAGCGGGAAATCCCGGAAGATGCCGTGATTGATCCGGTCGCCCTCGGCATTGACGGTGATCGTCTCCGTCACCGTCATCGCGCCGCTCTTGTCGAGCGCGATGTCCGAGGCGAAACTGTCGATTACCTCAGCGGCAAAGGCTGCCGGGGCGGCGAGCATCAAGAGCAGTGCAAAGCAAAATCCGAAAAACCGACGCCCCATCCCAGTCTCCCCGCCGGCAGCCTCGGCTGCGCGTTTCGTCAATCTTTGTCCTGATAGGTCACGCCGAGGGCCGCCAGCGTCCGCCAGTAGGCGGGGAAGGTCTTGCCGACGCAATCGGGATCGAGAATGGTGATGCCGTCGATCTTCAGTCCGGCCAGCGCAAAACTCATGGCGATGCGGTGATCGGCGAAGCTGTCGATCTCAGCCGGCAGATGCTGGCCCGCAAGTGCGGGATCCGACTGCACGATCAGATCGTCACCCTCCTCGCGGGCAAGGCCTGAAACTATGCGGTTGAGGCCGGTCGAGAGCGCCCGGATGCGGTCGCATTCCTTGACCCGCAGGTTGGCGATGCCGACGAAGCGAACCGGCGTCTCGTTGAAGGCGGCAAGCACGGCAAGGGTCGGAACGGCATCCTGCATCTGCGAGCCGTCGATCTCTGCCGGCAGATGCGGGAATTTGGCGATGATGTCATAGGCGCGCGCATCCGGCTGCGAGAAGGTATCGGAGGGAACACCGAGATCGATCGCGCCGCCGGTCAGCACTTCGGCGGCCCAAAGATAGGTCGCAGCCGAAGCATCCGGCTCGACGATGAAGTCGGCAGCGCGGTAGCCGGTCGGCTCGACGCGCCAGGTGACCGGGCTGGTCTTCTCGACCTTGGCGCCGAAAGCCTTCATCGCCGCGGTGGTCAGATCGATATAGCCGAGCGCGCCGATATCCTCGCCGATGAGTTCGATGTCGACCGGCCGGTCGCCGCCGGCCGCCATCATCAGCAGCGCCGAAACATACTGGCTGGACAGGCCGCCATCGATGCGGATGCGGTCGGCCTGGAAGCGGCCAGTGCCCTTGACGGTGACCGGCGGGCAGCCGGTCTCGGCGGTGACGTCGATGCCGAGCGTGCGCATCGCCTCGACCAGCGGGCCGATCGGACGCTTGCGCATATGCTCGTCGCCATCGACGATGACGGTGCCGTCGACCAAAGCCGCAGCCGCCGTCAGGAAGCGGGTCGCCGTGCCAGCATTGCCAAGGAAGAGTGGCGCTTTCGGCGGCTTGAGCCTGCCGCTGCCGGTGACGACGAAGGTGGTGTCATCGGGTTCGTCGATCGCAACACCCATGGCACGCAACGCTTCGGCCATATACCGCGTATCGTCGCTCTTCAGCGCCCCGGTCAGCCGGCTGGTGCCCTTGGCAAGGCCCGCGAGCAGCAGGGCGCGATTGGTGATCGACTTGGAGCCCGGCGGCATGGCGCGGCCCGAAAGCGGCCTGCCCGGCGGGATGATCGTGAGTTTGGCTGTGCGTGTCATGCTGTTCTTCCGTCGATAGGGCGACTCTAAAGCGCGTGCCGCGCTTTAGGTATTTGGTTTTGCGCATGTCGTCATCGCAAAACCGCTGCACACTTTTGCGCGACATGCTATAGCCGGCCGCGATCTGCCCCTGCTCTTAATCGCTTTCTCGCAAAGGCAAAATGCCGGATCGTCAGAATTTCACGGTGGGGACGGCGCGGTCGGCTTCGTTGGTGATTTCGAAATATTCGCGCTTGGCAAAACCGAACTGACCGGCGACGAGATTGGAGGGGAAGCTTTCGACCTTGACGTTCAGGTCGCGGGCGGCACCATTGTAATAGCGCCGGGCCATCTGCAGCTCGCCTTCCATGGTTTCCAGCGAGGCCTGGAGCTCGGCAAAGTTCTGGTTGGCCTTGAGATCGGGATAGGCCTCGGCAAGCGCGATGACCCGGCCGAGCGCCTGGCCAAGCAGGCCTTCCGCCTGCGCCCTGCCGGCGACATCGCCTGATGGCACGGCCTGCGCCTTGTTGCGGAGCTCAACCACCTCTTCAAGCGTCGACTTTTCATGGGCGGCATAACCCTTGACCGTCTCGATCAGGTTCGGGATCAGGTCGGCGCGGCGCTTGAGCTGGACGTCGATGCCCGACCAGGCCTCTTCCGCCATCTGCCGCGCGCGAACCAGGCCGTTGTAGATGAAGACGATGTAAAGCGCGATCACAAGGACAATAGCGAGTATGACATACATGCAGATGAGCTCCCCGATTCGATGACCGCACGTTAGTGATTCGGCCGTAGAAAGTCATCTTGGCGAAACAATTCTCCAGCCGGTTTCGACTAGACTTTGATGGATACTCTGCTGACTAAGAGGTTATCAGCCAATCCGGAGCATAGGCATTCATCTTCTGGCTCTCTCGCCAGAGATTGAAGCGCTCGGTCCAGCGCTGCTCGACGTGGAGCGCGACTGCGAACGGCAGATAGTGCTCGTAGCATTCGACCGACATTGCCGGGCCGTTTATCTCGCCGCTGATATAACGACTCAAATCGAGCATGTTATTACGGACCTGCCGCTGCTTCGGCGTTGGCATGCGCAGCATCGCTAAAACCGCGATAATGCCGGCGATGTGCAGCAAGATCGCCATCAGGTATGGCCGCTGTTCGCTGATCACCTCGGTCGTGCCGATATAGGAAAGTGCAGCAATCACAATCGCCGGAAGCCCCACAAACAAACCAGCCGCCTGTTTGAACTGCTCGGAGGTGCCGGTGGCCACGGGAAACCGCTCCGGATGGCGAAACATTGTTACAACGGTCAAAAGAACCATCAATATCCCGCAGATGGCCGCGGAAAAGATCAAAAGGCCCGAAAAATAGGCGACGGCAATGCCGAGAGCCAAAATCGATGCTGCAGCCGCCAAGCTCCAGCGATCTTTGCCTCTGATCTTCTGATATTCCTCGGTGACTGTTCTGTGCAATTCATCTCTCACATCAGGCCGGGCATTTTTAACTCTGCGCCGATCGCCGGCAGACGGCTCCTTTGCAATGCCGTTGAATACTAAGCGCGTCGCAGCCGGAAGATCATACCATTTGGCGCGACCCGCCTTGCTCCTCCTTCGGTCTTGCTTTGCCAATAAGTCCGAGGCCTCGGCATCGTCACCCAGGCTGGAAATGCGAAGCGTTCGCTTGACCGCGAGCTGGCAGACAGACGCCATGAAAGCCGCTTTTGCCGCATCTGCCCTCCAATTCCGGAACAGATAGGCTGCTAGAGCGGGGGATATGCTTTGCGTTATTTTGGTATCGACAGTTATCAATGGTGCAGGCACAAGCCAGTACGGTCGAAATTTGAGGATAGCGACCAGACCGACGATCAACGGCCCTAAAATGCTTATGAAGGGGAGAAAGTGGTCGGAAAGCCACCACTGCACCCGCTTGCCGCTCGTGACCGTCACAAAGGTGCCTGCGGGATATTCGATCTCAATGTCCGGCAGCTCTCGATCCGCTTTACCTACTGGAATAGATACCAAGATCTCATTCGGTGCGCTCCGCGTAATGTCATAGGCCGCCGCCCGATCCTGTTGCGAGGGGCGTACCGTTCCGCCGGGCGGCAGTTTTAGAGTAAGCGTTTTTTTCGCTCCCTGGCCGTGCACGCGGCCCATATAGGCCGGCAGGAAGAGAACCTCGCGATCGCCTTCCTGACGAACCAGGCGTCCGAGCCAGTAAGCGATCTGGATCTTTGTGACACCGGTGAGCAGATCTGCAGAACAGCTTTTGCAGTGCTCCGTTCCTATGTAAACCGAATAGCCCGGCACATTGTTTTCTTTGAAATAATATTCGTCGATTCCGTCACGCCGGGCTGCGGCCAGTTCGAAATCTCGCCAGTGAACACCACCTGACGCATCCGTGAAACGTTGAGGGATATCAACGTAGACGCCGCCGTAATTTTCCGCCTTTTTGACCAAAATGTCGAAGTGTTCCGACACAAACGCACTGCCGTCGGTATAGACTTCGATCGTAGTGTTTGCCGAAGAGACGGTGAATTCTTTGTCGAAATTGCTGCACGAAGTCAGGACGAACAGCATGGCGCATAAGATGGGCCATGCTAAAAGGCGCAACATCCTGGGGGCGGAATTTTCATACAAAAGTTTAAAGTAAAGAATACCGCTCTTCAAAAGAGATACCGAACGTGATCGCAACACTCACAAGACAATGTGGGGGCGGTTTGCGCAATACAAAAGAAGCGTAGCGCCGAAAGCGACGGAAAATTTTCGAGACGGCTTTTACGCCGCCTCGCTCGTCAGGTTGACGCCGCCGGCGTCGGTCAGCAGGAAGGCTTCGCCACAGGCCTTGGCAAGCGTGCGCACGCGCAGGATATAGCTCTGGCGCTCGGTGACCGAGATGACGCCGCGGGCATCGAGCAGGTTGAAGACATGGCTTGCCTTGATGCACTGGTCATAGGCCGGGAAGACGCATTTGTGCAGGCGCTGGTTGGCGTTGTCGCCGGGGGCGCCGGCATCGAGCAGCGCCCGGCATTCCTTCTCGGCATCGACGAAGTGGCGATGCAGCATCTCGGTGTTGGCGAATTCGAAATTGTGGCGGGAATATTCCTGCTCGGCCTGTAGGAAGACGTCGCCATAGCTGATCTTTTCGTCGCCGTCGCGGCCGTTGAAGTTCAGATCATAGACATTGTCGACGCCCTGGACATACATGGCGAGGCGTTCGAGACCATAGGTCAGTTCGCCGGCGACCGGCGAGCATTCGATGCCGCAGACCTGCTGGAAATAGGTGAACTGCGAGACTTCCATGCCGTCGCACCAGCATTCCCAGCCGAGGCCCCAGGCGCCAAGCGTCGGGCTTTCCCAGTCGTCTTCGACGAAACGAATGTCGTGCAGCAGCGGATCGAGGCCGATCGCCGCCAGCGAACCGAGATAAAGCTCCTGCAGGTTGGGTGGGTTTGGCTTCAGGATGACCTGGTATTGGTAATAATGCTGCAGGCGGTTCGGGTTCTCGCCGTAGCGGCCGTCGGAGGGACGCCGCGACGGCTGGACATAGGCCGCCTTCCACGGCTTTGGGCCGAGGGCGCGCAGCGTGGTGGCAGGGTGGAAGGTGCCGGCGCCGACTTCCATGTCATAGGGCTGCAGCACCGCGCAACCCTTGTCCGCCCAGTAGTTATGCAGGGTCAGGATCAGCGCCTGGAAGGAGCGCTTCGGGTTCATATGGTCTGGGATAGCTGACATCGAACGGCACCGATTGCTTGGGATTTATCGGCGCGACAGGTGCCATGGAGGGCGGCGGGGGTCAAGACATTTGCGGCGGACAGCCGGCGATGGCCGATATGGAAGAGGACTTCGCCGCCTCTCACCCTAACCCTTGTGGCAGCGGGGAATACCCCCTCTGCCCTGCCGGGCATCTCCCCCACAGGTGGGGAGATCGACCAGTGGCTAGGGTTTCCCCAAACAACGAAAGCGCCTGCGCGAAGCAGTCAGGAAAGCCGAGACATTTCCCCTTGCCAATCTCCCCCCTTGTGGGGGAGATGTCCGGCAGGACAGAGGGGGGTTCCAAGCCCGCCCTACGCTGCGCACTGCTAAGCGACTGCCGGATGAGAGGCAGATGAGTGGCGACGCCTTTTATTCTCCCTCGCGCTTCAGCCGGTATTCTCCCGTCGCCGGATCCTTGATCAGCGTGCCGATTGCGCCCGTCTGGCGCTCCTTTTCAGCACGGCGCGACTTTTCGGCGAGCTTGCGGGCATCGGAGACGAAGCGGCGGTAGAGCCACCAGGCTGAGAAAACCAGGACCAGGATCGTAATAAGCTGTGCCATGCCCCTCTCTTGCTCCCTTCAAAGTCCGAAACGGCTCCACAATGCTCTCTCTTCCGCCGCTTCGACAAGCCCCGTAGCGAGACCGGATGCAGCACCTTCGAGCGAGACTGGCGATACACCGGGAATCCGGCGGCCGAACAGGCCGCGACCGGCGGTGACAAGCTCCAGCTTGGTCTTCTGGCCGTAACGCCTCTTCAGTTCCTGGCGCATGTCGCCGAGGCCATCGATGAGGCCGAGTTCGAGGCCGCGTGTGCCGCTCCAGAACAGGCCGGAAAACACCGTCGCATCGTCCGTCAGCTTGCCGGCACGGCGCTCGCGCACCATGGAGATGAAGACCTGGTGAATTTCGAGCTGCAGGCTCTTCAGATACTCGATGTCCTTTTCCTTTTCCGGCTGGAAAGGATCGAGGATCACCTTGTTTTCGCCCGCCGTATAGACGCGGCGTTCGACGCCAATCTTCTTCAGCAGTTCGGGAAAGCCGAAACCGCCGGAGACGACGCCGATCGAGCCGACGATGGAGGTGGCGTCGGCGATGATCTCATCGCCGGCCAGCGCGATCATGTAACCGCCCGAGGCGGCGACATCCTCGACGAAGACCAGAACCTTCTTCTGCTTTTCGCGGGCGAGCTCGCGAATGCGGGTGAAGATCAGGCGCGACTGGACGGGCGAGCCGCCCGGCGAATTGATGGAGATGGCCACCGCCGGTGCGTCCTTCATGGCGAAAGCCTTTTCCAGAACCGGAGAGACATTGGCGAGGTTGAGGGTCGGCCGGAACTGGCCGCCGCCGCTGATGATCGCCCCCTGCAGGCGGACGACCGGAATGGTGATGCCGTCCTTGCGGAACCGTTTCGGCAGCAGCTTTCTCAAGAATCCGGCCATTTCCCTTCCTTTGCTTCGGGTCGCACGATCGTCACCCATGTATGCGCTGGAACGACAAACGCAATGGCTGCGTTCCTGAAAACATTGGGTTTGACTTTGTTGTTGCGAATGACTTGCATTATCATTCTAACTCGTCATAGTGCACGCACAATAAAACAGGTGGAAATCGCATGGACGTGCTCAATCCGAATACAAAGAGCGGCTGGCGCCACGAACGCGGAGAAGCGTCGCTGTCGGATGTCTACCGCACCGTCGGAACCGGGCGTCACAGCTCGATGTGGCGAAGGGCGGCAGCCTTCGCCGGGCCGGGCTACATGGTCGCCGTCGGTTACATGGACCCCGGCAACTGGGCGACCTCGCTCGCCGGCGGCTCGAAATTCGGCTATGCGCTGCTCACCGTCGCGCTGCTTTCCAACCTGATGGCGATCGTGCTGCAATCGCTCTGCGCGCGCCTGGCGATCGCCTCCGGCCGCGATCTCGCGCAGGCCTGCCGCGACGCCTTTCCGAAATATGTCTCGCTGCCGCTCTGGGCCTTTGCGGAAATCGCCATCATCGCCACCGATATCGCCGAGGTGATCGGCACGGCGATCGGCCTCAATCTGCTGATGGGCATCCCGCTTGAACTCGGCGTGCTGATCACCGCGCTCGACGTCTTCGTGATCCTCTTCCTGCAGAAGCTCGGTTTCCGCTGGGTGGAAGCCTTCATCATCGCGCTGCTCGGCGTCATCGCGGTCTGCTTCGGCGTGCAGATCCTGCTGGCCGACCCGCAATGGGGCGCTGTTCTCACCGGCTTCTTCCCGACGACCGAGATCGTCACGAATCCCGAGATGCTCTACCTGGCGCTCGGCATTCTCGGCGCGACCGTCATGCCGCACAATCTCTATCTCCACTCCGGCATCGTGCAGACGCGGGCCTATGGCCATACGGTTCCCGAAAAGAGGGAGGCGCTGACCTTTGCGACGATCGACTCGACGGTCGCACTCTGTTTCGCGCTGCTGATCAACGCCTCGATCCTGATCCTGGCGGCCGCCGCCTTCAATGCGCAAGGCAAGACCGACGTCGTCGAACTCGGCGATGCCTATTCGCTGCTGTCGCCGCTGCTCGGCCTCGCCATCGCGCCGACGCTGTTCGGCATCGCGCTTCTCTGCTGCGGCCTCAACTCGACTGTGACGGCGACGCTTGCCGGCCAGATCGTCATGGAAGGCTTCCTGAAGATCCGGCTGAAGCCGTGGGTGCGCCGCCTGATTACCCGCGCCATCGCCATCGTGCCGGCGGCGATCGTCACCATCTGGTATGGCGACCAGGGCACGGCGGAGCTTTTGATCCTCACCCAGGTGGTGCTCAGCCTGCAGCTTTCCTTCGCCGTCTTCCCGCTGGTGATGTTTACCGCCAACAAGGCCAAGATGGGAGAACTGGTGGCGCCGCGCTGGCTGAGCGGCATTGCCTATCTGATCGCGATCGTGATCGCCGGGCTGAACGTCAAGCTGCTCTTCGACTTCGTCACCGGCTGAAGCATTTTCAGGAAAAGTGTGAAGCCAGTCTAAAACCTGGCATAGGCCGCCCGACCATTGTTGAAATCATCGACGAGAGGGGAGAACTTATGGCTCCCCTCTTCGTGCATGATGAGGGCCGCCCGCAGCGACAGCCGCGCCCGCGATCCCTTGATCGCCGTCACCAGTATCCGCACGGCGTTTTCACCCGGACGCGGATGGATGGCGGTGATTTCGATGCCGCCGAAGCGCCGGCCGCAGGCAGTGACGATCTCGGCGATCGACTGAGGCCTGGCGATCAGCGACAATTGCCCGCCGGGGATCATGATGGCGCCGGCCGTGCGGATCCAGCTTTCGAACAGGCCGTCGGTCATCGCATGGGCTTCGGCCTTCAGCGCATCCGGCGTGCGCCGGTCGCCGGCGTCGTTGAAGGGCGGGTTCATGATGACGTGGTGGAAGCTCTCATCGGTGAGCCCGGCAACGTTGCGCGCCTTGGCGGTCAGCGTCACATCGGCCTCGACGACGCTGACGCGGCCGGCGATGTGGGCATTGTCGGGCAGCAAGATGCTGCGGCGGGCATAATCGGCCATCTCGGCCGAGCGTTCGAAAAGCACCACTTCCGCATCGGCAAGGCGCGAGGCGACGGCAAGGCCGGCAGCACCGGCGCCGGCACCGAGATCGGCGACCCTGACCTTTCGATCGTCGGCGACCAGAGCCGCAAGCAGCATCGCATCCATCCCGGAGCGATGGCCCCTGCCCTTCGGTTGCACCACATGGAAGCCGCCGCGATGAAAGGCATCGACAGTCTCAGTGGCGGTCATCGGAACTCACTTCCGCTCACGCAGCTCGCCGCCGAGACCGGCATCGGTAAGGATGCGGCGCGCCTGATCGGCCATCTCCTCATCCACCAGCAGGCGGCGCGACAGCATGTCGAGCGAGCCTTCCAGCACGCTCATGCCCTGATCGGCGATGAAGCAGTGAATTCCGGCATCCTTCATCAAACTCTCAGCATAGGAGAGAAGCACGGGGTCGTTGGCGCGGATAAGCTCATGCATTGCCGTCGTTTTCCTTCCAATTTCGCCCAGCGCGACAATTCACCCCTTGCCGCGTCCATCGCCCCTTTCTATTGTCAGGTGCAATGAATGAATAGGAGTCCGGGTCGTTGGGCGTGGTCATACCGCTTGAAGAAAGCAAAAACAAACTGGCATCCATAAAGCCGTTGGTCGATCTCACCAGGGCGGATATGGAGCGAGTAAACCAGCTCATTCTGTCTAAGGCCGGCTCCGATGTGCAGATGATCCCCGAAGTGGCGAACCATCTGATCTCGTCCGGTGGCAAGCGGCTGCGGCCGATGCTGACACTGGCCGCCGCATCGCTGTTCGACTACAGGGGCGAAAACCACGTCAAACTCGCCACGTCGGTCGAGTTCATGCATACGGCAACGCTGCTCCATGACGACGTCGTAGACGAAAGCGATCTGCGCCGCGGCAAATCGACGGCGCGGATGATCTGGGGCAACCAGGCAAGCGTGCTGGTCGGCGACTTCCTGCTCGGCCAGGCCTTCCGGATGATGGTCGATGTCGGCTCGCTCGATGCGCTCGACGTCTTGTCTTCCGCCGCCTGCGTGATCGCCGAAGGCGAGGTGTTGCAGCTTTCCGTCGCCAAGAACATGGAGACGACGGAGGACGATTATCTCTCCGTCATCCGCGCCAAGACGGCGGCTCTCTTTGCCGCCGCCGCCGAAGTCGGGCCGATCGTCGCCGAGGCCGGCCGGTCCGGCCGCAATGCGCTGAAATCCTACGGTATGAATCTCGGGCTCGCCTTCCAGCTGGTCGACGACGCGCTCGACTACGGCGGCAAGGCCGCCGATCTCGGCAAGAATGTCGGCGACGATTTCCGCGAGGGCAAGATCACCCTGCCGGTCATTCTCGCCTATCGCCGCGGCACCGCGGATGAGCGCGCCTTCTGGCGCGATGCGATCGAGGCCGGCAACAGCACCGACGCCAACCTCGAAAAAGCGCTGGGACTGATCACCAAATACGGTACGCTCAGCGACACGATCGGCCGCGCGATCCATTACGGCACGATCGCGCGCGATGCGCTTGCGCCCCTTCCCGATACGGTCTGGAAATCCGCCCTGATGGAAGTGATCGACTTCTGCATCGAGCGGGTCAATTGATCAAACGTCCTTGATCGCCGGCTGATTTTCTTGCAGCGCCGCTTCAAAAAAGCCATCCTGTTATGAATCAGTGATCGCAACTGATTTTGCGACCGGCACCATTTGTCGGGACGCTGTCGAAGAAAGGTTTCCTAATGCGGCAGAGAATCGCCATCCGTCTTCTTACGAGCGCAGCGCTAGCCGCTGTCCTTTCGCTCAGCGGTGTCGGCGGCGCGAACGCCGAGGATGCGGCCAAGACAGACGATGCCGGCACTGCCGTTCACTTCGATGCGGACAGCGTCACCACTTTCTCCGGCGCCTTTCTCGCCGCACGCACCGCCGATGTCGATCATGACTACGAAACGGCGATCGAACTCTACAAGAAGGCGCTGCAGATCGAGCCCGGCAATCCCGAGATTCGCCAGCGTTTGATGATCTCGCTGCTGCTCAATGGCGATATCAAGGACGGCGTCAAATATGCCAATGACCTGAAGGGCGATCCTTCCGTCGAGCGCATCACCACGATCGTGCGCGGCATGGATGCCGTGCGCCGCGGCGACTACAAGTCCGCCGAGGCCATTCTGAAATATAAGGGGCCAAACGATCTCGACCGGATGATGAACGACCTGCTGCTTGCCTGGGCCCGCGTCGGTGCCGGCCGCGGCAAGGAAGCGCTGACGATGGTCGAGAAGATGAAGGGGCCGGACTGGTTTCGCATCTTCCAGAATTACAATGCCGGCGCCATCGCCATCACCACCGGCGACGTGAAATCCGCCCGAAAGCATCTGAACGATGCCGTGCTCGACAAGGAGGGCGGAGCGACCGCGCCCGACACCTTCATGCGCGCCGTGATGGCGCTTGCCCGCCTCGAAGCAACACAAGGCAATAAGCAGAAGGCGCTCGACGCCGTTTCCGTCGGCGACAACCTGCTGCCGAACTATGCGCCGCTGAACGCGCTGCGCGACAGTATCGAAAAGAACGAGAAGCAGGAACAGCAGGTCAAGACGGCCGAAGAAGGTGCCGCCGGCGTGCTCTTCTCGGTTGGCGGCGCGCTGAACCGCGACGGCGCCGAGGATATCGTCTCGCTTTACCTGCAGACGGCCAATGCGCTCGATCCGAACAGCGCCGATACGCTGGTGCTGCTCGGCGGTATCGCCGAGAAGCAGAACCAGATGGACCGCGCTATCGCGCTCTACAAGAAAGTGCCCGAGAATTCGCCGATGCGGCGCATCTCCGAACTGCAGCTCGGCCTTGCCCTTGCCCAGGGCGGCAAGGTGGATGAGGCGCGCAAGCACCTGCAGGCGCTGATCGCCTCCGACCCGAAGGACATCCGCAGTTACCTCGCCTATGGCAGCGTGCTCTCCGACGCCAAGGACTACCAGGCGATGGCCACGAATTACGACAAGGCCGTCGATGTGATCGGCCCCATTCCCGGCCGCGCCAACTGGAGC
Organism: Rhizobium changzhiense; assembly: GCF_013087625.1. Lineage (NCBI taxonomy): Bacteria > Pseudomonadati > Pseudomonadota > Alphaproteobacteria > Hyphomicrobiales > Rhizobiaceae > Rhizobium > Rhizobium changzhiense. The sequence goes on from NZ_JABFCQ010000001.1 coordinate 928,319, forward strand.
GTCTTCTTCCAGCGCGGCATCGCCTATGAGCGGCTGAAAAAGTGGGACCAGGCGGAACCGAACTTCCGCAAGGCCTTAGAGCTCAATCCCGACCAGCCGCAGGTGCTGAACTATCTCGGTTATTCCTGGATCGACATGAACCGGAACCTCGACGAAGGTCTCGGCATGATCAAGAAGGCCGTCGAGCTTCGCCCTGACGACGGATACATCATCGATTCGCTCGGCTGGGCCTATTTCCGCCTCAACCGCTTCGACGATGCCGTCGACGAGCTGGAGCGGGCCGCCCAGATCAAGGCCGGCGACGCGACGATCAACGACCATCTCGGCGATGCCTACTGGCGCGTCGGGCGCAAGCTCGAGGCCGTCTATCAGTGGAACCGGGCGCTCGCCTCCGAGCCCGAAGCTGCCGAGATCCCGAAGATCAAGGACAAGGTCGCCAACGGCCTGCCTCCCGTCAGCGACGATGCCAAGGCGGCCGACAAGAAGCAGCCGGACCCGGCACCGGTCACCCCGCCGCCGGTCGACAAGAAATCCTGACGGGCTGATAATATGCCTGAAGAGGGCCTGGCCGAGGCTTTCGGCGTCACCGAAGAGGCGCGCGCGAAGATCAACCTCGCCCTGCATGTGACGGGCCAGCGGGCAGATGGCTATCATCTGCTCGACATGCTGGTGACCTTCGCCGATTGCGGCGACCGGCTGGGCTTCCTGCCTTCGCAGGCCGACACGTTCACCCTGTCTGGCCGCTTCGGCGAAACGCTTGCCGACGATGGCGGCACCAACCTAGTGCTGCGGGCGCGCGATCTGCTGCGCGAAGCGGTCGGCGCCCTCGCCTTCCCTGTCCATATCCACCTGCAAAAGAACCTGCCGATCGCCTCCGGCATCGGCGGCGGCTCGGCCGATGCAGCGGCGACCCTGCGCGGCCTGATGCGGCTCTGGGGCATGAGCCTGCCGGTGGAAGCGCTTGCTACGCTCTCGCTGAAGCTCGGCGCCGATGTGCCGATGTGCCTGGAGAGCCGGCCGCTGATTGCCCGCGGCATCGGCGAACAAATCGAAGCTGTGCCGGAACTGCCGGCCTTTGCCATTGTGCTCGCCAATCCGCTGAAAGGCGTCTCGACGCCGGAAGTTTTCCGGCGGCTGCCCGCGAAGAACAATCCGCCTCTGAACCTGGCTTCAAATCTCGCTGGGACTGCCGACTGGCTCGCGGCGATCGGCATCGCCCGCAACGACCTGGAGCCGCCGGCGCGCGAACTCGTGCCCGAGATTTCGGCGATCTCGGCAATGCTGCAGGCCCGCGGCGCCCTGCTCACCCGCATGTCCGGCTCCGGCGCCACCTGTTTTGGCATCTTTACTACTATGGCCGCTGCGCAAGAGGCGGTGACAACTCTTCACGGCGAGCGGCCGGACTGGTATTTCCAGGCGACGGAAACGGTTTCGGGAGGCGCATGATGGCAGGTCTGGACGAAAAGCGGCCCTTCATCGCGGTCGGCATTGCGGTTCTCACGATCTCGGATACACGCACGCCGGAAACGGACAAGTCAGGCGACACGCTGGCGGCGCGGATCACGGAGGCGGGGCACAGGCTGGTCGACCGGGGGATCGTGCCCGATGATCGCGAAAAGATCGCCGCGCGGGTGAAGGCCTGGACTGAGAACCAAGACATAGACGTCGTCATCACCACAGGCGGCACCGGCTTTACCGGCCGCGATGTGACGCCAGAGGCGCTGGAGCCTTTGTTCGAAAAGCGGATGGACGGCTTTTCCGCCATCTTCCACCGCATCTCCTACGAGAAGATCGGCACGGCGACGATCCAATCGCGCGCCACGGCAGGTGTTGCCAACGCCACGTTCATCTTCGTGCTGCCGGGTTCGCCCGGCGCCTGCCGGGATGCCTGGGACGGCATTCTGAAAGGACAGCTCGACTATCGCAGCGCGCCGTGCAATTTCGTCGAGATCATGCCGCGTCTGGACGAGCACCTGAAACGCGGCGCGACAAAATAGACTGCCTGCAACAGCGGCATTCTTATGTCGCAAGGCCCGGCAGGACGGGCATCGTGTCCCAGCTGTCACCCGACAGCAGGACGCAGCTTATGCCGTGAACATCCGTGACGATGAGGGTCCAGGTGCCGCTTTCGGCGGCATAGACCTCGAGAATGGCGTTCTGGTTGATCAGTCCGACTGCCGTGAGCTTTTCGGCGAAGTTCTTGTCCAGGAAATTGACGATTTCGGGTCGGCCTGCGCAACTGCGCATCATCTGCGATGCTGCCGAATGCGGATGCGCGATCACCAATGTCGGCAATATGACGGCCATGAGGCCGTAGATCATACTGCGTACGCCGTAGATCCTACCGCGTGTCATGACGCACCTCCTTTCGCCGGGTACCCGGCAGAAGAGGAGATTTTTCGCTGACCTGTTCTGCCGTTCACCGGCATTTCATGGCCATTCCGTTGCGAAGCGCGGCGCTTCGACGGCGCCATGCACTAATTATAGCGCGAAATCCTATTGGGCGCCATCTTTTGCGCGATGACGGGAGGAGCATGATACTCCTCCGAGGTTCGGCGACCCGCCCCTCATCCGGCTGCCGCCACCTTCTCCCCGTAAACGGGGCGAAGGGACATGCCGCGCCGCCTTCCTCAACCTCAACCTCGACGCTGCGTTTGGCACGTCCCCTCTCCCCGTTTTTTACGGGGAGAGGGTTAGGGTGAGGGGCTGCCATTGGCGCGAAGGCAGGATGACGAAGAGCGGAATTGCTTAGCGTGCGGCGCGGGCGACCCAGGACGGAATGAGTTCGCTCGCGAGCTTGCGCGGCTTCTGGCCTTTGACGAATTCCGTAAGAGCCATCCCGCTTTTGGCGGTGGCGAGCGCCAGCTTCTTCGGCATCAGCAAACCAAGCTCCAGCGGCGGCACGGCCCGGCCGACACGCTGGAAGAACGGGCGCCGATAGCCGCGCGAAGCGGTGAAGCGCGCCGGCAGTTTGTTCAGTGCGACGTATTCGGCGATTTCATCGATCCAGCCGGCCTGGGGTCTGGCGCCCGGCTCGACGAAGAGCAGCCATTCACCGCGGGCGGAGCGGACGATGTCCTTGATATCCCATTGCGAATGGAAGCGGCAGCCCGCGGCGTCGGCGACCCGCGAGGTGCCGTCGCGCGAGCCGTGATCGAGTACGACCACGTCGCTCACCAGCCCCTCCACCGCGCCTGCCACCAATACCGATAATGTCTGTGCCAGCTCAGATTCCTGATCCTGACATTCGAGAACAACCGTCAACATTGACCATTTATAATGCGCCGCACAAATTTTTGCCAGCGCCGTTTTCCTCATTTTGTTCTTGCATTGTTCTCGTTTTGCGGATAGGAATTTAATCAGCAAAACGGGCGGAGGCGATGGCTTTCCGCCGCGGGAGAATCCGATGAGAGAGCAGTCCCTGGCAGGGCAGGCCGCATTCGCGCCTGCCAATACGGCAGATATTGCCGATGCGATGATCGTGTCCTCCGGTCTGAGAGTCGAGGTCGACCGGCGGCGTGGACGTGGGGCGGGACTGAACCCGACAGGTCGGTTCGAAGCACAGCAGCGCGAGACCGTCGACGATGGCTGGCAGACGTGGGAAGAGCTGCCGCCCTTCAAGACCGAAGTACAGGTCGAGAAGCCGCGCACGGCCATCACCCGCAACGAATCGCCGGACCTTTCCTTCGACCGCTCGATCAATCCCTATCGCGGCTGCGAGCATGGCTGCATCTATTGTTTCGCCCGGCCGACACACGCCTATATGGGCCTTTCTGCAGGGCTCGATTTCGAGACGAAGCTCTTTGCCAAGCCCGATGCGGCAAAACTGCTGGAGCGGGAACTCGCCAAGCCCGGCTACAAGGTGCGGGTGATCGCGATCGGCACCAATACCGATCCCTATCAGCCGATCGAGAAGGAATGGCGCATCATGCGCGGCATTCTCGAGGTGTTGAACAAGGCGAACCATCCGGTATCGATCGTCACCAAGTCGGCGATGATCCTGCGTGATCTCGACATTTTGCAGGAGATGGCAGCTAAGAACCTGGTGCGCGTCGGCATCTCGGTGACCACGCTGGATCGCAAGCTTGCCCGGACGATGGAGCCGCGTGCCGCCACACCGCCGCGGCGGCTGGAGACGATCCACACCCTTGCCGAAGCAGGCATCCAGACGGCTGTCATGGCCGCACCGCTCATCCCGGCGCTGAACGACCACGAGCTGGAGCGCATCCTCGAATCGGCCAAGGCTGCCGGCGCCGCCGAGGCGAGCTATGTCATCCTCAGGCTGCCGCTCGAGGTCAGCCCGCTGTTTCGCGACTGGCTGCTGCAGCATTATCCCGATCGTTACCGGCACGTGATGTCGCTGGTGCGCTCGATGCGCGGCGGCAAGGATTATGATGCCGAATTCGGCAAGCGCATGAAGGGCGCCGGTCCCTATGCCTGGCAGATCGCAAGGCGCTTTGAGATGGCCGCCCGACGTTTCGGCCTGACGCGCCGCAGCGTGCCGTTGCGCGACGACCTGTTCGTGCCGCCGGACGGCAGCGGCGTGCAGCTGTCGCTGCTCTAGCCTTTTGTTTTTTACGCAATTCCGAACGGAAAACCGCGCCGCACTTTTCCTGGAATTGCTTCAAGCTTGCGCATCGGCTTCTCGATAAAACCGCCCTGTTTTCGAGCTCCGAGCGCAATTCCCGCGGATGGCCCTGACCGCCACCATCCGCCGGACCGGTCCCCGGCCGCCGCCCTGATCCGGGGACTTGCGGGAAATCGGGTTGGCGTGCGAGGTTCAGCCGCATGAAACCTCGCACGCCACCCGATTCTCCCCTGCTTTTCGACACGGCACCGCTCGTGCCGGATTTCAAACTCGAGCTCAAAGCCCGCAAGGCCGGCCATTGGCCGGTCGCCGGCGCCGATGAGGCTGGCCGTGGGCCGCTGGCGGGACCGGTCGTCGCTGCCGCCGTCATCCTCGATCCAAAGCGCATCCCCGAGGGTCTGAACGATTCCAAGCAGCTTTCGGCGCAACGGCGCGAGGAACTGTTCGTGCAGATTCTGGCGACTGCGACCGTTTCCATCGCCTCCTCGAGCTCGACGCGCATCGACGAGACGGATATCCGCAAGGCAAGCCTCGACGCCATGCGCCGCGCCATCTGCAGCCTCGCCATTCCGGCCAGCTACGTACTGACCGACGGGCTCGACGTGCCGCCCGGCCTCGATTGCCCCGGACAGGCCGTGGTCAAGGGTGATGCCCGCTCGGTCTCCATCGCCGCCGCATCGATCGTCGCCAAGGTGACACGCGACCGGATGATGGCGCGGGCGCATAGAGTGTTTCCGGATTACGGCTTTGCGGCGCATGTGGGCTACGGCACGGCGCAGCATCGCGCCGGCATCGAGCGGCACGGCCCCTGTTCTCTGCACCGGATGAGCTTCAGGCCGTTGCGCAAGACCGAGGATGGTCCCGAGACGGACGAGCTGCTTTCCGAGTAGTGCGCTTTCCAGGAGAAGCCGGGCATGCCAAACGCAACGGCCGGGTTAGGAAGTCGGCGCGTCTTGCTCCCTCTTCTCCCCAGCGGGGAGTAGGTGGCCCGAAGAGTCGGATGAGGGGGCCTCACGGCAGAACATTTGTTGTTGTGCTGAGCGAAAGCGAAGGGAATGAATGCTGTACCCGTTGGCCCCCTCATCCGCCTGCCGGCACCTTCTCCCCGCTGGGGAGAAGAGACAAGTGGCGGCGTCACGCCTCGTTCTCAGCCGTTCCGGCGTTTGAGGTAGAGGCTGCGAAAAAAGAGCTTTGCCAAAAACCAAAGGCCGGGACATGCCCGGCCTTCGCTCTCAATCTTTTCGAAATTGCTCAGTTCAGCCGTGTCTTGACCTGGCCGACGGCAGTGCCGAAGAGCTCGGACTGGACCTTGGCGTCGGCCCGCTTGGCAAGCACGGTTTCGGCGGCCGCGATTGCGAGATCGACGGCGGCGGAACGTACCGCCTTCATCGCCTCGACCTCGGCCTGCTTGATCTTCTGCTCGGACAGCGCCGTGCGGTTGGCGACGAATTCTTCCGTCTTCTTCTTCGCCTCAGTGGTCAGCATTTCGGCTTCGCGCTCGGCGGCGGCAACGATGTGGGCCGCTTCGGCTTCCGCTTCCTTGCGCTTGCGCTGGTATTCGGCGAGCAGGTGCTGGGCCTCCTCACGCAGGCGCTTGGCTTCGGCCAATTCGTTGCGGATCTGGTCGGCGCGATCGTCGAGCGACCGTGCCAACATGCCCGGAACCTTCAGGTAAACGACCAGCGCCAGGAAGAGGACGAGGCCGACAAAGGCGAAGAAAGTCGCGTCAAAGGCAAATTCCATCGATCAAGCCTCCTTCTTGGCAGCCGCGACGGCGGCGGCGACATCGGCCTTGGCAACGGTGCCGCCGATCAGCTGATCGACCACCGCAGCCGCCGTTTCCTCGGCAATGGTGCCGACGTCGGCGAAGGCCTTGGCCTTGATCTCGCCGATACGCAGCTCGGCAGCCTTGATCTTTTCCGAAAGGCTCGCCTCAACAGCGCGACGTTCCTCTTCGGCCTTGGCCTTGGCGGCGTCGCGTGCGGCAGAGCCGATCGCGTTGGATTTGGCGCGGGCAGCGGCCAGTTCACCTTCATAGGTCTGGACGGCGGCGTCGGCTTCGCCCTTCAGGCGGCCTGCTTCTTCCAGATCCTGGGAGATGCGCGTGTGACGCTGATCGAGGATGGCCCCGATGCGCGGCGCGATGACCTTTTGCATGAGCAAATAGAAGACGCCGAACGTGATCACCAGCCAGAGCAGCTGGGACGCGAAGGTCGTCGAATCGAAAGGCGGGAAAGGGCCGCGGGCGTGTTCGCCTTCGGCAACACCAGTCTCGGTATGGACCTCGCCTGCGGCCGGAGCGGCGTGCGCATCCGTACCCGTCGCTGCCGCCGGTGCTTCCTCAGCGTAAGCCGGGGTCACAAAAAACATGCTCACCTCCAGGTGGACTGCAAATGCAAAGGATCACGGCTTGCGGTCGCAGGCCGTGATCCATCTATTCGCCGATATCAGACGGCGAAGAGGAGGAGGAGAGCGACGAGCAGCGAGAAGATGCCCAGAGCTTCCGTAACGGCGAAGCCGAATACCAGACGGCCGAACTGGCTGTCAGCGGCAGACGGATTGCGCAGTGCGCCGGAGAGGTAGCTGCCGAAAATATTGCCGAGGCCGAGAGCCGTACCGGCCATACCAAAGCAAGCCAGGCCTGCACCGATGTACTTTGCTGCTTCCGCTTCCATGTTGAACTCCTTTGAAATGGTTGTTGCGGCGAATGACTGACGCCCTTTGACGTCGATGTCGTTATCCTTAGTGCCCGCCCGGATGGATAGCATCGTTGAGGTACATGCAAGTCAGCACCGCAAAGACGTAAGCCTGAAGGAAGGCGACGAGGAACTCGAGACCGGTCAGGGCGACGGTCATGATGAGGGGAAGAACGGCGCCGCCGATACCGAGAGCACCCATGGTTCCGAGCGAGGCGACGAAGCCTGCGAACACTTTGAGCGTGATGTGGCCGGCGAGCATGTTGGCGAAGAGACGAACCGAGAGTGAAATCGGACGCGACAGGAAGGAGATGATTTCGATCGCGATGACCAGCGGCAGCAGAAGGCCCGGCACGCCCGAAGGCACGAAGACATTCAGGAAGTGGAAGCCGTGCTTATAGAAACCGTAGACGAGAACCGTGCCAATGACGAGCAGGGCAAGGGCGAAGGTGACGATGATCTGGCTCGTCACCGTGAAGAAATACGGGAACATGCCGAGCAGGTTCGCCGTCAGGACGAACATGAAGAGCGAAAAGACCAGCGGGAAGAACTTCATTCCCTGCTTGCCCGCGCCTTCCTTCAGCATGTTGGCGATGAATTCATAGGACATTTCCGCAACCGACTGCGAACGGCCCGGCACGATGGCGCGGTTCGAGGTCGCGAAATAGAGGAAGCCTGCAGCAGCGGCAGCCGAAACGGCCATGAAGAGCGATGCATTGGTGAACGAAAAATCAATTCCGCCGATTTCGATCGGCACAATCTTCTGGATCAGGAACTGATGAGTCGGATCGTTAGACACCGCTTGTTCTCTCTCTTTGGCCCGCAGGACGCGGGGTCATTGCACTGGACCGGGACCGGTCCTTATTTCTTGTCGTCCTTGTCGTCCAGGGGATGGGCCACCACCCCCGCAGAACGCAGCACGTTCAGAACGCCGGCACAAAATCCAAGAAGCAGAAGAACAATCAAACCCCAAGGCGCCGTGCCAACAAAACGGTCGAGGAGATAGCCAAGGAGAGCACCGACGACGATTGCGGAAATGAACTCGCTGGAAAGCTTCATCGCCTGGGCATAACCTTTGCGGCTTACCTCGGCGCGGGCTTCCCTAGCCTCGTCTTCTCCCGTCTCGACGCCCTTGGTCGCGAGTTTCGCTCCCAATTGCGCACGGCGCTTTTCTAGACTTTCCTCGCGGTCGTCCGCCATGGATCTCTCCTCGCCTGCCCGTCGCCCGCACTCCCGCTACCCCGGTCATTCGGACCCCGGACGCGAAGGTTGAGACCCTTCCGGCCCGTTCTGAAGTCGCGCGCAACATAGTTTTAGGGATTAGCATAGTCAAGGCGTAGACAGCATCTGTCCAGCGAGAAAATAATTCCATCAAATCAAAGAGATAAATCGACTCTGGATCGATCGCGCAAATTCGACGGAAAGAATCCGCTTTTCCGGGCCGGAAATCGGCTTGCCCCGGCGATTTATCTCAGCTCCAGCCGCCGCCATAGGTGCGATAGAAGACGTGAAGACCGATGCGGCCGACCTTTTCCATGGTCTTTGCCCATTTCGGGCGAACATAAACGGCATGGTAATGCGTCGCCGAACCCACCTGTGGCAGCCAGATCTTGCCTGATGTCACCGCCATCGCCACGTCGCGGGCGACTCTCCAGTGATATTCCGAATTCACCCTGTCCTTGATGCTGTCGCAGGCGAAGGAAAACTGGCAGCGGTTGCGCCAATCCTCGTTCTGATAGACGACGCCGCAGATGGTCTTCGGATAGGAAGGGTTGCGGACGCGGTTGAGGATGACCTGGGCGACGGCCGCCTGACCCTTCACCGATTCTCCGCGCGCCTCGAAATAGATGCCGGAGGCAAGGCACTGCTGTTCGCGGGCTGAAAAGACGCTCGGCGCCAATATGCTTGCCGCCCAAGCATGGTCGCGCGGACCGATCTCCGGAACGAAGCGGCCGCTGTCCTGCTCGGTTAGGATCGAATCGAACGGCGATTGGCGGGCATAGTCGGGTGCTGCCGGCCCATAGGCGGTGGCCAGCACATCGGCCTTGCTGCTGGTGACGAGGCTTGCGAGCATCGCCGGCACGCCATTATCGGTCACCACCGGTTGCGTCTTATAGAAAGATGTGGCGATCTCGATTTCCTTGCCCTGGATCTTCGGTTTGACGAAGGCCGACCTGTCCTTGAGATCAAAGCTCGGGGTGAAGAGCATCTTGGTGCGCTCGAGGATCGAGCCGGCGGAAAAATCCTTCGGCGGCTGCATCTTCTCGACGGCGACGACGCGGCCTTTCTTGCTGCCGCGGTTGACGCGATCCTCGTCCGGCGTGTCCTCGTGGCCCCTATCCTTGGCAGTGCCTTTGTCTTTAGCGGTAAAAGCGACCTTGCGGCCATCGGGCAGCACCATGCCGGCGCTGGCGGAGATCGAACCTGTCACCATCGGCTCGGAGAAGGCGAGTTCGGCCTGGTGGATAGAGCCGGCCGGCGAATTGGTCAGCACCATGCGCCAGTTCTCCCCCTCATGATCGAGGCCGGCAAGCATAGCGGCGAGATCGGCATGGGATGCGACGCTCGGGAAGATCAGCCAGCCGGCGAGACCGAAGATTGCGGGCGACACCCAATTCTCGGGAATAAGACGCAGCTTGCTACGGGAAGGGCTCTTTCGACGCAACACGGACTCCGGGCATGGAACGCGGGAACATTCCATTGAAAATCCCGCATTAACCTTGATGTCCGGTTAACAGCTGTGCCGAAATGTGCCCATGAGAACTTTTGGATGTTCTAATGTGGGGGATAATTTCGTCCAGCTAGGGCGGATGCGCTCCTCCTGGCCCTATACCTGTTGGCCTGGCTCCCTAGGGCGAGTTCGAGGGGAACGATTCCCCGATCTCCGTCGTCCTCGGCCTTGAGCCGAGGACCCATGCCACAGCTGCTGGTGGGTGCCGTGTGGATGCTCGGCTCAAGGCCGAGCATGACGGAGGACGAGGCGGCGGAAGGGGGGCCATTCAAAGCACCCGCATCAGCAATTTCGCCCCACCCATCAAATAATAACGTGCGAGCCGAGCTCCACCACGCGGTTGGCCGGCAGGCGGAAGTAATCCGAGGGGTTGGCGGCGGCGTTGGCAAGCGCAATGTAGAGCCTGTCCTGCCAGTAGGGCATGCCCGACTTGGCGTCCGGCACCAGCTTGCGGCGGCCGAGATAGAAGGAGGTCGACATGATGTCGAACTTCAGTCCTGTCTTGCGCAATGTCGCCAAGGCCTGCGAGACGTTCTGCGATTCCATGAAGCCGAAGAGCAGTTCGACGCGGGAGAAACGCTCGGAAATCTGCTCGACCCTGTAGCGGTCGTGGCTTGGCACGCGCGGTTTGTTGACCGTGCGGATCGTCAGGATGACGTTGCGGTCATGAAGTACATGATTGTGCTTGAGATTGTGCAGAAGCGCGGCGGGAGCGGACTCCGGATCGCTGGTCAGGAAGATCGCGGTGCCCGGAACCTGGGCCGGCGAATGTTCGCTCTTGCGCTCGATCGAGCTGACGAAGGAGGCGAGCGGAATATCGGTGTGGCGGGTCTTTTCCATCAGGATCGCGGTGCCGCGACGCCAGGTCCACATGACGACGGTAAAGGCGGTGGCGATCAGAATCGGGATATAGCCGCCGTCGTGGATCTTCAAAAGGTTGGCGCCGAGGAAGATCAATTCGAGCACGACCAACGGCGCGAGCGCGATCACAGCAACGGGAAGCGACCAGTTCCAGCGGGCGCGGACGAATTCGAAGGCCATGATCGAGGTGACGACCATGGCGCCGGTGACGGAGATGCCATAGGCGGTCGCCAGCGCGTCCGAAGTCTTGAAACTCAAGACTAGGAAGATGACGCCGATGAACAGCACGGCGTTGACCGAAGGTACGAAGATCTGCCCGGTATTGGTTTCCGAGGTGAAGAGGATTTCCATGCGCGGCAGGAAGCCGAGGTTGATGCCTTGGCGCACCATCGAGAAAGCGCCGGTGATGACCGCCTGGCTGGCGATGATCGTTGCGGCGGTCGCCAGTATGACGACGGGCAGCAGAGCCCATTTCGGATACATCAGATAGAAGGGATCGGACATCGTCATCGGATTGCCGAGAACAAGCGCCCCCTGCCCGAGATAGTTCAGCGTCAGCGCCGGGAAAACCAGCAGGAACCAGGCCCACTGGATCGGGCGGCGGCCGAAATGGCCGAGATCGGCATAGAGCGCCTCGGCGCCCGTCACCGTCAGGAAGACGGCGCCGAGCACGACGACGCCGTAGAAGCCCTCATGCAGCAGGAAGGCGACGGCATAATAGGGATTGAAGGCGGCAAGGATGCCGTAATCGTCCGAGATATGGGAAATGCCGGCGGCGGCCATGACGAGGAACCAGACGGCGGTGATCGGGCCGAAGAACTTCGCGACGGCGCCGGTGCCCCGCGATTGCACGACGAAGAGCAGCGCCAGGATCACCACCGAGATCGGCACGATATATTCCGCGAAGCTGGGTGTGACAAGCTTCAGACCCTCGACGGCCGACAGCACGGATAGAGCCGGCGTGATCATCGCATCGCCGAGAAAGAGGGCAGCACCCATCAGGCCGAGCAGCATCAGAATGGCCGTGTGGCCGTTGGCGGTCTTCATCAGCAGGGCGAGCAGCGACAGCGTGCCACCCTCGCCGTCATTGTCGGCGCGCAGCAGGAAGAGCACATATTTGATCGTAACGATGATCGTCAGCGCCCAGATCATCAGCGAGATCAGGCTGATGACTTCGAAACGGGTGACGCCGTCATGGGCCACCGGCTTCAGCGCTTCGCGAAAGGCATAGAGCGGGCTGGTGCCGATATCGCCGTAGACGACGCCGACGGAACCTAGCCCGAGATAGAACAGCTTTTTCGGCGTCATATGGCGTTCGTTCGGATGGCTATCTTCGGACATGAAGTTTCAACAGGCTCCTCAGAGCCAGCCTTTCCAGCGGAAAAAGAAAAAAGGAATGACGGCGGATAACACCATCAGGGCCAGCGAATAGGGATAACCCGCGGCCCAGGTGAGTTCCGGCATGACCTGAAAGTTCATACCATAGACGGAGGCGACCAATGTCGGCGGCAAGAATACCACTGAGGCAATCGAGAAAATCTTGATGATCGAGTTCTGCTCGATGTTGATCAGCCCGAGCGAAGCATCGAGCAGGAAGGTGATGTTGGCGGCGACGAAGGAAGCATGCTCCGACAGCGACTGAATATCGCGGGAAACAGTGCGGCAGAGCTCCTTCGCCTCACGGTCTTGCTGGATCGCCGGGATCGTGTGAAAGAACGTCAGTAGGCGGGCAAGCGAACCGAGACTGTCACGCACCTTGCTGATCATCCGGTGATGGCCGGCAATATCGCGCAACTTCTCCTCGAGGTAGTTCGAGGGCTTGCGCACTTTCCTTGCCCGGTCGCCGAAGACATGCATCGACAAGATGTCGATGCGCGAGACGGAGATCTCGAGGATCTCGGCGGTGCGGTCAACGATCGTCTCCAAGAGCTTGGCGAGAAGGGCAGCGCCGCTGCGCCAGTTTTCCGGCAGCCGGTGGAGAGCGGCGATGAACAGTGCAAAGGATTTGGGATGGGCGTAGCGAATGGTGACCAGGCGATTTCCAGCCAGGATGAAAGCGACATCTGTCAGCGTCGGCACGTCGGTGTCAGCCTTCCAGAGCAGCGAGGCGGTCATGAAGACGGCGTCGTTTTCGACATAGAGACGGGCGGAGGGCTCGATATCCTTGAGGTCGTCGCGAGTCGGGACCTCGATGCCGAGAACCTTCTCGACATAGAGTTCCTCATCGCGGGTCGGCTCGATCATGTCGATCCAGACGACATCCTCGGGAAAGGACGCGGCATGCGACAGATCGCGAATCTCGACCGACCTGCAATTGGAACAGTAAGCGGTAATCACCGGTCGTCTCTCCGCCCGCATCCAACCCTAAAGGCCGGCATGCGCGTTGTGCTCAACCGCATCGCAGTTCCCAACCCTTCGATCGACAAGACAACTCCGAACTTGCAGGCGGGCCGGCTTCTTCGAAACGAAGACAGCCGTCACTGAGCAACTGCAGCAAAACGCCATCATGGCGCCGCGGCATATGAAGCAAAGCCGTGAAATAATCAAGACATCTTCCGTGAAACGCGGCTTTTCACCACGTTTCCCCCACAATTTGGGGTATCCGCCGCGGCGATTCGGCGCCCTCTAAAGGGCCGCGCATCGCAGGTGATCCATGCGATGCTTCAGCTTTTGTTTATGCATGCCGTTATCCCGGAACCGCTTCACACTTCCGGGCGACATGCATTTGTTTATGCATGCCGTTATCCCGGAACCGTTGCACACTTCCGGGCGGCATGCATTATTCGAAGACGATTATCGGCGCCGGACGCTGGGACTGGCCGGCGATCTGTTCCCAGACCTTGGCGGCGATGCCGCGATAGATGCCGGCGACGACGCCGTTCGGCTCGGAGGCGACGAGCGGCGTGCCGGCGTCGGAGGTTTCGCGAATATTCATCGTCAGCGGCACTTCGCCGAGGAAGGGCACGCCGATGCGCTCTGCCTCCTTGCGGGCGCCGCCATGGCCGAAGATGTCGTAGCGGGTGCCGGTATCCGGGGCGATGAAATAGCTCATATTCTCGACGATGCCGAGCACTGGCACCTCGACCTTACGAAACATGTTGAGACCCTTGCGGGCATCGATCAGCGCGAGATCCTGTGGCGTCGAGACGATGACGGCGCCGGCAAGCGGCACCTGCTGGGCCATGGTCAATTGGGCGTCGCCGGTGCCGGGCGGCATGTCGACGACGAGAACGTCGAGCTCGCCCCAGGCGACTTCGCGCAGCATCTGCAGCAGCGCCGACTGGACCATCGGCCCGCGCCAGATCATTGCCGTCTCCTCGTCGACAAGGAAGCCCATCGACATGACCTTGAGGCCATAATTCTCCATCGGATTGATGATGCGGCCGTCGATCTGCGTCGGGCGGCCGGATATCTTTAAGAGCCGCGGCATCGAGGGGCCATAGATGTCGGCATCGAGAATGCCGACACGAAGACCGTTGGCGAGCAGGCCGAGTGCGAGATTGACGGCGGTGGTCGATTTGCCGACCCCACCCTTGCCCGAGGCGACGGCGATGATGGCGCCGATGCCGGGCACGCCGATCTTGCCGGCGCGCTGCGGCTGTTGAGGAGCGTGGGCGTGGCCCGCATGATCATGTTGGTGATCGTGGCCGGCATGGCCGTGAGGCGGGTTCGGCCGGGCCGCCGGAGCGGCCGCCGCCGCCTTCTTGTCGGCAGTCAGCGTGACGAGGGCGCCCTTGACGCCCGGCATTTCCTTGATGACCCGCTCGGCGGCGAGCCGCATCGGCTCCAGCTCCTTGGCGCGATCGGCCGGGACGGTGATGGAGAAATAAACCTTGCCGTCGGAGATGAAGACATCGGAGACCATGCCGAGCTCGACGATATCGTGCTCGAGATCGGGTCCCCGCACGGTCTTCAGCGTTTCGAGAACCTGTTCCTTGGTGACGTCGGCCATTCCACCCTCACTGCTTCTTGCAGATCACAAATAGTGGAGACGGAAGCCTTCGCCAAACAAAATCATCGGGAGGAAAATCCGGCCCGCCAAAAGAGCGCCGGGGAGACTTGGCAATCCGTTGCGGCCATCAAGTCCGCCGGGCTTTCGCCCTGATGGCCGCAACGGTCCCCGAGAACCGGCGCAATCCGGGGCGAACTAGAGCAAGCCGAAAAAAAGACCAGCGAAAAGTGAACGAGGAAGACGAAATCGCAGACAGCCGGGAAAGAAGCGGTGCCAAAACGCAACAACCGCCGCCGACACCGAAGAGCCGGGAGAGAAGCGGCATCGGCGTCGGGCAGCGGTGTGTCGGCCGCGCCATTTCCTGGCGCTGGCCTCAAAGTCCCCTCTGGACCTCTCGCACAAGAGATGCAGAAAGCGTGCCAGATGGAAAATTAGTAAAAACAGCGCAAAAGCGTTTGCGACAGCAAAGATATGCCTACGCGCTGGGCGACTTCGAAAGCCGTCGGTTGTTTTTTGCAACTTATTTGATCAGGCCGATGCGCAACGCCTTGGCGACCGCCTGAGTCCGGTTGACCGTGTCGAGCTTCTTGGTGGCGCGGTTGAGGTAGTGATTGACCGTATGCTCGGACAGCGTCAGGATTTCGGCGATTTCGGCGCTGGTCTTGCCGGCCGCCGTCCAGTTGAGGCAATCGATCTCGCGGTCGGTCAGCGTGTCCGTCATGCGCGTATCGAGGTTGCGGATCTCGGCAAGCCTGTCGAAGACATGGATGGCGATGTAGCAGAGCTCGCGCATTTCCGCCGGGCTGAAGGGCTCGCGGTCGCCGGCGAAAGAGACGGCGCCGCGCAGGCCGGAGGGCTCATGCGTCGGGAAATAGGCGCAGCGCATCATCTTGAAACGCTCGAACAAGGAGGCGACGAGAATGGACTTGCCGTCGTCCCGCGACCAGTTTTGCCGCGACATGTCGTAGAAGAAGGGCCGCGCGGATGTTCTGAGCCGCCTGAGGACCGGGCTGTTCACCAACAAGCCTTCCTGGTCGTAGAGCGCCAGAAGCTCGGCCGGCCAGCTGGTGATGACAGTGCTGCCCTGAAGATCGAAGGAGGTGACCGGCGGCAGGTTGAGAACCATGAAGGCACGGCTGCGATAGGCTTCCGTCACGCGTTTCATGAAACGGAAAATATCGAACTGGGTCTTCAGGCCCGCTATTTCCTGAACATAGTCGTCTTCTTCCGTGGATGTTTGCGACAAGGGTGCCATCACATTTCTTCATCTTCGGCACAGCGGCCGGCAAACCATTCGCGAAACCTGCCCACCATGGGGGTTTCGATTGCATCGGAGAACGACGATCGCTGGTTGAAATCGGCTTGAGCGTTGAGCGTTCGGCCGGCTGGTTGTAGATTTCGCGGACCGTTCTAGTTGTGGTGATTCGCCGAAAAATCTCAATATCGCGCTTATCATAAGTATGCTCTGCGACTACGTCCAGCAGTAGCCGATGGCGATTTTTCCGTCAGCGGCGCGGACCGAGACGGACGCGCATGCCTTCCATGATCCTGACAGCCGCCAGTTGAACCGGAACGACCCATTGGTGCAGAAGTTCCATCGACAAGCGATAGGCCGGGCCGGTAATCGAAATGCCCCCCATGAAGGTCCGATCCTCCGACCAGACGGGCGCGGCAACGCAGCGAATGCCGGCCTCATGTTCTTCGCGGTCGAAGGCATAGCCCTGATGGGCAATCTCGCGGATTTCGGCAAGCAGCGTTTCGGCAGAGACATGGGTCGAGGCGGTAAAGCTGGTGAAGCTCAGGCCGGCAAGCAGATCGACGAGGCTTTCGGCCGGCAGCAGCGAAAGGGCGGCCTTGCCGACGCCGGTGCAATAACAGGGCGAGGCATTGCCGATCTGCGAATACATGCGCACCGGCTGACGGCCTTCGACCTTGTCGAGATAGATGATCGACTGCCCCCTGAGGACGCCGAGATGCACCGTTTCGCCGGTCGCCTGCTGCAGATCTCTGAGGTGCGGTTCTGCAATCAGGCGAAATTCGTTGCGCGCCCAGCTGCGCGCGGCGAATTCGAGCAGGCGCAGGCCGGGCGCATAACGGCCGTCGCTATCGAGCTCGAGCAGCCCCTCCTCCACCAGGTGGGTGAGCTGGCGATGCAGCGTGCCGCGCGGCTGACCGGCAAGGGCTAGGATATCAGTGAAACGCAACGGCGAATCGGCATGGGTGACGAGATCGAGCAGAACCATCAGTTTGCCAAGCGTGCCGGTCTCGCGTGCCTGTGCCGTGCTTTCGCCGTTTGAATTCATCGCCTCGTCCGCCCTTGACAGAAAGGGCAGTGTAATTCGATAATTCCATATAGTCAAATTAAGTTCCAAATAATGGAACAATCAAGTCGGGAGGCGACGGTCCATGATGGCAGCACAATTTCCCGAGTTCAAAGACCGAGCCGTGCTGGTGACCGGCGGCGGATCGGGGATAGGTGCTGCGATCGTCGAAGGTTTCGCGCGCCAAGGCGCCAAGGTCTCGTTCATCGATATCGCCGAGGCGGCCAGCCGCGAACTTGCCGAAAGGCTGTCGCGGGAGACGGCGCATCCGGTCTCCTTTTACCATGCCGACCTGCGCGACATCGCCGCGATCCGGCACACGGTCGATACCGTCATTGCCAGCTCGGGGCCGATCCGGGTGCTGGTCAACAATGCCGCCTGGGACGACCGCCACGAATTCGACGCGGTGACCGAGGCCTATTGGGACAACAATCAGGCGGTCAACCTCAAGCATGTGTTCTTCACCTCGCAGGCAGTCGTGCCGTCGATGCGGACGGCCGGCGGCGGGGCGATCATCAATATGTCGTCGATCGCCTTCAAGCTGAACATGGGCGGCTTTCCCGCCTATGCGGCAGCCAAGGCTGCGGTCGTCGGACTGACGAAGAGCCTGGCGGGCAGGCTCGGGCCGGAGAACATCCGGGTCAACTGCATCCTGCCCGGCATGGTGGTCACCGAGCGGCAGATGCAGCACTGGCTCACGGAGGAGAGTATTGCGCGCTCGGTCGAGGACCAGTGCCTGAAGGTCGCGCTCAAACCCGATGCGATCGTCGGTCCCTGCCTGTTTCTTGCATCCGACTGTGCGGCGGCGATGACCGCCCAGTCCCTGATTGTCGATGGAGGCGTTCTGTAATGACAAATCCCGCTTATGTCGCGGTGGACTGGGGCACCAGCAGTTTCCGGCTCTGGCTGATCGGCAGGGACGGCACCGTCCTTGCCGAACGCCGCAGCGGCGAAGGCATGACGAGCGCGGCAAAGACCGGCTTTTCCGCTGTGCTTGCTGGTCATCTCGCCGCCATCGAAGCGCCAGAAAACCTGCCGGTGATCGTCTGCGGCATGGCCGGCGCCAGGCAGGGCTGGGTCGAGGCCGGCTATATCGATGTGCCGGCGCCGCTCGCCTCGATCCTGACAGGGGCGGTCTCCGTGCCCGGGGAAAGCCGCGACATTCGTATCCTGCCGGGCCTTGCGCAGCGGGACGCGGCGCGGCCCGACGTCATGCGCGGCGAGGAGACCCAGCTTCTCGGCGCGCTCGGCCCCGCAAGCTCAGGCGCGCAGGCGGTCTGCATGCCCGGCACGCATTCGAAATGGGTGCATGTGACCGACGGCAAGGTGACCGGCTTTTCGACCTTCATGACCGGCGAACTTTTCGACGTCATCAGCAAACACACGATCCTTTCGCATGCCGTTGCCGGCGCGGAAGAGCAGCCGGCGGATGCGGCAGCCTTCGAGGCGGCGGTCTCGGCCGCTTTCGCACGCCCCGCCCTTGCCTCCAACCTGCTCTTTGCCGCCCGTTCCGGCCAGCTCCTGCACGGGATATCCGCCGCTGCCGCGCAAGCCCGGCTTT
This sequence comes from Rhizobium changzhiense, assembly GCF_013087625.1. Taxonomy (NCBI): domain Bacteria; kingdom Pseudomonadati; phylum Pseudomonadota; class Alphaproteobacteria; order Hyphomicrobiales; family Rhizobiaceae; genus Rhizobium; species Rhizobium changzhiense. Next base: position 947,029 of record NZ_JABFCQ010000001.1, read on the forward strand.
CCGGCACGCTGATCGGCCTCGAAATCGCCGGGGCGCTGCAGGATGCGGCCACCGGCACCGACATCACCCTCGTCGCCTCCGGGCGCCTGCAGGCGCTCTACGAACAGGCCTTCAAAACCCTCTCCCTTGCCTTCACCGCCATCGACGCCGACGCCGCCGTGCGCCGCGGGCTTTCGGCCGCCGCCGAAGCCATCTGGCCGAATTGAGAAAGCTGACACGATGAACCGTATCCCCTTCCCCGACATGAAGCGCCCGCTGATCGCCATCCTTCGCGGTATTAGGCCTGAGGAGACCGAAAGCGTCGTCGGTGCCTTGATCGACAATGGCCTGACAGCGATCGAGATCCCGCTCAATTCGCCGGAGCCGTTCAAATCCATCGAGATCGCCGCGAAGATGGCGCCGGCAGACGTGCTGATCGGCGCCGGCACGGTGCTGAGCGTCGAGGCGGTTGACAGCCTGCATGCGGCCGGCGGCACACTGCTGGTCACGCCGAATGTCGAGCCCGAGGTGATCATCCGGGCGCGCGAATACGGCATGGTGACGATGCCGGGCGTCTTCACGCCGACCGAGGCGCTGGCCGCGGCACGCGCCGGCGCCACCGGTCTCAAATTCTTTCCGGCCAGCGTGCTCGGCCCTTCCGGCATCACCGCGATCCGGGCCATCCTGCCGCCGGAATTGACGATTGCCGCGGTCGGCGGTGTCTCGGACAAGAATTTCGGCGATTATACCAAGGCCGGCATCTTCGCCTTCGGCCTCGGCACCAGCATCTACAAGCCAGGAATGACTGCGTCAGAGGTTGCCGAGCGCGCCAAGGCGACCATTTACGCCTATGATGCAGCCATTGGGAGCGTGAACGTATGACCGATATTTATGAGTTCGAGGGCAAAACACTTTGCAATACCAATTCCGTTCTCGGTGAAGGCCCGACCTATGATCCGGACAGCAACACCGTCTGGTGGTTCAACATCCTTGGCAAGGAACTGCACGAGCTCAATCTTTCGACGGGCGAGAAAAAGGTGCATCCGCTGCCTGTGATGGCGAGCGTGCTTGCCCGCATCGACGCCGGGCGGCAGCTGATCGCGACAGAAGAAGGGCTTTTCGTGCGCGACGTGGCGAGCGGCAACCTCACCTTCTACGCCGCGCTCGAAAACGACAGGCCGGAAAACCGTTCGAACGACGGCCGCACGCATCCTTCCGGCGCGCTCTGGATCGGCACGATGAGCAAGCGGGCGGAAAACCAGGCTGGCGCCATCTATCATGTCGCCAGCGGCAAGGTGACGAAGATCTTCAACGGCATCAGCATCCCGAATTCGATCTGCTTCTCGCCGGACGGCACCATCGGCTATTATACGGATTCCCGCATCAACCGGCTGATGCGCGTCATGGTCGATCCGCAGACCGGCCTGCCCTCGGGCGAACCGATCGTGCTCGTCGACAGCATGGACGACCCCGGCGACATCGACGGCTCGGTGGTCGATGCCGACGGCTATCTGTGGAATGCGCGCTGGGGCGCCGGCGTCGTCGACCGCTACAGTCCGGACGGCCTGCGCATCTCGCGCTACAAGGTTCCCGCCGTCCAGCCCTCCTGCCCAGCCTTCATCGGCGTCAATGCCGAGCGCCTGGCGGTGACGACCGCCTGGGAAGGGCTCGACGAGGATGCCCGTTCGGCCCAGCCGAGCGCCGGCGCGCTGCTGGAACTCGGCATCGACGTCAAAGGCGTGTTCGATCCCGTCTATGTGATCTGATTTTTGCTTGCCAAAGGCGATCAGAGGCGCTCCCCCATCGGGGCGCCTCTGATCGCCTTTGGCGGCAGCCCCTTGATAAATGTTCCGTGAGAACCGAGAAATTTTCCGTGTTTTCAACCGGAACCAATCGCGCCACCAGCCATTCTCCTTTCGAACCGACGCGGCAACGTGACCTGAGAAACAGGTGTTGCCGGGTCAGCGATCACTCTAGGGAAAAACGAAGGTAGGTTCGAAATGACACGCAAACTCCTGACGACCGTTGCCGCTGGCGCACTGTTTGCCACGGCTTTCGCACCGGCGGCATTCTCGCAGACGGCGCCGCAGCCTGCGGACCCCGCCGCCCCGACCCAGGCGGCTCCCGCCGATCCGGCAGCCCCGAAGCCGCCGATTACCCCTGACGTCACCAAGCCTGCAGGCGATGCCGCACAGGCGCCCGCCCCGGCCCCGACGGCAGACACGGCTCAGGCCGGCTATCTGACGGAACAGTCTCCGGATCAGGTCAGCGCCAATACCTATATCGGCCAGTCGGTCTATAACGGCAACAATGAAAGCATCGGCAGCGTCAACGACCTGATCCTCAAGAAGGACGGCGGCATGGTTGCCGCAATCGTTGGCGTCGGCGGCTTCCTCGGCATCGGTGAAAAGAACGTCGCCGTGCCGATGGAAAAGATCACCGTCGCCCAGAACACGCAGGACGGCAGCGTCAAGCTGACGACCAGTGAAACGGCTGAATCGCTGAAGGCCGCACCTGAGTTCAAGACGCTGGCAATGCAGTCGGCCGAAAAGGCTCCGGCTGCCACCGGTACCGATACCACTGCGACCGGCTCGACCACGCCCAAGTAATCCGTGCGCGGTAGTATAGCGTAGGCGATGGCGCTCCTAGGGGCGCCATTGCTTTATGAGGCGCCATCGCCTTATGCGCTGGCCCGCTCCGCCATGGTCGGGTCGTAATAGTTTTCGTGCAGGAAGCGCAGCGTGGCGATACCGTCGGCCGGACGGCCGAAGTGATAGCCTTGGCCCATGCCGCAGCCGAGCGTGCGTAATTTCACCGCCTCGGCATAATCCTCGATGCCTTCCGCCACGACTTCCAGCTCCAGGCCCTCGCACATGGTCAGGATCGCCTTGATGATGTGTTCGGAGGCGCGATCGGAATTGATGCGCGAGACGAAGGCGCGGTCGATCTTGATCTTGTCGAAGATGAAGTCGCGCAGCCGCCCGAGGCTCGACTGGCCGGTGCCGAAATCGTCGAGCGAGATGCGCACACCGGCGGCGCGCAGATCGGCGATGATGCGGTGAGCGGTATCGGCCGAACTCATCACCGCGGTCTCGGTGATCTCCAGCTCCAGGCGATGCGGATCGAAGCCGACGCGGCCGAGGATCGACAGGACGCTGCTGCTCGTGCCCGGATCCATCAGCTGGGCCGAGGAGAGATTGAACGATAGGAAGAGTTCGCGCGGCCAGGAAAGTGCGGCTTCCGCGGCTTTGCGCAGCAACGCCTCCGACAGTGCATCGATGAAGCCGCGCTCCTCGGCGAGCGGCACGAAGACGCCGGGCGATACAAAGCCGAGATCGGGATCGTTCCAGCGGGCGAGCGCCTCGAAGCCGACGACCTGGTTGTTGGACAGCGAGACGATCGGCTGGAAATGCACGTCGATCGCGTCGGAGATGATGGCGTTTCTGAGCGCCTGCTCCAGCTGCGTTGCGCGCTTCATTTCCTGGGCGATCTCGCGCGAATAGACGGTGATTTGGCCGCGGCCGCGGCGCTTGGAGCGATAGAGGGCGGTTTCGGCGCTCTTCAGCAGTTCCTCGCAATCCTCTCCGGCAAAGGGATAGATGGAAAAGCCGAGGGAAGCGGAGAGACGGACGTTGCGGTCACCGAGGTCATAAGGCGCCGACAGCACCTCGCGGATCATCTGGCCGAATTTCTCGGCACTCGCCCGCTCGAAGATCAACGGCAATACGAAGGCGAATTCGTCGCCATCGTGGCGGGTGACCAGCGCGCCGTCAGGAATGCAGGCCCTGAGACGATGGGCGACCTGGCAGAGGATTTCATCGCCGGCTGTCGAGCCGAACAGATCGTTGATCGGCTTGAAACTATCCAGGTTGACGATGCCGATGGTGAAGGGGGCCGGATCGCTGGCGCGCTCAGCGGAGATCTGCAAGACCTTGTCCCGCATGCGATTGCGGTTGCCCAATCCGGTCAGCGGATCGGTATAGGCCATCGCCTGAAGCTCATTCTGACCGACGGTCAAGAAAGCTATATCCGCCGATTTCATCATCCAAACCCGAGCTTTCCTCCGGAGCCATGCAGAAGAATGACCGGCAGGTCTTAACAATTCGATAGTAAATCAGCGGCATAACCGCTTGAACCTCCCTAAAATCTAGGGAGTTGACGGGTATTTTGGCACCTGCACACGTTTGCGCGACATGCTTCAGTTTCGGGCCGCCCGCATGCCCTCATTCATTAGATATTTCTGAAATATAGTCTCGAGCATGTCAGGGCTGACGGGTTTCATGATGACGTCGTCCATGCCCGATTTGACGCATTCGGCGCGGTCACGCTCGAAGGCCTGGGTGAGCACGCCGATGATCGGGGTGCGGATGCCGCCGCCGGTTTCCTCCATCTGCCGGATGAGGCGCGCGGCCTCGAAGCCGTTGAAGCCCGGCAGGGAAATATCCATCAGCACGATCTGCGGCCGGTGCTCGGCCCAGACGCGCACGGCCTCGTCGCCGGTCGCTGCAAGCATGTGGCGATAGCCGAGACCTTCGAGGATCTGCGAAAAGACGATCTGGTTGATATCATTGTCTTCGGCGACGAGAACCTGCAGGCCGACCGGATCGTCGGAAATACTAATTTCCCAATCCGCATCCGAACCGGCGGCGCTGCGGCTGTTGCGATTGAAATGGCGGGCGATCTGGAAGGTGAGCTCGTTGGCGATCTGGAAACCGTCCATGACGAGCGCCGGGATGCCGTATTGCTCGGCAAGCTCGAGGCAGCGCATGCCCATCTGGTTGTCGATGATCAGAAGATCGAGCGAGATGCCGGAGGAGGTGGCGATTTCCAGGAACCGCTCCTCTTCATCCTCGCCGCGGACCGAGCAGGATTCGAAGCCGTATTTCGTCAGCGTCCGCAGCGCGGCGGTCTCGGCGGCGAGGTCGGCCGTGACGACGAGGACCTTGCGGCCGGAGAAATTCTCCGGAACGATCGCTTCCATCGCCGCCGGTTCGCGCCGTGCGATGCCGGTTGGTACCGGCACATAGGCGCGGCGATAGCTTTGATTGCTGGAGGCGGTGATGGCGGACGCTTGGCCGAACTCGTCGAGATCGGCGCCGTCACGCGGCAGGTCCTGCATGGTCGACACCAGGAAATAGCGGCCAGGCTTGCCGATGCGGTGCTTGCGGCTGACGATATCGCGCTCGATGCCGTCGCGGGAGATCTGCCGCTGGCGGGAGACGGACATCTCGCCGGTCTCCAGCACATGGCGGTCGCTTTCTTCGAAGCGCTTTGCGATCTCTTCTGAAAAAAGATCGCCGCTCTTGCGCCCGAGCACTTCGTCGGCGCTCGTCTGATATTTCTCGCAGAAGGCAAGGTTCACCGCGACATAGGTGAGGTTGCGATCCTTGACGAAGAGCGGGAACGGCAGATTGTCGAGAATATCCTCGGTGAGCTGCACCCGCTCCAGATCGGAGCGCCATTGCTCTTCGCGCTTCTTGTTCTCGGAAATATCGGAGATGATGGTGACGCCGTAACCGCCCGGCAGCCTGCGCTTGACGAAGCGGACCCAGCTATCGGCACCGTGGCGCTCGATGGCGTCGAAGCGCTCGCGCCAATGCGAGGCGATTTTCTGCGACAGCCAGTCTTCACGGCTCAGCGAGCCACCCTGCCTGACATCATACTGCTGGCGAATGCCGGTGTCATACATCGCGCCGAGGAAATCGCGAAGCCGCGTGCCCGGCTTCAGCATCTCGGCGGGCAGCGGAAAGAAATCGAGAGTCTGGCGGCTGGCGAAGATCAGATGATCGTTCTTGTCATAGATGATGAAAGCTGCCGAAAGGCTGTCGCACACCACATCGAAAAGCGCCGTCTGCAGATCGGCCTCGGCGGGAGACCCATCGATTTCTGATGATGTGTCCGCCTTTTCGAAGCCGGCACTCATGCTATTGCGTCCCACATCTGTTCGATTTCGAAAGCTTCCGGAGGTATGTGATTAGAAATGCCATTTTTATGTTAAAACCGGCTTAACATTACCTATTCCCAAATTTGGGGGAGGACCGGATCACGTTTCGGGAAAGCCCGTCGAAACCCCTTCCCTCCGGCCCGCGAATCCCCGAAAATAGCCCATGGCCATCAGACAGCTTTCCGAAACGCTCATCAACCAGATCGCCGCCGGCGAAGTCATCGAACGGCCGGCGAGCGCTGCCAAGGAATTGATCGAAAACGCGCTCGACGCGGGCGCGACGCGCATCGAAATCGCCACATCAGGCGGCGGCAAGGCGCTGCTGCGCGTCAGCGACAACGGCTCGGGCATGAATGCGGCCGATCTGGAACTGGCGGTCAGGCGCCACTGCACCTCGAAGATCTCGGAGACGCTCGAGGATATCCGCACGCTCGGCTTCCGCGGAGAGGCACTGCCCTCGATCGGCTCGGTCGCGAGGCTCAGCATCGCAAGCCGCAGGCGCGACAGTGCCGGCGGCCACGAGATTGCCGTTGCCGGCGGCAAGATCACGCATCTGCGCCCGGCCGCCGCCAATCCCGGGACGATCGTCGAAGTGCGCGACCTGTTCTTCGCCACACCGGCCCGGCTCAAATTCCTGAAGACGGAAAAAGCCGAGGCCGGCGCCATCACCGAAATCGTCAAGCGCATGGCGATCGCCTTTCCCGCCGTGCGCTTCGTACTGTCGGGCTCGGACCGCACGACGCTGGAATTTCCGGCGACCGGCGACGACGATCTGGCCCGCATGGCGCAGGTGCTCGGCAAGGAGTTCCGCGACAACGCCATTGCGCTTGACGCCGTGCGCGAAGAGATCGCGCTTACCGGCTTTGCCGGCGTGCCGACCTTCAATCGCGGCAACTCCGCCCATCAATACGCCTTCGTCAACGGCCGGCCGGTGCAGGACAAGCTGATCCTCTCGGCGATCCGCGGCGCCTATGCCGAGACGATCCCCTCCGGACGCCATCCGGTGGCGGTACTGTCGATCACGCTCGATCCCGCTCTCGTCGACGTCAACGTGCATCCGGCAAAATCCGACGTGCGGTTCCGCGACCCGGGCCTGGTGCGCGGCCTGATCGTCGGCGCCATCCGCGAGGCCTTGGCGCGCGACGGCAGCCGGGCGGCGACGACCGGGGCGAGCGACATGCTGCGTTCCTTCCGCCCCGGCTTCCAGCCGTCCGCCCAGCGGCCGCAAACGGCATGGTCGGCCGAGACCTCGCCCTCCCGGCCCTATCAGCCGACAACGGGTCTCAGTGAGCGGCCACAGGCGTCCTTTGACGGACTTTCGATGCCGACGGCGCGGGCCGAGCCGCAGTTTTCGCCGCAGCCGGCAGCCCCTGAACCAACCGCACGGTATCCGCTCGGCGCGGCGCGGGCGCAGATCCACGCAAACTACATCGTCGCCCAGACCGAGGACGGGCTCGTCATCGTCGACCAGCATGCTGCGCATGAGCGGCTGGTCTTCGAGGCGATGCGCAAGGCGCTGCATTCGAAGCGGCTGGCCTCGCAGGTGCTGCTCATCCCCGAGATCATCGATATCCCGGAAGAGGATTGCGACCGGCTGATGCTTCATGCTGCCGAGCTTTCCGAACTCGGCCTTTCGATCGAGCGTTTCGGCCCCGGGGCAATCGCCGTGCGCGAGACGCCGGCCATGCTCGGCGAGGTCGATGCGCATGGGCTGATCCGCCAGCTTGCCGACGAGATCGCCGAATGGGACACGGCGTCCGGCCTGTCGGCTAAGCTCGAATATGTGGCGGCGACCATGGCCTGCCACGGATCGGTGCGCTCCGGACGGCGGCTGCGGCCGGAGGAAATGAACGCGCTGCTGCGGGAAATGGAAGTGACGCCCGGCTCCGGCCAGTGCAATCACGGCCGGCCGACCTACATCGAATTGAAACTCAGCGATATCGAGCGGCTTTTCGGCAGAAGCTAAAAAAGCTGGAAAAGCAGTCCTTTCGAGAGTATGGCAAGGGGATGACAGACTGCAGGGAACGGAGCGCATGAATTTGTTCGAAGGCCATGGAAACCGCGAAGCGAAGATCCGGTATCTCGATGGCGATTTCCAGATTCTCTCGCCCGGCTCCTATGTCGTCTGTGCGATGACGGGAAAACAGATCCCGCTTGACGAATTGCGCTACTGGAGCGTCGCCCGGCAGGAACCCTATGCCGACGTGATCTCGGCCATCGATGCCGACAAACGCGCCGGCGTGCTGCCGAACCAGCGGCGCTAGAGCAATTAGGCCCCAGCCTTCATCTCCCGCAGGCGCCGCTCGCGGCAGGCGGCGATCGCCCGGTCGATGATGAGGCTTGGTGCGCGGTGATCCTCGAAGACCATGTCGACCTCGATCACCCGGCTCTTTTCGGCGAGCCGCGCCGCCTTGCCGTTATGGCCGGAAAGGCGGACGAAATCCTTGGAGGTGGTGACGATCAGGAGACCTTGACGCTCGGCGGTCGTCAGGATGTCGTCGATCTCCTCTTCGGTCAGGTGCTCGTGGTCGCCGAAGCTCTTGGCGACGACGATCTCGGCGCCGCGCGCTTCAACCGTGCGGAAGAATTTGGCGGGATCGGCAATGCCGGCAAAGGCGAGCACCTTGGTGCCGGCCAGCGTGTTGTCGCCGCGGACTTTCAGCGATGCGGTGAAATAGGGCTTTGCCGCGCGCGCCGCCATGCGGACGATCCTGTCGGCCGCATTGCCGCCACCGACCTTCAGCAAAGCGGTCGCAGAACGCAGCTGCTGGCGGATCGGCGCGCGGACCGGACCACCCGGCACGATATGGCCGTTGCCGAGGCCGCGCGTCGCGTCGATGACGAGCAGGGCATAGTCGATCGCCAGCCGGGCACTCTGGAAACCGTCATCCATGATGATGAGATCGGCGCCCTCCGCCACCAGCCGCTGAGCCCCTTCGACGCGCCGGCGGGAAATCACCGTCAGCGCTTCCTGGGCAAGCAGCAAGGGCTCGTCGCCGACGGCAATCGCCCGGTGATGATCGGGGTCGACCACGGTGGTCACATCGAGCGAGCCGCCATAACCCCTGCTGAGAAAACCGGGCTTCAGCCCCTTCGCCTTGGCGGCGCGGGCAATCGTCAACGCCGTCGGCGTCTTGCCGGCGCCGCCGACGGTGAAATTGCCGACGCAGATGACGGGAATAGGAACGGAGGCGCGGCGCGCATGGGCCATGCGGTGGCCGGCGATACGGCCATAGAGAAAAGAAAGCGGCAGCAGCAGCCAGGCCCGCCAATCGGCTTTCCTCCACCAGAACGGTGGCGCTTCAGATATCATCTTGCCGTCCCGCTCCCCTGTCCCTCGACCGGCCGGATTGAGAAGCCAAAATCGATGAAAATGCAAGCCCTTACGGATTAGGCCGGCTGCAGATCCGGCAAGAGCGTCTCGATGGCGGTGATATCGTCGAGCACGTGGTCGGCCGCAGCGGCAAGCGTCTCCCGCGAACCGGTGCCGGTCAGCACCGCGATCCTCAGGCCCGTGCCGGCATTCAGACCCATGTGCAGATCGTGATTGTTGTCGCCGACCATGGCGACTTCCTCAGGCAAAAGACCGGTCGCGGCGCAGAAGCCGAGCACCATGCCCGGCTCCGGCTTGACACCGAAACCGCTGTCATAGCCGGCGATGTAATCGACATAACGGGCAAAACCGAAACGTTCCGCCGTCTGGCGGATCGACCGCTCATTGTCGCTAGAGGCGACACCGAGCTTGAAGCCGCGCCGATGCAGCCGAGCGAAGAAGCCGGCGAGATCGGTAACCGGCACGGAAAATTCGGCGGCGCTGGAAAAGAGATCGTCGAGGCGGATCGTCAGCTCGCCGACATCGACCATCGAGCCCGCGGCAACCAGACCCTCGGCGATCTGGCGGGTATTGCCGGCGGCAAGCAGGCTATCGGGAACGATATGGCCGGTCACCGGATCCATGCCGCAGGCCGACAGCAGCCGGTCGGCGAGAAGCGGATCGCCTTTGGCGGCGATACGGGCAAGCTCGCGGTTGACCGGCAGCCAGCTCTCGTCATAATCGAGCAGCGTGCCGTCCTTGTCGAAGAGGATGCCTTTGATAGTCGCCGCAGCCGACATCATATCTCCTTAGACCTGGGCCACGGCCTTGGGCAGCAGCCGCGCCTTCACCGTCAACGGATTGATATAGGGTTCCAACCCCTTCACCGTCGCCGTCAGTGCGCCGCGCATCTCGTGCACGGCGGTGATGCCGGCCTCGATCATGTTGCGGCGGGCGTCGTCGTTGATCAGCAGGTAATGCACGCCCTTGGCCAGCATTTCGGTATCGCGCACCATGCGGGCGCTGCCGCTGCGGGCAAGCTTCTGATAGGCATCGCGGAAATTCTGCACATGGCCGCCAGAGAGAATGGCGCAGCCGAGCATGGCAGGCTCCAGCGGGTTCTGGCCGCCTTCGGCAAAGAGCGAACGGCCGACGAAGGCGATTTCCGTCAGGCGCAGATAGAGGCCCATTTCGCCGATCGTATCGCCAAGGAAGATATCGACATCGGCGGACAAGACATCGTCGCGGGTGCGGCGAGCGACCTTCAGCCCCTGTTTGACGAGCGCCGCCTCGATCTCGTCGCTGCGCTCGGGATGGCGCGGCACGATGATCGTCAATTGATGGTCGCGCTCCCTGAGCGCCCGATGAACGATGGCGGCGGCATTCTCCTCGCCGTCGAAGGTCGAGATCGCCGCCCAGGTCTTGCGCTCGCCGATCTGCTTCTTGTAACGGGCAAGCACAGCGCTGTCATAAGGCGGCGCGTCGGTATCGACCTTCAGATTGCCGGAAGTGATGACGGGCACGGCGCCGAGATCGCGGAAGCGTTCGGCATCGACATCCGACTGGGCGATGACCAGGGCGAGATTTTCGAACAGGGCTTCGGCGATCGCCGGGCGGCGGCGCCAGCGGGCAAAGGAGCGGTCCGACATGCGGGCATTGATCAGGATCTGCGGAATGCGGCGGCGGCCGAGCTCCAGCACCGTTGCCGGCCAGATCTCGGATTCGGCGATGATGGCGCAATCGGGCTGCCAATAATCGAGGAAGCGGCTGACGGAGGGCTTCAGGTCGAGCGGCACATATTGATGGATCGCTTCCTGGCCGAGGCGCTCGGCGGCAAGCTTGGCCGACGTGATGGTTCCGGTCGTCAGGATGACATGGATGTCGCGGCGGCGGATTTCGCGGATCAGCGGAATGACGGCGTTGGTTTCACCGACGCTTGCGGCATGGAACCAGACGAGCGGCCCCTGCGGCCGGTTTGCGCTCGGATAACCGAAACGTTCCAGGCGGCGGGCTCGGTCTTCCTTGCCCTTGGCCGTGCGGTAGGTGATATAGAGGCCGACGACAGGAGAGGCCACGGTTCCCGCCAGACGGTATGCGTTCAGACCGAACCGCGCCATCCGGGAACTCATCGCGCCAGCCTCCGATCAAAACCGATCGACATCAAACCCATTCCCTAATTATCGTTGCGGCCGCAATGGCCGATTAGTTTGTTCAGAATGCGTCAAACAATCCGGATCGACGGCGCGCGCCATGCACCAAAGCCCGCTCGACGAGCGGCCGGCCGCCGGCACTTGGCTCGGGTCAGTTGCCCTTGGCCTTTTCCTGCGGATCGAGCAAACGATGCATGTGGACGATGAAGTAGCGCATATGCGCATTGTCGACCGTCTGCTGCGCCTTCGCCTTCCAGGCCGTCAGCGCCGTGGCATAATCCGGGAAAATGCCGACAATATCGAGACCCTGCAGGTCACGGAACTGGACGTCATCGAGGCTTTCCAGTTCGCCGCCAAAAACGAGATGCAAAAGTTGCTTCTTGTCACCGGATTCAGTCATTTTTTGTTCTCTTTCTGCCTATTCTCCTCCGCCACCCATCTGCGGGATTTTGACGGAAACGTCAACTGCCTCGTCGCCCCGCAAAGGCCGCGAGGAATTCACTGATGCGGGGCGTTGGCGCCGCACAGAGGACCTTGTGGGTGACTTCGGCGCGATTGTAGACGATCGGCTGGCCCTCGATGTCGACGAGGCCGCCGCCGGCGCAGACAAGGATCAGATCGGCAGCGGCAAGGTCCCAATCATGTGAATTACCCTTGACGAAGGTGCCTTCGAGACGACCGTCCGCCACCATGGCGATGCGATAGGCGAGCGAGGGAATGTATTTCTCGCGCGTCACCCGCTCTTGGAACTCCGGCGGAAAGGTCTTCAGCAGGTCGTCGCCGATCGCAAGGCGGCTCATCTCTTCCGGTCCGGCCGCCGAGACGGTGAAGGGAACGCCGTTCTTCAGCGCCACGCCGCCCTCGACCGCCTCATAGAGCTCCTCGAGCGCCGGGGCATAGAGCACGCCGGCGACCGGCCGGCCGCGATGAACGACCGCGACGCTGACGCACCAGACCTTCTGGCCGCCGAGGAAGGCGCGCGTCCCGTCGATCGGATCGATAATGAACAGCGTCTCGCGCGAGAGACGGTCGGCATCGTCGTCGGTTTCCTCCGACAGCCAGCCATAATCCGGCCGGGCCTTGCGCAGGATAGTCTCGAGCGTCTTGTTTGCGGCGAAATCGGCGGCGCTGACGGGAGAACGGTCCTCGTTCTTCCACCAGACCTCGGGAGACTGGTTGAAGAAGCCGAAAGCGACGGCGCCCGCCTCTTTCGCAGCATCGGCGATCAGCGCGAGATCGCTCTGCCAGCGGGCTTTTTCCCTATCGCTCATCCCGTCAATCCGTTTCTTACTGCCCTGCGAGCGTCATGCCTTCGATGGCGAAGGTGGGGGCCGCGACGCCGAACTTGCGATCGATGTCGTTTGCCGGCGTCAGGCGCATGAACATCTCCTTGAGGTTCGAGGCGATCGTCACCTCGGAAACGGGGAAGGTGAGTTCGCCGTTCTCGATCCAGAAGCCGGTGGCGCCGCGGCTGTATTCTCCGGTGATCATGTTCACGCCGTGGCCGATCAATTCGGTGACATAAAAGCCGTTGCCGACGCTGCGGATCAAATCCTCCGGCGAGATGTCGCCGGGTTCCAGGGCAAGATTGGTGGAGGAAGGCGAGACGGCGGTGCCGCCGCGCACGCCGCGGCCGTTGGTTTCGAGGCCGAGTTCGCGCGCGGTCGAGGTCGAGAGGAACCAGTGCTTCAGGACACCGTCCTCGATCATCACCAGCCGCTCGCCGGACACGCCCTCGCCATCGAAGGGCCGCGAGGAAGGGCCACGCACGATCAGCGGATCGTCGGTGATCGACAGGCCTGACTTCAGCACCTGCTGGCCCATCTTGTCGCGCAGGAAGCTGGATTTGCGGGCGACCGCAGCACCATTGATCGCACCGGCGATATGGCCGACGAAGCCGCGGGCGACACGCGGGTCGAAGATGACGGTGACGTCCTTGCCGGTCGGCACCTGGCGCGGATTGACGCGCTTGATCACCCGTTCGCCGGCGCGCCGGCCGATTTCAGAGGGATCGTCGAGCTCGGCATAATAGAGGCGGCTGTCGAAATCATAATCGCGCTCCATGCCGGTGCCTTCACCGGCGATGACGCTGACGGAATGACCGAAACGCGAGGCCATGTAACTGCCCTCAAAACCGTGCGAGGTGGCAAGCACGAGGCCGCCCATGCCGGCGGAAGCGCCGGCGCCGGAGGAATTGGTGACACCCTTGACCGCAAGCGCGGCGGCCTCAGCTACAAGAGCCGCCTCCCGCAGCATCTCGGAGGAGACCTCGGTGGTATCGAGCAATTGCAGGTCGGGATAGTATCTCGAAAGGCTCGCCTCATCCGCCAGGCAGGCGAAGGGGTCTTCCGGAGAAACCTTGGCCATGGCGACGGCGCGTTCGGCCAGCGCCTGAAGATCGAAACCCGGATTGGCCGAAACGCTGGCGACGCGCTTGCCGATGAAGACACGCAGCGAAAAATCGTCGCTTTCGGAAGACTCCGTGCCCTCGACCTTGCCGAGGCGGACGCTCACCGATTGCGAGCGCGACCGGACGACGACGGCGTCGGCGGCATCGGCCCCTGCCTTCCTTGCCAGATCGATCAATTGACTTGCGCGGGAAAGAAGTGTCGAGGAATCAATTTCAGAGGACATGATTTGGCCTTTCCTTCGGCTTCCATTTATTGTGCACTCTCCCAAGCATCAAGGCCGCCGCCGCCGATTCTTTATCGGGGCTGCCTGCGTGCTCCCTGCCGTTGAAAGAAATTGTCAGCATGTCAGCGTCCAATGCCTTTTTTTCCGAAACGATCCTGCTGCTTGGCGGGGCGGTGGTCGCCGCTCCGATCTTCAAGAAACTCGGGCTCGGCACGGTGCTCGGCTATCTCGCCGCCGGCATCGTCATCGGCCCGGTCTTCCACGGCATCACCGATGGTGAACAGATCCTCGCCGTCGCCGAACTCGGCGTCGTCTTCCTGCTCTTCATCATCGGACTGGAGCTGAAACCCACCCGCCTCTGGCAGATGCGGCGCGACATTTTCGGCCTTGGCACGGCGCAGGTGGTGCTGACGGGCCTGGCGCTGACCGCGCTTGCCTGGTTTTCCCAGGTTCTCGACTGGCGCGGCAGCATCGTTGCCGGATTTGGCCTGGCGCTGTCGTCGACCGCCTTCGCCATGCAGATCCTCGAGGGCGACGGCGACGTCAACACCAGATACGGGCAGCGCTCCTTTTCGATGCTGCTGTTCCAGGACCTGGCGATCGTGCCGCTGCTGGCGCTGATCACCATCCTCGACGGCGGCGACAAGGGCAGCAACGCGCCGCTGTTGGATTTCGCCATCGCCGTCGGCGCGGTTGCGGCGATGATCGTCATGGGGCGCTACCTGCTGACGCCGCTTTTCCAGATCATCGCCCGGACCGGCGCGCGCGAGGCAATGATCGCGGCCGCCCTCTTCGTCGTCATGGGATCGGCGAGCCTGATGCAGCTGGCCGGGCTTTCGATGGCGATGGGCGCCTTCCTATCCGGCGTGATGCTCGCCGAATCCTCCTACCGGCACGAGCTGGAGGCGGATATCGAGCCCTTCCGCGGCGTGCTGCTCGCTATCTTCTTCATCGCCGTCGGCCTGTCGCTGCAGCTCGACGTTCTCTTTGACAACGCGCTCTTCGTCATCGTCGCCGTGCCGATCGTCATGGCCGTCAAGGCGATCGTCATCTACGGGATCTGCCGGATTTCCGGCTCCCCGCACGACGATGCGATCCGCATCGCCTTCCTGCTGCCCCAAGGCGGCGAATTCGGCTTCGTGCTGTTCACCACGGCGGGGGCGGCCGGGCTGATGTCGACGAGCACGGCCTCGCTGCTGGTCGCGATCGTCACGCTGTCCATGGCGCTGACGCCGATCGGGTCGGCCCTTTCGAAGCGGCTGCTGCGCGGCGATGAGCAAGAGGAGCTGGACGAAGATTTCGAGGGAGCCGGCGCCGATGTGCTGATGGTCGGCTTTTCGCGTTTCGGCCAGATCGCCGCCCAGATCCTGCTTGCCGGTGGGCGCAGCGTCACCGTCATCGATTTTTCGGCCGACCGCATCCGCCAGGCCTCCTCCTTCGGCTTCCGCATCTATTTCGGCGACGGCGCCCGCAAGGACGTGCTGCGCTCGGCCGGCATCGACCGGGCGAAGATCGTGCTCGTCTGCACGCAGAAGAAGGAAATCACCGACAAGGTGGTGGAGCTGGTGCAGGCCGACTATCCGCATACACGGCTCTACGTGCGCTCCTACGACCGCATCCATTCGATCGAACTGCGCAACAAGGGCGTCGACTACGAGCTGCGCGAAACGCTGGAATCGGGCCTGCTCTTCGGACGGCGAACGCTGGAGGCGCTCGGCGTTTCCGAGGTCGACGCCTATGAAATCGGCGAGGATATCCGCAAACGCGACGAGGCACGCCTGGTGCTGCAGGTGTCCGAAGGGCTGCAGGCCGGGCGCGACATGCTGTTTTCCCACCCTGTCCGCCCCGAACCGCTGGTCAAGCCGAAGCGCGCCGCCGATCCTTTCGAGGACGATCCGCTGGCCGGAACCGCGGATGCAACGGCGGATGCCTGATCGCCCCGACCTGCTTGCGAAATTGACGCATTGAATATCAAGGGGGCGGCGTTTATCAAACCTCCGATCGGAGCGATCCAAGAGGGAATCTTGATCAGACGGACGAGACAGATCGAACAATGGGCGCTGCGCATCCTGTGCGCGGTCGCACTGGTGTTCGTCGGCTTCGCTCATCAGCTGCCCGCCGCAGCGGCTGGCGAATTTGATCCGGCTGAACTTAACCAATATGTGCTTCCGGACGGGACGCTGCCGACGCTTTGCGTCACCACGACGGACAAATCCGGTCAAGACCAGCACGACAAGGCGCATTCGCACGGTTGCGAAGCCTGCCGGATCAGCGCCTCCATCCTCCTGCCGGCGCCGACGGACATCGCCGGTGCTGCCATACCCTTTACGGCTGCAGTTGAACTGCCGATCCGGACCGAGGCCTTCCATCGCCAGCTTTTCCCGCCTAATACCGGTCCTCGGGCTCCTCCTTCCGATCCGATCCCTGCCTGAATTTCGCGTTGCGGCAGGCGCCGTGATGCGCCTTTCAACGCCGGCCGACCTGCATACGTGCCGTCGGTCGTGGATACGGATCCATTCTCATGTCGACTATTACTGCTGCCGAACCGGCAGAGGACGTCGCAAACGGCGTTTCCCTCTACCGTGCCATCTGGCGCTGGCATTTCTTTGCCGGGCTCCTCGTCATACCCTTTCTGCTCAATCTGGCCGTTACCGGATCGCTCTATCTCTTCAAGGACGAGATCAACAACGCCTTCTTCGGCTACCGCTACAGTGTCCAGCCGGCTGGCGAAACGCTGTCGGCGGAGCGGATCGCAGAGATCGCCGCCTCCGCCGTGCCGGGCTCAACCGTCACATCCTACAAAGACCCGGTCCTGCCCGAGCGATCAGCCATCGTCACTCTCTCCGGCGATGCCGGCTCGATGCTGGTCTTCGTCAACCCCTATGACGGCAAGGTGCTCGATGTGGTCGGATCGACCGACGAGTTCAATTATGTCGTCAAGCGCATCCACAGCCTCGCCTATTTCGGCACCCTGACGAACCGGCTGATCGAAATTGCCGGCGGCTTTGCCATGGTGCTCGTCGTCACCGGCATCTATCTCTGGTGGCCGCGACGCCAGACGGGCGGCGTCATCAGCGTGCGGGGAACGCCCGGCCGCCGCGTTTTCTGGCGCGACCTGCATGCGGTGACCGGAGCCTTGGCCGGTGTCCTGATCTTCTTCCTTGCGATGTCAGGCATGCCATGGTCGGGCTATTGGGGTGCGAACGCCAATGCCTGGTTGACCGAACATGGCCTCGGCTATCCGGTGCAGCTCTGGGACGACGTGCCGAAGTCGCGGAAAGTCACCGAGGATATCCTTCCGAACAGCGGCTGGATCGTCGAGAAGGCGCCCGTTCCGCTTTCCGATATCGCCGCAGCGCAATCAGCAAGGCCAATCGGCCTCGACAAAGCCGTGGAGATCGCCAAACGGCTGGGCATGGCGCCGGGCTTCGACGTGGCGATCCCCTCCGACGAGACGGGCGTCTACACCGCCTCGCTCTTTCCCGACGATCTTGCCGACGAACGCACGCTCCATATCGACCAGTATTCCGGCAAACCACTGGTCGATATCGGCTTCGATCAATATCCGTTCCTCGGCAAAGCGATCGAGTGGGGAATCAATGTCCACCAAGGACAGGAATGGGGGCGTTTCAACCAGCTGCTGATGCTCGCAACATGCCTCGCAATTGTGCTCAGTTGCATGACCGCCGTCGTCATGTGGTGGGAACGGCGCCCGATCGGCCGCCTCGGCGTGCCTCCCATGCCGCCAAAGCCTTCGATCTATTACGGCCTGTGGGTGATTGTCGGGATATTCGCCGTCACCTTCCCGATGAGCGGGCTGGCGATCCTCGTCATGATCGCCTTCGACCAGATCGTCGTGCGGTTCGTACCGTTGCTGAAACGCGTTCTCGCTTGAGGAGGCCATCAGATGAAAAAGATCATCGCTATTGTTGCCGGCGTGCTGCTTGCATCCATGGCATCTGCGGATGACGATCCGCAACAGGCGATCCCGGCAAGGCTGAAGGTGATGTTCGAGGGGCCAGACAAGCCGCTTGATATCGCGCCGGTCGTCGTTCAGGCCGATTGGGCGATCGTCGGTTGGCGGCAGGACGGACGCGGCGGACGGGCCCTGTTGAAGAAGACGTATCATGGCTGGAGCATCTATCTCTGCAGCGGCGACAGTCTGAAGGATACCGGGACGCTGGAGACGATCGGGCTCTCCGCACATGACGCCGCCGCGCTGGCTGCGAAACTGAAGGATGCCGAGGCCGGCCTCGATTCTTCCGCGCTTGCGCTCTTCTCAAGCTTCGAGGGCACGGTGATGATGATGAATGAGACATCGAACGGTGCGGGCAGCGGTCACGAGGGCCACGCCCAATGAGGGAAACGGACCGCTAGCGTTTCAGCCGCGCTTCGATTTCCCGGTCAAGGGCGAATTTCAAGTCGTCCTTGACGCCGACGGACATGGCGAGGACTTCGCGGGCCTTGAGGAAATCCATGACGCCGGTGCGGCCGACCGTCGGGCGCAGGAAGATATGCGGCGGGCGAAGCTTCAGCTTCAGCGAGATCGCCGTCTGCATCATCAGCTGGCCGGAACCGAAGATGCTCTCCATGCGGTTCGGGATATGGGTGCCGTCACCTTCCGGCGCGCCGACGACATCGATGCCGACGACGATGTCGGCAAGATCCATCAGGCATTCATAGGGCACCGGATTGCTGATGCCGCCGTCGATCATCACGCGGTCGCGCAGGCGCACCGGCATGAAGACGGCGGGGATGGCGGAAGAGGCGGCGAGTGCGGGAAACAGCTCGCCCTGTTCGATGATGACTTCGCACTGCCCGTAATAATCAGTGGTGATCACCTTCATCGGGACCAGCAGATCCTCGAAGCGGGCCGGCAGCTCGGAGGGCAGGAAGGCCTTGAGGATTCGCTCCAGATTGAACTGGCCGATGCGGATACCCTTGGCCACCGCGTCGCGCACCGTCGCCGGTCTCAGGCCCCAGATGCGGGCGACGACCGCCGTCTTGTTACCGACGGTCGTCAGCGCATGTTCGCGGATTTCGGCGCCGGACATGCCGGCAGCCATGCCGGCGCCCATGATCGCGCCCATCGACGAGCCCGATACCGCCACCGGGCGGATGCCGAGTTCATCCAGCGTCTCGATGATGTGGATATGGGAAAGCCCGCGCGCGCCGCCGCCGCCGAAAGCGACCGCAACCGTTGGCAGATCGCTGATCGCAGGCAATTTCGGGCTGATGATCTCTGCCTGCTGCACGCCCGCCCCCGCTTATTGCGGCTGATATCGGAAGAAATGCACCCTCGTATCGCCAAAGATGCGGCTTTCGAGGAAAACATAGGAAGGATGCACGGAAACGACAATATCGGCGCGTTCTTCGAGCACCGCGATTGCGCCAGGCTGCAGCCAGCCGCCCTTAGCCGCCGCCGCCATCGCCTTTTCGCCGAGACCCTTGCCATAGGGCGGGTCGGCAAACAGCACGTGGAAGGGTTCGAGATTGCCGACGCTGCCGAGATCGGTCGCATCCCGGCGCAGGATGCGCGTGCGGCCATGCAGGCCGAGCGCGTCGATGTTCTCCCAGAGCAGCGCCCTACCCTCGACGCTGTTTTCGACGAAGAGCGCATGGCGACAGCCGCGTGAAACCGCTTCGAGGCCGACGGCGCCTGTTCCGGCAAAAAGGTCGAGAATCCGGGTGCCATCGACGCATTCCGGATAGGCATGGCTCAATATGTTGAACAGGCTCTCGCGCGTCCGGTCGGCAGTCGGCCGGATCTCGTTGGATTTTGGCACGGCGAGAGGCCGTCCGCGAAACTCACCGCCGACGATCCGCACCGCGCGTCATTCCTTTTCCTTTAGCACCACCTCTGGACGGCCCGCCCGCAGGCCTGTCGCCGCCCGGCCTGTCAGCGCCCGGCTTGGCGCCTTTAGGCTTGCCGGAAAAACTCTTGGCCCCACCAGGCTTGGACCCACCGGGCTTGGCGGCAAAGCCCTTGCCGCGCGGCCTGTCACCCGAAGGTTTGTCGCCGAACGATCTTTCGCCGCGCGGACGTTCGGAACGGCCCTCACCGGCAAAGCTTCTGGCTGCCCGCGGACGTTCGTCACCATCCTCGCGCGGCCTACGATCGCCACGCGGCTTGTCGCCGAAGGGCCGATCTCCACGCGGGGGACGATCACCGAACGGCCGGTCGCCGCGCGGACGTTCCGAACGGCCCTCACCGGCAGAGCTTTTCGCGGCCCGAGGACGCTCGTCACCGTCCGTACGCGGCTTACGATCACCGCGCGGCTTATCGCCGAAGGGCCGATCCCCACGCGAGGGCCGATCACCGAACGGCCGTTCGCCGCGCGCCGGGCGGTCGCCAGAACCGCGGCCTTCGCGGGCGGGGCGATCGCCAAAGCCGCGCTTGCGGCCGAAGCCCTCGCCCTCATCCTTGCGACGGGGCTCCTCGCTCGAACGGATCCACTCGCCATCCTCTTCGCGCACCCGGTTCACCTGGGTGCGCGGGCGATCTTCGATGCGATCGAAACCAGTGCCTTTTGCAGGCGCCAACTCGCCGCGTTTACGTGCGGTCTGCGCATTCTTGGCGGCTTTCGCCGCGGCCTTTTCGCCGAGCGGCCGGGCGCCCGGCGCCATCCAGACATTGGCGCTGCGGCGCTGGCCGAGCGGCTGGGGACGCTTTGGCCTTTCATCGTCACGGCGCCCGCCATCGCGGCGGTCGTCCTCTTTGCGCGCGCCACCGTGGCGGTCGTCGCGCTTTGTGTCGAGGCGGCTCAGCGCCCGTTCGCGCTTGTCCTCGTCACGGCGCGGACGCTCGCGCTTTTCCGGTGCTGCGGGCTCTGCCTCTTCCTCGGCAGCGACCGCCGCCGCATTGTAGATCGGCGCGTCGAAATTCGCCTTGGCTTCTTCGATGAGGCGCGGGCCGAGCTGGTCGCGCAGTGTGCGGCCGCGCACTTCGACGACCTGGCCTTCCGGCAGGTCGCCGAGCTGGAACGGGCCATAGGAAATGCGGATCAGGCGATTGACGTCGAGGCCGAGCGCGCCGAGTACGTTCTTGATTTCGCGGTTCTTGCCTTCGCGAAGCCCCATGGTGATCCAGACATTCGAGCCTTGCGTGCGGTCGAGCGTCGCCTCGATCGAGCCGTAGAGCACGCCGTCGACGGCGATGCCGTCCTTCAGCTTGTCGAGCGCATCCTGATCAATCTCGCCATGGGCGCGGACGCGATAGCGCCGTAGCCAGCCGGTCGCCGGCAGCTCGAGCGCGCGGGCGAGACCGCCGTCATTGGTCAACAGCAGCAGGCCTTCGGTGTTGATGTCGAGGCGGCCGATCGACATGACGCGCGGCAGTTCTTCCGGCAGGTTGTCGAACACGGTCGAGCGGCCTTCCGGATCGGCATTGGTGGTCACCAGGCCCGCGGGCTTATGATAAAGCCACAGTCTGGTGCGCTCTATGCCGCGGATCGGCACGCCGTCGACCTCGATGCGGTCGGCGAGCGTGACATTGACGACGGGGGTTTCGAGAACCCTGCCGTTCAGCGTCACACGGCCGTCCATGATCATGCGTTCGATGTCACGGCGAGAGGCGACGCCGGCACGCGCCATCACCTTGGAAATGCGTTCGGCCTTGGCCTCGCCATCGGTCTCGGCGGCGACCGCAGGCTTTGCCGGCTTCTCGCCGTCCGCCTTCGGGCCGGCTTTCGACCTGATATCCCGCGAAAGGGGCTTTGCGCCCGGGCGTTTTGGCTTGTCTTTGGGTGTCATTTGTTGTTTGCCTGCCTTTTGGGCCTGTCTATCAGGTCACGCATCTGCGGTTAAGTGGAAATTCTTGCGATCGTGAAGACAAATCGTTTCATGGAGATGGCGCTCGAAGAAGCGCGTGCCGCCGGAGAACGCGGCGAGGTGCCAATCGGCGCCGTGGTCGTTGTCGACGATATTGCCGTCTCACGCTCGGGAAACCGGACGCGGGAGCTTAAAGACGTGACTGCACATGCCGAAATCGCCGCGATCCGGCTCGCCTGCGAAGCACTCGGACAGGAACGTCTTGTCGGCGCCGATCTCTATGTGACGCTGGAGCCTTGCACAATGTGCGCGGCAGCCATCTCGTTTGCGCGTATCCGCAGGCTCTATTACGGCGCCGAGGACCCGAAGGGCGGCGCCGTCGACAATGGCGTGCGATTCTATGGGCAGCCGACCTGCCACCACGCCCCGGAGGTCTATTCCGGCTTCAACGAGGTCCAATCCGCCGATCTGCTGCGAAAGTTCTTTTCGCAAAGGAGAGAGGCGCCGTAATTCCGGCGCCGTCATCCCTGCCCGCGCTGCGGCTGTCCGGTTCGTGCGAGTTGCCCCTCACCCTAACCCTCTCCCCGTAAAAACGGGGCGAGGGGACGTGCCCTGCGAGAGATTGGTGAGGAACGGAGAGGTCGCGGCATCTCCCTTCGCCCCGTTTACGGGGAGACGGTGGCGGCAGCCGGATGAGGGCCGCTCTCGACGATCTCCTGCGCCGGTGATTTAGTGTGACGTTGAATCAGCAGACAGCGCCTACGCCCCTGGAAAACCCGCTATTGCAGGAAGTTCCACCACTGCTTACCGGTGTTGGCGACCGCTGCTTCCTTCTTGCGCTTCTTAGCCTTCTTGAGCTCGGGCTCGCCGACATCATCGAGCTTTGCCGGATCGTCGACGGTGCGGTAGCCGGTCGGCGGATCCGATATATAGCGGCGCTGGTCGACGTAGGAGCCCTTCTGCAGGGCACGGGCTTCACGATAGGCCTTGGTCTGGGCTTCCGTCGTGCGCCGGCCGCCTTCGATCGCAGAACTGGCGAGCGGCGAGCGGTAATTCGGATTGTCCGAATTCGCGTCGGCCTCCGAAACGAGACGAGCACGCGTCTCCTCCGGCGATTCAAGCCATTGCGGATTGTCCTTGTTGGCAACCGTCTGCTGCGGCGGGACGAGGGTCTCTTTTTGCGCCTGAGCCGGCAGCACCAGCGTCGGACGCGGCGTGTATTTGACGCCCTTGTTCTTCGGGTCCGGGCCGGTCAACGACACGGACTGGCCGAGATCGTCGGTCAACTGTTCCATGGCGGTCTTGTCGGTGCCGTAGGTCGGGCTGCTGGCGCAACCGGACACCAGGGAACATCCCGCCACTACAACAGACAGGCAGGCGCCCATACGGAACCAATGCGTTGCTAACATGAAAACCCTTCCAGCCCTGCCGGTGCAATCCTCGCCCAACCGGACAACCGTCCCCCTGACGCAAAAATCCGGCCATTTTCAGGCAGCTTTTACCGGATGAACCGTGAAAACGCAATTCACCCGGCAATATTCTTCACTTGAGCGCGGCAAGCTCGCGAAGGGCAGCAGCGTCGCGGGCCGAAACATCGGGATATTCCGGATCGGAACCGACATCCCTGGTGATGCGCCAGGAGCGGGCGCATTTCTCGCCCTCTGCAAGCTTCGGCACGACGCTGACCTCCGGCACCTCCGCCAGGCGGAAGGCATCCACCGGTCCTTCACCGGCCTTGATCTCGATTGCCGAGGTGATGCAGACCTCGGTGAAGTCCTGGCCTTCCAACGCCTTCAGCAATTCCGGATCGGCGATATGAACGATAGGAGCCGCTTCCAGCGAGGAGCCGATGCGCTTGTCCTTGCGCTCGATTTCCAGAGCGCCGGTCACGACCGAACGCACGGCGCGGATCTTCTTCCACTTCTCGGCCAGGGCGTCGTTGCGCCATTCCTTCGCGACCGGGGCAAACTGCTCCAGATGCACGGAAACGGCGGACGGATTGCGCGACAGCCAGGCCTCCTCGGTGGTGAAGGGCAGCATCGGGGCAAGCCACGTCACCATGCAATCGAAGATCTGGCGGATGACGTGCAGGCTGGCGCGCCGGCGCAGGCTCGACGGTGCGTCGCAATAGAGCGCATCCTTGCGGACATCGAAATAGAAGGCCGACAGCTCGACATTGGCGAAATCGATCAGCGCGCGGGCGATCTTCTTGAAGTCGAAGGCATCGTAGTTCTCGCGCACCAGTTCGTCGAGCTCGGCCAACCGGTGCAGCATCAACTGCTCCAGCTCCGGCAGGTCGGCAAGCGCGATCTCCTCACCCTTGTCGTGGGCGAGCGTGCCGAGCATCCAACGGATGGTGTTGCGCAGCTTGCGATAGGCATCGACATTGGTCTGGATGATCGTCTTGCCGACGCGCAGGTCGTCGGCATAATCCGAGGTCATCACCCAGAGGCGCAGGATATCGGCGCCGGCATCCTTCATCACCTCCTGCGGTGCGGTGACGTTGCCCTTCGACTTCGACATCTTCTCGCCCTTCTCGTCCATGGTGAAACCATGGGTGAGGACGGCGTTGTAAGGCGCGCGGCCGCGGGTGGCAGCCGATTCCAGGAGCGACGAATGGAACCAGCCGCGATGCTGGTCGGAGCCTTCGAGATAAAGGTCGGCCGGCCACTTCAGGTCCGGACGGTCTTCCAGCGTGAAGGTATGCGTCGAACCCGAGTCGAACCAGACGTCGAGGATATCCATGACCTGCGTCCACCGGGAATGGTCATGGTCATTGCCGAGGAAGCGCTCCTTGGCGCCTTCGGCGAACCAGGCGTCGGCGCCCTCCTCTTCGAAAGCTTCGAGGATGCGGGCGTTGACGGCGTCATCGACCAGGACCTCGCCCTCATCGTCGGCAAAGACGGCGATCGGCACGCCCCATGCCCTTTGACGGGAAAGAACCCAGTCCGGGCGGCCCTCGATCATGGCGCGCAGGCGGTTCTGGCCGGCGGCGGGCACGAAGCGTGTGTCGTCGATCGCGCTCAGGGCGCGCGAACGCAGCGTCGTGCCGTCGGCAAGGGTCTTGTCCATGTAGACGAACCATTGCGGCGTATTGCGGAAGATGACCGGCTTCTTCGAGCGCCAGGAATGCGGATACTGATGCTTCAGCCGGCCGCGGGCAAAGAGTGCGCCGCGGGCGATCAGTTCCCTGATGACTCGGTCGTTGGCATCGCCCTTCTTGCCGTTATCGTCGATGACGCGGGCGCCCTCGAAGCCGGGGGCGTCCGATGTGTAGAAGCCGCCATCGTCGACCGGAAACGGGATCTTGGTCTCGATGCCGCGCGCTTCGAGCGTGCGGGCAGCCGACATCCAGGCATCGAAGTCTTCGCGACCGTGGCTGGGTGCGGTGTGGACGAAGCCGGTGCCGGCGTCATCGGTGACGTGGTCGCCGTCGAGCAACGGCACACGGAATTCATAGCCGCCGTCGAGACCCTTGAAGGGATGGGCGCAGGTCATCGCCGCGAAGTCGGCCGCAGAGACATCGCTCAAGCGCTTGTACTGCAGCTTGGCCTTGGCGAAGGATTCCTCG
The DNA here is from genome assembly GCF_013087625.1 of Rhizobium changzhiense. Taxonomy (NCBI): domain Bacteria; kingdom Pseudomonadati; phylum Pseudomonadota; class Alphaproteobacteria; order Hyphomicrobiales; family Rhizobiaceae; genus Rhizobium; species Rhizobium changzhiense. Next base: position 972,390 of record NZ_JABFCQ010000001.1, read on the forward strand.
GCCAGCTTATCGGCAAAGATCAGCTTTTCGCCGGGACGCGGACCAAAATCGTTCTCGGCGGCCGTCACCTCATAGAGGCCGTAGGAGACACGCGCGGCAAAGGAGACCGCGCGGTTGCCGGGGATCGTCCAGGGCGTGGTCGTCCAGATGACCACGAACGCATCCTTGAGCGCGCCCGGGCCTTCGACGACCGGGAATTTCACCCAGATCGTGTCGCTCTCATAATCCTGATATTCGACCTCGGCCTCGGCCAGCGCCGTGCGCTCGACGACCGACCACATGATCGGCTTGGAGCCGCGATAAAGCTGACCGCTGGCGGCGATCTTCAGGAGTTCGCCGGCGATGCGCGTTTCCGCGTGGAAATTCATCGTCGTATAGGGATTGTCGAAGTCACCCTCGATGCCGAGGCGCTTGAACTCGTCCGCCTGGACCTTGATCCAGCCGGCGGCGAATTCACGGCATTCCCGGCGGAATTCGTTGACCGGAACCTCGTCCTTGTTCTTGCCCTTCTCGCGATACTTTTCCTCGATCTTCCATTCGATCGGCAGGCCGTGGCAATCCCAGCCGGGCACGTAATTGGCGTCGTAGCCGCGCATCTGGAACGAGCGGTTGATGACGTCCTTGAGGATCTTGTTCAGCGCGTGGCCGATATGGATGTTGCCGTTGGCATAGGGCGGGCCGTCGTGAAGCACGAACTTCTCGCGGCCGGCGGCGGAAGCGCGCAGTTTCTTGTAGAGACCCATCTCCTGCCAGCGCTTGACGAGCTCCGGCTCCTTCTGCGGCAGGCCGGCGCGCATCGGGAAATCGGTTTCGGGCAAATAGAGGGTCTTCGAATAATCGATCTTTTCGGCTGTGTCGGTCATATCGGGACAATCGTTTCTGGCGGCCCGGAAAGGGGCGCAACGGGCGTGAAAAAGCTGGTGACGGAAGCGCTCATATCCGAGCGCCAAAAACCCGGACCTCCCGGCCGCTTAGCGCGCGCGGAAGGCCGGGCCGATAATTCGCATCGTGATCGCCAGCCGAAATTTCGTCATAGCGCCGGTTCATAGGCGTTTTTGCCGGGAAAAGGAAGAGAAGAATTCGCGCGCCCGCAATCCTCATCGATGGCTGGAATTACCGCAGATGCATTCTCTCAGGAAAGCAGGAGGGCTGGAAAACGCTTGCAGCATACGGTATGATCTGACTATCTGACCAGTTTCTGTCGCAGGCACAGCCGCATGAAAAAAGTGACGAAGCAAAGCTGGAAGCTCGAGGACGCGAAAGCGCGCTTCAGCGAGGTGGTCCGCCGCGCACATAGCGAAGGGCCACAGCGCGTGACGGTCCGCGGCCGGGACAGTGTCGTCGTCATCAGCGCCGAAGAACTCGATAAACTGACCAAAGCCGAACCGAAGAAGCCCTTCGTCGCCTTCATGGAGAGCCTCGATCTCAAGGAGCTCGACCTCGAGCGAGAGGCAGATTACGGACGGGATGCCGAGCTGTGATCGGCTGGCTGCTCGACACCAACGTCATTGCCGCGCTGATCAACCCGAACGGTGCACCCTCGGTCAAATCCTGGGCTGCGGCTCAAGACGAGGAGAGAATATTCATCAGCATCCTCACACTGGCGGAATATGACAAAGGCATCGAAAACCTGCCGGACGACGACCAAAACCGCTATCGTTATGCCGCCTCCCGCGATGCGCTGGAGGAAAGGTTTTCGCAACGCGTTCTTTCGCTGAGCGACACAGCCGTCAGACACTGGGGTGTCATTTCGAGGCGGGTGAAACTCAAGACCGGACATGCGCCGCCGGTTGTCGACACGATGCTCGCGGCCACCGCAATCGAGCACAATCTCTATCTGGTGACGCGCAACGTCAGGGATACGCGCTTCTCCGGCGCGGCGATCTTCGATCCGTGGACCAGCGACCCCGGTCAGTTTCCGCTGAGTCGGAGATAGCTCAAGGCGACCTCAGGAAAAGCAGAGTTTCTGATCAAGCGTGCCGAGCGGCTTAACACCCGCAAGCAGTGCCCTCGCCTCCTCCTCATCGCGCTTGATCTGGGCGACCAGCGGATCGAGGCCGTCGAATTTCAGCTCGGGGCGGAGATAGCCGAAGAAGGAGACGGAGCAGAGCTGGCCGTAAAGATCGCCGCTGAAATCGAAAAGATAGGTTTCGAGCAACGGTGCGCCGTTTTCCGTCACCGTCGGGCGGCGACCATAGCTTGCGACAGCATCGTGGAGCGTGCCGTCCTGACGGCGGAAGCGGACGGCGTAGATGCCGGCGGCAAGATCGACCTCCGGTGGCAGGCGCATGTTGGCCGTCGGGAAACCAAGTTGGCGGCCGAGCTTTTCGCCGTCGATCACCTCGGCTTCCACCGTATAGCGATAACCGAGCATGCCGGCGACTTCGCTGACATTGCCCTCCTTCAGCAGCGCGCGGATATGGCTTGAGGAGACGACATCGGCGTTTTCGTCGCGAAAGGCATCGATCAGGGTGACGCCGAAGCCGTAGGTCTGGCCGGCATTCATCAAGAAGGCCGGACCGCCCTCGCGGCCGCGGCCAAAATGGAAATCAAAGCCGGTGACGACTTCGGAGGCGCCGAGCCAATCCTTCAGGATCGAATGGATGAAATCGTCGGCCGAGCGCTGTGAAAATTCATAGTCGAACGGATATTCGATGACCGCGTTGAAACCAAGCGTTTCCAGGATGCGGGCCTTGAGCGGCGCGGGCGTCAGCCGGAAGACTGGCGTCTGAGGCTGGAAGACCGTTCGAGGATGCGGCTCGAAGGTCAGCACCAAGGCGGGAATGCCGCGCGCCTTCGAGATCTCCAACGCCCGGCTCAGCACCGATTGATGGCCGCGGTGCACGCCATCGAAATTGCCGATGGCAATGACGCCGCCCTTCAGATGGGCGGGTAGGGGTTCCCGGGTTTCATTGCGGTGGAAGACGGTCATCGGCTGGCTTCTCTTCATGCAAGGCGTATCTTCATGCAAGGCGGGGCATCCACCACTTCGGCGCGGCGTTTTCCCGTTCGAGATAGGCGTTGAGGATCGCCTCGTCGGTCTCGCCGTTGAGTGTGTATTCCTTGGCGTGGATACCGCCGCTGATGTAGAGGAGGTCGAGGCCGTAATTCAAGGCGCCGCGCACATCGGTCGGCATGCCGTCGCCGATCGCCAGCACGCGCTCGACCGGGAAATCGCCGCGAAGCTCGCGGGCAGCCGCAAGCGTCGCCTCATAGATCGGCCGGTGCGGCTTGCCGGCGATGCGGGTTTTTCCGCCAAGCTGCTCGTAATAGGCGGCCATGGCGCCGGCGCAGGGGATGATGCGATGGCCACGCTCGACGACCAGGTCGGGATTGGCGCAGATCATCGGCACGTCGCGGGCTTTGAAATCGAGAAGCATGTCGGTGTAATCCTCCGGCTTCTCCGTCTCGTCGTCGAAAAAGCCGGTGCAGACCAGCGATTGCGCTTCGCCCGCCGGCCGGCGCTCGACGCCAATGCCTTCGAGAAGCGCCTTGTCGCGCTCGGGGCCGAGCAGAAAGACGGTCTTCGGCCCCTCTGCGATCAATCCGCGCGTGACGTCGCCCGAGGTGACGATCCTGTCATAGGCGCTGTCGGGAACGCCGATCTGGCGCAGCTGCTCGACCACCTGCCAGGAAAGGCGCGGCGAATTGGTGATGAGGACGACGGCGAGGCCGCTGTCGCGTGCCGCTTCAAGGGCTGCGGCCGCCTTCGGGAACGGATCGACGCCGTTATGAACGACGCCCCAGACATCGCAGAGCACCACATCATAGTGACCTGATATCTCCGAGAAGTTTTCTATCCGCTTGGCCATTCCGATTTCCCGATTTGCTTCAGTCACCGGTGACATTGCAAAGGCGCGAGGCGATGGCAAGGCATTTTCTTCGCCGCCGGGCCAATGCGAGAAACTCGAACGGCGATCCGGCGGAGCGGAAGGGCAAAGGGTTTTGATGATTATCGCGAAGCGGCAGATCGCCGGCGGCGGACGAGTTCGGCAAAGTTCGGCTGCGCCCCGAGTTTCGGCCGCAATCTCCGACTATTCTCCGGCCTCTTCACAATTCCGGCACAAAAATTCGTGATTGCTCTCATTGACTCCTCTCGGAGCCATCCCTAAATGCTCGTCGCTAGCACTCACCGCAAGGGAGTGCTAACATTTATCCATGTGGGCCACTCCGGTCCGCGAATGTCATTCGATCGAGGGATTAGACAATGGCAAGCACCAACTTCCGCCCCCTTCACGACCGCGTCGTTGTTCGCCGCGTTGAGTCCGAAGCCAAGACCAAGGGCGGCATCATCATTCCCGATACCGCCAAGGAAAAGCCGCAGGAAGGCGAAATCGTCGCCGTCGGCTCCGGCGCGCGCGATGAGTCCGGCAAGGTCGTCGCACTCGACGTCAAGGCTGGCGACCGCATCCTGTTCGGCAAGTGGTCCGGCACCGAAGTCAAGATCGACGGCGAAGACCTTCTGATCATGAAGGAAGCCGACATCATGGGCATCATCGGCTGATCGGCCGACCTGCTTTCCCGAAATGGCTGACGGGCCTTTTGCCCGAACAACTCGAATTCAGGAGTTAAGAATATGGCATCTAAAGAAATCAAGTTTGGCCGCACCGCGCGCGAAAAGATGCTGCGCGGCGTCGACATTCTCGCCGATGCAGTGAAGGTCACGCTCGGCCCGAAGGGTCGTAACGTCATCATCGACAAGTCCTTCGGCGCGCCGCGCATCACCAAGGACGGCGTTTCGGTCGCCAAGGAAATCGAACTCGAAGACAAGTTCGAAAACATGGGCGCCCAGATGGTCCGCGAAGTTGCTTCGAAGACCAACGACATCGCCGGCGACGGCACCACGACGGCTACCGTTCTTGCCCAGGCGATCGTTCGCGAAGGCAACAAGGCCGTTGCAGCCGGCATGAACCCGATGGACCTGAAGCGCGGCATCGACCTCGCTGTTGCTGACGTCGTGAAGGATCTCCAGGCCAAGGCCAAGAAGATCTCGACTTCGGAAGAAGTTGCACAGGTCGGCACGATTTCGGCAAATGGCGACAAGCAGGTCGGTCTCGACATTGCTGAAGCCATGCAGAAGGTCGGCAACGAAGGCGTCATCACGGTTGAAGAAGCCAAGACCGCCGAAACCGAACTCGAAGTCGTCGAAGGCATGCAGTTCGACCGCGGCTATTTGAGCCCTTACTTCGTGACCAACCCGGAAAAGATGATCGCCGACCTCGAAGACGTCTTCATTCTCCTTCACGAGAAGAAGCTCTCGAACCTGCAGTCGATGCTCCCGGTTCTCGAAGCCGTCGTTCAGACCGGCAAGCCGCTCCTCATCGTCGCTGAAGACGTCGAAGGCGAAGCCCTCGCAACGCTCGTCGTCAACAAGCTGCGCGGCGGCCTGAAGATCGCTGCCGTCAAGGCTCCTGGCTTCGGCGACCGCCGCAAGGCCATGCTCGAAGACATCGCCATCCTGACCGGCGGCACTGTCATCTCCGAAGACCTCGGCATCAAGCTCGAATCCGTCACGCTCGACATGCTCGGCCGTGCCAAGAAGGTTTCGATCTCCAAGGAAAACACCACGATCGTCGACGGTTCGGGCGCCAAGACCGACATCGAAGGCCGTGTTGCCCAGATCAAGGCCCAGATCGAAGAAACCACCTCCGACTACGACCGCGAGAAGCTGCAGGAACGTCTTGCCAAGCTCGCTGGCGGCGTTGCCGTCATCCGCGTCGGCGGCTCGACGGAAGTCGAAGTGAAGGAAAAGAAGGACCGCATCGACGACGCGCTCAACGCGACCCGCGCTGCCGTTCAGGAAGGCATCGTCCCCGGCGGCGGTATCGCTCTGCTCCGCTCCTCCACGAAGATCACCGTCAAGGGTGCAAACGACGACCAGGAAGCCGGCATCAACATCGTTCGCCGCGCCCTGCAGTCGCTCGTTCGTCAGATCGCTGAAAACGCAGGCGACGAAGCCTCGATCGTTGTCGGCAAGGTCCTCGACAAGAACGAAGACAACTTCGGCTACAACGCCCAGACATCCGAATATGGCGACATGATCGCCATGGGTATCGTCGACCCGCTCAAGGTCGTTCGCACGGCGCTGCAGAACGCTGCTTCTGTCGCATCGCTGCTGATCACCACGGAAGCCATGATCGCCGAACTGCCGAAGAAGGATGCCCCTGCTGGCATGCCGGGCGGCATGGGCGGCATGGGCGGAATGGACATGATGTGATAGGCCAACGGCCTTCACGGACTATCTTTCCGGCATCCGGAACAGGAAGGGCGGCCCTCGGGTCGCCCTTTTCTTTTGTCCAAAGCGATTCGACGTGCGGCAGGCCTGATTGGCATAGCCGACGAAACATTTACCCAGCTCCCTCTTGCGGGCCCTGGGCACGAAGCTTGCGCCAAACTTGCGCTGCCTGCGTATTTATCAGCCTGCCGACATGCGAGAGATCACAGTGCTGCTGCAAGATTTCCGGCCTGACGTGGAGTGAAAACGTTTGCAATGCTCTCAAAGATTATCTTCCCATGCCAATTCTCGCGAAATAGGCCGAAGATGCAGACATCCTAAGAAAAGAGGCCGATCCGAAGACCCCTTAAAAAGCCGTTGCCGTTTGTCCAAAAGCCCCTATAAATCCGCGCTGCACCTCAACCGCGCCCGGCGATAGTTCTCGCCAATAGACGAGGCCGGAGCGCGGAAGGCGATAGGTGAACGTTCGGCTACGAGGGCTCCGGTTACGGAGGCCAGATGGCCGTGGCAATAATCGCCGGATGAAGCGCGGGTATCATGCCCGCTGCTGCGTGATCCTGTTTCTTTGTGTTTGCCGAGCGTGCGGCGGGAGCCGCATCCGAACGGGGGAACGCCAATGCAGCCGTACCTTTGACGCCCGGCTCGTTTGATGGTGCCAATCAAAATCACGAGATGTTGGCGCAGTTTTCCGTTTCCGAAGCCTGGACTGGAGATTTTTCGAGCGGCATGCTCCGTCTCGGCGAGTGGAGCGCGATGCTGCACGGCCTCGCCGCACAGGAATGCGGATTGCTGAGCCTGATCCGCTGCTATGATGCCAAGGACCGCAGCCACATATTGGAGCTGTTCGAGCAGGCGGCGACGCTCTGCTCCTCTTTCTGTTTCTCGACGACGATCATCATGCCGAACGGCTTTCGCCAGCCGCTCTTCTGCATGGGCGAGTCCAACGGTCTGGAAGAAAAATTCAGCGGCAGCATGGTCGGCGTCTTCGTCTTTCCGCGCTTCAAGCTGGAAGGCGCAAAGCAGATCACAAGCCGGCGATAGGGTGGAATGGCTGCCCCTCACCCTGTGTAAGGCCGATGAGAACGGAAAGGTCGCGGCATATCCTCTTCTCCCCAGCGGGGAGAAGGTGCCGGCAGGCGGATGAGGGGGCCACACGGCACCATCCTTCACGTAAAACCTATTCCGCCATGCCCACGGTAACACCGTGCCCCAACGAAGCTAGCACAATCGAAGCCTACATAATCATCGTCGAAAGACCGGCTTCGCCGGCCCCCTCATCCGCCCTACGGGCACCTTCTCCCCGCTGGGGAGAAGAGGGAATCGGAATCGAGACGTCGCAGCAGTCTGAAGCGGCCTCGAGGGCGACCTTTCTACTTTCCAGCGATCTGTTCGTTACTCCGGCTTGACCGGGATGTTGAGGCCCCTGGCACTTGCCGGACGGGCGATGCAGCGCTCCAGCCAATCCGAGACGGCGGGGAATTTCGCATATTCGAGCACCTCGCGGCCGCCATAAAAGATATCGGCGCCGCGAACCCAGGTGAAGGTGGTGATGTCGGCGATCGTATACTGATCGCCCATGATCCACTGACGGCCCTTCAACCGGTCTTCGAGCACGCCGAGCAGCCGTTTGGATTCATCGCGATAACGCTCGACCGGGTAGGAATTGTTGGCGACCTTATCGGCGGCAAATTTGTAGAAATGGCCGAACTGGCCGAACATCGGGCCGATGCCCGCCATCTGGAAAAACACCCACTGGATGGTTTCGTAGCGGCCGGCGGCATCGGCAGGGATGAGCTTGCCGGTTTTTTCGACGAGATAAAGCAGGATGGCGCCGGATTCAAAAAGGCCGATCGGCTTTCCATCCGGACCGTTCGGATCGATGATCGCCGGAATGCGGCCGTTCGGGTTGAGAGATTCGAATTCCGTCGACTTCTGCTCGTTGGCGGCGAAGGAAACATAGTGCGGCTCATAGGCGAGGCCGAGCTCTTCGAGAGCGACGGAGACCTTCACCCCATTCGGCGTCTGCAGGGAATAGAGCTGGATGATATCGGGATTTTTCGCCGGCCAGCGCGTCGTAATCGGAAATGCGGAAAGATCTGCCATCGGATTCTCCATGTTGGACGCCGACCATAAGAGAACGGGTTTGTGAAAAGCAAGCAACGGCGGCAGGGCATCGTTCCATATTATTGAACGAACTGTCCGCTTCCGTTTATCTTTCCATAGAACAAGAAAAAGGCGACATAGGAGACATCCGAGGTCCATCCGGTGCCGGGGCACCCAGATCTCCAGAGTCCTTCAAACGGAGACAACATCCATGTCGAACGTCATCATCTTGATTGCCCGCATTCTTCTGTCTTTCATGTTCATACTTTCCGGCTTCACGAAGCTCGCCGATCCTGCCGGTACTGCGGGCATGATCGCCGGTGCCGGCCTGCCGGCAGCAACCCTGTTGGCCTATGCCGCAGGCCTTTTCGAACTGCTGGCCGGCCTTGCTGTTCTCACAGGCTTCCAGGTCCGCATTGCCGGCTGGCTGCTCGCCGCATTCTGTGTCTTCACGGGCATTGCCTTCCACCTGCCCTACGCAAGCGGCACTGAACTCGTGAACATTCTCAACCAGATCATGGTCATGAAGAACATCACGCTGGCCGGCGCGTACATCCTGCTCGCCACCGTCGGTGCCGGTGCCTATTCGATCGACGCACGCCGCGGCGCCTACGCAGCCGCCTGATACCAGCAGACATCCTCCCATAAATGCGAAAACCCGCCGTCACCCGACGGCGGGTTTTCTTGTGCCTTGATGACGGGGATCAGAGGGCGGCGCGCACCGCGTCGATGATCGCCTGGACTGCCGGTTCGTCCGCATGGCTCTCCTTGCGGGCGCGCACGAGGCAGGCCTGCGAATGCAGGATGACACCGTCCTGGAGCACCTTCAGGTGGTTGGCGCGCAGCGTCGAGCCGGTGGAGGTAATATCGACGATGATATCGGCCGAGCCGGAGGCGGGAGCGCCCTCGGTGGCGCCCAGGCTTTCGACGATGCGATAAAGCTGGATGCCGTGCTGGCTCGAAAAGAACTGCTGGGTCAGCCGCCAGTATTTGGTGGCGATGGCAAGGCGCCGTCCGTGGCGGGCACGAAAATCGGCGGCAACATCCACGAGATCGGCCATGGTGTCGACATCGAGCCAGATCTCCGGCACGGCAACGACGACATCGGCATGGCCGAAGCCGAGGCGGGCGCAGAATTCGACGCGCTTGTCGACCTCGGCGAAACCTTCCTGCATCAGATCCTCGCCGGTGACGCCGAAATCGACGGTGCCGTTGCCGATTTCGCGGGAGATTTCAGAAGCCGAGAGGAAGGCGATTTCCACATCGTCCCAGCCTTCGACGCGGCCGCGATAGGAGCGGTCGTTACCAACAGCCGAGATCGTCATGCCGGCCCGTTCGAAGATCGCCGAAGCGTCTTCCTTCATCCGGCCCTTGGAGGGAAGCGCGATGGTGATGGTCATGCGGCTGCCCTTTCGGTTTCGATGCGGTCGAGCCAGAAGGAGAAGCCGACGGCCGGGATGCGGTCCGTCGCACCGAGGAAGGTCAGGAGCCGGTCGAAGCGGCCGCCGCCGGCGAGCACCGCGGTCGAGCCTTCCACCGTCACCTCGAAGACGAGGCCGGTGTAGTAGTCGAGCGGCCGTCCGAAGGCGGCACGATAGTCGAGGCAGGAAAGATCGACGCCGGCATTGGAAAGTGCTGCAACGCGGCCATTGAAGCGCGCGAGCGCATTGCCGAGTTTCAGGCCGGCAGCATCGGCGAAACCGGAAAGGGCCGCGGAAGCATTCACCAGCGGCACGTCGAGCGACAGGAACTCTTCCAGCACGTGGAAGGCCGCATCGTCGAGGCGCGTTTCGGACAGGATGAGCTTTTCCTTGAGCCGTCGGGCGATTTCCAGAGGCGAGCGGCCGGCATTCGTCGAATAGCCGGTCTTCTGCATCTCCCGCTCGAGATGGGCGACCAGCGCCTGCTCGTCGCCTGATGCGACAAGCCTGGCGATATCGTCGTCCAGCCCGGTGACGAATTGCGGGCTGACGAGACTGGCAAGCAGCGCCTCCAGCTGCGTCATATTGCCGAAGGCGTGGATCAGGCGCTTCTGCCAGCCTAGCGGCAGGCCGAGCGCCTGGACGACGGCCTCGAACACTGCCTGGTCGCCTAATGTAACGGCTAAGCGCCGGCCCGGCAGCAGGCGGGCGAGAATGCCGGTGGCATCGCCGATGGCGCGGGCGTCGGCGTTTGAAAGGTCGATATCGCCAAGATCCTCGATGCCGGCCTGATAGAATTCATTGGCGCCGTCGCGGCGCTGGCGGAAAACCTCGCCGAGATAGGCATAACGCTTCGGCGTGCCGGTCGCCGTCTCGATGTGGCGCAGACAGACGGGAATGGTGAATTCGGGACGCAGGCAAAGGCTGGCGCCGGTTTCGCTTTCCGTCATGAAGATGCGGCGGCGCAGATCTTCGCCTGCGATATCCAGGAAAGGTTCGGCCGGCTGAATCACAGGCGTATCGATGCGCTCGGCGTTGCGCGCGACGAATTCGGTGATGAGGTCGTTGGCGAATTCGGGGAGGTTGATCAGGGGCATGTGGCGCTCCGAATAATAGGCGACGGGCGTGCCGGAAAATACCCCCCTCTACCCTGCCGGGCATCTCCCCCACAAGGGGGGAGATCAGCTGGGCGCCCCAGCTTCCCCAAATATTGAGCGTGCGCCAAGTGGCTTCGGCCCCCAAAGGTGTTTGATTGGGGCAAGAGGCCACTCCTATCCGATCTCCCCCCTTGTGGGGGAGATGCCCGGCAGGGCAGAGGGGGGTATGCCTCAGACATCACCGCCCGCCCTCTTCCGATCCTCTGCCTGCGCGGCAAGGATCTCCTTCACCTTGGCGACGAGGTCGGCTTCCGGCGCCGTTTCCTGCGCCACGCGCGCTTCGCGCCAGCTGGCATTGTCCTCGATCTCGCCGGAGAGCCGTTTGCCTTCGATCAGATCCTTGATCTGCACAACGCCTCCGGCGCGCTCGTCGCCGCCCTGGATGATGGCGACGGGGCAGCCGCGGCGATCGGCATATTTCAGCTGGTTGCCGAACTTCTTCCAGTTGCCCTGGAACATCTCGGCGCGGATCCCGGCGGCGCGCAGTTCCTGCGTCATCCGCTGATAGCGGCCCATCGCCTCGACATCGCCGTCCATGACGGTCACAAGCACCGGCTCGATGACCTCGCTGGCGCCGAGCTTGCCGAGGTTCTTCAGCGCCGTCATCAGCCTGGAAACGCCGATCGAGAAGCCTGTCGCCGGAACCGGCTGACCCATGAAGCGGGAGACGAGGCCGTCATAACGGCCGCCGCCGCCGACCGAACCGAAGACGACCTTCTCGCCCTTCTCGTTGGTAACGTCGAAGGTCAGTTCGGCCTCATAGACCGGGCCTGTATAATATTCGAGGCCACGGACGACGGAGGGGTCGATTTTGATGCGGTCAGGGCCATAGCCGGCGCTGGTGACGAGTGCACCGATGAAATTCAGCTCGTCGACGCCTTCGCCACCTCTGGAGGTTCCTGCAACGAGCTCGGCAAGCCGGGCAGCGCTTTCGGCATAGTCCTTGATGCCGACGAAGAACAGCACCTTGTCGATCTGCGGCTGATCGAGACCGGCGCCCTTGGTGAAGTCGCCGGATTCATCCTTGCGGCCGGGACCGAGCAGCAGGGCCACGCCTTCCGGGCCGAACTTGTCGAGCTTGTCGATGGCGCGCAGGACGTTGAGCCGCTGGCCGGCCTTGTCGTCGCCGCCGAGGCCGATCGCCTCGAGCACGCCATCCAGAACCTTGCGGTTGTTGACGCGGATGACGTAATCGCCGCGCTTGATGCCGAGGGCTTCCAGCGTATCGGCCATCATCATGCACATTTCAGCATCGGCCTGAACACCCGGCGCGCCGACGGTATCGGCATCGAACTGCATGAACTGGCGGAAGCGGCCCGGGCCTGGCTTCTCGTTGCGGAAGACGTAACCGGCGCGATAGGTGCGATAAGGCAGCTGGATCTCGTTGAAATTCTCGGCGACATGACGGGCGAGCGGCGCCGTCAGATCGTAACGCAGCGACATCCATTGCTCGTCATCGTCCTGCAGCGAGAAGACGCCCTCGTTCGGCCGATCGCTGTCGGGCAGGAACTTGCCAAGCGCATCGGTATATTCGAACAGCGGCGTTTCGAGCGGATCGAAACCATAATGCTCATAGACTTCCCGGATCTTTGCCGTCATCTCGTTGACGGCGCGCATATCGCCGGCCGTCCGGTCGACGAAGCCGCGCGGCAGGCGGGCCTTGAGCTTTTGCGGTTTCTTCTGCTTGTCGTTCATTTCCGGGAATTCCACTGACTGTGACAGTGGCGGTTTCCTAACCGATCGCGCGGGGAGCGGCAAGGGCGAAGGGTCTTGATGTGGCTGCGAGAATCGATTGAACGAAGGAGCTCCATCAGAAATGCGGATATGTTCATGATCACCGAGGCGCTTCTCTATGCCGCGACCTTGCCGCTGACCGGCAAGCCGCATCGAAAGTTCATCCGCTATTCCGTCAATCTCTGGTCCCGGGCCGGGCGCTGCGCGGCGGATTGGGCCGAACATGAGGAGATGAGCCGGAAGGCGATCCTCGCGGCAGCGGCCGACCTCAGGCAGAAGCGGACCGCGGTCGTCCTCGGCTCCGGCCTGTTGCGTGATGTGCCGATCGAAGCGCTGGCGCGAGATTTCGACACCGTGGTGCTGGTCGATCTCGTTCATCTCGCCTCGGTGCGCCTGTGGCTGCCGGCCAAATTCTATCGCAATGTCCGGCTGATCGAGCGCGATCTTTCCGGCTACGACGAACTCGCCGCCGGTCGCGAGCCCGAACCGCTCGGCTTCCTGCGCGGCGTGCCCTATCTCGATTTCGTGGTTTCCGCCAACCTCTTGTCGCAGATCGGTCGCGGTGTGAAGCGGCGCCACGAGGCCGAGGCCGACCGGATGCCTGAAGGCACGGTGGAAAGGCTGATCGCGGCACATCTTGCCGGGCTTTCGGGCCTTCCCTGCCGCAGCTGCCTGGTGACCGACATTGCCTATGCCGTCATCGACCGCAACGGTAAAACGCATGAGGAAGCCGACCTGCTGCATGGCGTTTTGCCGCCGCCGGCAAAAGCCACCTGGACATGGCCGGTCGCTCCGCTCGGCGAAGAAAGCAAGGATTATAGGATCGAGCACAAGGTCATTGCCGGCTGGTGATCCGGATGTGACCGCCGGCAGTATTGGGTTGCAGCCGACATTCACAGCGAGCCGAGATCGCCGGATGAACGCCTGGCTCAAGGCCCACGGCAAGTAGCCGATCGTTGATGAAAAGGGGAACGCCGGAGGTTCGGCGTTCCCCAAGACTTATGAGATCTCAATCCTTCGGCTCGAAATCGGCCGGCCGGCGGCCGGCGGCCTGTCGCGCCAGCATCCAGCCCGGATATTCGGGCGCAAGCGCGCTCACCTCGTCGAGCTTCTTGATATCGTCTTCATCGAGCTTCAGCTTGACGGCGGCAAGGTTCTGGTCGAGCTGGTCGACACGCTTGGCGCCGATGATGACTGTGGTGACGAAAGGTTTGGCGAGGATATAGGCGAGCGCCACGGTGGCGACGCTGACGCCGTGTTTTTCGGCGACTTCGCGCATGACGGCGACGCAGGCCCAGGCCTTGTCCTTGTCGACGGGCGGGAAATCGAAACTGGCGCGGCGGCCTTCACCATTGCCGGGCGCGCCGGGACCGTACTTGCCGGAGAGCAGACCGCCGGCGAGCGGCGACCAGACCATCAGGCCAAGCTTTTCCTCCTGCATCATCGGCACGATGTCGCGTTCGAGATCGCGACCGGCGATGGAATAATAGGCCTGCACGGTTTCAAAACGGGCAAAACCCCGGCGTTCGGAGAGGCCGAGCGCCTTGGAAATGCGCCAGGCTTGCCAGTTGGAGACGCCGATATAACGCACGAGGCCGCGGGAAACGAGATCGTCGAGAGCGCGCAGCGTCTCCTCGATCGGCGTCACCGTATCGGTCGCGTGGATCTGATAGAGGTCGATATGATCGGTCTGCAGGCGCTTGAGGCTCGCCTCGACCGAATCCATGATGTGACCGCGCGAGGCGCCGCGGTCGTTCGGCTTGTCGCCCATGACGCCGTAGACCTTGGTGGCGATGACGACGTCCTTGCGGGGCACGTCGAGGTTCTTCAGCGCCTGGCCGAGCAACCTTTCGGACTCGCCGGATGAATAGACGTCGGCCGTGTCGATGAAATTGACGCCAGAGCCGAGCGAACGCTCGACGATGCGGTCGGCGGCATCCTGGTCGACATCGGCGATGGCGCCCCACAGACTGCCCTGTTTGGCTTCGCCGAAGGTCATGGTGCCCAGGCAGATTTCCGAGACGAAAAGTCCCGTATTTCCGAGTTGATTGTAACGCATGGTCGAAAAAATCCTTTGTGTCTGCCGCAAGAGGCTTGCGAACCGCTGAACTTCATTTTTTGATTATTGGCCTGCGCGTGACAGGCACAGCCGTGGCTGGCTGCAGGGTGAGGCAGGTTCGATGTAGTGCGGCGCCGGAGCTTTTCAACGCCGTCCTGCCGCGAAGGCGATGCCCTTGTCTCGACACAGGCGGCCGATAGATTACCGGCCTTATTTCGGGAACAGGATGATTTTAGGCCGGGTCGGCCTAAAATCTGAATCCTGTTCCAAGTTAAATAGTGAGAGCATGATGTCGTCCGAAAACCGCTCACACTTTTCGGCATCATGCTCTAGAGGTACGCATATGGCGACGCGACCACTGACCACGATCGGCTTCGATGCCGATGATACACTCTGGCAGAACGAACAATATTATCGACTGACGGAAGCGCATTTCACCGGGCTTCTTGCCGATTTCGCCGAAGGACCGAAAATTTCCGAACGGCTGCTGGAGGCCGAAAAACGCAACCTTCGCCATTACGGCTTCGGCATCAAGGGCTTCACACTGTCGATGGTCGAAACCGCGATCGAGATCACCGAGGGCAAGGTTCCGGCGAGCGTCATCGCCAAGATCCTCGACACCGGCCGCGATCTTCTCAACCATCCGGTCGAGACCATGCCGCATGTGCGCGACACGCTGGAGGCGCTTGCCGGCAAATACCTGCTGGTGATGATCACCAAGGGCGATCTCTTCGACCAGGAGCGCAAGCTTGCCCAATCCGGGCTCGGCGACTTCTTCGATGCCGTCGAGATTGTCTCCGAGAAGACGGCGGTCACCTATCGCCGCATCTTCGCCAAGGTCGGCGATGGGCCGGAACGGGCGATGATGGTCGGCAATTCGCTGAAATCGGACATCGTGCCGGCAATCGCCGCCGGCAGCTACGGCGTTTTCGTGCCGCATGAACTGACCTGGGTGCTGGAACATGTGGACGAGCCGAAAGAGGCGCCGCGTTTCCGCAAGATCGACCATCTCGGCGAGTTGCGCGACCTGATCGACCGGCTCGGCTAGAGTGGTTCAGCTTTTAACGGAAACGCAGGACCGCTCTAGCCTTTTGTTTTTACGCAATTCCGGACGGAAAACCGCTTCGCACTTTTCCTGGAATTGCTCTAAGCCGAGCGCTACCTCTGCCTCATTGCGGCTTCGGCGGGGCCTTCGGGAACAGCGAGGGGCGCTCCGGCTCGGCCGGCGGTTTCGGCTGCGGCGGGGCAGCCGCCAGCGGCTCGATCAGGATGCTGAAGGGAGCGCCGAGGCCGCGGCGCGGCGAGACCTTGGAATAATAGGGACGCAGCAGCCAGGTGGCGTTTTCCTTGACCGTCGTCTCGAAGCTCATGCCGTCCTCGTCGGTGCCGAAGAAGGCCTCGTCATCCGGCTTCGACAGGTCGAAGATCGCCAGGAAGGCAAATTTGCTTTTCGTCGAAAAGCTGATCTTCAGGTGCTGGCCGGCCCGCACCGGCAGCGTATAGACATGGCCATTGCCGAACTTCGTCCAGCCCGTCAACTGCATGGTAACGGCCGGGAATTGCAGCTTCTCCAGCTTCTCGCCGGGATCGAGCTGCGGCGTCTGCGCCATGGCGGAGACGGTCAAGAGGAAAAGGGCAGCGGCGGCGATCAGAGTTCTCACGGAATGATCTTTCATGGGCGAACCAGAGCGGTGCGCATCGCCTCGACCTCGGGCCGGCAGAAGCAGCCTTCCAGATGATCGTTGACGAGACCCATCGCCTGCATGAAAGCATAAACTGTGGTCGGGCCGACAAAGGTCCAGCCGCGTTTCTTCAGATCCTTCGAAATGACCACCGATGTCGGCGTCGTTGGATTGGCGATGATATGCTCGCGGTCGACCACCGCCGGCCGCTCGTTATGGCCGGGCTCGTAGCGCCAGAAATAACGGGCGAGCGAGCCGAATTCGTTCTTGAGTTCGATTGCGCGTTTGGCATTGTTGATGGTCGAGACGATCTTGCCGCGATGGCGGATGATGCCGGCATCGGCAAGGCAGCGAGCGACATCCCCTTCGCCGAAGAGAGCGACCTTGTCGAAATCGAAACCCGAAAAGGCGGCGCGGAAATTCTCCCGTTTGCGCAGGATCGTCAGCCAGGAAAGACCGGACTGGAAGCCTTCGAGACAGATCTTCTCGAAGAGGCGGATATCATCGGTGACAGGGCGGCCCCATTCCTCGTCATGGTATCGGAGATAATCGGGCAGATTGGCGTGCCAGTGGCAGCGGCTCCTGCCGTCCTCGCCGATGATGATGCCTGTCGCGCTCATGATCCTTCATTCCGCGGGGATCCGCTTCGTTCTCTGCTACTGATTCCGGCTTTACCATTTGCAAACCGTCTTTCCAAACCGAACGGTAACCCTGACGAAAAGTTTATCCGGTCGGTCGGCTTTTCATGAATCGATCTTTACCATTCGCTGGCGGATCAGGTGGCAGCGTCTTTGCCGGGCGGAACATCTCCGCCCGGGCGGACATATCCCGCCAGCGCATTTTCGGTCATTTGTAGAGAGTTCGTCCGATGATGAAACAGCTTGTCCTTGCCGCAGCCCTCTTCGGCATTTTCTCCACGGCCGCCATTGCAGACGACCGCTACGCCACCCGTCCGCCCGTCGTGCTCAGCCCCGATCTGACCGCGCCCTGGATCAACCAGCTCGGCGGCGGCAGGGTTCGTCCCGTCGTCTATCAGCGGCCGGTCGTCCGCCAGCAGCAGCGCGGCCTTTTCCAGCGCCGCGTGCTGCGCCAGGCGCTGCAGGCCGCACCGCAGACCGTCTCGGCGATCAATCCCGGCATCCCGTCGATCCGCCGTCCGATCGAGCCGCAATATCTGCCGCAGATGGTCGATTACGACACCACGGAGAAGCCCGGCACGATCGTCATCGATACCAACAACCGCTTCCTCTATCTGGTGATGCAAGGCGGCAAGGCGCGGCGCTATGGCGTCGGCGTCGGCAAGCCCGGCTTCGAATGGGCAGGCGTCCACAAGATCACCCGCAAGACCGAATGGCCGGATTGGACGCCGCCTTCCGAGATGATCAGCCGCGAAGCCGCCAAGGGCCATTATCTGCCGGCGCGCATGGACGGCGGGGCGGAAAACCCGCTCGGCGCCCGCGCCATGTATCTCGGATCGACGCTCTACCGTATCCATGGCACCAATGCGCCCTGGTCGATCGGCAGCGCCGTTTCTTCGGGCTGCATTCGACTGCGCAACGAAGACGTCGTCGACCTCTACGACCGCGTCAATGTCGGGACCCGCGTCATCGTCATGTAACGGCACACCTAATATTCAGGGAGCCGCAAGAACAAGCGGTTCCCTTCTCTAAAAATGCTTTATCCGGCCACACCGATCTTGAATCGGGCAGAAGTTCATGTAGCTTCGAGCGGATTTGCTTGAGGGGAATCGATCATGATCAAACTAATGCCGGGTCTGGCTGCTGCCGGACTTGTCCTGTCCTTGATGTCCACATCCGCCTTTGCTGCACCCGCCGGCTCCGCGTCCGACAATGCACGGCGCCCGGCGCAGATCGTGCGCGTGGCGCAGATGCCGAAATATGTGAAGCCGCAGTTCAAGCGCAAGAAAGTGCGGCTGGTAACGACGGAAGCCGCCGGCACCGTCATCATAGATACCAACAACAAGTATCTCTACCTCGTCGAAGGCAACAATCGCGCCACCCGCTACGGCATCGGCGTCGGCCGCGACGGCTTCGGCTGGTCGGGGGTCGTCAAGATCGGCCGCAAGGCCGAATGGCCGAGCTGGACGCCGCCGGCCGAGATGCGCCGCCGCGAAGCCGCCAAAGGGCACATCATTCCCGCTTTCCAGGAAGGCGGCGAGGACAATCCTCTCGGCGCCCGCGCCATGTATCTCTACCAGGGCGGCCGCGACACGATCTTTCGCATCCACGGCACCAACCAGCCTTGGACGATCGGCCTCAACATGTCTTCCGGCTGCATCCGCATGATGAACGCCGACGTCATGCACCTTTACGATCGCGCCTCCGTCGGCACCAAGGTGATCGTCATCGGCCCCGGCAACAGGCAGGGCAAGGTGGCGTTCGAGGACAGGGGCATCGACGTGCTGCGCACGATGTTCGGCGGCTGAGCAACACTTACCAAAAAAACGAAAGGCGCAGTTTGACGCGCCTTTTGTTTTGCTTAGACTTTGCGGCGAAAAGCTGGCACACGTGCCTAAGAGTCGACATATTTATTTCGGGGCTATTCAATGACATCTGCGCTGCGTTCCTCCGCTTCCCTGTTTGCGGGCATCGCGTTTTTTACCATCTGTTCGGCAGTTTCCGCCTCGGCGGAAGACCTGCAATTCTCCATTTACGGCGGCTACCAGACCGCCCCGCATAGCGGCGTCGACGTTTCGGACGGCACGAGTTTCACCGCCGGCTGGGAAGGCAAGTCCTTCGGCAGCCCGCCTTATTACGGCGCCCGCGTCACCTGGTGGCTCGAGGACTTCAACAAGCCGAACTGGGGGATCTCGCTCGATTTTACCCATGACAAGGTCTATGCCGACGACGACACGCTCGCCAAGGCCGGCTGGTCGCATTTCGAGTTCACCGACGGCCTGAACCTGCTCACCGTGAACGGTCTCTACCGCTTTCAGGATCCGGCCCGCCGCTGGACGCCCTATCTCGGCGCCGGCATCGGCGTAAACATTCCGCATGTCGAAGTGATTCGCCCCGAGGGCAAGACCTGGGCTTATGAATTCGGCGGCGTGACGCTGCAGGCCCAGGCCGGCGTCGACTTCAAGGTGACCGAGCGCTGGTCGACCTTCGTCGAATACAAGGGCACCTATTCGCGCGTCGACGTTCCGATCGACAGCGGCGACCGGCTGAAGACCAACATCTTCACCAATGCCGTCAATGTCGGCGTATCATTCCATTGGTAACAAATTTGAGCTGCGGTGCTAGAGCGGTTCAGCTTTTTCATGAAAGCGCGTAACCGCTCTAACCTTTCGTTCTCACGCAATTCCGGACGGAAAACCGCTTCGCACTTTTCCTGAAATTGCTCTATTTCGTGCCGCAGCTGACCTTGCCCTCGACGGCATAGGGTTTTTCACCGCCTTCGATCGTCAGGGAATAGCTGCCGCTGAAATTTGCTGCCGGCTTGCCGCGCTCGCCGGCGACAACCACCAGGTCCAGCGTTGCTCCACCGGTGTCATCTTCGCCGCCGTCGAAGACTTCCATGAGCAGTTCGCCGTTACGCGACCAATGGTTGGTCAGGTGCTGCGATTCGAAAACACGTTTTCCGAATACGGCCTCTTGGGCCGGATCCTTGACGATCAGCGCGCCGCGGAAATGGTTGAGCTTATGGCCGGCGGCGCTTTCGAAACCGCTTTCCAGCGTGAAGCGCGCTTCCTTGTCGTCGGCGGAACAGAAAAAACGACTATTCGCCTGGGCAGTGCCTGCCGCACCGAGCAGTCCCGCAAATACGATCATTCCACGCCACATCGCTAACCTCCCAAGACAGCGTCCTTTGCGGCTCTCGATAAGATGCGCGGCGCTGTCATAGGTCTCAGCCTAACGGCAAACCTGTTAATTTTTCCGGCACAGCGCCGCCATAGGCCCAATCGAGAAGCTCGACCGTATGCAGGATCGGCATGCCGGTGCCGGTGGCGATCTGGGTGATGCAGCCGATATTGCCGGTGGCGATGATATCGGCCTTGGTGGCCTCGATGTTCTTGACCTTGCGCGCCTTCAGCGCAGCCGAGATCTCCGGCTGCATGATGTTGTAGGTGCCGGCGGAGCCGCAGCAGAGATGGCCTTCGGCCGGATCGCGCACCGTAAAGCCCGCCGCTTTCAGCAATTGCTTCGGCGCCAACGTGATGCGCTGGCCGTGCTGCATGGAACAGGCGGAATGGTAGGCGACGGTGATGCCCTTTGGCATGTGCGCCGGCAGGTCGAGGGTTGCGAGATATTCGGTGACGTCCTTGGCTAACGCCGAAACCCTGGCCGCCTTTGCGGCATAGGCGGGATCGAGGCGCAGCATGTGGCCGTAATCCTTGATCGTCGTGCCGCAGCCCGAAGCGGTGATGATGATCGCGTCGAGGCCCTGCCCGTCGATCTCGCGCGTCCAGATATCGACATTGGCACGGGCGCTTTCGAGCGCCTGTTCGGCGCGGCCCATGTGATGAACCAGCGAGCCGCAGCAGACCTCGCCTTCCGGCATCACGACCTCGACGCCGAACCGCGTCAGCAAGCGGATCGCCGCCGCGTTGATGCCGGGATCGAGCACCGGCTGCGCACAGCCGGAAAGGATCGCCACCCGGCCGCGCCGTTCCGTCTCGGGCAGATAGCTGCCAGGCTTTGCGAAGTCCGAAGCGGCCGGGATGCGGCGCGGCGCAAGCGCCAGCATGGCTGCAAAGGGTTTCAACGCGCCACCCCGCATCAGACCGGCGAAGGGCCGGCCGAGACGGGCGAGATTGAGCGCCAGACGGAAACGGCCGGGATAGGGCAGCACGGCGGCAAGGATGGCGCGCGTCAGCCGGTTCATGAACGGGCGTTTGTAGGTCTTTTCGATATGGGCACGGGCGTGGTCGACCAGATGCATGTAATCGACGCCGGAGGGACAGGTGGTGACGCAGGCAAGGCAGGAGAGACAGCGGTCGATATGGGTGACGACCTCGGCATCGGCGGGCCGGCCGTTTTCCAGCATATCCTTGATCAGGTAGATGCGGCCGCGCGGGCTGTCCAGCTCATTGCCGAGCGTCACATAGGTGGGACAGGTGGCGGTGCAGAATCCGCAATGAACACATTTGCGCAGAATCTGCTCGGATTCGGCGACATCGGGATCGAGGAGCTGGGTCAGGGTGAAGTTGGTTTGCATCTAGCGGGATCTCCGCTTTGGGAGAATCTCGGGCGTAGCGCTTGGAATACCCCCCTCTGTCCTGCCGGACATCTCCCCCACAAGGGGGGAGATCGGCAAGAGGTTGGACCACCGCTCCCTATCTGCCGTGTTGGAGTCACAATGCCTGAGTTGTTTGGGGAAACCGTCAACCCCATCCGATCTCCCCCCTTGTGGGGGAGATGTCCGGCAGGACAGAGGGGGGTAACCCAGACGCAGACCCATCTTATCCCTCATCCCATCTTCCCCGGATTGAATATGCCGGCCGGATCGAATTTCTCCTTCACCCGCCGCGACAGCATCGCCACTGCCTCGGGCTCGGGATGAAAGGCTGATGTACCCGCCCTCGCCTCAGCCGATGCACGGATCAGCGTCGCATGGCCGCCGCCGAGCGCTTTGATGTAGCGACGGACCAGCTCGGCTTCGGGACCTGCTTCCATGCGCATCCAGACGAGGCCACCCTGCCAGTCGTAGAAGGCGTCGACGCCTGCTTCCAGGCGGAGTGCTGCGACCAGTTGATGGCCGGTGCCGGGGGCGACCGAGACTCGCCAGACCGGCCGCGCGGTGCCGTCGGCATAGGGCAGCACGTCACGGATTTCCTGCCAGAGCCTGGAGCTGTCCGGCTGTTCCAGCTGCGTGACCGTAGCGAAGCTCGACATTACCGCGGCAAGCTTTTCGATGCGCACGTTGACCGAGCCCGGCAGGCCTTCGATGCGCAGAACGGTCGCCTCGCCTTCGGGCAATTTGCCGGCGAGGAATTTCCACGTCACCGTCAAGGGCAGGTGGGCGGCGCCCGAGACTTCGACCGGCAGCGCCATCGCCGCCGCCATGGCGTTTGCCGCCTCGGCGTCGTTGAGACCCGACAGCACCACCGTCCGCTCCGTCTTCGGGCGCGGCGGCACACGGAAGGTGACTTCGGTGAGGAAACCCAGCGTGCCATGCGAGCCGGCAATCAGCTTGGCGAGGTCGAGGCCGGTGACATTCTTCATCACCCGGCCTCCGGCCTTGATGATCTCGCCCCTGCCGTTGACGAAGCGCACGCCGAGCAGGCTGTCGCGGGCGGCACCCGCGATCAGCCGGCGTGGACCGGAGACATTGGCGGCAAAGACGCCGCCGATGGTCGGCTCGCCCGATGTGCCCATCACAGGGCGATGATCCATCGGCTCGAAGGCGAGCATCTGGCCGCTCTGCGAAAGAGCCGCTTCGACCTCGGCAAATGGCGTGCCGGATCGGACGGTCATGACCATCTCACCCGGATTATAGGCGAAGATGCCGGAGATTTCGGTCGAGCGCAGCCGGTCTTCGGCGGCAACCGTATTACCAAAGCCCGAGCGGCTATCGCCGCCGCAGATTGCGAGCGGCCGGCCGCTTTCCGCATGGGCGCGAACGATCGCGGCCGCCTCGTCCTCGCTCGTCGGCATCAAATCGATCATGCGGCGGGGCGTCCTTCCAGCGGGAAGACCTTCGACGGGTTGAGCAGCCAGCCGGGATCGAAGGCGGCGCGCACCGCCATCTGCTGGGCGAGATCGGCCTCGGAATATTGGTGCCGCATCAGATCGCGCTTCTCGATGCCGACGCCATGTTCGCCGGTGAGGCAGCCGCCGGCATCGACGCAGAGCCTCAGGATATCGTTGCCGGCTGCCTCGGCACGGGCGGCATCCTCGGGATCGTTGGCATTGAAGAGGATCAGCGGGTGCATATTGCCATCGCCGGCATGGAAGACGTTGGCGACGCGCAGGCCGTAATGATCGACGATCTCGGCAGTCCTCTTCAGCACATGGGAGAGCTGGCTGAGTGGCACGGTGCCATCCATGCAGATATAGTCGGCGATGCGGCCGGTAGCGCCGAAGGCGGATTTACGGCCCTTCCAGATCAGCGCCGCCTCGGTCGCCGACTGGCATTCGCGCACGGTTTTCACAGCGTGCCGGCGGGCGATCTCGACGATGTCCTTCAGCGCGGCGTCCATTTCCGCTTCCGACCCCTCGACCTCGACGATCAGCAACGCGCCGACATCGAGCGGGTAACCGGCATGGGCGAAGGCCTCGCAGATCTCGATCGCCGGCTTGTCCATGAATTCGATCGCAACCGGGATGATGCCTGCGGCAATGACATCGGCAACGCAGGCGCCGGCCTCCTCCGAGCTTTCGAAGCCGAAGAGCACGGGGCGCGCGCCTTCCGGCTTGGCGATCAACCGCACCGTCGCCTCGGTAACGATGCCGAGCTGACCTTCATGGCCGCAGACGAGGCCGACCAGGTCATAGCCTGCCGCATCCAGCGCCTTGCCGCCAAGCTCGATCACCGTGCCGTCGACCAGCACCATCCTGACGCCGAGCAGATTGTTGGTGGTGACGCCGTATTTCAGGCAGTGGGCGCCGCCGGAATTCATGCCGATATTGCCGCCAATGGTGCAGGCAAGCTGCGAGCTCGGGTCAGGCGCATAGAAAAAGCCGTCCGCGGAGACGGATTCGGAAATGTTGAGATTGGTGACGCCGGCCTGGACCACGGCGACGCGGTTCGGCAGATCGATTTCGAGGATGCTGTTCATCTTCGACAGGCCGAGCACGACGGCATCTTCCTGGGGAATGGCGCCGCCGGAGAGCGAGGTGCCGGCGCCGCGCGGCACGACGGGAATGCCGTAGCGGTTGCAATAACGCATGATGGCCGAAACCTCGGCCGTGGTGCGCGGCAGGGCGACGGCGAGCGGCAGGCGGCGGTAGGACACGAAGGCGTCGGTTTCGAACGGCACCAGCTCGCGCGCCTCATGCACCAGGCATTCCGGCGGCAGAAGATCGGTCAGATCGGCGACGATCTGGGCGCGGCGCGCCAGCACGTCAGCGCGCGGCTCGAGAAACGAAATGGCGTCGGACATAGCGTTCTCCCTGGCCCTGACGACGGGGAATGACAGCGGGAAGATGGTAGAGGAAACCGGCCGCGAACCTCCCTGCCGCCGCTAAACCGGCTTAGAGCGGTTCAGCTTTTCATGGAAGCGCAGAACCGTTCTAATTTTTTGTTTTTACGCAATTCCGGACGGAAAACCGCTCCGCACTTTTCCTGGAATTGCTCTAGCACTTTCCCGAAAGTGGCGCAAATGCTAAGCACTTATGCCAAAAGGGGAAAAAGTCGCAAAACCTTATGACCAATCTGGGTGATCTCGAAATCTTTGCCAAGGTCGTTTCGACCGGAAGCATGTCGCTCGCCGGGCGGGCGCTGGGCTTTTCGCCGGCCGTCGTCTCCAAACGGATCAAGCGGCTGGAGGACCGGCTCGGCACCCGGCTTCTGCAGCGCACGACGCGGCAGATCTCGCTGACGGAGGCCGGACAGGGCTTCTACGACCGCGTCCTCGGCATTCTCGCCGGGCTCGAAGAGGCGGAATTCTATATTTCCGGCCGCTCGGCGCAGATGCACGGCACGCTGAAGATTTCAGCGCCGACCTCCTTCGGGCGCATGCATATAGCACCGCATCTGAAGGATTTCATGGAGGCGCATCCGGAGCTTGCGATCAACCTGGTGCTGACCGACGAATTCAGCGACATCGTCGGCGGCGGTTTCGATCTGGCGATCCGCATCGCCGAACTCACCGATTCGAGCCTCGTGGCCCGAAGGCTGGCGCCGGTGCGCCGGCTGCTCTGCGCCTCGCCGGACTATCTTGCAACGCATGGCGAGCCGAAGCACATCGACGAGTTGAAACACCACCGCTGCCTGCCGGCGCACAATAACGACACCTGGCGGCTGAAGGGGCCGGACGGGGCGCTCAGCATCAGGCCGGAAGGCTTGCTCATCACCAATTCCAGCGAGGTGATCCGCGAGGCGGTGATCGCCGGCCTCGGGATCGCGCTCCGCTCCACCTGGGATATCGGCGAAGAGCTCAAAGCCGGCCGCCTGGTGCAGGTGCTGCCGGCCTATGAAAGCTCGCACAATGTCGCGCTGTCGGCCGTCTATCCCAGCCGGCAGTTCCTGCCGGCCAAGGTGCGGCTGTTCATCGACTATCTGGCAGAGCTTTATGGGCCTGTCCCCTATTGGGAGCGTTGAGGCCGCTTCGACGCCGATTCAGCGCGCCAGATCGAGGTAGGCGCTCGCCACCATCGCATCGATATCGCGGGGCACCGGCACGAGGCAGGATTGGGGACCGGCTTCGCCCCTGGCAATGCGTTCCAGGCAGCGGGCCTGAAGGGTGAAGCCGAGATCCATCGATTCGACGGTATTGCCGAGCGGCCGCGGGCCGGCGAGATTGGCCATGTGGCCGTCGCCGAGCACGTGGAAGGAGCGGCCGTCGCCGAGATGGAAGGTCTCGATGTGATCGGCCTCATAGCGGTCGATGCCGATGACATCGGGATGGCGGCGGAAGGCTTCGACATCGATCTCATGCGGGAAATGGCCGCCATTCATCAGGATCGCGCCGTCCTTGACGAGCGGCAGGTCGGCTGCCGTCACGATGCCGGCAAAACCGGTGACGGTGACGATGATATCGGCCGAGCGGATCGCCTGGTCGCGCAGCGGTGTGGTGAAACCATCGAGATGGGCTTCGAGCGTCGTCACCGGATCGATATCGACGACGCTGACCGTGGAAAAAGCATTGCGGAAACAGGCAGCCGTGCCCTTGCCGCAGGCGCCGTAGCCAAAGACCGTCACGCGTTTGCCGTTGGTGGAGCGGTTGGTGAAGCGTAGGTAGCTTTCGAACAGGCTCTGGCCGACGGCATGCCTGTTTTCGGCGAACTGCTTGATCGGGCTGTCGTTGATGACGAGGATCGGCATCTTCAGCCGCTCGCGCAACGGCAGCAGACGGGTGCGGCCCGAGGTGGTCTCCTCGGTGCCGCCGCGGAGATTGGCGTAGGGTTTTTCCGCCGCGATGGCGAAGAGATCGCCGCCATTGTCGAGCAGTAGGTCCGGCTTTTCCGCGATCACTGCTTCGAGGCTCTGATGATGAGCGACGGGATCGGTCGTCTGCGTGGCAAAAACCGTGATGCCTTGGGAACGCAGGAACGCGACCGTCGAAGGCTGGGTGCTGTTGAGATTGCCGGTGCAGACGAGACGCGCGCCGCCGGCACGAAGCGTCATCAGCAGCGCCACCGTCTTCGGCTCCAGATGAATGCCGGTGCCGATCGACAGGCCCTCGAAAGGACGCGTCCGCTCGAATTCGGCGGCCGACGCCTTGAGCAGCCGGCAGCTGTTGCCGATCCAGTCGATGCGGGTTGCGCTCTTTTCCATCATCTCTTTCCTATTTGCGTGTTGGTGCTGTTTAGCGGAGCAACAGGGCTGCGAATATGGAAGTAATTCTGGCCAAGGGGCAGAAAATCTGCCCTTTCGGGTTGGAAGCAGCCCCTTGCATGTTCAATTAGCGCTGATTGTTGGATGATCGGTGCGCACTCCGGCGGATGGCCATCCGCCGGAGTGCGGACGGCCGGGACCGCAGGCCCCTTGGCTTGAACCGGGGATGAGATTGGTCCGGCCGTCCTCGCGTTTGTCCTGAACAGATGATGGGGAGCAAGTCCCGCATGCAAGGCAAGGTTTCGTTCCAAGAAGACGCGATGCCGGTAGTTTATGCCGGTGTGGACGTGAGTAAAGAGTGGCTTGATGTTCATCTGCATCCGCTGGGTGAAAGCCGGCGGTTTAGCAATGACAAGACCGGCATCCGCCAGCTGAAACGGCTGCTGGCCAGGCATCGGCCCAAGAGCATCGTGATGGAGGCAACCGGCAAGTTCCATCGCCCCGCCCATCGCTCGCTTTGGCTCGATGGCTTTGGCGTCGCCGTGGTCGATCCGCTGCGCGCGCGCATGTTTGCCCGCGCCTGCGGCTATCTCGCCAAGACCGACCGTCTCGATGCCCGTTTCCTGGCGCTCCTGGCCGAGAGCCTGCGCCCGCCGGCCGACACGCCGCCAAGTCCTCACATCGAGGCCTTGCAGGAGCTGGTCAATGCACGATCGGCAGCCAAATGCGACATCACCGCCCTGCAGAACCGCAGCAAGACTGCCACCACCGCCCTTCTGCGCGGCGAACTCAACCGCCTCGTGCGTCGGCTGGAACAGCATGTCGAACGTCTCGACAAAGAGATCGAACGATGTGTCGGCGAGGATCCGCAGCTCTGCCGCAAGGCCGAGATCCTCACCTCCATTCCCGGCATCGGCCGCGTCACGGCCCTGGCATTGATGGCCGGCATGGACGAGTTGGGCAGTTGTTCGGGCAAGCAGGCCGCCATGCTGGCAGGGCTTGCCCCAATCGCTAACGACAGCGGTGCCCGAACCGGACGTCGTTCCATCCGCGCCGGCAGGCCCGCACCCCGGCGCGCGCTCTACATGGCCGCATTATCGGCCTGACGATACAATCCCGCCCTTGCTCGTTTCGCAGACACGCTCAAAGCCGCAGGAAAACCAGCCAAGGTCATCCTTGTCGCCATCATGCGCAAGCTGCTCGTCTTGGCAAACTGCCTCCTAGCTAACGATCGCCTCTGGACACCAAATCCGCCTTGACAACCAACACAGATTCTCATCCGGCTGCCGCCACCTTCTCCCCGTAAACGGGGCGAAGGGGATATGCCGCAACCTCTCCGTCCCTCGCAGCCTCTCGCAGGGCACGTCCCCTCGCCCCGTTTTTACGGGGAGAGGGTTAGGGTGAGGGGCAGCCATTTAGCGCGAACCTCACAGCCACGCCCCTTCAAGCCGACGTCCCGCAGCGAAGCAGCCAGGCGGATAAACTTGCAAAGGCCGGCCGTTTCGCATCCGGCGTTCGGCAGCAGAGGCTATAGCCCGATGGCCGGGAGATGAAACCGTAGGGCGCGACCAGATGCCCGCGCTGAAGATCGTCCTCGATCGAAGCGCGTGGCGCAAGCGCGACGCCCAGCCCGGAACGGGCAGCAGCCAGCGCCAGGAGCAGATCCTCGAATTCTTGGGCGCGGGGAAAGACGACCGGCGCCGTGCCGCTTTCGGCAAACCATTCGTCCCAGAGCTTCGGAACGCTGCGGCTGATAAGCATCGTCAGCGTGGCCATCGATGCAGGGTCGCTCGATAGTGTCGCGGCAAGCGCCGGCGTGGCGACCGGGCCGAACTCGTCCTCCATGAACCGCAGGGCGGTGATGCCCGTGGCTGGACGGTATTCTCCGCCCATGATCACAGCGTCCAATTCCGGGTGCATCTGCAGCGGCTCGACCACCGCCATCGGCACGATATCGACCGCGATATCGCCGAGGCTTGCCTGCATGCCTGCCACGCGCGGCATCAGCCACCAGACCGCGAAGGCGGAGGGCACGCCAAGGCGGATGCGGGCCGGCGCGGCGCCTTCGAGTTCCGAAGCGGCGCGCTGCAGAATGTCGAGAGCCGCACTCGAAGCCTCGGCGAAAGCGCTGGCCTGCGGGGTCGGGACCAGCCTGCGGCCGTCACGCGTGAAGAGCTTGCGGCCGAAGTGATTCTCCAGCGTGTCGATCTGCTGGCGTACAGCGCCCCGCACCACGTTCAGCTCTTCGGCAGCCTTCAGAATACTGCCGTGACGGCAGACGGCCTCGAAGGCGCGGATGGCATTGAGCGGTGGAAGACGCATGAGGACGACATTCACAAAATCATAGTGGATCACTAGATCTCGCCATTGAACGAAAGGCAAGATCACGCCATATTGTACAGCTGTGCAAAGTGACGGATTCGAGACAGGGTGTGACGGATTTTCCGACCTGTTCCACCTCGATTTCCCCTATGAACGGCGATCAAATCGCGCTTCGAATCGTCATGCCTATTTTGGATTGAGTAAGCTTTCCGTGATATACGTATATGAGTGATTCCTAACGACGACTGCGAAGGTGACCCGACCATTGACTCTTTTCGCCCGACTGGCTTCCGATGTGCAACTGATGTTCCGGCGTCCGCCGCGACAGCAATATGGTGCGCTCTGCTATCGGGTAAAGAAGAAGAGCGGCGAGGTCGAGGTACTGTTGATGACCAGCCGCGACACCGGCCGCTGGGTCATTCCCAAGGGCTGGCCGATGACGCGCAAATGCGCCCATGAGGTCGCGATGCAGGAAGCCTTCGAGGAAGCCGGCGTACGCGGCATGGTCGAAACGGAGACGCTTGGCGCCTACACCTATTCGAAGGTGCTGCGTGACGGGGTGCAGGTGATCTGCAAGGTGCAGGTCTATGCACTTGAAGTCACCGACATGGCGAAGAACTTCAAGGAAAAGGGCGAGCGCCGCATCGAATGGGTCTCGTTCGACGAGGCGGCCGGGCGCGTGCGCGAACCGGAGCTCCGCCACCTTTTCCTCGCCTTCAAACAAAGGATGGCCGACAGGCTTTCGGCTAAGGCGGCAAAGCAAAGTCCGGCAATGAAACAAATTCCGGCAGAATGAATCCTGCCATCTTGCGCTGCTAGGAAAGCAGCGTAGAAGCAGATTCATCCTCAGGAAAAAGAATGCCGCCACGTCCCGCAGTCCTCACGAAACGCACGCTCGACAAGGACCTCGACAAGATCACCCATGCCGAGGACGCGGCGAAGCATGTTTTGCGGCGGCTGGTGACACCTGGTCTCGGGTTGATCTTTGTCGGTCTGGCCATGCTCTTTGCCGGTGTTTATGTGTTCGACCAGCCGGGGGCAGTGCTCGTCGTGGCGGCGGCAGCCCTTGCCGGCTACATGGCGATGAACATCGGCGCCAATGACGTGACCAACAATGTCGGCGCCGCCGTCGGCGCGCGCGCCATGACGATGGGCCAGGCACTCATCATCGCTGCGATTTTCGAAATCCTTGGCGCCACGATCGCCGGCGGCGAGGTCGTCAAGACAATTTCCGCAAACATCGTCGATGCCGTCCAGGTGCCGCCAGCCATACTCGGCTGGATCATGATGGCGGCGCTGACGGCCGCCGCCCTCTGGATCAACCTCGCAACCTGGATGAACGCGCCGGTTTCCACCACCCATGCGATCGTCGGAGCGGTGATCGGCGCCGGCATCTCAGCCGTCGGGCCGGAGCCGGTGAACTGGCGGGTGATGCTGGAGATCACCGCGAGCTGGATCACCTCGCCGCTGATCGGCGGGCTGATTGCCGCCGGGCTGCTTTATCTTGTGAAGACCCTGATCGTCTATCGCGACGACAAGGTCGCGGCCGCGCGGCACTGGGTGCCGGTGCTGGTCGCAGTGATGGCCGGCGGCTTCATGGCCTATATGGTGCTGCAGCTGTCGCCCACGGGGAAATATCAGTCTTTCACCATCATCCTTATCGGGATCGGCATCGGGCTGGTGAGCTGGCTTGCCGTCCGGCCGCTCGTTCTCGCCCAAGCGCGGGATCTCGAAAACCGCAACAGCTCGCTGCGTGTGCTGTTTAAGCTGCCATTGATCGGCTCCGCAGCACTGCTATCCTTCGCGCATGGCGCCAACGATGTTTCGAACGCGGTCGGGCCGCTTTCGGCGATCGTCCATTCGGTCGGCATCGGCGGTGACGCCATCGGGCACCCGCCGCTCTGGGTGATGCTGATCGGCGCCTTCGGCATCTCCGTCGGCCTGTTGCTCTTCGGGCCGCGCCTCATCCGCCTCGTCGGCGAGGAGATCACCAAGCTCAATCCGATGCGGGCCTATTGCGTCGCGTTGTCGACCGCCTTCACCGTCATCGTCGCCTCTTGGCTCGGCCTGCCGGTCAGCACCACGCATATCGCCGTGGGCTCCGTGTTCGGCGTCGGCTTCTTCCGCGAATGGTACACGCGCCATTCGAAGGCCCGCATCGCCTATATCCGGCGCAAGGCCGAAAGCTTCGACATCGACGAGCCGGAAGAGCCGAATATCCACGAGACCCGGCGGCGCTATCTCGTGCGCCGTTCGCATTTCATGACGATCGTCGCCGCCTGGATCGTCACCGTGCCGGTTTCGGGAGTGCTTGCGGCTATGATTTATTGGGTTATGTTCGCGCTCTTCATCTGAAACCCCGAGTTTTTTTTCGAATGCGCGCCAATTTCCGTATGCAACGGCTTTTCGTCGACGCGCCGCTTTCCCGCGGCGCCGTCATCGAGGCGAATGCCGATCAGTTCAACTATCTCGGCAATGTGCTGAGGATGGAGGAAGGTGCGGAGATCCTGCTCTTCAACGGCCGCGACGGCGAGTGGAAAGCGACCCTTACCTTCCCCACGCGCAAACGCATCCTTTTGACGGCAACCGAAGAGACGCGGCCGCAGCCGCTGCCTTGCGACCTGCACTATCTCTTTGCGCCGCTCAAGGTCGGCCGCATGGACTACCTTGTGCAGAAGGCGGTCGAAATGGGAGCCGGCCTGCTGCAGCCGGTCATGACCCAGCACGTCCAGGGCAAGATCACCAATCTCGACAAGCTGCGCGCCAATGTCGTCGAGGCGGCGGAGCAATGCGGCATCCTCGGCATCCCCGATGTGGCCGAGCCGGTGAAGCTTCTCGACCTGCTCGACCGCTGGCCGAAAGAGCGCCGCATCATCTATTGCGACGAGGGCGATGCCGGGCAGAACCCGCTGCCGGTGCTGTCGGCGATCAGGGAAAGACATCTCGCTCTGCTCGTCGGGCCGGAAGGCGGCTTTTCGGAAGAGGAACGCGCGCGGCTTCGAAGCCTTGATTTCGTCACCGCCATTCCGCTCGGACCGCGCATCCTGAGGGCCGATACGGCAGCTGTCGCGGCCCTGGCGGTGGTGCAGGCGGCGATCGGCGACTGGAACTGACCACAGAAACGGGTTGACATGGAAATCGCTGCTATTTTTTTGATGCGTCGTTGAAACAATTTCACTTGCAACATGGGTGGCTTGGGTCCAAATCACCCTTCCAATTGCCCGGCCCCCTGGGCGCCTTTTCGAATACAGGTATCCCGCATGGCCCGCGACACCACCGACCAGACACCGCTCTCTTCGGTCCAGGATCTGACCGATTATATCGCCGCGGGCAACAAGCCGCGGGAGCGCTTCCGGATCGGCACCGAACACGAGAAATTCGCCTTCTTCCGCGCCGACAACAGCCCGGTTCCCTATTTCGGCAATGCCAGTATTTCGGCCCTCTTGACCGGCCTGCAGAAAAAAAGCGGCTGGGAGCCGATCACCGACGGCGGCAACATCATCGGTCTTGCCGAGCGGCACGGCATGGGCGCGATTTCGATCGAGCCCGGCGGCCAATTCGAACTCTCCGGCGCGCCGCTGGAGACGATCCACGAGACCTGCAAGGAATCGAACCAGCATCTGGCGACGCTGCGCGAAATTGCCGAACCGATGGGCATCCGCTTCCTCGGCATCGGCGGCAGTCCGAAATGGACCTATGCGGAAACCCCGCAGATGCCGAAATCACGCTACGAGATCATGACCCGCTATATGCCGAAGGTCGGCACCCAGGGTCTCGACATGATGTACCGCACCTGCACGATCCAGGTGAATCTCGACTTCTCCTCGGAAGCCGACATGCGCAAGAAGATGCGCGTCTCGATGAAGCTGCAATCGCTGGCGACCGCGCTTTTCGCATCCTCGCCCTTCACCGAGGGCAAGCCGAACGGGCTGCTCTCCTGGCGTGGCGATATCTGGCGCGATGTCGACAATCGGCGCGCCGGTCTGCTCGATTTCACCTTCCGCGACGATTTCGGCTTCCGCGACTATGCCGAATGGGCGCTCGACGCGCCGATGTATTTCATCGTCCGCGACGGCCGCTACCACGACTGCACCCATGTCACCTTCCGCCAGTTCATGAACGGCGCATTGAAGGGCGAGGTCGCCGATCCGGCGCCGACGATGGGGGACTGGACGAACCATCTTTCGACACTTTTCCCCGACGTGCGGCTGAAACGTTTCCTCGAAATGCGCGGCGCCGACGGCGGCCCGTGGCGGCGCATCTGTGCGCTGCCGGCCTTCTGGGTCGGCCTGCTCTACGACGATGCGGCCCTCGAAGCCGCCGACGAACTGACCAAGGATTGGAGCTTTGCCGAGATCGGTGCGCTGCGCAATGCCGTTCCCGCCGAAGGGCTGAGGGCGCAATTCCGTGGGCATACGCTCTTCGACATGGCGCGCGAGGTGATCGGCATATCAAGAGCCGGCCTCAAGGCGCGCGGCAAGCTCAACCGGGAAGGCCAGGACGAGAGCATCTTCCTGGCGCCGCTCGAAGAAGTGCTCGCCAAGAAGGCGGCGCTCGCCGAGGATCTGCTGTCGCTCTATCACGGCCGCTGGCAGGGCTCCGTGGAACC
This sequence comes from Rhizobium changzhiense, assembly GCF_013087625.1. Classification (NCBI taxonomy): domain Bacteria; kingdom Pseudomonadati; phylum Pseudomonadota; class Alphaproteobacteria; order Hyphomicrobiales; family Rhizobiaceae; genus Rhizobium; species Rhizobium changzhiense. Next base: position 1,006,113 of record NZ_JABFCQ010000001.1, read on the forward strand.
GGTCTTCGAGGACTATCAGTACTGAACCTGAGCCATTGGATAGTTCCCTAAATCGGAACTGATTCAAAGAATATACAGTGGCAAGCTGTGGTCACGGCGCCGTCGCGCGCTTCCTGGCTTCGCGCGATCTTGCCGTGCGGCGGGCAGGCCTCAGTTCCTCGATCGTCGGCAGCCACCACTCGGCGTCCTGAGCTGGTGGCATCTTCGCAGGCCAAGTGCGGACGAGTTCTTCCAATGTGGGCACCCGCCAATATCCCCAGACGTGATCCTCGGTCACGCCGGGATAGAAGTCCGTCACGACGTTCGGGTCGACCAGTTCACCTGAGATTTCGGTAAAGACGACGATTCCATAAGCGGTGACCACAGGACGGTCTATCGGCGGCAAGTCGTCGCTCTGAAGCGGGTAGCGATGACGCTTTCGTTCTGCAGAGCGGAGCTTGCTGCGCCTGTCCTGTTCGGTCCCCTTCCGCTCCTCGGCTCGACGCCGTCTCTCCTCCGGCTCGTTTCTGCGCGCCGCCGCCTCGATATTAGGCCACCGGCGTCGGAGTTCCCCATAGGACCGGAAGGGCACGTGCCATATCCTGAGATCGCCGTCCCATCGCGAGAATGGCACCTCGCGCAGTTCGTCGACGACGGTCTTCGAATAGGGCGTGCGGATTCGGAAGCCTGCCTTGCCGAGTTCGAGATATGGACTGTCGATGGGATCGAAGACGAAGGCGTCGCGTCCCTTCGCATCCGCATGGGCGTCGGCCTCGGCCTCCATCTCGGCAAGCCATCGTCCGATGCGGCGGGACGCCGTCCGGCCGGGAACGAACCAAGCCTTGCGGGCATCGCTCCAGCGGGCACGGGGGAAGCGTCTTCGGAATTGCTCGACGGTCATCCTGTCATAGGGAAAGGAAATATCCGCGCCCGGCTTTGCACCGTCTCCGCTAGGCGGCGCCTCGTCGTGATCAGCGGTGGATTTCGTTTCGGCCATGGAAGGAGAACGCCGGCGCGCAGGGATCGGTTTCCGGTGAGGATATCATGCCGCCGAAGAAGTCGGCTCAGCTCCGGAAATTTGCCTGCACATGCTTAAATGCCCGCTCGACGGCGGGGCGTGGTTCAGCGACGGCGGGGTCCTGCTCGGCTTCGACGACCAGCCATCCGCGATAGCCGCTGTCCCTGACGAAACGGGCAAGCGGCTTGAAATCGATGATGCCGTCGCCGGGGACGGTGAACATGCCCCGGCGCACGCCGGCATTGAAGCTCATGTCACCCGCACGCACCTCGTCGATAACAGGACCGCGAATGTCTTTCAGATGAATGTGCACGACGCGATCGCCGAACCGATCGATCAGCCTGGCATAGTCGAAGCCGCCGGCGACGGCATGGCCGGTATCGAGAAGCAGTCCCGCCGCCGAGCCTGTCTTGTCAAAGATTGCCGATATCTCGTCGAACGTTTCGGCGACCATCATCAGGTGATGGTGGTAGGCAAGCGTCAGACCATATTCCGCCGCCAGGCGTCCGGCGAAATCGGTCAGGCGCCCGGCATATCCCGCCACTTCGGCCGCCGGCATGCGTAGCCGCTGCGACATCGGTGCATCCAGCGGCGATCCAGGCGTCATCATCGCGACTTCGCCATAGACCATCACCTTGCAATCCATCGCTCGCAGCAGCGCGGCGTGCCCGGCAACGGCCTTCATCTCGTCGTCGACACTGCGCTCGGCCAATTCGCCGGAATGCCATCCGGATGCGAGAGCAAGCCGATGGCTGTCCAGCAGCGAGCGGAGCGCTCCTGCCTCGCGCGGGAATTTCCGCCCGAGCTCGATCCCCTCATAGCCGCTCTCGGCAGCGTCCCGGAGGCAGGTTTCCAGCGATATGTCGGCGCCGAGGTCTTCCAGAACGTCGTTGGCCCATGACAGTGGACTGACCGCCAGACGCACGCCAACGGGCAAGGCAGTGATATGTCCAGTCATCGATATTTCCTCCGAGATATGTCTTGAGAGTGCCGCTTGGTGGCCGCGAAAAGGAGCGCCCCATGTGGAATTGGCCTATGTGGATGTGCGCACGACCAGCTTGCCGGGAAGGGTTACGGTTTCCGGCTCCAGCCGGCCCTTGATCATGCCGATGACCGCCTGCACCATCTCGATCCTCGGCTGCTCATAGGTCGTCAGGCCATAGCAGGAGGCGCCGCCGAGCTCGTAATTGTCGAAGCCGACGACGGCGATGTCATCAGGTATCCGCAGTCCGAAATTGCCGCGGATCTCGTCCATCGCTCCGAGGGCGAGGATATCATTTTCGCACATGAGGACGTCGACCCTTTCGGCCGGGTCGATGTCGTTCAGATAGTGACGGACGGATCCTGCCCCAGCTTCGGCACTGTATCTGTCGGCGGACAGAATGGCGATCTCGTCCATCCCCTTCCCCTTCCAGAAATCGATGAAATGCTGCCGGCGCCGCAGCGCCGTCGATAGCGCCGGCGCACCGGTCATGAAACCGGGACGCCGGTATCCCCTTTCATAGAGGTGGTCGACAATGTCGCGCAGCGCCAGTTCGGCGTCGCACACGACGGCCGGCACGCCGTCGATCTGGCTGTCACGCGCCAGGACGAACATCGGCGGCATGCCCCTGCCCAATTGCCGGTCGCTCAGCGTTTCGTTGCGAAAGGCGGTGCCGAAGAGGATGACGGCGTCGACCTGACGCTGATCGGCGTTCAGCAGCGCATGGACGTGATCGAAGTGATTGTTGATATTGATCAGCACCGCGACCAGGCCTTCCGCCTGCAAACGTTCGGTCAGGGTTTCCAGGAACGGCAGCTTCTGGGGATTGGCGAAGTCGTCGACGAAGACCGCGACCTGATGCGTCAGATTGGTCGCGAGACTACGGGCGAGCAGATTGGGCGTGTAGTTAAGCACGGCCGCCGCCTCGAGAACCCTACGCTTGCTTTCCTCGGTGATCGAGGCGCCCGGCGTAAATGCCCGGATGACCGTCCACTTCGAGACGCCTGCCGCATCCGCGACCTCTTTGGCCGTTGCTCTTTTTCGCAATGATGCCTCCCCGCAAAAATGAAACAAACATTCCATTTTATGATTCTGATGAAATGAATGCTTGATTTTAGCGCATCCGTGAATAAGATGCACCCGTTTGCACCCGGTAGCAAGCACCTTTGCACCCGGTAGCAATCGTTTTTCGCCATCCTGAGGAGTGGATGGTCTAGAGGAGGAAGACATGACATCTATTTTGAAGAAGCTCGCATTCGGCGCCCTCGCCCTTGGCGTTGCGACCACGGCGGCTGTCGGAGCCAAGGCCCAGGAGCCGACGATCATCGCCGTCACCCACGGCCAGGCGTCCGATCCGTTCTGGTCGATCGTCAAGAACGGCATGATGCAGGCGGCCAAGGACAGCAACGTCAAAGTCGACTATCGCGCACCGGAGACCTTCGACATGGTGGCGATGGGGCAGTTGATCGAAGCCGCCGTCAACCAGAACCCTGCCGGCATCGTCATCTCGAACCCCGATCCCGATGCGCTCGGTTCGGCGATCGAAAAGGCCGTTGCCGCCGGCATCCCGGTCATCTCGATGAACTCCGGCATTTCCGCTGCCGAAAAACTCGGCATCAAGCTGCATGTCGGCCAGGACGAACTGCCGGCAGGCGTCAAGGTCGGCGCCAAGCTCAAATCTCTCGGCCTGAAGCACGTCCTCTGCGTCAACCAGGAAGTTGGCAACGCGGCGCTCGATCAGCGTTGCGCCGGCACCGAGAAGGGCTTTGAGGGCGGCACGGTCACCGTTCTGCCGACCACGGCCGATCCGGCAGAAATTGAATCGAAAATCCAGGCTGCTCTGACCTCCGATCCGTCCATCGATGTCGTTCTCGGCCTTTCGGCGCCGCTCGTCGGCGAGCGTGCGGTCGCCGTCGTCGAGAAGATGGGCACTGGCGACAAGGTCAAGGTTGCATCCTACGATCTTTCGGCCGGCTTCCTGCAGGCTGTCGCCGACGGCAAGGCGTTGTTCGCGGTGGACCAGCAGCCCTACCTCCAGGGCTATCTCCCCGTGACCTTCCTGGCGCTCAACGCCCGCTACGGCACGATCCCGGCAGGCAACGTCGCCTCCGGCCCGAGCTTCGTCGAGAAGGATGCGGCCGCATCGGTCATCGAGAAATCCTCCCAGGGCATCCGCTGAGGCGGAACCGCGGCAGCTCTCGCCGGGGCGGGGGCTGCCTCCAACGCCGCGCCTCCACGCGTGAAGGCGCGCGCACGGCAACGACCAATCCTTGAGGAATGAACCATGACGCTCGCCAATGAACAGAATGGGGCTGCCAATCGATCCGATGAGCGGCTGAAAAAGGTTTCGGGTTTGACTGCGTTGCTGCGGCGGCCGGAACTCGGCGCCGTCGCCGGTCTGGTGCTCGTCACCATCTTCTTTTTCTTCACCGCCAATCCCGCCATGTTCACACTGGCAGGCGTGATTAACTTCATGGCGCCGGCCGCTCAGCTCGGCATTCTGGCGATCGGCGCGGCATTGTTGATGATCGGCGGCGAATTCGATCTGTCGATCGGCTCGATGGTGGCCTTTGCCGGATTGGTCTTCGGCACCGCCCTCGTCGTTCTGCACCTGCCGCTCAGCGTGGCAATCCTCGTTGCGCTGGCCTTCGCAGCCGTGATCGGCGTGACCAACGCCCAGATCACCATGCGTACCGGCCTTCCCTCCTTCATCGTCACGCTTGCCTTCCTGTTCATCCTGCGCGGCCTGACGCTCGTCGGCCTGAAATGGGCAAGCGGCGGCGCCACGCAGCTGCGTGGCATGAAGGAAGCCGCAGCCGGCAGCCCGCTCGCGCCATTCTTCTCGGGCGACGCCTTCATCGGGTTGTTCTCATGGCTCGCCAGGCACGGCATCATCGAGACCTTCCCGAACGGCACGCCGAAAGTGCCGGGAATTCCGGTCGAGATCCTGTGGTTCTTCGGCATCGCCATTCTTGCTACCTGGGTCCTGCTCAGAACCCGCTTCGGAAACTGGATCTTCGCAGCTGGCGGCGATCCGCGCGCTGCCAGAAAATCGGGCGTCCCGGTTGCCCGCGTCAAGACCACGCTTTTCGTGATCACTGCCCTCTGCGCCACGCTGGTCGCCATCCTGACCGTGCTTGACGCAGGCTCGACGGATGCGCGCCGCGGCTTCCAGAAGGAATTCGAAGCCATCATCGCCGCCGTCATCGGCGGATGCCTGCTGACAGGCGGCTACGGCTCGGCCATCGGCGCATTCTTCGGTTCGATCGTCTTCGGCATGGTGCTGATCGGCCTGACCTACACCTCGATCGACCAGGATTGGTACCTCGTCTTCCTCGGCGGCATGCTGCTGATCGCGGTGATCTTCAACAATGTCATTCGCAAACGCGTCACGGGAGAACGCTGATGAGCATGTCTCAGACGCCCCTCGTCGAGGTGAAGAACCTCGTCAAACACTTCGGCTCCATCATCGCGCTGAACGGCGTGTCGCTCACCGTCAATGCCAACGAAGTGCTCTGCCTTCTCGGCGATAACGGCGCCGGCAAGTCGACGCTGATCAATACGCTCGCCGGCGTCTTCAAGCCGACATCGGGAGAATTCCTGGTCGAAGGGCAGCCGCGCGCCTTTGCCGGTCCGCGCGACGCGCTCGATGCCGGTATCGCCACCGTGTATCAGGATCTCGCGATGATCCCGCTGATGTCGGTGACCCGGAACTTTTTCATGGGACGCGAACCGCTCAAAGGCTTCGGCCCCCTCAAGCGCATGGACATGGAACACGCAAACAACGTGACGCGCGACGAAATGCACAGGATCGGCATCGATGTGCGCGATCCCGAGCAGGCCGTCGGCACGCTTTCCGGCGGAGAGCGCCAATGCGTGGCGATCGCGCGCGCGGTCTATTTCGGCGCCAAGGTGTTGATCCTCGATGAACCGACATCGGCACTCGGCGTGGCGCAAACATCGATGGTACTGAAATACATCAACCAGGTCCGCGGCAAGGGCCTCGGCGTGATCTTCATCACCCACAATGTTCGCCACGCCTATGCTGTCGGCAACCGCTTCACCGCGCTCAACCGCGGCCGCACGCTCGGCACCTATTCGAAGAGCGAGATCGGCATCGAGGACCTTCAAAACCTGATGGCCGGCGGCAAGGAGCTGCAGACCCTGTCGGAAGAACTCGGCGGAACGATCTGACCGACCTTCACCCCGAACTACGATGCGGCGCTCGCGCCGCTCTCACCACCTCAGACCCTTGATATGGAAACCCTGCCATGAGTGCTGCCAAGACTTCCCCCTTCCAGCTTGCCGCCTGCGCCGAAATGCTCTGGCGCGACAAGCCGATCGAATGGCGCGCCGTGCGCCTGAAGGAAATGGGCTTCGGCGTCGGTCTCTGGAACTGGCCGGAGCACGACCTCGCCAAACTGGAGGCAACAGGCGCGACCTTCACGATCATGAACGGCTATCTCACCGGCCGCCTGACCGACGACGAGGGCGCCGCCGAACTTTTAAGGACGGCGCGCCGAACCGCTGAGATCGGCAAGCGGCTCGGTGTGCAGCGGCTGAACCTGCACGGCACCGGCCTCGGAGATGGGGGCCTACCCGTCCAGCCGGTCGAAGTGGTCACCGGCGCGATGTGGCTGAAAGCGCGCGACACGCTCCTCCGGATCGTCGACATGGCCGAAGAGGAAAACGTCACCTTCACGCTCGAAAACCTCAATCTGCCGGTCGATCATCCGGGCGTGCCCTTCGGACGCGCGGAAGACACGCTGGCGCTGGTCTCGAGCGTCGATCACCCCCGGCTTCGCCTCAATCTCGACCTCTACCATGCCCAGATCGGCGAAGGGAACCTGATCGAGCTCTGCCGCAAATGCCTGCCCTGGATCGGCGAAATCCAGGTGGCCGACGTGCCGGGCCGCTGCGAGCCGGGGACCGGCGAAATCAACTGGCGCGGCATCGCCCGCGCGCTGAACGCGATGGGCTATTCCGGCCCAATCGGCATGGAAGCCTGGTCGGCCGGCGATCCCGAAGCCGCGCTTGAAGCCTTCCGCACTGTTTTCACCCTCTGATCCATCTCGATACGCACAGGATTGCTGCCATGCCAGCCAACAAACCCGTCAATCTCGGCCTCATCGGCGCCGGCCGCATCGGTTCCTTTCATGGGGAGACCGTGTCCCACCGCCTCGTCAACGCCAATCTCGTCGCCATCGCCGATCCCGCACCGGGCGCTGCCGCCAAGCTCGGCGAGACGCTCGACGTCGAGACCGCTTATACCGGCGTTGCGGAGCTTCTTTCCCATCCCGGGCTCGATGCCGTGATCATCGCCACACCTGCCCGCTTCCACACCAATATCCTCGTCCAGGCCGCCGAAGCCGGCAAGGCGATCTTCTGCGAAAAGCCGATGGCGCTGACGCTGGAGGATGCCGATCGCGCCATTGCAGCGGCACGCGCGGCCAACGTTCCCCTTCAGGTCGGTTTCAACCGGCGTTGGGATCAGGCCTTTGCCGAAGGCCGTGCCGCGATCGACGAGGGAAAGATCGGCGCGCCGCAGCTGATCCGCTCGCTGACGCGCGATCCCGGCCCGTTCGGCGCCGATCCCGATCGCATTCCGCTCTGGACGATTTTCTACGAAACCCTCATTCACGACTTCGACACGCTGCTTTGGCTCAATCCCGGAGCAAAGCCCGTCGAGGTCCATGCAATGGCCGACGCCCTCATCCGGCCGGACGCCCGGGAGAAAGGCTTCCTCGATACGGCTGTAGTGACCATCCGGTTCGACAATGGCTCGATCGCGGTCGCCGAGGCAAACTTCTCCGCCCTCTACGGCTACGACATTCGCGGCGAAGTATTCGGCTCCGGCGGGATGGTCACGATGGGCGACGTGCGCCGTTCCAGCATGACACTCTTCGACGGCAATGGCGTCTCGAGCGACACATGGCGCCGCGACACAGAGCACTTCGTTCATGGCTACACGGCCCAGCTCGCCTCTTTCGTCCGCTCCGTTCGTAATCGTGAACTAACCAAAGGGCCGACGGGTACGGATGCTCGCAATGCCCTCGCAATCGCGCTTGCCTGCATCGCATCGGTTTCGAAAAAGCAGGCAATCCCGCTGAACTGAAGGCCAACCGCGGTGGGCCCGGAGCCGGCGCACCGCATCTCGAAGGAACCACGGTCATGAATTCTGAGGAAAATCTCAAGCGGCCGAACGATCTGACCGAACTCAAGGCCATGATCGTCAAGACAGGCCTGACGCTGCCCGAACAGCAGGAACGCGCTGCCCGCATGGCGCTCACAAATCCGGAACTGATCGCGTTCGGGACCGTCGCTTCAGTCGCGCTCAAGTGCTCCGTCTCCCCCTCCACCGTCGTTCGCGTTGCCACCGCTCTCGGATTTGCGAGCTTTCGCGACTTCAAGACATTTTTCCGGCAGCATCTGAAAACATCCCGCCTTGCCGAGCAGAGCATAAACACTGCCCGACACGCGCCTCCCATCCCGAACCGATGATGTCCTGAAGCGAGAGGGCCGGCGGCGGTGTTCCACTGATCTGCCGCTGAGGCTCGACCGCATGCTCCAGCAAAAAATTCCTCCCTAAGTTCTTATGGCAAAAAGCCGTTTGCGCATTAGCATTTCAGGTTATAGTGACGTGACACGCGTCACGACTCGGGGAAAGGGACTTCCATGCTGCCACTCTTCGACATGATGATGCAGGCGCAAAACGGCGCGGCGATGGAAGCGATCGCCCGGCAGTTCAACCTTGCGCAGGAACAGGCGACGAAGGCGATGGCGGCGCTGATGCCGGCCTTTTCCGCCGGCCTGAAACGCAGCACCAGCAATCCTTATGATTTCGTCGGGCTGATGCAGGCGGTCTCCTCCGGCAACTATGCGCGATATTTCGAAGATATGAGCCGGGCCTTCACGCCGGAAGGCATTTCCGACGGCAACAACATCCTCGCCCAGCTCTTCGGCTCGAAGGAGGTTTCGCGCGCGGTCGCCGCTCAGGCGGCGCAGATGACCGGGATCGGCCAGGACATTTACAAGCGGATGCTGCCGGTGCTCGCCGATACGCTGATGGGCGGGCTCTTCAAGCAGACGACCGGCCAGATGGCCTCGCCGGTCAACCCCTTCGTCAACACGGCGATGGGCGAGACCATGCAGAAATGGCTTGAGAGTACCGGCTTCGCGCCGAAGCCGGCCCCCGAGCCCAGCATCTTCGACAATCCCTTCACGCAGGCGATGCAGCAGATGTTTTCGGTGCCGAAGCCCGCGCCAACGCAGACGCCGAACCCCTTCCTCGACAATCCCTTCGCCAAGGCCTTCCAGGAGATGATGGGCGGGCTCGGCCAGCAGCCAGCGGCCCAGGCCCAAGCTAATACCAAGACGTCGGAGGCGCCCAAGGAGGAGGCGAAGGTCAATGCCGACAGCTATACCGAGATGCTGAACGCCATGTTCGACAGCGGACTGGAAGTGCAGAAGAGCTACCAGAAGAACCTGGAAGCGATCTTCGAAACCTATCGGCCAAAGCCCTCCGCCGAGACGAACGAATAAGCGCATCAGAGCGCCGTACGTCCTTTCGGAAGCACAAAGGACGCCTAACTCTTTCAATCCTCGCATAAAAAAACCCGGAGATGGCTTGGGAAGCCGATCACCGGGTCAAGCGGCAGGGCTATTGGCTATCACCCTGCGGGGAAACTCGACGCTCCTACTCTTCGTGGGAGCGGAAGAACGACAGGCGCCAGCGATTGCGGGCTGAGCGCGTCAGATGTTCCGACGGGTCCTCGAAGAAGGTCGACGCCAGGAACGCGGAGGTCAGGTCGTCCCGGGTAAGGCCGATATCCCTCAGCTGCGTGTCGTTCAGATCGTGCAGCGCGTTGATTTCCATGCGATTGCGGAGCCCGCGAAAGAGGGAGGTCAACGGTGCGAGGCCTGCTGCCAGACGCTGGGAAAACGTCGGGGTGAGCTTGCCGCAGTCGAGTTCTATTGTTCTGTCTGTCATCCGCATGGGACTCTCCTTTCTTTCGATTTTCTTTTAGGCGCACAACAACCCACCCCTCACGCGATGTCGTGCGAGAAGGAGCAAGGCTGTATTGGGCTCGGACAGGCAGGGCGTCTGTCCTTCACTTTGCTTGATTTGCATCCCGAAGATGCCAAAGACCTATTGATCAGTCCAACGAATGTTTCTAATGATTATCATCAGCTATCTTTATGGGTGACAACATGTCCGCGCCTCTTGATCTCGACCAATTGCAGACTTTCATCGCCATCGTCGATTCCGGCAGCTTCACCAAGGCCGCCGACAGGGTCTACAAGACCCAATCGGCCGTCTCCATGCAGATGCGCCGCCTCGAGGAGCGCATCGGCAAGCAGCTGTTCATCAAGGATGGGCGCGGCAACCGGCTGACGGTCGAGGGCGAAAAGCTGCTCAACTATGCCCGGCGCATCATCCGCCTGAACAATGAGGCGATCGCGGCCTTCGACGACAACAGGCTGGAGGGGACGCTGCGGATCGGCACGCCGGACGATTATGCCGACCGCTATATGCCGGAAATCATCGGCCGCTTCGCCAAGACGCATCCGAATGTCGAGCTCTATATCGTCTGCGAGCCCTCGGTGGATCTTGCCGAACGCATGCATAAGGGCGAGCTCGACATCGCTCTCGTCACCCACAATCCGCGCGAGCGCATGTCCGATGTGGTGAGAACCGAGCCGCTCTGCTGGGTGGGCTCGGCCAACCATCCGATCCGCGACGACGCGCCGGTACCGCTTGCCGTCGGCCGGCGCGACTGCCAGTGGCGCCAGCTCGCCTGCTCGGCGCTCGATGCTGTGGGACGCGAACACCAAATCCTGTTCACCAGCTGGTCCTGCACCGTCGTTGCCGCCGCCGTGCTTGCCGGGATGGCGGTTTCGGTGATGCCGGAATCGGCGCTGCGGACGGGCATGAAAGTGCTGAGCCAGGCGGACGGCTTTCCGACGCTGCCGCCGGTGCAGATCGGCATCATGAAGCGTCCGGGCGTTTCGCTCTCGCTGATGAATGCGATCACGGCGCATATCACCGCCTGCCTCGACAATATCACGCCCGCTGACGTCGACGACAGCCTCGAAGCGGATGTCAAATCCGCCCAGGCGCGCCTTTATCCGCGGCTGAAGGCCGCCAATATGGTACCAAGCTGGTAAGAGCTCAGGCGGCGCGCGGCACGGTGGCGGCGAAAAGCGAGGCGCGGATGACGCGCTTCCATTCGTCGAGCATGCGCCGCGCCAAGGCCTCCTCGCTGACGGCGGCAAGCCGGATGACGGCGCCGATCAGGTGGCTGAATAGGTAAGTGCGCGCGTACATTTCTTCGTCGCAAAGGTCGGGAGCCAGCTGACGCACGGCGTCATGGAAGATGCCGGCGACGCGGCCGCTATGCTCGATATTCAGCCGCAGCAGATCCTGATCGGTTTCCGTTCCCATCCAGACGCCGAGATAGACGGGATCGTTGTGATAGGAATCGTAATACCAGTCGATGGTGGCGCAGACGCGGTCCAGCGCCTGGTCGAGCGACCTGACATCAGCCAACATCGCCGCCGTCTTCGCCTGGATAGCCGAGGCGTGCTGGTCGAACAGGGCTTTGACGATCGCCGCCTTCTCCGGGAAATACTGGTAGACCGAACCGATCGGCACCTTGGCGGCGATTGCGAGTTCCGTCATCCGCATGGCGCTGACGCCCTTTTCAGCGATGATCTTGGCGGCGGCGGCGAGAATGAGGTCCAGCCTCTGGATGCTGCGCTCCTGCTTCGGCTTCCTGCGCAAGCCGATCCGATCCATGCTTTCCGCGCCCATGTCGTTCCCATTCTTATTGTTCACGGCGGAAGGCATGTGCCGAACCACCGCGTCGGGCGGGTATGACATGCAAGCCTTCACCTGCCGTAAATGGAAACATTCAGATTTTAACGGTCGTCAAAAGCCTGTGAAATCAAGGTCTCACAACATATCGCGGCAATTGATGGAGCATCGAAAAGACCTCGACAGGTTGTGCCACGCTCCCGCAGAGAAGAGACAGTCATCGCGTTGTCGAGGATATAGAGCACGCCGTCCGATTGGCTGCGATCGACGCAGGTTCAGCCCATTGCCATCCAAACGGCGAGCCAGATCCACATGGCAGCGAGTACGACATAGCCTGCCGCAAAAAGCGGGCTGCGATAGCGCAATTCGTTGCTGCTGACGTGGACAGCGGCGTGAGCATAACGCAGGGCGACGAAGATCCAGGCAAGCCCGAGTGTGACGATATTGTCGGCGTCCGTGATATAAAGAAGAATGCAGCAGACATGGAAGAGCACAGGCAGTTCGAACTGGTTGGCGAGGCAGTTCTTGACGGCAAGGCTTTCGGCCGGTTCGCCGCGGTTTTCCCGATATTCCGATTTGTTGATCTTTCCGGCGCGGACCATTTTCGCGCGCCGAAGCCCAAGAAGCGCATAAAGACCGTAAACCAGGGCCACATGGGCGAAGAGTGGCCAGAAGATTTGATAGCCGGTCATATGGCTGTTTCCTTTCCGCTTTCGCATTCGTTGCGAGCAGTAGCCGAAAGGAGAAAAGGATACCAGCGTCGGCAGCCCGCCATCAGAATAGCGGGCCGCCCGGTATCATCAGACCTGGGCGCTGCCGCCATCGACGAAGAGTTCGGCACCGGTGACGAAGCTGGAATCATCCGAGGCAAGGAAGAGTGCGGCTGCGGCAACTTCCTCGGCACGGCCGACCCTGCCCATTGGCACCTGGGCCGCAAGATAATCAAGCAGGCCCTGCTGTTGAGCTCGGTCCTTACCTGCCAATTCGACCAGCCCAGTCGTTTCCGTCGGACCGGGACTGAGCGTATTGATCCGAATGCCGCGATCCTTCAAGTCAAGGATCCAGTTGCGCGCAAAGCTGCGCAAAGCAGCTTTCGATGCGGCATACACACTGAAGGCGGGCGTGCCGGTCGAGCCTGCTGTCGATCCCGTCAATATGATCGATGATCCTCGGGCAAGCAGTGGCAGGGCCTTCTGCACCGTAAAGAGAACCCCCCTCACGTTCCGATCGAAAGTATCGTCATACTGCTCTTCGGTAATTTCGCCGAGGGGCAGCATGGACCCTCCACCCGCGTTGACGAAGAGCACGTCAATTCGCCCGGCCTCTGCCTTTACCCGTTCATAGAGTTGATCGAGGTCGGCAAGATTGGCCGAATCAGCCTGAATGCCGACAACCCCTCCGCCGATCTCAGCGATGGCTGCATCGAGAACAGCCTTGCGACGGCCGGTAATGAAAACCCGAGCGCCCTCAGCCACGAAGCGCTTGGCTGTTGCAAGACCAATGCCTGAGGTGGCGCCGGTGATGACCGCAATCTTTGCATCCAGTCTTTGTGTCATTCTCGTCTCCTTTGTTCGACTGGAGCTGAGATATGGACGGCGGCACCGTTTCGAAATAGAAAGAACTGAAAGCTATCGTTTCAGGAATGACATGACTAAATTTCCGGATTTCGAAGGCCTGGCGATGTTTGCAAAAGTCGCCGAAGAACGTTCTTTCGCGCGGGCTGCTCAAACGCTTGGGGTGTCCGTGCCGACCGTTTCGCGTGCCGTCAGCCGGCTTGAGCACAGGCTGGGCGCAAGGCTTTTCAACCGTACTTCGCGGCAGCTCGCGTTGACGGATTTTGGCCTGCGACTGATCGACAGCGCCGCACGGATCTATGCTGAGGCCGAGGCAGCAGAAGACACAGCCCGGGAGCTTGCTACCCGGCCGAGAGGCCTCATCAGGCTAGCCGCGCCGATGGCCTTCGGCACACGCTGGCTGGCGCCCATCCTACCCGATTTTTTCGAGCTCTATCCGGACATTTCCATCGACCTGCATATGAGCGATGCCGTCGTCGATATCGTGGGAGACGGCTTTGATGCGGCGCTCCGAATTGCGGTATTGCCGGATTCATCACTGGTCGCGCGCAGGCTCACACCGGTGGATCGCTTCATTCTCGCTGCATCCGCCTACATCGATCGACATGGCGCGCCGGAACACCCTCGCGACCTGGCTGCTCACCATTGCCTCGGATACGCCTACAGACCGCGCCAAGACGTCTGGCGCTTGCGTAACAGTGAAGGTAAGGAGGAGGTCATAGTGCCAAGTGGTGCGCTCAGGGCCACCAATTCGCAAGCCTTGGTACCGATGGCGCTACGCGGCCTCGGGATCATCGAACTACCGGAATTTCTCGCGCATGACTATCTCATTGACGGCCGGCTGAAGCCAATCCTTTCCGGCTGGACGCTGCCTGCCGGCGCACTGTATTTCGTCACCCCTTCTGCTCGGAGCCGACCTGCGAAGGTCGAGGTCCTTTCCGATTTCATGGTGACAAGACTTTCAAATCCCGCCTGGCGGTGGAGGAGCTGACAGCCGCTTCAGGGTTCACGCGAAGAGAGCCAGCGGGCGATGGCAAGCCGGGCGATGAGGATGAAGCAGATGGCGAGGCTTGCGAATTTCAGCCGTGTCATCCACGGCAGCAGCTGCGTCGCAAGCGTTGAGGGCGCACCGTCGCCGAACGCGACCAGGCTCGAGATGTTCTCGCCGTAATCGGCTATGCCGTAGATGAACGGCAGCAGGTAGATCGCCTTGCCGACGAGCGGATGCACCGATTGGCCGAACCACGAACCGACGGGACCGAGCTTGAGGAAGGCAAGGAACAGTAGCGCCGTCAGCAATGCCGGAAAGATCAGCTCCGGCCCGAAATACATGGCGCGCAGCAGCCTGGTCGCCGTCTCGTTCTCATCGAGCAGCTTCTGCATGTGGAATACCGCCGACTCGTCGTAACCGGCGAAATAGGTATCGAGCACTGCCTGGCCGGTTTCGTGCTTGAAGGGAACGACGAACCCGAATGTCGTCCAGGCGAGCACGGCGAGGCAGAGGGCTGCGAGCAGCGCGACGACCCAAAGAGGAATCCCGCTGCCCGCCTTCATGATCAGAGGCCGGCGCCTGGATAGTTCGGGCTCTCGCGGGTGATCGTCACGTCATGGGCGTGGCTTTCGCGAAGACCGGCACCGGAGATGCGCACGAAAGTGGCCCGCTCCTGGAAATCCTTCAGATCCTTGCCGCCGACATAACCCATGGCCGCCTTGAGACCGCCGGCGAGCTGGTGGATGACGCCCGAAACCGGCCCCTTGTACGGCACCTGACCTTCGATGCCCTCGGGCACGAGCTTCAGCGTGTCTCGCACCTCGGCCTGGAAGTAACGGTCGGCCGAGCCGCGGGCCATGGCGCCGACGGAGCCCATGCCGCGATAGGCCTTGAAGGAACGACCCTGGTAGAGATAGACCTCGCCGGGGCTTTCATCGGTACCGGCAAGCAGCGAGCCGATCATGACGGCGGAAGCGCCGGCGGCGATCGCCTTGGCAAGATCACCGGAGAACTTGATGCCGCCATCGGCTATGACGGGCACGTCCTGATCATTCGCGGCCTGCACCGCCGACATGATGGCGGCGAGCTGGGGAACGCCGACGCCGGCGACGATGCGCGTCGTGCAGATTGAACCCGGACCGATACCGACCTTGACGGCATCCGCGCCAGCATCGATCAGCGCCCTGGTGCCGTCATAGGTGGCGACGTTGCCGGCCATGATGCGCACCGAGTTGGAAAGCTTCTTGACGCGGGTGACGGCATCGAGGACGCGCTGCGAATGACCGTGGGCGGTGTCGACGACCAGAAGGTCGACGCCGGCCTCGATCAGCCGTTCGGCGCGCTCGAAGCCGTCATCGCCGACGCTGATGGCGGCGGCGGCGCGAAGCCTGCCCTGCGCATCCTTGGAAGCATTCGGGTTCAGCTGCGACTTCTCGATATCCTTGACGGTGATGAGGCCGACGCAGCGGCCCTCGGTATCGACCACCAGCAGCTTCTCGATACGATGCGAATGCAGCAGGCGCTTGGCCTCCTGCTGGTCGACGTTTTCCTTGACGGTGACCAGATTGTCCTTGGTCATCAGCTCATGGATCTTCTGTTCCTGATCGGAAGCGAAGCGGACGTCGCGGTTGGTCAGGATGCCGACGAGGCGGCCGGACTTCTCGACGACAGGGATGCCGGAAATGCTGTAGGATTTCATGAGCCCGAGCGCATCGGCAAGCGTCGCACCGGGGCCGATCGTCACCGGATTGACGACCATCCCGCTTTCAAACTTCTTCACTTGCCGGACCTGCTCGGCCTGCTCGATCGGCGTCAGGTTGCGATGAATGACGCCGAGGCCGCCGGCCTGGGCCATGGCGATCGCCAGACGGCTCTCGGTGACGGTATCCATGGCTGAAGAGATGATCGGGATGTTGAGTTCGAAATCCCGGGCGATGCGGGTGGAGATGTTCGTCTGGCCGGGCATGACCTCGGAATGTCCCGGCTGCAGCAGCACGTCGTCGAAGGTAAGCGCGTCTGCGCCGGTTGCCGTTTCAATGATGCGTGCCATGGCCAAATTCCTTCATTTAATAAAAATGCGACCCTGCCCGGAAACGAATCGTCCGCCCCGGCGGTCTGCATGGGTTGCTTGGAAGTTGGCGAGGGCTGGTAACACGTCTATGACAGGAAGGAAATAGCAAAAAGCCCGGCATGGCCGCCGGGCTCGTCATGGCAGCCATGCATCTCGCTCAGATGTCGAATTGATAGGTCTTCGGCACGAAGCGATAACCGCCATCCTGCCTCTCGACGAAGCCGACCGCCGGGAACGGCATGTGGTAGCCGAGGAAGGCGATCTTATCGGTCGCGATCATCTCGAAAACCTTGCGGCGGCTGGCCGCCGCCTGCGCCTTGTCCATGTCGAAGCGCACCTCCCAATCCGGGCGCAGCAGCGACAGGATATAATGGTTGGCCGTGTCGCCAGCAAGCACCAGGCGCTTACCCTCGGATTCGACGTGGAACACCATATGCCCCGGGCTGTGGCCCGCTGCCAGCACCGCCGTCATGCCCGGCGCGACGCTGTCACCGTCTTTGATGAAGGTGGCTTTTTCGACAAGCGGCGTCACGTTGGCGAGTACGGCCTTATGGCCTCCTTCGGCGGGCGTGCCTTCACGGGCCTTGTTCGACCAGAAATCATACTCTGCCTGGCCGACGACATAGCGGGCATTCTTGAAAGCAGCCGCGCCGTCTTCCATCAAGCCGCCGATATGATCGCTGTGCAGATGGGTCAGCGCCACGATGGTGACATCCTCGGCCGAATACCCCGCCGCCTTCAGGCCTTCGGCAAGCTGGCCGGCGCCGCGTGCTCGGGCGGCCGCACCGAAGCCGGTATCGATGAGGATGACATCGGAACCGGTATCGATGAGAGCCGGCGTATAGCCGTTCAGGAACTTGTCAGCCGGCAGGAAATTTGCGGTGAGCAACGCCTTGACCGTTTCGGGATCCTGATTGGTGCCGAAGGTTTCGTAGGGCTTTTCTGAGATGTTGATGCCGTCGCGGACGACGGTGAACTTATAGGAACCGAGCTTAAATTGATCGATTTCGGGCAAAGGCGTTCCATCCATATTTCTGTTTTCTCCAGTCGCAGCCGCTTCGGCCTTATCTCTAAAAATTGCCGGCGCCGCAGCCAAGCCAAGGCCTGCGGCAAGAAGCGTGCGCCGCTTCATTCGCGTCGAAATTGTCATATATCCATTCTCCCATGACGTGCGGTGTGCCGCCGCTCGGCCCCAATGACGTTTCCGGCCGGATTTCTTGCCCCAGCTGGGTAAACATATGTCAATGTTGATAGCCGAGGTTGTCGGGCAAGCCGTCTCACGCAGACGTGAAGCAAACGTGTCATCGACCCGAATTGGGACCCGGATTTGGGGATTGGCAGAACCCGCAGCTGGGACTAAACAGCACCGGCCTTCCCCCGCTCCATTCCGCGCCCATCAAGGCCCCCGCCTATGAATCGCATCGTCCCGCTGATCCTTGCCGTCGCCCTCTTCATGGAACAGATGGATTCGACCGTCATTGCGACGGCGCTGCCGGCGATCGCGGCGGACCTCAATGTCGGGCCGATCACCCTGAAGCTGGCGCTGACTTCCTACATGGTGGCGCTGGCGGTATTCATCCCGGTGAGCGGCTGGATGGCCGACAGGTTCGGCGCCAAAAAAATCTTCCGCCTTGCCATCGCCGTCTTCGTCATCGGCTCGATCTTCTGCGCCATCTCGTCCAACCTTGTCGAATTCGTCTTCGCCCGCTTCCTGCAGGGCATGGGCGGCGCGATGATGACACCGGTCGGCCGCCTCGTGCTGGTGCGCACGACGCAGCGCAGCGATCTGGTCTCGGCCATGGCGCTGCTCACCATCCCCGCACTTGTCGGTCCGCTCACAGGACCGCCGCTCGGCGGCTTCATCACCACCTATTTCAGCTGGCACTGGATCTTCCTGATCAATGTGCCGGTTGGCATCGTCGGCATCTGGCTGGCGACGATCTTCCTGCCGGAGGTGGAGGCGACGGCGCCGCCGAAGCTCGATTTCACCGGTTTCGTGCTGACCTCGCTTTCGGCCGCGGGTGTCGTCTTCGGGCTGTCGGTGGTCAGTCTGCCGGCCCTGCCCCCGATCATCGGCGTCACCGCCACCTTGATCGGCCTCATCTGCGGCGTCCTCTACGTGCGCCATGCCAAGCGGCATCCGGCGCCGATCCTCAATCTCAACCTGTTCAAGAACCCGACGTTCCGGGCCTCCACCTTGGGCGGCATGCTGTTTCGCATTTGCGTCGGCGCCATGCCCTTCCTGACGCCGCTGATGCTGCAGCTCGGCTTCGGGCTGACGCCGTTTCAATCCGGCCTCATCACCTTTGCCGGCGCGATCGGGGCGATCACCACCAAGTTCATGGCGAAGCGCGTCTTCGCCGCCGCCGGCTTCCGCACCACACTTCTCGGCGCCGCCATGGTGACGACGCTCGTGACTGTCGTCACCGGCCTATTCACGCCGTCGACGCCGCACCTCGTCATCATCGGCGTGCTGCTGCTCGGCGGCTTCTCCCGCTCCTTCATGTTCACCGGCGTCAATGCGCTTGCCTTCGCCGATATCGATGATGCCGAAGCCAGCCAGGCGACATCGATGAGTTCGGTGATGCAGCAGGTCAGCCTGGCGCTCGGCGTCGCGGTCGCCGCCGCGATCCTGGAGAGCTCGATCTATTTCCGCGGCGAAGCGCTGCAGGTGGCCGATTTCCACCTCGCCTTCTACATCATCGCCGGACTGACGGTCATTGCGACCATTCCCTTCATCCGGATGGACCGCAATGCCGGCGCACTCGTCTCCGGCCACCGCTCCAAGGCAATATCGGCAGCAACTGTTGAAGCCGAACAGCATGCGGTGAAATAGGCAGCCGCTACTCCGGGTTTTCACAGACGGCGGAGAGCTTGTTGCCGTCGAGATCGCGCACATAGGCGGCGTAGAAATGGGCATGGTAGGAGCGCAGGCCAGGCCCGCCCTCATCCACGGCGCCTGCCGCGATTGCCGCCGCATGGAAGGCATCGACAGCTGCTCGCGTTTCGGCTGCAAGCGCCACCATGGCGCCATTGCCTGAGGTCGCCCGACGGCGATTGAAGGGCGTCACTACCCAGAAGCGGCAGCGCGTATCGCCCTCGGCGGAATAGCCGATTTCCTCTTCGGAAGAGCGCTGGCGGCGATAACCGAGGGGAGACAGCACGGCATCATAAAAATGCCCTGCACGATAGAGGTCGTTGGTTCCGAGCGTGACGTAAAGAAGCATGGGATCAGCGGTTCAAATCCTGACAGCGCCGCGCGTCCTTTTGGACACGCAAAGGACGCGGCAACGCTTTCCATTGCTGCCTATTTTATCCTTAAATCGATCCCGATTTAAGGAATTATGCAGTCGATCGCCATCATCCGTCAGGACCGGCCCGAAGATCAAGCTTCTTCTGCTTCGCCTTCGGCCTTGCGCCCCTTGAACCCCTTGGCCAGCAGGAACATCTCGACCGATTCGGCGCGCGACGAGTTCGGCTTGACATGGACGACCTGGCGGAAGTTCTGCTTCAGCATGGCGAGCAGCTCACGCTCGGTGCCACCCTGGAAGGTTTTGGTGAGGAAATGCCCGCCTTCCTGGAGCACTTCGACGGCGAAATGTGCCGCGACTTCGCAGAGATGCATGGTGCGCAAATGGTCGGTGCGGTGGTGGCCGGTGGTTGGTGCAGCCATGTCCGATATGACAAGATCGGGCGTGCCGCCGACCGCCTCCAACAGCTTTTCCGGCGCCGTCGGATCGAGGAAATCGAGCTGCAGGATCTTGACCCCCGGCAGCTGGGTCATTTCAAGGAAATCGATCGCAGCCACACGAATATCATCATCCGTCGAGCCAGTGACCTTGGCTGCGATCTGCGACCAACTGCCGGGGGCAGCGCCGAGATCGATGATGCGCCTGGCGCCGCGCAGGATGTGGTGTTTCTCATCGATCTCCAGCAGCTTGAAGGCGGCACGAGCGCGATATCCCTCAAGCTGGGCGCGCTGCACATAGGGATCGTTGATGTGGCGCTCCAGCCATTGGCGGGAGGAGGCCTTCATCTTCTTGTTCTTGACGCGCTGGCCGAGCTTGCGGCCGGTGCGGTTTCCCGCGATCGGTGCCTTGGTCATGCCTACCCCTTATCTCACGATCTCACGCGCTGGCCGCGGCGGTTGCGGTTGCGCCGCCACACGCCGTCATCGGCCATCATGTCGGTGAGCAAGCCTTCCCTCAAGCCGCGATCGGCAACGCGCATGCGCGGGCTCGGCCAGCGGCGGCGGATTGCCTCGAGAATGGCGCAGCCGGCGAGCACCAGATCGGCCCGATCGGGCCCGATGCAGGGATTGGCGGCGCGGCTTGCGAAATCCCAGGAGAGAAGCTTTGCCTGCATGGCGGAGACCTCATCGTCGGACAGCCAGATGCCATCGACCTTGCGCCGGTCATAACGCGGCAGGTCGAGATGCACGCCGGCAAGCGTCGTCACCGTGCCTGATGTGCCGATGAGATGAAAGTCGCCGGTCTGGGCGACCTCGATCTCCGGGCAATCGAAGCGTCCAAGCATGCCTTCGACTTCACGCACCATGTCTTCGAAGGCCTCCGGCGTGACGTCGTGCCCGCCATGGCGCTCCGACAGCGTCACGACGCCGACCGGCAGCGAGGTCCAGTGGGTGATGTGATTGGCAAGGCGGCTGAAGCGATTGTCGCCGATGCGGATGACGGCGATCTCCGACGAGCCGCCGCCGATATCGAAGAGCACGACGGAGCGCGTCTCGCGACCGACCAGCGAGGAGCAGCCGGAGACGGCAAGCCGCGCCTCTGTCTCGCGATCGATGATCTCGAGCGCGAGGCCGGTTTCGGCAACGACCCGGCTGAGGAATTCCTCGCCATTGACGGCCTGGCGGCAGGCTTCGGTGGCGATCAGCCGCATGCGGCGGATCTCCCGGTTCCTGAGTTTGGAGGCGCAGATCCTCAGCGCCTCGATCGCCCGCTCCATCGCTTCGTCGGACAGACGGCCGCTGGCCGCAAGGCCTTCGCCGAGGCGCACGATGCGGGAAAAGGCGTCGACGACGCGAAATTGTCCCGGACGGGTCGGCTGGGCAATGAGGAGACGGCAATTGTTGGTGCCGAGATCGAGGGCGGCGTAGAGTTCCTCGGGCCAAGCATGCTCGCCGGTCTGACGATCCCCCTGATGCCCGGGAGGGGCATGGCTTTCCTGGCGGCCCCTGCGGTTGGCGCTTGCGCCATTCAGTGTTTCACGCAGTTCGGCCCTGAGCACCGTTTCTTCTGCGCGGCGTTCCTGCTGCGGGGCACCTGATGGTTTTGCCGATGTCAGCGGCCGGCCCTGCAGACCGCGCTTGCCGCGGTGTTTGCGGCGATTGCGACGGCTCGGCGCTGAATCGCTATCGGAGCGGACAGCATTGCCCGCCGCTGCCGTCTGTTCCATTGCCTGGGGGTGAGGTGAACCATCCTGCACGGCGCCATGGCCACCACGACGGCGACGCTTGCGCTTGCGGGCCGGATTCCCGGCTGCATCTTCTATCGGGCGCGCAGGCTGTCCGGCACCGCCGGAAGGCTCATGCGAAGCGGGATGAGCCGCGTTGCGGGATTGCCCGCCACGTTTGCCCTTGCGGCGCCTGGACTTCTTGCCGTCCTTGCGCCCTGCCGCCGACGCCCCGTCAAATTGCAGCTTTGCGCCGCCTTCGGGGTCTTCCACGTTGTTTTTCCACCGCGCCGCGCAAGTCTTAAGATATGCAGCAGGCGCTCATTCGATTTTTGCGTTGCGGCAAGAATATCAGCGCCCGCCAAAATCACCAAATTCTTTTTTAGCCAGGGGATTTGAGGATGGTTTCACGTCTTCCGCACAGCACCGAATTTTTTCAAATCGGCTATTTGCAATCCGCCCGCTTTTGGTTATAAGCGCCGCACAGCAGCCAAGCCATGCTTCGGCGGCAACTGCTGGGGAATAGTTCAATGGTAGAACGACGGACTCTGACTCCGTTAATCTTGGTTCGAATCCAGGTTCCCCAGCCAATATTTCACGGTCCCCTCCAATGCCTGCTTACTTTTCGCTGCCCTGATCATTTCGATCGACGGGCGCAGGATGTCGGCGAATCCGACATCGTGGCTTGGGCGAGCATCTTGCAGCATCTACGCATTACACGCGCCCATTTCGATTTTTGTTGATTTCGGCGCGCCGTGGTGGGCGGCGATGGTAGGCGCTATTTGGCGTCGGCCTGACGTCTTCTCGCTTCTGGAACGGCCCGTAGACAAAATTGGTCAGCGACTGGGAAAACAAATGCAAACTAATGAGGATTCCGGAATGCTGATTTACAACAGCGCAGAAAATAAAGATTGAAATCGGCCCCGCCCGCAAATCTTTTATCAGGCCATGCTGTTCTCCCTCCAAGATCTCTGTGTTAGGCAGCCCAAAAGCGCCAATCTTGCGCGCGACCAAAGTGACGCTCTCGATATCGAAGGCAGGCGCTAGCATTGAAGGTTTACAGACCAGAGATTGATGGCTTAAGGGCCATATCGGTGATCGCGGTTATCCTTTATCACGCCGAGTTCACGGTTGCCGGCCACACGTTGCTTTCTGGTGGATACATTGGCGTCGATGTATTTTTTGTGATTAGCGGCTTCCTGATTTCCCAAATTTTGCTGACGGAAATCGAAGCAACGGGGCGTATCGATTTCCTTAAATTCTACGCTCGGCGCGCGCGGAGAATTTTGCCGGCGTTGTTCGCAGTGATTTTCGCGACAATGCCCTTCGCCTACTATTTTTTATTGCCATCGGAACTCATAGACTACGCGAACTCCATAGGCTCGTCGCTCCTATTCGGATCGAATATCTATTTTTATTTTACTGCGGCTCAGTACGGGGAGCCCAATACCCTTCTCAAGCCTTTTCTTCACACCTGGTCGTTGAGTGTCGAAGAGCAGTTTTATATTGGGTTTCCGGTCTTATTGCTGATCGTGCGCCGATACTTGAAATCAAGGTTTTTGCCATGCGTGTTGCTCGCGGCATCCGTCAGCTTCGTATTGTGTGCGGTAACGGTAGGGCATGATCAGCAACAGGCTTTCTACTCGCCACTCACCCGGGCCTGGGAACTTCTGGCCGGAACACTTCTCGCCTATCACGAGGTGAGGCGTGGACGAACTCGCCCTCAGCCGTTCCTCGCGGCGGCCGGGCTTTTGCTCGTTCTTGGTTCCCTCATCTTGTTTGGAAAGGACACGGTTCATCCTGGCCTGGTAACTGTAGTCCCAGTCATTGGGACCTGTCTGGTGCTCGCATTCGCCGGTCAGCAGAACGCAGCCGGGCGCCTGTTGGCTTCTCGGCCTGCGGCGCTCACCGGATTAGTATCCTACTCCTTATATTTGTGGCACTATCCGGTCTTCGCCTTCTGGCGGTTGACAAGCTTGAATTTCGACAATGGTGACAAGCTTCTCGCCATCGCAGTGACGGTCCTGGTCGCGGTCGTCAGCTTTGTCGTCATCGAAAAGCCCTTTCGCCACACCAGGAGAAGCCGCGCTCTCTGGATCACCCTGAGCTCATCAGTTGCAACCATCGCGGCTGCTGTCCTGTCAGCAATCTCTATGGCCGGTTTTCCTCACAGGCTGGATGAAGTCTATTCACCTCTCGCACAGGCGAACGAAGCACGGCTCGAAAGCACTTTTCTAAGCCTGAACGACAACATTCAAGCTGCGAAACCCATTATCTTCATCATCGGGGACTCGCACGCCAGAAACTGGTCAATCGCGCTGAAAAATTACATCGATACCGACCGATATCAAATCGTGGCAGTCAGCTACTTGAACTGCATGGTAGAGATCAAGAACGATATTGTTAAGGCCCCCTCTCGCGCCAGCATTTACGATAAATACTGCATTCCCTTTGAAAAATATATCAACGACAAGTCATTGCTCAGCCGAACGAAAGCGATATTCCTCACGAGCCTTCGCCCGTTCGAGTACACCGTCAACCCCTTCAGGTTTGAGCTTCTTTCCTGGATGAAAAGCCACTCGGATGACGCGCGAATTTTCGTTTTCGGAAATTATTTCCAGCTCGAGGAATCGCAATCGTGCCTGGGGCTCATGTTTCAGAGAAAATCCGATGCCTCTATATGCCTGCGGGAAGCGACCTATCCGCCGGCCAACCAGCATTTGGATCAACTGCCATTTTTCCCATCTCATCTTGCTTTCACCTACGTCGATATCGTCAAGCTTCACTGTGATTACGACAAGGAGAAATGCCTCACCAGCAGCAGGGGTGTTCCGTTCATCACAGACTGGAACCATCTGACAGCCGAATTTCTGACGACCCTGATCGGTGACATTCTGGAAAAGAGAACCGCCGACCTACGGGGCGAGGGTCTCCTCGATTTCCTGGTACCGCCACACGCCAGACAATCCGAACGAACTGCAAGTTCTCAGCCGAACGCCGGCCCAACGTCTTCCGCTTCTCCATGAGATTGAGCGGACAGACGCCGGGAACGACGGTGAACCTGGTGTTCAAGTCCGGACTTTCGGCATACCCCATCGTCTCGATCAAGGGCAGCAGCCACGTCGCCTAAAGCTGACGGCTCACACGTCACGCCAATCGCCGCCCTTTGGAGTTCTGGATGCCCGACAGCTATTGTTGCGCCACGGCGGCGTTACCTTCGAACTGCAGAAACCAATCATACACTGCGCGGATACCTTCCTCCAGCGAGATGCGTGGCTTCCAGCCCATGTTCTTCAGCTTGTCGGTGCTCATGAGCTTACGCGGCGTCCCGTCAGGCTTGGAGAGGTCGTGGGCAATTTTTCCTTCGTAACCGACAACACGGCAAACCAACCGCGCGAGCTCGATGATTTCAATGTCCTCTCCCGAACCGACATTGATGTGCTGCGCGTCCGAATAGTTCTTCAACAGGAAAACCAGCGCATCCGCGCAATCGTCAACGTGGAGGAATTCCCGTCGTGGCTTTCCGGTTCCCCAGATGGCAATTTCGGATGCCCCCGTCACCTTTGCGAGGTGCGCTTTGTGAATTAGCGCCGGCAGAACGTGACTGGATTGCAGATCGAAATTATCGCCCGGACCATAGAGGTTGGTGGGCATGGCAGAAATATAATCGCGTCCGTGCTGCTTGCGGTAGGATTCGGCCAGCTTGATCCCGGCAATCTTGGCGACAGCATACCACTCGTTGGTCGGCTCAAGCGGTCCGGTCAGAAGCGCATCTTCAGAAATCGGCTGCGGCGCGAATTTAGGATAAATGCAGCTTGAGCCCAGAAACAGAAGCCTGTCGATGCCGTTACGATGTGCGGCTTCGAAGATATTGGCCTCAATAATCAGGTTATCGTAGAGGAAATCGGCCGGGAAGGCATCGTTCGCAAGAATACCGCCAACCTTTGCAGCAGCGAGGATGATCGCATCCGGTCTGTTCGTCTGGACGAATCTCTCGACCTCGTCCTGCCGTTTGAGATCAAGCTCCTGTCGCGTTGCCGTGATGACAGTGCAATTTTCTGAGTGAAGCCTGCGCACAAGCGCGCTGCCCACCATGCCGCGATGGCCGGCGACCCAGATTTTCCTGTTGGACAAGTCGGACACTCAGCTGCCTTTCCTGCTGTTCAGGGCCTTCCAGTGCTTGATATCTTCACGCACCATTTCGGCGGCGAGTTCGCGAACCGGGGTCTTGTGGTGCCAGCCCAATTTCTGACGTGCCTTGGTCGGGTCGCCAAGCAAAAGGTCGACTTCCGTCGGGCGGAAATACCGCGGGTCGATTTCCACAAGGCAGGCGCCGGACACGGAGTCATAACCCTTTTCGTCGACGCCGGACCCCTTCCATTCCAAAGCAATGCCCACGTCGGCAAAAGCCCACTCCACAAACTGGCGGACACTCGTCGTCTCACCGGTCGCCAAGACGTAGTCATCCGGCTTGTCCTGCTGCAGCATGCGCCACATGCCCTCGACATATTCACGCGCGTGGCCCCAGTCACGCTTGGCGTCGAGATTGCCGAGGAAAAGCTTATCCTGCCGCCCCAGATGGATGGCAGCCACCGCCATCGTGATCTTGCGCGTGACGAAGGTTTCGCCGCGAAGCGGGCTTTCGTGATTGAAAAGAATGCCGTTCGACGCATGCATGCCGTAGGCCTCGCGATAATTCACGACGATCCAGTAGGCATAGAGCTTGGCTGCGGCATAGGGAGAACGCGGGTAAAAGGGCGTCTTCTCGTTCTGCGGCACTTCCTGCACAAGACCGTAGAGTTCCGAGGTCGATGCCTGGTAGAATCGAGTCTTTTCCTCAAGCCCCAGGATACGGATCGCTTCGAGCAACCTCAACGTCCCGATGCCATCGGCATCCGCCGTATATTCAGGCGTTTCGAAGCTGACACCCACATGGCTTTGTGCGGCAAGATTGTAGATTTCATCGGGCTGCGTCTGCTGCACGATCCGCAGCAGGTTGGTCGAGTCGATCATATCGCCATAGTGGAGAATGAAGCGAGGATGTGCCTCATGCGGATCCTGATAGATATGTTCGATGCGGCCGGTATTAAAAGACGAGGACCGCCGCTTGATACCGTGCACCGTATAGCCCTTGCTCAGAAGCAATTCGGCCAAATAGGCACCATCCTGACCAGTCACCCCAGTAATAAGCGCGGTTTTTGTCATTTTCTACGCCGTCTTTCGATGCAATCTTCGGGATGTGTTTATGGAAACGGCCGAACTAGCGCAACCCCCATGTAACCGAGCAAGGCAATCGAAATGGCCATCGCGGATCTCTGCGGTTGACGTGGGACTGGCACAATGAGACTAGAGTTTTCCAAATTATCAGATCTCCAAGGGGGAAAATATGATCCTGGTGACGGGAGGGGCAGGTTTCATCGGTGCGAATTTCGTACTCGATTGGCTTGCGCTTCATGATGAGCCGATCGTCAACCTCGATGTGCTGACCTATGCCGGCAACCTGGAGAACCTCGCCTCCGTCTGGGAGGACCCGCGCCATCTGTTCGTCAAAGGCAGCATCTCGGACTATGATCTTATCGAAGAATTGCTCCGCTCCCATCGTCCTCGCGCAATCCTGAATTTCGCTGCCGAAAGTCACGTCGATCGATCGATCCACGGGCCTGAGGAATTTATCCAGACGAATATTGTCGGTACTTTTCGCCTGTTGGAGGCTATCCGCGGATTTCTTGCCTCACAGGATGAAGCCTTCCAAGAGAGCTTCCGTTTTCTTCACGTGTCGACGGACGAAGTCTACGGTTCGCTTGCCCCGGCGGAGGCTCCCTTCAGCGAGCATCGCAAATACGAACCCAACAGCCCTTATTCCGCAAGCAAGGCAGCGAGCGATCATCTGGTTCGCGCCTATCATCACACCTACGGGTTACCGGTTCTGACGACGAACTGTTCGAACAATTATGGTCCCTATCATTTTCCCGAGAAGCTTATTCCCCTGGTCATTCATAATGCACTCTCGGGAAAGCAGATCCCAATCTACGGCGACGGGATGCAGGTGCGCGACTGGCTGTTCGTCAAGGACCATTGCAGCGCGATCCGGTGCGTTATGGAGAATGGAAAGGTTGGGGAGACCTATAATGTCGGCGGCAGAAACGAGCTGACCAATCTATCGGTGGTCAATACGCTCTGCGAGATCCTCGATGAATTGAGGCCCCTGCCACACGGGGCGAGCTACAAGGCCCAGATCTCCTTTGTGCGTGATCGGCCCGGTCATGATCGCCGTTACGCCATCGATGCGACCAAGATCGAGCGAGAGCTGGACTGGCGCCCGGTCGAAACATTCGAGACCGGCATTCGTAAGACCGTCGAATGGTATCTCGCCAACCAAGCATGGGTGGAAAACGTCACAAGCGGCGGCTACCGCCAATGGATCGACCGCCAGTATCAATAACGGGTCGGAGGCAAGGCCCCTCCTCGCGAGCGTGACGTCAATACCTGATGAAATTGTGCAGGAAACGTTTAACCGGCAGGGGAACATGACGTTGCACCCATCTGCGCGCCATGACCTTGAAAAAGGGGCGAAGGCCGCCGGAAAAGCCTGGAGAAATCGTCCTGATCACCTTCAGGGCTCGCATCAGAGCGCGCTCGTAAGTCTCGTAAACAGCCGCCGGCTCTTCGCAAACGGCGGTGTAGAAAGTCGACAACCGATCGAACATGCCATTGGTCAGCAACTGAAACTGGTGAAAGTGATAAAAAATCAGAGGCGAACCATCGACCTCGATCTTACCTGATGCATCCTGCGTAAAATGCAGCTTTTCGTAATTCCAGGGAGCAACCCCAGCTCCCGGATGCTCGATGATATGGCAATTCGGATAGAGATCCGGCCATTCGTCCAGATATTTCTGGTCACCCATTTTGCCGTCTTCCAGGCGATAGTAGCACCATTCGATGCACTGCTCGCGCCAGCGCGCGAGGCAGCGCATTCCCTCTTCATCGCGTCGGAAACTCACCCATTCCACACAGAAGCGGCCGTTTACTTCCCTGTTCTGCAGTCGCGGGGCAAAGCGGTGTTCGATAATGGCGATGGAACTAGTACCGATCTCATCAAAAATTGGACGGAGCGGTGAATAAAACAGCAGATCGGAGTCGAGATAGGTGATGAAATCGATTTCCGGGTGCTGCTCCAGCACGAAACTCGGCAGACACGGCGACAAGGTCCAACAATATTCAGCGACGCCGCGCGATTTCTTAGCTTCGAGGAGTTCCGGCGTCTCGAGATCGGCAAGTGCAATGCAAGTGATGTAGGACCTCTTGGAGGCGATCAAAATATCCTGCGTCTGCTGGTCCATGCAAAGCACAAAGACATGCGCGTCGGGGCACCACTGGACGAGGCTCTCCATCATGGCCATCCCCTTGATGAGATAACCGCTGTCGAAAAGGGTACAAAAGTAGTTCGTCATGACTGGGATTGTTTCCTGCACAAATAAGTGCGGCTTGCATTGCCCTTGCTACTGTCACGTGGATCGGCGCTCTCGTTGAGCGTGAAGGTCGCCTGGACTTCCAGGCGATGAACGCGAAACATATCCAATAGCTGCGGCTCGGAAAAATGGATCTCTATGGTCTCGACCCCATAGGCTTGCTTGCGGAAATACTTGGTCGGTTCTCCATAGACAACAGGCGTACGGTGAAAAATCACGTATTTCTTGGCAACGCGGGCGCTCTCTGCGATTGCCGCTTCATAGTCGGGAATATGCAGCAGGCAGCATCCCGAGACCACGACATCGAAAGCTTCATCCTGGTAGCTGAGCCGAGTCGCATCCTCCACGTCGAATGACAGTCTCGGGTAGATGCTGCGCGCCATATCGATGAAAGCGTCGGAATAATCACAGCCCCGATAGCGCAAAGGCAAGCCATTCATCTCAAGCACTTCGGAGTAATATCCGCTAGAACAGCCGATTTCGAGCAGCGAGCCATTCGCCGGCAGGTTTTCGATTCTGCGCAACGCGGCGGTAAAAACATCGAATACATCGATGGAAGCACCGCTGCGATATTCCTTCAGCTGGCGCTCGACAAGGGTCCTCTGACGTGCTGGTAGATCACTCGCTTTCCAAGATGCAGCAAGCCGCGAACTTTCACTGTCTCTACGAGCCGCGTCTATCTCGACATAGCGTGATGATACGGATGTCGCAGGCAACAGATGTTCACGCAATCGCTTCAACTGGCTCTTCACTCCCGGAAAGCGATTGAGACTCGCGCGCAGAAACGACATCAGCCCCGTCCCCCCAGATATCGCTCAAGGATCGGCACCAGTTCTTCCATTCTCGACTTGTAGGTGTGGTCCTTCAGCGTCCTTGCCTGACCAGCCTTTGCGATCGCGTCGGCCTCGTCGGGATGGTCTATATAGTGGCGGATAAGTTCAGCCGCTTCCTCAGGGCTGGAATAGGCAACCACCTCCTTGCCGACCTCGAAGATCTCACCGAGATTATCCTTCCTGTCGGTTATGAGCAGCGATCCGACACCGGTCGCCTCGTAGAGCCGCATGTTGTTGGCATTGTTCTCGGCAACGTTGATATGCCGGTTGACGGTGATCCGGCTGCGCGCCAGAGCACGATACATATCCGGACCCCAGACTTCGCCATTATGGCGTTTTCGAATCGGAGAGGAGCGCGGAAGCGTCTTGGCACCGTAGCCGAAAAATTGTATCGGCGTCGTGTTGGCAAGATGTTCGAGCAAGGGGATCGCCTTGCCATGATGGCGGCTTATGCCGCCGACGAAGCTCACCGGCACATCGCGCGTGATATCGCCAAGGATATCGAGCACCCGGGTATCGAAACCAATCCTGAAATATTCGGATTTTATCCCCATCTCGCGAAAACGCGGCACGAAATGAGGGAAGGATGTCAGAATGAGGTCATAGGGCCGCAGAAAGCCGTCGGGCGGCAATGGACAAGCGATCTGCCCGACGATGAGCGGCACCGTCTTTTTCAACTCATTCAGCGCATGAGGCGGAAAAAAGCTCAGATCCTGGCAGTAGAGCACGTCAGGCTTGAATGCGCGGACCCGCGCCATCGCGACCTCCAGCAAGCCGGGGAGAGCCGCCAGGCGCGCACCAATATAAGGCAATCTGAAAAACCGATGCGGCAACTTCATCGCCCAAGGGCTGAATGGTTCGCTGTTCTCTCGCGCCCAAGCCGATTGAAGCGGAACACAATTGCCGACGATATCGATGACGTCGCAACCCAGTTCCTTCAGGTGGCGCGAATAGAAATCGGACGTGCCGAACGCTGCCTCAAGCAGAGCGTCCGTCTGCCTTTGGGAAGAGGCCGACCTCAGATCACGATTGCGACGATAATGCATCGTCAGAAATCGGGAATAGTAGGTATCGAATACGGCAATCCGCATAACGCTAAATCCTAGTTTTTTGTCGCGGAGAGGCGCAGTTCTACCAGGAGACTATCTCCCTGCCCGACGGCGTCCAGAGCTCGGTTTCCAAAGCCCATCATCACACCGGCAAGGCGTTCGCCCCGCGAGACTGCGACGTTGCGGACCTTTTGAATAAAGCTCGGCGGCTTCTGAGAGTCGCCGCTTTCCGACCAGGTATTGGACGCCTTGCCCTCCTGTCGCTGCTCCCGAGACATTCTAAGCTGAAGCACCGACCAAAGATTGGGCGTAATCGTCCTGATACGCTCGACATCATAACCGGATTTTCGAGCAAGTAGAGCAAAGGACGTTCGATTGAAGTGGTTCTGGTGGTATGGAATGTGCCAGTTTATCCAACGCTCTTTCCAGAGCTTGCGATGAAAGGAACCGGTATTCGGGAAAGCCAGTACGACGCGTCCGCCTCTATTGAGACGATCCCTGAGGGCCGCCAGCATTGCAAGCGGATCGGGCACATGTTCGATGACCTGGTTCAGCACGATGAGGTCGAATTTCTGATCGGCGAACGGCACGTCATAGATGTTGCCGATATGAACGCGTAAAGCATATTTCTCCGCGATCGTACGAACATTCGGATCAGCCTCGACACCCCAGCAATCCACGCCGAGCCTGCGCATCTCCAGAAGGGAGAGGCACGAACCGCAGCCGATATCCAGTACCTTCTGTCCCGGCTTGGCCAGATAGTGTCCTTGGTTGTCGGTACCAGCAATCCATCGGCGGAACCCGGCGAGAGGTTTCTCGACGAGAGCGGCCTCTCTTTCCAGCGAATCAAAATCGATCTCCCGACGGGGATAATAATTGCTGTAGAGCGCCGGCAGATCCTCTTCCGTCAGCCGTGGTGTCGTCGACATGTGGCCACAGGAAACGCATCGGTCTATCGAGTAGACGCCTGGGCAACCATATCGATCATCGCTGATGCGCTCGATGAAAGTTAGCATCTTCGATCCGCATGCGATGCACTGCTGATGCTGGCCGCCACTCATATTGTTCCTTCCCTTCGTTTCGCCAATGACCTCCACGTCGAAAATGCGCGGCTGCACGAGAAATACGCCATTCGGATCGGTGCGGTCATGCGTTGCACTGGTGAACCGACAAGCGAATAGAATATGAGGCGCTGAAACACGTTGTGAGGCGAACGCCTGCCAAATAACTGCTTCCGCCAGGAAAGTCTGGATGTGTCATTTCCATATATCGGAGGCGAATAAACGATTGCGTTGCTGCTGACAACCAGGGGCACACCCGCGCGTGCGAAGCGCATGGCGACTTCGTAGTCAGCCATATAGTGCGGTAGAAGGGACGGCCGCATGCCGCCATGTTTCTTGAACAGGGGCGCAGGATAGAGCGTTCCCCGACCACTCAGCGCATCGACGCGGTACTGGCTTTTGGGCGATCTTTTTTCCGTTTCGCTCAATTCCGAAAGCAGATCCCATACGGCAAGCCTGTTAACGTTGACCTTCGCCCCGATACTGACAAGGGGCGGATCGCGGCCCTCTTCGTGGAGGACGCTTCCGACCGCGGCCTCGCCATTTTCCCTGGATGTCTGCACCAAGGTCTCAACATAATCCTCGTCGAACCAGGTATCGTTATTGAGAAACAGGACATAGTCTTCCGCCTGGCAGGCGGGAAGGACTTGTTTCAGCCCTTCCTCGATGGCCCCACCCCACCAGAGATTGCCGTCCCCCTGGATTTCAATCACATCACTCTGCGACTGCAGGTATTCTGCCGTTCCATCGGTCGAACCGTCGTTGACAACGACGATTGTCAACGCAGAGAAGAGCGTCTGTCTCCTTAGGGCTTCCAACACCTTTCGGGTGTGCTCCAGACGATTGAAGACGGGGATAATGACGTTCACGCGCATTCGCTAGATTTCCAGCTTCTCGAGAAACCAGCCAACATACGGCCATTCGTGCTGCTGAGGCGCTGGTGTAACGCCAATGCCCCAACGCTTCAATTCTTGCAAGGGCGGCGGCGTCACGAAGCCGAATGTTCCAGCTGGCTGGAACCGATCGACAACCTCATAATCATGCTTGGCAAAACTGGCCCGCATTTCATGCGCGTTCAAGAACCATACCGGGTAGCTTGCGCTGTAGATCCACGCCGGCACATGCTGCACAAAGGGTGCGGCCGCGACATCGAATTGCGCTGCTGTCCTGTCGATAAGTATGAACTTGACGCCTCTCGACAGGAGATCCTCGAGATATTCATGAGAATGTTCAAGATACTGAAGAACGCCGGAGAGCAGAACGATGTTAGGCCTCACACGATCGATCGCCTCATCCACGCTGTCGGAAAAGCTCAATCCTCCGTCTTCGAATTCGGCTCTGCCCGCGCTCACAAAATGAGGTTGCTCGACAACGCACCAATTCAGTTCCGCAAGATGCGCCAAGGCCGAACGGTGTTGGAAATAAGAACTTCCCAACGCGCCCCCGAAATCGACCACCCTCAAACGAAGATCGGAACGGGACGCGACATAGAGAAGCCAGGCGAGCAGAGGATGCGAGTAGCTTCTTTCCTTGAAAACGACGGTGTCTCTCTCGTAGGAGGCACGTCCCTGAACAACTGCGCGTGTCGCGTCAAGAGCCCTGGCAAGAATAGCCGGCGCATCATATCCGTCTGAAGCAGCCATGGCCGAGCGCCAATCATCGTAAGGCCCGTCAAAAAAGACGTTATGACGCCGAAACTCGCTCCAGATGTGCTGTTCACGGGCCAGCGGCGAATCCCGCGACACCTCCAGCAAACAGTGAAGGCCCGGGAGCGAAAAACCAATGTGCCTCATTTCTCGAACCAGGCTTCGAACGGCCGTCGCTCAAATTCGTCCAGCGCCCCACCGGGTGTGGAATTGAAGATGCGGATATCATTCGCTCTCGCGATATTCGCAATGGCTCGATATTGTCGCCACAGCCGCGCCAGCTGCTGAAACTCGTCGTGACGGCCCCTTGTCAAGGTGCCGTCCGCATTTACGGTGAAATCTTTTCCCTTTTGCACCTTGAGGTCGAACGCATATTGGTAGGTTGATGACAGGAACCGATCGTGGTCGACGCCAAGCAGGATGATCTCTTTGAAGCCGAGATACATCGCTATCATCAAGGCCATCACAGGCACCGACTCTACACGAGGGACCGGTCGAGAGATATCGACGACTTCCTCTGACGTTCTTTCGTCGAAGCTTTCACCGAGCACAAGATACCGAACCGTTCGCCCTGAAAACAAATTGTGTTTTCGAACCAGTTCCGCTTCAGTAGAACTGAGAAACAGTTCTGCGGCGCCCAGGTGCGAATGCATCTCGTCAAACCAGCGGATCACGTCCTCCGATGTCATCGTTAGGTAGGTAATCTGCGGGACACAATGATAACGTGACTGGAACTTACCAAATTCGGAGTGCAAATAGCCGTTGGAAACGGTTATAACGGTTTCGCCTTGAAGTCGCGACAGATCCAAGCCCTTGACGCTCGGGCCGTTTCCTAAAATAAAACAGCGGCCGCCCTCGTGCTGACCAGCAAGCTGTCTATTTTCTGCCAGTGATCTCGCGACATCAGCAGAGAATTTGTGGCGAGTACTTAGCCTGCGCCTCAACTCATGCACACCATAGGGGAGCAGCATGGAGCCAAAGGTCAAAATTTTTCTCAAAGCTGCAGCCACTTTACGACCTCAAAAACCTCCGCGTATTTTACACCGATCCGCTGGCCGGCGTTCTCCGCTTCATTGCGGAAGAAGCTCACCCATTTCCGCCCTGTGCGCTCCATCTCGGATTCATGGGCAAGGATCGCCTTTTCCTTCTGGTCCCAATGGGAGGTGATGTCGACGTAGAAATTCCCCCTGAAATCCACCGTCGAATGGTACCAGTTGCTGCGGTACATCAGGAGGCGCGGCACATGGCGGCAGCTGTGCAGTGACGCCCGCGACAAGGCCAGATGGTCATGGTGGATGTCTCCGACCCAGTGGGTGTAAACCATATCGATCTTCAGATCCTGCACGAGCTTGAGGATCTCGATATTCAGCGGATCGACGAATTCGATCTGGAGCGTTTTGAACTCGCCGCAGAACATTTTCTGGACGCCGAGAATTTCCATCGCAGCATCCGCTTCCGCTCTGGCGACCTGGCTGCTGCGCACGGACTGATCATACTGGTTTGAAAAGCCCGATACGGTCGCGACATAGACATACACCGTGTCGCCGTTTGCAGCATGGCGTGCCAGTGCACCGCCACAGCCCAGTTCCACGTCGTCAAAATGGGCACCGATCGCGAGAATATTCATTTGCAACTCCAGAGCAGGTCACGCGTGCCTGCAATACCACAATTCAGCAGTGTGTCGAGAATGCTGAGATAGGGCATAAATGCGCCAAATGGCTGTGGATAAACCGGATGGACGAAATGCTGCCATTCGATTTCGATTCCGGCTGCCTGGAATACTTCCGGCCGCATATAGTCGCGCGCGCCCAGGCCCGAGAGATAACGTGTTGCTCCCACTTTGCGCAGCAGTTCGACAAGCAGCTCATTCCTATGCCCTTCCGGACTTAAAGTACTCGATCGCACCGTCGGCATCGTGATTTCAAGCATATCCAGGATGCCCTCCAAGAAATGCATATTAAAATCGGCAAGCAGATCGAACCGCTTGCCGTAGAGGGCTTCGATGCGGGGAAAGACTTCGTCCCAACCGGCGGACTTGCGATAGTTTTCGCGAAGCAGGGAAAGGTTTTGGTCTATCCAGCCGGTGCCGGGCGCCAGTTCAACCTCGTTGATCGGTGTGCCGAGCCTTGGTTTTCTAATTCCGACGGTGAGCCACCGATCGCCCTGTGCCGTCTTTATTTTATCACGATGCGTCCAGCTCTTGCTCGTCCCATGGACAAACTGAACGTGATCCAGGACGATATAGAGATTGGCATTCAAAAAACGCTGAAAAAAGCCGAGATATGAAGCGAAATCCGGCTGGTGAATAACCGCTGTGATGGTCATGCAGCCAGTCTTTCCAGCAAATCGGCAACGCGGCCGACCCCGCCAAGATCCACCTTGGTCATGGCAGTCTCGCTCATGGTCCTGATGGGGATCGGCTTTTCCAGGATGCCGAGATCAAACGCCGAGTGATGCCCGGCAAAGAAGGCCGCTCCTAACCCCTCGAGTGCACGCCCGACGGGGATTTCGAAAGGTTCGTTGGCGATCACCACACACGGCAAGCCAGCCGCACAGGCTTCGAATGGGGTAACACCGCCGCCGGTAATCGCCAGATCGTGGCCATGCATCTCTGCCGCCAGCGACGGCACCTGGTTGAGCAGTTTGAACCGATCGGGTGCCGCGGTCGCTACGACCTCTTCAAGCTCCGCCATGTGTTGAAAGCTCGGGCCTGTGACGATGGTGACAGGAAAAGGCTTGTTGCTCAGCCACTTGGCGACGCGGACAGTCACGCCGTAGGTATCGGCGCCGCCGAGCGTGACAAGGATCGACGCGAGGCTTTCCCGAAGCCTGCGAAACGCCGCGATTTCAGGATTGAGTATCATGTACTCCACCCCCAGCCGAACATCCTTGCCCTTGAGACCCTCAGTCTTTTCGAACAGGAGAGCGCAGATATTGATATCGGCAAGTTCCGCGCCATCACCACGATCATCAAAGGTAACAAGCTTGGCGCCCAAACGCTTGATCGCTTCACTGTGGGATCGCTGCGTATTCAGGCGGTCATTGATCCAGACCGAGGACGATGCATCGGGTTCGATAAAGCCATTCTCCCATCCGGTCACGGAGGCGAGATCATAAAGCGCCACGTCAAAGCCGCGCTCCCGGATGATCCTCAACGAATTCGGATGATCGTTCGCTAGAAATAGGACCGGATGACCGCGTGAACGCAGTTCGAAAGCAAGCGTCAACGACCGAAACAGATGTCCCATGCCGCGCGCATGCGAACTTTCTATGCAGAAGACGAACATAGTCTGATCGCTTCTTCTGTCCCGAGCCAATTCCCATCCCCGCGCGCTGCCAGAGCACAAGCGCGTCTCCAGTCTTCTTCAGTATCTACCGTCAGGCGCAGGTCGGGGGATATTTTGGCCGGCGGCACCTCAAGCTGGCCGATCTTGAACAGTTCCGGCCGATCGGTGAAGTATTCATTCACGTGCTCGCGATGGTGCGGCAGCTTTCCCTCGCGATGACTGCGCGCCAAGGCTTCGAACGTAAATATCTCGGCGCCAACGCCAATCGGCAACTGGCCGAACGCATGCGTATAGTCGAACCCCTGCTTATAGTGCAGATTGATCAGCCTCTCGAGCTCCTCGATGTCAGTGAAAGGATTATCTGCGGTCAATCGAACAATGTCGGACATTCCGAGCGATTTTGCGCATTGAAAATAACGATCGAGAACATCGGTTTCATCGCCACGAAAGCAGCTGACGCCGTGCTCAAGGCACCAGGCTTCGATCATATCGTTCCCGCTGGCCGATGAGGTCGCAACGACAATCCTGGCAGGCCGCTTCAACATCTGAAGCCTACCCAGGACATGTCCGAGAAGCGGCTTGCCGGAAATGTCACGAAGCACCTTTCCCGGCAATCGGGTCGATCCCATCCGCGCCTGGATAATGATTCCAAGCGTCACGCCAGATCGCTCCACTGAAGAACGGCGTCCGCATCAAGATCCTTTACGAGGCGTCGTCCCGCAAGAGTTTCGAGATGCTTAGGTTCGACTCCTGTCCCAGGTCGTTTGACCGAGATATCGCCGGCGGAGATGACATGGCCGGCTTTGAGCGGTCGATTGACGACAATGCTCTTGCGGTTGTTCAATCTTGTCGTCGCCTCACTGGCTGCCGGTTCCTTGCGACCACTGCCTTTCATGACTTCGAACGCACGTATCGCATCCACAAGCCATTTCATTTCTGCTGGATCGGCCGAGAGCATGTGGTCGGGACCGTCGGCGGCTTTATCGTAGGTGAAATGCCGCTCTATAACCCGTGCACCCATCGCGGCGGCACAAAGGCTGGCGACCGGCGTCAACGTATGGTCGGAATAGCCAACGTCGAGATCCGGAAACGCCTCCATCATCGTTTGCATGGCACGCAGGTTCACATTTTCCGGATGCGTCGGATAGCTCGTGATGGCGTGCAGCAGAATGAGCTTCTGATTGCCTGCCTCCTTGATTGCGGCAACGGATTCCCGAACTTCGTCGAGCGTCGACATCCCCGTCGACAGGATTATCGGCTTGCCCGTTTTTGCCAGATAGCGGAGGAAGGGAATGTTGACCGCATCGTCCGAGCCCACCTTGTGGGCGCCAACCCCACACTGCTCCAACAGATCCACGTCCGTCTCGTGTGAGGGCGACGAAAACCAGTCCAGCCCATGCTCCTCGGCATAGCGGAAAACCGCTTCGTGAAGCTCGTGACCGATTTCATATTTACGGAAAAGCTCGAATTGCGAGGTAACGCCGGTGTTTTCCATATCGAACATGGCGTTGCGGCTCGACAGGGTCTCTGCGCGATAAGTCTGGAGCTTGACAGCGTCCACGCCGGATGACTTTGCCTCGTCGATCAACCGTCTTGCCTGATCAAAAGTCGTAAAATTCCCGCCGATTTCGGCGATAATATAACACCGGTCGGGTCGGTAGTTCCGGAACATCTGCTACTCCTGCAATTCACTATACAGCCGGCGTTCCAATAGCGGTAGCACAGCGATGTCATCCCGCACACGACCGGCATGCAACTCCGGCTGCTTTCCTATTTTCCGATTTCCTGAGCCCGATCCACGTAATTTCGGACAATCACTTTCCGGCCGCAGATTTCGGTCGGCTCATCATCCGTCAGGCGAGGCAGATAGCATCGGCGGCATACTTCGCTTTTCAAGAAGCCCTGCGGTTCCTTGTGCAAGGCGCGGACTGCATTCATTTTTTCGCCGTGCCAAATCTGGTGTACCGTCTCCGTCGTCGCGTCACCAATGACTTCGCGATTTTCCTCGTCGTTCGAGCACTTCATCACAAGCCCGTCGGCGCCGATAACGAGGCGCTGGTATTGCTGTGGGCAGGTGAAGTTATCCAGATATTGAACGTCAGAATCGTTTCCGAGATAGTCGATCAGCGGGTTGAAGGCGACAAGATCCACGTGGGGTGCAAAGGTTTCATAGTAAAGATCCGGATTTTCCCTGATTGCCGGCCAGATGCCCTGCACCTTAATGACCGGACGGTGGAGCCCGCGCTCGTCTTTGTACTTCTTGATGTCCTTGATCTTGTCGAGTAGCGCCTCGAACTTGATCGGCTTGCGTATCTTTTCGTAGGTCTCACCGGTACCGTCGATCGAAACGGTGATCCAGTCGATGCCGGCATCGACAAGCTGAGCGAAATAGTCTCTGTTGAGCTTGAAGCCGTGCGTGAGGGTCGAGACTTCCTTGATCCCATGATCCTTGGCATAGCGCACACAGTCGGCGAAGCGCTTGTGCAGCGTGGCCTCGCCCCGCAGCGACAGACGGATCGCAGGAACCTTGCCCCCGATCTCATCGATGATGCGGCAGTAGAGATCCCAGTCCATCCGCGTCGTGTTCACACTTTTCTTGAACTCGTCGCTAATCGTATAGCACATCGGGCAGCGCAGATTGCAGATCGATGCCAGCTCGAGATCGACCAGCAGCGGATAGTCCGAAACCTGCTGGTTCAGGGCATATTCGGACCATTTGCGACGGTAATCCGCGTATTCTGCTTCCCACCCTTCGCCCCGGAATTTGTCGAACGCGGCTTCGCGCTCGGCCGTATCCATCGAGTAGTTGCCCTTGTTGATCGGAACGTAACGCTCGTTCAATTTACGACTCCTTCATCATCGCGCGCATCCCGGCCGGCAGATCCCATTCCGGCCGCCATCCGAGAACGGTGCGAGCCCGCGTGATATCGGCCCGCACGTCAGGTATTTCATTCCGCCGAACTGCGCAAGATGACACTACAGGTAGAGCAGTGCCGGCAGCTTCTTGCAAGATGTCGATTATTTCCTGCACCGAATACGACATTCCGGAGCCGATATTGATGCAATGGTAGCCTTCCGCGACGTCCATGGCCTTGGCAAAGGCGCTCAGGACATCTTCAACGAAGATATAGTCACGCCGGGGACTGAGATCCAGGACCTGTATTTCCTGCTTCGTCCGTATCTGGTTCAGAAGCGTCGGTATCAGAAATTCGGGGCGCTGCCCTGAGCCGTATATATTGAACAGGCGCAATACCACCACCGGTATCTGCTCGTGCGCGGCGGCGAACTCACAAAGCTGTTCGGCAAGATGTTTGGAAAGAGCGTAGGGGTTGTTCGGCCTGACCGGATCGCTTTCATGGATCGGCAGCCGCTCGGGCACCCCGTAAACATAAGCGCTTGCGAACACGAGTTTGGCCTTGTGTCGCTTGCACCAGTTCAAAGCATGTTGCGTTCCGAGGACGTTGGCGGCCGTGAAGCTCGGGCCTTGTGTCCAGCTATCCGGAACGAATGTTCTGCCGGCAAGGTGAAACAGCGTGCGCGCGGCGGGAAGCCCCTGCCAAAGCTGCTCTTCGCTTATATCTCCATGTGTTCGGTCAAGCGCAAGCACGTCAAAACCGGCCTCCTTGAGCCGTCTGACAAGACGGCTCCCGAGAAAACCGCCAGCACCGGTGACGATGGCATCAACCATTCAAGAACCTGGACTGCATGGATTCAAACTGCTCGATCGCCAAGGCATAATCGTCAGGCCGTCCGATATCGAGCCAATAGCCTGCAAAATCTCGAACCGTGGCCGGCTTGCCGGCCGCAAGAAGATCAAGCATCAACTGATCGAAGCCATAGGCGCCACCTTGTGGTATGTGCTCCACGGCCCTCGAAGACACCATGTAGACGCCCATGCTGACTTTGTATTCGGCCGTCGGTTTCTCTCGAAAACCGGTCAGCAGCCCGGCCTCGCTGGTGTCTAGAACGCCATAGTCTATGCGATGCTGACGCGTCTTGGACGAGATCGTGAATATATTCCCGTCGCGGACATGAGCATCATGAAAATCGGCATAGTTCAGATCCGTCAGGATGTCGCCGTTCATCACCAGGAAATTCTCCGGCAGATCCTTTATCAGCCGCAACGGCCCCATGGTGCCAAGAGGCTCGTCCTCGAGCGAATAGTCGATGCGTACGCCCCATTTGTCGCCATCCTGGAAAAAAGCCTTGATCAGCTCGGCCTGGTGGTTGACGGCAAGTGTTATATGCTGAAATCCGCCTGATATCAGCTGACGAATGATCACCTCAAGAATAGGATAGTCGCCGATCGGCATCAGTGGCTTGGGAAGCACGACAGTATAGGGCCGCAACCGCGTTCCCATTCCGCCCGCCAGAATGACTGCGCGCCTAGACATTGAAGATATCCGCCTTGTATCTCGCCAGATTCTGCGGCTGACGCAGCCAGTCGACAGTCGCTTTCAGACCATCTTCCAAGCTGTAACGCGGCGAAAATCCTGTCAGAGACTTGATCAGGCTGTTGTCGCAGCACAAACGTTCCACTTCGCTATTTGCCGGACGCAAACGCTGTTCATCGCATTCGATCTCCACGCTGACGCCGACGATGTCGGCGATCAGCCGAACGGTATCGCCGATCGATATCTCGCTGCCCGAGCCAATATTGACCGTCTGGCCGATGGCTTCGTCGCAGGCTGCGAGCGCCAGAAAGCCATCGCATGTATCCTGGACGAAATTGAAATCCCGCGTGGGTGACAGCGCACCAAGTTTCAGCGTCGTCCGTCCGCTCAGAAGCTGCGAAATCACGGTCGGAATAACCGCTCTTGCAGATTGTCTGGGACCGAAAGTGTTGAAGGGCCGGGCAATCGTCACCGGCAGATCGAAGCTCGAATGATAGCTGTAGGCGATCGCATCGGCACCGATTTTGGAAGCCGAATAGGGCGACTGCGCCTGCAGCGGATGGCTTTCACTGATCGGCACAAAACGAGCCGTGCCGTAGACTTCGCTCGTCGAGGTCTGGATGACACGGCCGACGCCGGCATCGAGAGCGCCCTGAAGCACATTCAATGTGCCATGCATATTGGTGTCAACGTAACTTGACGGCGCCTGATAGGAATAGGGAATGGCGATAAGCGCAGCCAGGTGAAATATCGTATCCACGTCTTTGGCAACGGCGCGCATCTGAGCTGGATCGCGGACGTCGCCGAGGACTACCTCAAATTTGCCGCGGTATTCAGACTGGTCAAGCCAGCCCCAGCTGGAAAAAGAATTATACTGGCAGAGGGCGCGAACTTCGATACCCGACCTGACCAGCGTCTCGACAAGATGAGAGCCGATAAACCCATCCGCCCCGGTGACAAGCGCTTTCTTCATTTCAAAACACCCTCAGAATCGCGCAGGAAGAGCTTCTCCACCTCCCAAGGCAATTGGATCGCCGAAATCGACGGCTTCCGTTGCTGGCCCAGCATCTGGATAATTCCGACATTGTCCTCCACGTCAAACCGGATGCCCTCGGCGACCGAATAGATCGAGAACCGGCTCGATATACCGAGCCGCAGGTAGAAGGTGCCCGTGTTGA
This sequence comes from Rhizobium changzhiense, assembly GCF_013087625.1. Lineage (NCBI taxonomy): Bacteria > Pseudomonadati > Pseudomonadota > Alphaproteobacteria > Hyphomicrobiales > Rhizobiaceae > Rhizobium > Rhizobium changzhiense. Next base: position 1,048,877 of record NZ_JABFCQ010000001.1, read on the forward strand.
GGAGATATCCCGGAAATTTGACGCGAGCTCGATAGTAGCCGGCTGGCCGGGTCTCCAAGCGACCAACGTCGAGTTCGGGATCGGATAGGCTGACGAGCGTGGTGTAGCCGTCCTCCATCTTGATCTGCAACCCGACCGATAGGCCGGAAAGAGGCTCCCTCAATTCGTATTCGACCTCGACCGAGAATCCCTTCGAAAGCTCCAGTGTTCCCGAAACTTCATCCTTGTCGTTCAATACCGCGACACGGCAGATGATCGCCTTTCCGTCGACGTCCTCGGGATTGATCGAGTAGCTTGCCGTGCCACCGAATTCAGGACGATCGAGATAGGCCTTTATCACATCTCCGGTATTGCCCATCGCGGCGACCTTTCCATCGGCCATTAGAATCGATTTCGGGCAGATGCTGCTGATCGCTGTCATATTGTGGCTGACGAAGAGAATCGTTCGACCAGCCTTCGTGACCTCCTGCATGCGCCCCATGCACTTGTTCTGGAAGTTGACGTCTCCGACGGCCAGCACTTCGTCAACCAGAAGAATCTCCGGCTCAAGATGCGCTGCGACGGAGAAAGCCAGACGCACATACATCCCAGATGAATATCGCTTCACAGGCGTGTCGATAAATTCGCCGATTTCGGCAAATTCGACGATCTCATCGAATTTAGATCTGACCTCGGCGCGGCTCATGCCAAGGATGGCTCCGTTGAGATATACGTTCTCGCGACCGGTGAGCTCTGGATGAAATCCGGTGCCGACCTCAAGCAAGCTGGCAATTCTGCCCCGTATACCGATGAAACCCGAATTGGGCATGGTGATACGTGACATTACTTTCAGCAGCGTAGATTTTCCGGCGCCGTTCCTGCCGATAATTCCCACGATCTCGCCGTGCCCGACCTCGAAAGAGACATTATCAAGCGCATGAAAGATGTCGCCCTTCAATCGCGACTGCTTTCTCTTGTCGGAGGCATAGTCGGATACAGAAACATTCGGATCCGGAAGGTTGCGCCACTTGGCCCACCAGCTCTGAAGATCGCGATAGAGGGTGCCGTGATTGATCACGCCAAGACGATATAGCTTGCTGACGTGCTCCGCTCGAATAACGATATCGTTCATCAGACGGTATCCATCGCGTTGGCTTCGGCTCGCGAAAAAAGTGCCAGCCCGCATAAGGTGATCGCGACAGTCACCGCCAGATTGGCGAGATAAAGACCGATAGGCAAGGCGGGAGCGTCGAACAACGCCCAGCGGAAGGTTTCAACCGGCGTCGTCATTGGATTGATGTAATAGAACCAATGATATCGTTCCGGGATCTGGCTAAATGGATATACGATCGGCGTGCCATACATCCACAGTTGCGACATGAACCCGACGGCGTAGACGAGATCCCGGAAGCGGACCGTCAGAGCGGTAACGACAAGCCCAGCCCCAATGCCGAGCACTGCAATGTAGAGCAGCACCAGCGGCGTCAGAAATAGGAACCAATAGCTCAGGGCCAGGTCGGGATTGGCAATTTTCATGCCGATTGAAACCGTCAGCAAGAGCAGGAACTGGATCGCGAAGGCCACCAGGCCGCTCATCGCAACGGATAGCGGCACCACAAGTCTGGGAAAGTAGACCTTTCCGAACAGATTGGCATTCTTCGAGAAGACGTCAGAGTTGTTGGTCAAACAGACAGAAAAGTAGCTCCAGATGATCGTGCCCGACATGTAAAACAGGAAGGGCGGAAGGCCATCCGTGGAAAGATTGGCGATTTTCCCGAAGACGACATAATAGGTCATGGCCGTCAGCGACGGCTGGATGATGTACCAGACGGGCCCCAGAATGGTCTGTTTGTAGAATGTGGTGAAATCCCGCTTGAAGAACATCCAGACGAGATCGCGATATTGCCAAACAAGGCCGAGATTCGGCGTATTGCCCTTCGAAGGCTTGATGACGATATCCCAATCGTCATCCTTACGCGCCGAGGCCGATCCTTTCAGGTGCTCTGTCATGCCGCTAACTTCAGCTTTTCCGGGAGCGCCGCAAGAAGACTGCAGACCCGCTCGATCTCATCCTTGCTATGCCCGGCCGAAATCGGCAGGCTCAGCTCGGTGGCGTGCAGCTCATCGGCAATGGGATAATCGCCGGAAAGAATGCCTCGCATCGCCTTCTGCCTATGCGGCGCGATGGGATAATGTATCTCGGTCTTGACGCCGTTATCGAGCAGCCACTGACGCAATTCGTCACGGGCCGGATGACGGATCCCGAAGATATGAAACACGTCATACTCGGCAGGTCGACGAAGCGGCTGCGCAAGCCATTTGGGCAGATTGGCAAAATAAATATCGGCCAGTGCCCGCTTATGCTCCGTCACCTGATCGAGGTGACTGAGTTTCACCCGCAGGAATGCCGCCTGGATCTCATCAAGCCTGGAATTCACACCGATATAGACGTTCTCATATTTCTTCTTCGAGCCGTAGTTGCGCATGTGTCTGAGGCGATCGGCAAACTCGTCATCGTCCGTGACGATCGCGCCCGCATCTCCCAGGGCTCCAAGATTCTTGGTCGGATAGAAGCTGAAGCAGCCGGCGATCCCAAAGGTGCCGGTCAGCTTCCCATCATAACGCGCGCCATGGGACTGCGCGCAATCCTCAATCACCTTGAGACCATGCGCGCTCGCAAACGCGGCGATCTCTGTCATCCGGCAGGCTTTGCCGAAAAGATGCGTCACGCAGATTGCCTGCGTCTTGCGTGTGAGGGCGGCAGCAAGGCGCTCCGGATCTATATTGAAGGTTTCGCGCTCAGGCTCCACCAGAACGGGCGTGTGGCCTGCGCGGAGAATTGCCAGGATCGTGGCTATATAGGTATTGGAGGCCACCATAATCTCACTGCCTTTCGGCAGGTCGAGCGCTTCGATCGACAGGATCAGCGCATCCAGGCCGTTGGCGACGCTGATGCAATGTTTGCTTTGCGCAAATTCGGCAAATTCAGCTTCGAATGAGGAGACCTCATTCCCAAGCACATACCACCCGGAACGAATGACACGGGATGCAACCGCCTCCAACTCTTCCATCAGCGCGCGGTTGGCTTGCGCAAGACTTTCATACTCAATCATCTCAGAGCCGTTCATAGGGGGTGTCGATGTAGTCGTCCTTATCATATCCGTGAGAGGCAAAAACGAGCAGAATAGAACCGGGACCGAAGGTCATTTCATGCCAGTCCCTTGGCTCCACCAGCAGGCACTGGTCCGGTGACGACAAGGTGATCTCTTCCCTGGCTTTTCCATCGTCCATCAAAACCACCACGCTTCCCGAAATCGCCACCAATGCCTGCCGAGTCTTGTGATGACGATGGCCGCCGCGTTTATATCCGTCGGCACCATAGATCCAGAAGCTCCTGACGACCGGAAATGGCAGTATTCCGTCCATGACGGTCAACGCGCCTCGTGCGTCGGACATCGTCTTTAACGTAAGCAGGGTAAAAGCAGACAAGATTGGTTTCCAGTTTTGCCGGGTCAGCCAGTTGGGAAATGCGGAGTTGGTTCCCTCACCAAGCTGATGAGGTATCGACCGTAAGAGCTCTTTTCAAGTGGAGCTGCCAGCCTTAGCAACTGCTCGGCATCTATGTATTCCAAATGAAAGGCAATTTCTTCGGGGCAGGCAATCTTCAGCCCCTGGCGCCGCTCAATGGTGGCAATGAACTGACTGGCTTCAAGGAGTGAATCGTGCGTGCCTGTGTCGAGCCAGGCATGCCCTCTGCCAAGAACAGCGACGTTCAACTTGCCCGCCGATAAATAATGCCGATTGATATCGGTAATTTCGGTCTCCCCGCGAGGGGAGGGTTTTAAGCCGGCCGCAATATCAACCACATCGTTATTGTAGAAATACAGCCCGGTCACCGCGTAAGTGGAGCGGGGCGAGGACGGCTTTTCCTCCAGGCTGAGCACCTTACCTTGACTGTCAAATTCCACCACCCCATACCGCTCGGGGTCATGGACCTTATACGCGAAAATGGTTGCTTCGTCCGACCGTTCCGAGGCCGCGGACAAGTCATGCGTCAGGAGATTGCCGTAAAAGATATTGTCTCCGAGCACCAGCGCGGTTGCCTCTCGCCCGATGAAGTCTCTTCCGATCGAGAATGCTTGAGGAATGCCCTCTGGCGCGGCCTGTACAGCATATTGGAAATTCAATCCCCACTGCGCGCCATCACCCAGCAGTTGTTCAAAACGCGGTGTGTCCTGCGGCGTCGAGATAATCAGGATATCCCGAATTCCCGCCAGCATGAGCGTCGACAGGGGATAATAGATCATCGGTTTGTCAAAAACCGGAAGAAGCTGCTTCGAAATGGCGAGGGTCGCGGGATGCAGCCGAGTGCCGGAGCCACCGGCGAGCAATATGCCCTTGCGCAGCTTTTTCTTCGAAGACAAGAGACCTCCTGCAACTGGTCAATCCACGCGCATTCGCGCGGTTGTCGTGATGACGATCGCTATTTGACAGTGCTCACTACAGATAGATCGATCGGCATGCAATGCACTTAGCGAGAGGACGAACAGCTCAACAGCGAATCATCCGGTCTCGATCGAGGAAAACTTGCAGTACTAGATTGCGGTGCCGCCTTTCCGTCTGCTACGGGTTGGCCAGATTTCGCCCCTTAGAATGTGAGCAAGACACCCGTCAAAATGGCTGCAGACACTGCCGATCCAAGCCCTCCCCGGATAAGCCTCATCACCGTTTGCTGGAATGTCGAGCAGACCATCGCTGACACCTTGCGATCCATCGACACTCAAATCTACCGCAATTTCGAGCACATCATCGTCGACGGCGGCTCAAAAGATTCTACGCTCGCCATCATCGCTTCGGCGCCGGCGGAGAACCGCCGTGTGCTTTCGGGACCGGATGGAGGTATCTATGAGGCGATGAACAAAGGGATTGGTCTAGCGACCGGCGATATTGTCGGATTCCTGAATGCGGACGATATTTTTGAGAGCAGCGACTCCCTCGGAACTGTGGCGGCTGCGCTGGAAGATGAAGCATATGACGGCTGTTACGGCGATCTCGTCTATGTTTCCAACCGGCATACCGATCGCAAGATCCGCTACTGGAAATCGCGTGCGTTCAAATCCGGTTCTTTCGCCCGTGGCTGGTGTCCACCACATCCGACATTCTATGTTCGCCGGAGCATTTATGATCAGTTCGGGCGGTTTGATCTGCGTTATCGGCTTGCAGCCGACGTCGAGCTCATGATGCGATTTTTGGAAGTCGCGCGGATTAGAACAATCTATATCCCGCGAGTCCTGGTCAGAATGCGCTTAGGGGGCGCCACGAACAAGAACGTTCAAAATATATCGCGTCAGAACAAGGAGGTGCTGAGCGCCCTTGCCGACCATGGCATCAAGGTCTCAGCATCGATGTTCTGGGCCTTTAAGATTGTGAACCGGTTAGGCCAGTTCCTGATGCGCAATCGATCGCAGGACCTATCAGCTTAGGTCCACGCCGCCGCCAATGGCCGGCCACATCGCCACCCTCCCCCGAACCCTTCCGCAATCGCTGTCATCCTCTCCGCCGCAGTATGCCCGATCTCCCCCCGGGGTTACCATGAGGTTCGATTGGGTTCACGCAAAAAGGAAATCCCCCGAGTCTAGGCTCGTCAAGGCTACGTTCCTCAAGACTATGGTGTTGTCGAGATCGGCCGTGACGATTGTATCGTTGCCATACTGACTGGATGCAGCGAAAAGCGATTCCCAGTCGGCGAAAATGCTTTGGTCGATTCTGATCGTGTCGTGCGCAGTGCCGGTTGCAGTGAAGTCTATGATCGTGTCGTGGCCCCAGTTCGACAAATAAACGAACAAGTCTGCCGCGTCGCCACCAACGAGGATGTCGTTGCCGGCGCCACCGGCAAGGGTGTCGGTCCCGCTACCGCCGACGATTAGGTTGTCCAGCGAGTTCCCTGTTCCGGCAAAGTTCGTCGTTCCGATATAGGTGAGGTTCTCGACATCACTGCCAAGCGTATAGCTCGCCAGTGTCGTCCGCACGGTGTCGGTTCCCGCGCCGACGTTCTCGGCGACAACGTCACTCGCATTGTCGATCACGTAGATGTCGTTGCCAGCGCCACCGATCAGCGTGTCATTGCCGGCGCCACCATCCAGCACATCATTGCCGGCGGCGCCGGTGATCGTGTTGGCGAGAACGTTGCCGGTGCCGGTGAAGTTTGCCGATCCCGTGTAGGTGAGGTTCTCGACATTGTTGCCAATCGTATAGCTGGCAAGCGCCGTCTGGACCGTATCTGTACCCTCGTTCGTATTCTCGATCACAAGGTCGGTCGCAATATCGACGACATAAATGTCATCACCCGTCCCGCCTGACATCATGTCGGAACCAGCACCACCGAGCAATGTGTCGTTGCCGACGCCACCGCTGAGATTATCCGCAGCTGCCCCACCGGTCAGGACATTGTCGAGATCGTTCCCGGTGCCGGCAAAGGCTGCCGTTCCGATATAGGTGAGGTTCTCGACATTGGCGCCAAGCGTATAGCTTGCCAGGGTCGTGCGAACCATGTCGGTTCCCGCGACGGCGTTCTCGGCGACGTTGTCGCTCGCATTGTCGACGATATAGGTGTCGTCGCCCGCACCGCCGATCAAGCTATCGGCGCCTGCCCCGCCATTCAGCGTGTCATTGCCGGCGCCGCCGGTGATCGTGTTGGCGAGCGCATTGCCGGTGCCGGTGAAGTTGGCAGATCCCGTGTAGCTCAGGTTCTCGACATTGATCAGTGCAGCGATCGAGTAGGTCGCAAGCGACGTGCGGATTTCGTCGGTGCCGGCACTGGCCAACTCGGTGACGATGTCGCTCGCACTGTCGACCACATAGATGTCGTTGCCCGCTCCGCCGACCAGCGTGTCATTGCCGGCGCCACCGTCCAGCAGATCATTGCCGGCGCCGCCGATGATCGTGTTGGCGAGCGCATTGCCGGTGCCGATAAAATCGCCGGTGCCGATGAAAGCCAGGTTTTCGACATTGGCAATATTGGTCAAGGCATAGGAAGAAAGCACCGTCCTGATCAGATCGGTTCCTTCATTCAGCCCTTCGGTGACCACGTCGGCCAGATCATCGACGATATAGGTGTCGCTGCCCGCTCCGCCTATCAGTATGTCAGCGCCAGCCGCACCATTCAGCGTGTCGTTGCCGACACTACCAGTGATCGTGTTGGCAAGGCTATTGCCTGTCCCGACAAAGGCTGCCGTTCCGATATAGGTGAGGTTCTCGACATTGGCTCCCAGTGTGTAGGCGG